>NZ_MKVU01000012.1:0-536093 GCF_001899225.1 Pandoraea sp. 64-18 | reverse complement strand
CATAAATCTCTAGACCCCAGTGGTACGAGAAAAGCAGTCAGGTCATCCCTTCTTATTAACGCGCGTGAAGTCCAACTCGCTGAAGAAACTCCGCAAGCTATGTTCACCTCTTTCGATGTCATACTTGACCGCGTCAATGTCGGCATGAACTGCCATGGCGAAGGACAATGAGTCGGTCATGTTTGGCCGGAAGTTCCTCTCGAACTGGTCGTAGCCAGCCTGCGAGAGGGGTCGCCGAGCAAGCTGGCGCTCGCGCAACTCGAACTGAGCTCGCCGGATGTACATTTCTCGTGGCCCGGTTGAGGACGCTCGGGCGTCCTCGAGCACCTCATACGCTTGCTGAGAATTTGCGGAGGCGATGATTCCAATCAGGCTATCCCGCAACTGTTGCGCGTTGTCCCGCTGGCCGGGGCTATAGACAATACCCTCCGGCCTCTCGACGTCCTCTGTGCGGTCAACGGCCCACGTGGTCCATTGCTGCAGATGCCAGAGGGCCATTACACCTTCATCGCTCGCCTTCGCTAGGGTCACCAGCCTGCCGCCATGGTCGCGACCAAAATGCGCGGCTAGCTGCGCGACAAACGCTTTTACAGCGTCTGGGTCTTTAGGTCCCCAATTGCTAACAGCCCTTTGAAAGCTTGCCGGATAGCTGGTCAGCCAATGAGCCGCCCACATGACGGCGTCCTCTCGAAGTGACAGAAGCGCTGGCTCGGGCGGGTCTGTGAGGAGGGGGGTGAAGGAGTCCTTCATCTTGCGTAAAGCCACTTGTTCAAACTCCGCCCGCGGGACCTGGTTTGGAGAAACCATTACCGCATCCAGGATTCGCTCCGCAACATACGGACGCGAGGGCCCAGCGCCCATCAGGTATGACCAAGCTATCGGGCTCAAAGTCTCACGAATTAGCTTCGGAGCTTGGCTCATTGAAGCGAAGAGCTCTTCAGCGTGCTCTAGTGATACAGCCCCATTCGTAGCCTCCTTCGCAATATTGGAGAGCTCCGAGACCGCAATGGCCGAGTGGGTTTCGGCCAACGGCCAAAACCACTTGGGATAGCCGTTAATCTCAAAGGTGCCGTACCGGAAGGCCCGTCGAATCTCCGGCTCTGAGAGGTCAGGCAGCGAGGCTCCTTGACCGAGCTCCAAATGAAGTCCCTGCAGGCCAGCAGCGGTGATGTGATAGGTCGAGTTGAGTTGCCCCTCGTCGAAGCGCGGGGGGCGGTTGCGCCAAACTTGGCTCAAGCCCTGGCGAACGGCGTTCGCTATTTTTTTCCCGGCTTCCCGTTCAAAGACCTCAATGTTTACTTCGCCATAATGTGAGTTCGGGTTCGTCTGGAGAAGCCATGCCGCAACCCATGACAGGGCGTTCGTCGCCGTTCCGTCGGTGATGGTAGGCAGGAGTTTATTCAAATCTCTTCGCGCTTGGCGACCGACCGTAGGCCCGTCTTTTCGAGACTTGGGCACCCTTGTCGGCTCGACCAATGCAACGCTGGCCCGTATCTGCACCAAGTGAGCTGCGTAGAGCTTCGTCAGTCGCGGATGATTCACTTGCTCAATATCTGCGGCGTGGTATGTGCAAACGCTGCTGTACCCGACCACGGACGTCAACAACTCGCGGTCCTCTAGCCCCGACTTTGCCAACATTCCTAGGAGCGCGCGCCGTACTGGCTCATTGCCGTTCAGCGCTGCACGCAGGGACGCAGTATCGGCGGCAGAGTAGATTGGCGGCTCTGACAAGACGCGCCTAAGCACCAGGCAGAGCTGCGCAACCCGCCGAGAGTCCATCGCGCTCGTGCGGGCGACTAATGTGGCAACGGCGTCAGCGGTCATCTCGACGTACTGACCGTCCAAGCGAACATTCGTACGCCTATTGCGGCCGGTACGCTGTCTCGGCCTTGCTACTCGCACCACGAGTGCCCTGCATAGCTGATAGAGCTGCTCATGCGTGGCGGAGGCCAGCAAGCCACCCGAATCGAGTACGTAGCCAATGTTGAAGCTGTCTCTTCCCTGCTCGAACCGCGCGTCGATAAGCCGAGCGACTTCAGATGGGGCAAAGTAGTTCCATCCCAACCTTCCAAGCACCAGCGCAACGACGCTTTCTCGTGCGTTGTTGCTTGCATTAATCGCTCCGGCAAGGCCCCCAAAGTCTTCCTGATTGCCAACCGCCAACAAATACCGCACATCCGCGCCGTCCTCGAGTAACCGGGAATACTTTCGCTCGTGACGGCGCAGAACTCTTGCGCGCAGAAAATCAGCCCTGCACGTTGTCACAATGTCCATCAGGACATTCCGGGCCAAGTAGTGCCCACCATACGTGTCGTAGAGCTTTGTTATGGCCGTCTCAAGTCGCCTAGGGCCAGCCTGCCAATAGTTCTCGGACGTCAAAGTAAACATACCGCGGCCAGGATGGTCACCCTGCTCGACGAGGCGCCGGATGCTTTCTGTCAATGCTTCAACTGCGTCTGCCAACGGCATCGAACTATTGCGAAGGTCGCCAAAAAACGCCAGCGCTTGCGGGTCGCAGCGAAGAATGACTGCCCGACAATGTGGATTCAGCGTGGCGAGCCAACCCATGAGAGGCAAGTACTCGCGTTGAACACCTTGCTCCCCACTGGGGGAGGACCAAGTGAAGTTCTGAAGTAGTCTCAGCGCCTGGTCAGTCGATTCGACCAGCCCCGCTAATCGCTGCGCTGCCAAGAAGGGAAGCAGCTCATCCGGATATATCTTCACCTGATGAAAGCCCCCATCGATGAAGAGGTGCGAGGCCAATAGTTGTTCGACTGCCCGCTCCGGCAACATCGGTGTGGCAATCAGTCTCGCTGAAAGCGCATTTTCTGGGGTTGCCAACTTTGCTTCTGGCATCTCAATGTTCAACAGCCGGCACACCTGAGACGCTGACGCAAGCTTCCGCGCTGCATGTTCAAGCAGTTCAGCGGGAGGATTTCCCGCGTCCTCAAAGCGATGGTCTGTCGTGCGCAGAACATGTACCGCGCGTACGACTCGCAAGAAAACCTCTGTGAGCGAATCAGTAGGATTACTAAGTAGGTCAATGCTCGCAATGATGTCCAGCCCGCCAGGGCTGCGCGTGAAGCCAGCAAGCCCTCGCTCCCGTGCCAGTTGCACGATGAGGTCTGCTTGTAACTGAGGATGACGCCCACTCAGATAAGTCTTGGCCTGATTAATATCCAGTTGCGTCATCGAAAAGAGACGAAGCTTCTCCGTTTCGGTGGATTCGTCAGACGCCGTGGAACTGTTTGAAGTGTCGCTTACCGCTGAAGATGGAGCGGTCGCCGTACGCTTTATCGAAGCTGGCAACCCGAGTACGGCGGACAACTTGCCGAAGACCTGTGCGGTTAGAATCGCCGGCCTTGTCGAGATAACCCATCTGACGCGGTCCCTGGCCCGCGAAACCTCATTGAGGATTTCATCAATGAGGTAGTCGATGTTCTCTGTCTTGCCAGCTGCTGCTTCATCCAGTGAATCAACAAAGATTGTTAGGATTCCCTTTGATGATGACTTCCATGCCTGGTAGGACTTACGATTGTCGCCCTCAATTGCTCTCTCGAAACTTCTGAGGTCAGCCAATCTTCTGAGGGCTACAAAAACCGCGGCTTGCGAGGCTTCTCGCAGCCGCATTGCCTGGCGCTCCATCTCCGTGGTCTTGCCGAAATTTGCCGGCGCAACAACCACGCACGCGCGGCTCTCCAAGACCCGCGACCAATCAAGACGCTTTCCGCTGACCTCAGAGACCATCAGCTCATTCTCATGGTAGCTTTCTCGCTCGACGAACCGTCGATTCAGATTGAAGTAGGTCATTGCAAGGTCAACGATTGGCAATAATATTTGAAGCGTTTTGAGGGAGTACTGGTTTTTGAGGTTACTGCGCTCTGGCTGCTGCCCGCTGGATTGCGTGGGCTGCAGGAATCAAGTTGACCGCGTTCGTTGGGTTCACCGGCAAAAACCGAACATGCCGCTCGCGCAGCATCGCCCTTATTTTGCGTGGCACTTGCCAGCGCTCGATTCGTCTCAAGGTTGGCCCTTACAGTGGTGCCTGTCTGGTTCGACGGCGAGGACTCTCTGATAGCCACCACTCCCATCGGCTAGCAATTTCTCTAGCAGTCGACACGAGGCGGAGCTTCAATGGACGACTTCGTCGATGTTGCGTCGCTTTCGGGGCGCTAACCGCTTACCTATGCCCCCGCTAATGTTGATTAGAGTCGCAGTGCCGCGCCAACGAGCAAGCAAGCCGCGAACAAAGAAGCCCGCTTGAACCAACGTTGGGAGCGCCTCCGATGAAGTATCTGCTCAGTATCCAGCCAAAACTGAGCAGATACTGAGCAGGTTCCAGGGCATCAGCATTGCACTAGCTGCAACTTGCAAAATCGCCGAGTTGACTCCGTCAACGTCGCGGCGCACATCGGCCGAGTGTCTTGACCGTAGGAACACGCCACTTACCCACCATTTTCGCGAAGTAATAGCTGTGCAACAACGCTGTTAGACCGCAACTTGAAGCGTGGTAATGAAAAAGGCCCGTGTCACCTCGGAACACGAGCCTTAATCACCAAAAAATCAATGAAGTAGGTCTTAGAACGGAATATCGTCATCCATGTCGTCAAAACCGCCGCCCGACTGCTTGGCCGGTGCTTGCTGACGGGCACCGCCACCACCGCGCGAATAGCCGCCACCGCCGCCTTCGTCGCCACCACCACCGCCGCGCGAGTAGCCGCCACCGCCGCCGCCACCTTCACCACCGCTGCGGCCGCCCAGCATCTGCATCTGGTCCGCTACGATTTCCGTGCTGTAACGCTCGGTGCCGTCCTGCGCCTGGTACTTGCGCGTGCGGATACGACCTTCGATATACACCGCCGAGCCCTTCTTCAGGTACTCATTGACGATCTCGGCGAGACGGCCGAAGAACGACACCCGGTGCCATTCCGTCAGCTCCTTGAACTCGCCAGACTGCTTGTCCTTGTAACGGTCGGTCGTCGCCAGACGAATGTTCGCGACCGCATCGCCGCTCGGCATGTAGCGGACTTCGGGATCGGCGCCAAGGTTGCCGACCAGGATCACTTTGTTGACTGATGCCATAAATCTTTCTCCGGTATTGCTGATATCCGATCAGGATTGATGAGGCGCTGGCGTCCTCATCGGTGCGGCGATTATAAGCCACACGACAGCCCCGACTGAGCAAGTGATGAAGATTGCGTTCTGACCGTAGTGGGTCATCAGAAAACCCCCTATCGCCCCGCCGCAAAACAACCCGAGGGCCTGCGTCGTGTTGTACACGCCCACCGCCGCGCCCTTGCGCTGCCCCGGCGCCAGCTTCGACACCAGCGACGGCTGCGATGCCTCCAACACGTTAAAGCCCAGGAAGTACACGAACAGCACGCACGCAATCACGCCCACCGTCGGCGGCAATCCGCCCAGCGCCGCCTGCGCCACCGCGACCAGTGCAATCGCCGAGAGCAGCACCACCTTCATCTTGCCGCGCTTCTCGGCCGCGATGATCGCCGGCACCATCGCCACGAACGACAACCCCATCACCGGCAGATACACCTCCCAGTGCTGCGCCACCGGCAACCCCGCCGCCACCAACATGCGCGGCATCGCCACGAACAGCGCCGTCTGTGTCGCATGCAGCACGAACACGCCGAAATTCAGACGCAACAACTCCGGGTTGTGCAGCACCTCCGAGAACGGCGCCGGGCCCACCTTGGGATGCGCGGGCGGCGTCGGCACGACCCACACCACCACGAAGATCGCCAGTACCGCCAGAATGCCGATGGCCGAGAACAGGCCACTCATGCCCAGCCAGTGATACAGGAACGGTGCACACACGATGGCCACCGCGAACGACAGGCCAATGCTGCCGCCGATCATCGCCATCGCCTTGGTGCGGTTGGCTTCGCTCGTCAGATCGGCCACGCACGCCATCACCGCCGAGGAAATCGCTCCAGCCCCCTGGATCGCCCGGCCGACGATGATCCACGCCAGATCATGCGCCAGCGCCGCCACGAGCGAGCCGATCGCGAACACGATCAGGCCGAACACGATGACAGGCTTGCGCCCCAGCCGGTCGGAAGCCCACCCGTACGGAATATAGAACAGGGACTGCGTCAGACCATAGATGCCGATGGCCAGTCCGACGAGAAAAGTGTTGTTGCCGCCAGGAATCGTCTGCGCGAACACAGAGAACACCGGCATGATCAGAAACAGACCGAGCATGCGCAGTGCAAAAATCCCCGCGAGCGACGCGCTCGCGCGCACTTCCAGCGGGGTCATGCGGCCACCTCGGCCGCGCGTTGTGGCAGGGGAAGCGGGAGTCACGGAATCGGTAGACATTACGTCCTGAGAGATGGAAATAGCGCGCGCAACAACGTGCAGCCTCGGAATCGTCTGATGATTGCTGCCCGGAGGCATGTCGATGGGCCCGGACGACGGTCCGGCGCCAGCCCCCTGGAAAGCGGGCGATTCGCCCCCACCTATGGCCCATGCCGGTATATCGCCCGAGACTACCCGTCAGCCGGTTCAGCCCCAGCAATCAAACTTAGGTATATTAGCAGGTTTAGCCGCCCTGATTTTCCCCCAGCGGCCCGCCCGACCGCTCCCGCCGCCCGCTGCGTCGACGCCCGGCCAACGCCGTGCCGATATCGCGCGACGTCCCGGGAAACTCGGACTCTTGGGGGCCGGAAACCGCCCCGCGACATTTCGCCGCGCGGATTCCTCGGCGACGACCCGGAACCGTGAATGGAAACCATCCGTATTCGTGGGGCTCGTACCCACAACCTCAAGAACGTCAATCTCGACTTGCCGCGTCACCAGCTCGTGGTGATCACCGGCCTGTCCGGTTCCGGTAAGTCGTCGCTGGCCTTCGATACGCTCTACGCGGAAGGTCAGCGTCGCTATGTCGAGAGCCTGTCGGCCTACGCCCGCCAGTTCCTGCAACTGATGGAAAAGCCCGATGTCGACCTGATCGAAGGCCTCTCGCCCGCGATCTCCATCGAACAGAAGGCCACGTCGCACAACCCGCGCTCGACGGTGGGCACGGTCACGGAAATCCACGACTACCTGCGTCTGCTCTACGCGCGCGTGGGTACGCCCTATTGCCCCGACCACGGCCTGCCGCTCGAATCGCAAAGCGTCTCGCAAATGGTCGACGCTGCGCTCGCGCTGCCGGAAGACACCAAGCTCATGATCCTCGCGCCCGTCGTGGTCGATCGCAAGGGCGAGCATGTCGACCTGTTCGAGACGATGCAGGCCCAGGGCTTCGTGCGCTTTCGCATCCGCTCGGGCGGCGGCGCGGCCAACGAAGGCACGGCGCGCGTCTACGACATCGAATCCCTGCCCAAGCTCAAAAAGACGGAAAAGCACTCGATCGACGTGGTCATCGACCGCGTGAAGGTACGCGCCGATCTGAAACAGCGTCTGGCGGAATCGTTCGAAACGGCACTGCGGCTGGCCGACGGCCGGGCCGTGGCGCTGGAAATGGACACCGACAAGGAACACGTTTTCAGCTCGAAGTTCGCATGCCCGGTGTGCTCGTATTCGCTTCAGGAACTCGAGCCGCGCCTGTTCTCGTTCAACAATCCGATGGGGGCATGCCCAAGCTGCGACGGTCTTGGCCACATGACGTTCTTCGATCCAAAGCGCGTCGTCGGCTTCCCGGCGCTCTCGCTCGCCTCGGGCGCGATCAAGGGCTGGGATCGCCGCAACCAGTTCTATTTCCAGATGCTGCAGAGCCTCGCGGCGTTCTACGACTTCGATGTCGACACGCCCTTCGAGGAGCTGCCGGAAGCCACCCAGAAGATCGTACTCTTCGGCTCCGGCGAGCAGACCATTCCCTTCACCTATGTGAATGAGAAGGGCCGCACATCGGTGCGTGAGCATGCCTTCGAAGGCATCATCCCGAATCTGGAACGACGCTATCGCGAAACCGATTCCGTCGCCGTGCGTGAAGAGCTGGCCAAGTACCAGAACAACCAGGCCTGCCCCGATTGCGAAGGCAGCCGCCTGCGTCGCGAAGCCCGTTTCGTCAAGGTCGGCGAAGGCCAGCAGGCGCGCGCGATCTACGAGATCGGCAACCTGCCGCTGCGCGAAACGCTCGGCCACTTCCACGAACTGGTCCTGCACGGTGCGAAGCGCGAGATCGCCGACAAGATCGTCAAGGAAATCGTGGCCCGCCTCACGTTCCTGAACAACGTGGGCCTCGACTACCTTTCGCTCGAACGCAGCGCCGATACGCTCTCGGGCGGCGAAGCGCAGCGCATCCGCCTGGCGTCGCAAATCGGCTCGGGCCTCACCGGCGTGATGTACGTGCTCGACGAGCCGTCCATCGGCTTGCATCAGCGCGATAACGACCGCCTGATCGGCACGCTCAAGCATCTGCGCGATCTTGGCAACTCGGTCATCGTGGTCGAACACGACGAGGACATGATTCTCGCAAGCGATTACGTCGTCGACATGGGGCTGGGCGCGGGGATCCACGGCGGCAGGGTGATCGCACAAGGCCGCCCCGAGCAGATCGAAAACGCGCCGGAGTCGCTCACGGGGCAGTACCTGTCCGGCGCGCGGCGTATCGAAGTGCCTGCGCAGCGACGCGCGCCGAGCGACGATCGACTGCGAATTCTGGACGCATCGGGCAACAACCTCAAAAACGTCTCGCTGGATCTGCCGGTCGGGTTGCTGACCTGCGTGACCGGCGTGTCCGGTTCGGGCAAGTCGACGCTGATCAACGACACCCTGTATCACGCCGTCGCACGGCATCTCTACGGGTCGTCGGCCGAGCCGGCGCCGTATGACCAGATCGAAGGGCTGGAGCACTTCGACAAGGTCATCAACGTCGACCAATCGCCCATCGGACGCACGCCGCGCTCGAACCCGGCCACCTACACGGGGCTGTTCACCCCGATCCGCGAACTCTTCGCCGGCGTGCCCGCGGCCAAGGAGCGTGGCTACGATCCGGGCCGTTTCTCGTTCAACGTCAAGGGCGGACGCTGCGAAGCCTGTCAGGGCGATGGCGTCATCAAGGTCGAGATGCACTTCCTGCCCGATGTGTATGTGCCCTGCGATGTCTGCCACGGCAAACGCTACAACCGCGAAACGCTCGAAATGCAGTACAAGGGCCGCAATATCTCGGAGGTGCTCGACATGACGGTCGAGCAGGCGCACGAGTTCTTCAAGCCGGTGCCGGTCGTCGCGCGCAAGCTCAGGACATTGCTGGACGTGGGCCTGGGCTACATTCGCCTCGGCCAGTCGGCCACCACGCTCTCGGGCGGTGAGGCGCAGCGCGTGAAGCTCTCGCTCGAACTCTCGAAGCGCGACACGGGCCGAACGCTTTACATCCTTGACGAACCGACGACCGGGCTGCACTTTCACGATATCGAGCTGCTGCTCACGGTGATCCACCGGCTGCGCGATCAAGGCAATACCGTGGTCATCATCGAGCACAATCTCGACGTGATCAAAACGGCGGATTGGGTGATCGATCTCGGGCCGGAAGGCGGCGCGGGCGGTGGGCAAATCATTGCGCAAGGCACGCCCGAGCAAGTGGCGGCGAACAAGGCCAGCTTCACCGGCAAGTACCTCGCCCCATTGCTGACGCGCGCAAAGTAAGCGCATCGCCCGTTCGGGCTGTCTTACGTCACGACACGCGCGAGCGCCTTGCGAGGGTCGCCCGCGTCGTCGCGGCAGAGTCTTATTACAAGGACGTCATTGCATGGAACCGCGCTCTGGCTGGCATCCGGATCGGGATGCCTGGATCGAACTGGCGAGCTACGCGGCCGCCGCCCTCGCCCTTTGGCTGATTCTGAGCATCCACCTGCTCTCGGTGGTGCTCGCGGGGACGGTCGTCTATCAGCTCGTGCACGTGCTCGGGCCGCGCCTGCAACTGCGCATCTCCAGCGAGCGCGCCCGGCTGGTCGCCGTCGCCCTCCTGTCGGCGGTGATCGTCGCGCTGATGACCGCGATCATCTTCGGCATCATCACGTTCTTCCGCAGCGACGCCGGCCATCTGGAACACCTCAACGGCCGGATGATGGACGTGGTCGAGCAGGCGCGTGCGCAGTTGCCCGCCTGGATCACGGCACGCCTGCCGGCCGACAGCGACGACATCCACCAGTCCATCACCGGCTATCTGAAGGACCACACGCAGGAGATGTCGCTCGTCGGCAAGGAAGCGCTCAACGCGATGGTGCACATCATCGTGGGGCTCGTGCTCGGCGCACTCGTGGCCCTCTCGTCGATCCGGCCCGTGCACAGCATGCGCCCGCTCTCGGCCGCGCTCTCACGGCGCGTCACGCTGTTTGGCGATGCGTTTCGCCGCATCGTGTTCGCCCAGGTCAAAATCTCGGCAATCAACACGCTCTTCACCGCGATCTTCCTGCTCGGTGTGCTGCCGCTGTTCGACGTTCACTTGCCGCTGCGCAAGACGATGATCGTGGTGACGTTCGCCGTGGGCCTGCTGCCGGTCGTCGGGAATCTGATCTCGAACACGTTCATCGTGGTGCTGGGCCTGTCGGTCTCGTTGTACGTGGCCATCGCCGCCCTGACCTTCCTGATCGTGATTCACAAACTCGAGTACTTCCTGAACGCCCGCATCGTCGGCACACAAATCCAGTCGCGCTCCTGGGAGCTTCTGCTCGCCATGCTCGTCATGGAAGCCGCGTTCGGGCTGCCCGGACTGATCGCCGCGCCGATCTATTACGGCTATCTCAAGAGCGAACTGGCGGAAAAGCAACTCGTCTGAGTAACGCCCGGCGCCCTGGCGCCCGCTGCCACCGTCGAATCATCGACAGGCACCGGGCGTTTTTCCGGACGCCATTTGACATTTCGTCACTGAATGACATAATGTCAAATCATGAAATCTGCCAAATCGTCTGCCCCCCGCATGCTCGACGAGAACGCCTTGCTGCTTCGTGAAGGTCGCAAGATTGTCGAGGCGCTCGGTCAGACCTTCGCGCCGCTTGTCGAAGTGGTGTTGCACGACCTGACCGATCCAGACCATGCCATCGTGGCGATCGCCAACAATTTGTCGGGGCGCGAAGCCGGCGATGCCGTCACGGAGATGGGCCTCGCGCGCATCGCCGACCCGGCATTTCCCGAGGTCATCGCGAACTACGCGAATCGGTTTCCCGATGGGCGTCCGGCCAAGAGCACGTCCATCGGGCTGAAAAACGGTCGCGGCGAGTATGTCGCCGCCATTTGCCTGAACATGGACATCTCGATGCTCGCGGCGGCGGCGGCCAGCGTGCAGCAACTGGTGAGCGTGCCCAACCATGCGCCGACGCCCGTGCGCGAAACGCTCTCGACGCGCCGTCTCGACGACATCGTTCCACTGATCACCGACTTCGCCGCGCAGCGCAACACCACGCCGCAGGGCCTGACGCTCGCGCAGCGCCGCGAAGCCATCCGCCTCGTCGAGGCCCGCGGTCTGCTCGACCTTCGTCACGCGCACGCCGAAGTGGCACGCGCGCTGGGCGTCGCCCGCTCGACCGTCTACACCTATCTCTGCGACACGAAAGGCACATCATGACAACTTCTTCGCTGGCGATTACCTATGGCGACATCGCTGCCGCCCACGACCGGATTCGGGAGGCAGCGCATCGTACGCCCGTGCTGACGTCGCGTACCGCCGACGCCATGACCGGCGCCCGCCTGTTCTTCAAGGCGGAGAATTTCCAGCGTATGGGCGCGTTCAAGTTCCGCGGGGCCTACAACGCGATCTCGCAGTTCACGGCCGAGCAGAAGCGCGGCGGCGTGCTGGCCTTCTCGTCGGGCAATCACGCGCAGGCGATTGCGCTCTCCGCGCGCGAGCTTGGCGTGCCGGCCGTCATCCTGATGCCCCAGGACGCCCCGCAGATGAAGATTGACGCGACGCGCGGTTACGGGGCGGAAGTGATGCTGTTCGACCGTTACCAGGAGGATCGCGAAGCGCTTGCGAAGCGTCTCGCGCAGGAGCGCGGCATGACGCTGATTCCGCCGTACGACCATCCGCACGTGATGGCCGGCCAGGGCACGGCAACCAAGGAGTTGATCGAGGACGCGGGTGAGCTGGACACCCTCGTCGTTTGCCTAGGCGGTGGCGGGTTGCTCTCGGGCAGTGCCGTCGCGGCGCGCGCATTGAATCCCGACATCGAGATCTACGGGGTGGAACCGGCGGCCGGCAACGACGGCCAGCAGAGTTTTCGCACGGGCAAGATCGTGCACATCGAAACACCGCGCACGATTGCCGACGGCGCGCAGACCCAGCATCTCGGCGAATACACGTTCCCGGTGATTCGCGCGCTCGTCGACGACATCGTGACCGTGACCGACGAGGAACTCGTACAGACGATGCAGTTCTTCGCGAGCCGCATGAAATTCGTGGTCGAGCCGACCGGCTGCCTCGCCGCGGCGGCGGTGCTGCAAGGCAAACTGGATATCCGCGGCAAGCGCGTGGGCATCATCCTGTCGGGCGGTAACGTCGATATGGCGCGCTTCGCCAAACTCACGTTGGGAGAAACGGTATGAGCACCCAGGCCGATGGCATCGACGCCGTGAACGTGGCGGCGCTGCAGCCGCCGCGCGGTCACTATTCGCATGGTGTCCGCGCGGGCGGATTCGTCTTCGTGTCGGGGCAGTTGCCGATCACGCCGGAAGGCGAGCGCCTCGCCGGCGCGCCGTTCGCCGTACAGGCGAAGCAGGCGTTGGATAACGTCGCAACGATTCTTGCTGCGTGCGGCACGCGCATCGACCGCTTGGTGCAGGTGCGCGTGTACATCACGAACGTCGACGACTGGGGGCCTTTCAATGAGGTCTACGCCGCCTGGGCCGGCGAGGCGAAGCCCGCCCGCGCGGTCGTGCCGGTGCCCGCACTCAGTCATGGCGTGGCGGTGGAGATCGAGGCCACGGCGTTGGCAGGCTGATTCGGCGGCACCCACGCGGTGACGGCATCGAGGTGGACGCGCGGCGGCGCCGCTGCCGACTGGCAGGAACGCGCGTCGTCAGGCTCGGCATTGCGCACTTTGCCCACCGGAGATGGTGCGTCCGTTTTCCAAAGCTTGGCAACGGTTTGCGAAATATCCCAGGATTTTTGCGCGTACAGATTCGTCCGATGGATACACTTTGGGCCACGAACGCCGACGACCACCACGCCATGACAACTCCTGATTCTTCGCCTCTGACGCAGGCGGCCACCCCCGACGCAACGCCCCCGCAATCACAGCAACGCATCGACGACGAGCCGATGCGGCTCATTACCAGCTTCAACGACGTTTTCGTCGTCGTCGCGTCGGCGCTGCTCATGTTCGGCACGGCGTGGCTGACACGCACGCTGCCGCCATGGCTTACAGCGCTGGTCTGCGCGGCGCTCTTCTGGGGACTGTCGGAGGTGTTCGTGCGGCGCCGTCGCATGGCACTCCCCGCCCTCTTCTATTGCTTCGGTTTCATCGCATCGTTTGCCAGTGTCGGCCTCATCGGCATACAAGCCGCCGCGCCGGGATTTGGCTCGGGCGAACCCATCCCGCCCGAGGCGGAAGGACTCGCGCTGGGCGCCCATGTCCTGCTGTCGCTGTTCGCAAGCTATGCCGGCATCGCCGTCGGCACGGTGTTGTACTGGCGACGCTTTCGAGTGCCGGTCACCCTCGCCATGGGCATCGGCGGGGTGGTTTTCCTGACCTGGCTCTTCGTCGTGATTCTTGGCGAGAACCTCATCGACGCCCTGCGCGCCGTGACCATCGTCGGCGGTCTCGCGATCTTCGTCTGGGCATTGCGATGGGACGCCCGCGACCCCAAGCGCACGACCTTTCGCTCAGACGTCGCGTTCTGGCTGCATCTGCTCGCCGCCTGCATGGTCACGCATCCAATCTTCTGGGCGCTCATGCCGGATCACGCCGTCGGCGCCATCGCATTCTTCGTCTTGCTCACGGGAATTTCGCTCGCGATCGACCGTCGCGCCCTGATGATGTCGTCGCTGTTGTATGTGATTACGGCAATGCTCAACCTTCTCGTGACCTCGGAGAACACGCATGCGTTGGCGGTTGTCGCCGTCGTGGTCGGCGGCGCCCTGTTGCTCCTGTCCGCCTTCTGGCACCCGTCACGCGCGGCGGTCCTGAGGCTGCTGCCCGCAGGCTGGCGCGCACGCCTGCCTCATTGAAGCGTTACCCGCGCCAGCAATTTCATATAGTGATCGAGCGATGGCGTCGGCATGCCGGCGACCTTCGCGCGGTCGTCCCAGCGACGTAGCCGCAGCGCCGCCTCGGCATGCTCGCGAGCCAGGAACGTCTTCGCCTCGTCATCGCTGAACACCCCGCCCTGCAACGCCAGACTGCGCACCGAATCGACCGAGAGTTTGCTGAAGTAATCGGGATCGACCGCGCACAGACAGCGCTTGGCATCCACGTGCAGACGAATGGGATCGAGCACCGCGTTGCTGAACAGCGGGCGCAGGAAAGGCAGGGCGAAGTACTGATGCAGATCATCGATGCCGCGCTCAGAGGGCGTTTCGCCCTGAAGGTTGAGCAGATGACCGAGATCGTGCAGGAAACTGGCGGCCACCAGCGCCTCGTCGGCGCCTTCGCTCTCGGCCAATGCCGCGCTTTGCAGCGCATGCTCCAATTGCGTGACCGGCTCGCCGCTGTAAGCAAGCGAACCGAAGTTATCGAACAGGGTGCGGATGTCCGGCAGGCTCAGGGCCATCGTGTGAACTCTCGTTGTCGTCGCGAACACCGGCGGCGGCAGCCGTCGCGACATCGGCCAGTACCGCCAGCGTCGACGCCTTCGATTCCTTGGGCGTCTTCGAATCCCTTGTATCCTTCGCGTCCTTGCCGTCCTTCGGCTTGTCCCGCATGCGGCTCTTGCGCAGCGCACCGGCATCGTCGAGCACCGGATACGCCGTCGAGCAGAACAGCGAGTTCAAACGCTTCATGTCGCTGATGATGTCCAGGTGCAGTGAACTCGTCTCGATGCTCTGCACCGACTGGCCCGCCAGACGGTTCAAGTGCGTGTACGAATAGGCGCGCTCCAGATCGCGGAAGCTCTCCTTCTCGGCCATGAGCCGCTGCGCACTCCGGAGGTCGGTGTTCAGGAACACCGAGAGCCCCAGTTGCAGGTTCGTCACCAGTCGCGCGTGCATGTCGCAGATTTCCTGCAACCCCGCTTCCGAGAACGACAGCTTGTGCGAGATCTTTTTCTCCTCGACCTCCGTCACCATGCGCTCGATGATGTCGCCCGCGTGCTCCAGATTGATCGTGAGCGAAATGATGTCCGTCCAGCGGCGACTGTCCTGCTCGCTCAGGTTCTCGCGCGACACGCGCGTCAGGTACATCTTCACCGCGGTATAGAGATGGTCGACGTCGTCGTCGAGCCGGCGTGTCTCTCTCGCGCGCGCCACGTCGTTGCTGCGAATGACTTCGAGCAACCCATTGAGCATCTGCTCGACGATGTCGCCCATGCGCAGCGTCTCGCGTGTCGCGTTGGACAGCGCCACCGACGGCATCTCCAGCGCGCTCTCATCCAGGTGGCGAGGACGCATCACGCCGTCCACCTCCGGCCGTTCCGAGAGCAGACGCACACACAGGCGCGCCATCGGCTCGGTGAAGGCGAGGAACACCACGCATCGCACCAGGTTGTAGAGCACGTGGAAATTGACGACGGCTTGCGCGGGGGCATCCGAGAGCCAGCTCACCAGCGCCGGCGCATAGTCGACGAACGGCAGCACGATCAGGCAGCCGATCAGCTTGAACACAAGGCTGCCGAAGACCACGCGACGGCCCGCCGCATTCTGCCCGGCCGACGTGAGCATCGCGAGCATGCCGCTGCCCAGATTCGCGCCGATCACGAGGCACAAGGCCACCTTGAGCGAAATCACGCCCGACGACGCCAGCGTCGCCGTCAACAGCACCGCCGCCAGACTCGAATACGACACCATCGCGAAGAGCGCACCGATCAGCGTGTCGAGCATCACATCGCCGGTCAGTGACCCGAACAGCACCTTGACGCCCGCCGCTTCGGTCATCGGCGTGGTCGCGTTCACGATCAATTGCAACGCCAGCACGATCAACCCGAGCCCGATGGCCACGCGGCCGATCTGGCCAGCGCGCGTCTGCTTGCGCGACAGAAAGAAGACCACGCCGAAGAAGATCAACAACGGCGAAAGCCAATGCAGATCGAACGTCAGGATTCGCGCCATCAGCGCCGTACCGACGTCCGCCCCCAACATGATCGACAGCGCGGGTGCGAGCGCGATCAGGCCCTGTGCACCGAACGACGAGACGATAAGCGCCGTCGCGTTGCTGCTCTGCACGAGTCCCGTGACGAGCAAGCCTGCCGCAAACGCGAGGAATCGATTCGAAATGCTGTGCGACAGAATGCGCCGCAGATCGGCGCCGTAGACGCGCAAGACCCCGGTACGCACGATGTGCGTCCCCCAGATCAGCATTGCAACGCCGGAGAGCAGGTTAAGGAGTGTCAGCATGCCAGTGTTCCGTGATCATTGTGTCGACGGGACCGGCAGCGCCCTGCGCCGCCAACATGACGCGCACACTGGTTTGCCAAACCGGCATCCCGCGTCAGTCCAACACTGGCGTCGGGATGCGTATGAAGTTCACGCGTCATGCGTATCCCCAATCGGAACACCGTACACCAAAATGACCAGCGCAACAATCGTGTCATCAATTTGTCACAATTTTTGCCCTGATTCCGCCAAGCCTTGTTGCGCAAGGGGAACAGCCTGAGCCGAAGCGCCGCGAAACGCGGCTTTTCGCCCCATTCGACCGTGTCGGCGGGCGCCCCTTGCGCGGTCGATCACCTGCCTCAGACACCCCACGGCAACGTGAACGTTTTGGTGTTGGTGAAGCTCTTCATCGCCTCCTGCACGCCTTCTTTGTAGCCGAGCCCGGAATCCTTGATGCCGCCAAACGGCGTCAACTCGATGCGATAGCCCGGCACTTCCCAGATATTGACCGTCCCCACCTGCAGTTCGTTGGTGAAGCGCGTCACATAATCAAGGCGGTTCGTGCACACGCCGGACGACAGACCGAATGCCGTGCCGTTGGAGATGGCGATGGCTTCGTCAATGCTGCCAAACGTCAGAATCGGCGACACCGGCCCGAAGGTCTCTTCGCGCACGACCGTCATTTTCGGATCGACGCGATCGATGACAGTCGGCGAGTACAGCGCGCCCTCGCGCCGGTTGCCCACGAGCAAGCGGGCGCCCTGTGACACCGCTTCGTTCACGCGTGCCTCGAACAGGCGGGCGGCCGCTTCGTCGATGACCGTACCCATGTCGTTGGCGCCGTCGGCCGGGTCGCCGTACCTCCACGCGCGGGTCTTTTCCACCACGAGATCGGTGAACTGGGCCGCAATATCGCGATGGACGAGCATCCGCTTGACGGCCGTGCAGCGCTGGCCTGAATTCTTGTACGACCCCTGCACCGCCAGATCGGACGCACGATCGAGATCGGCGTCCTCCATCACGATCAACGGATCGTTGCCGCCGAGTTCGAGCACGATGCGACGATAGCCCGCCTTCGACGCGATGTACTTGCCGATCGACACGCCCCCGGTGAACGTGATCATGTCGATGTTCTCGTTCGTGAGCAGCTCGTCGGCAATCTCCATCGGGTCACCGGTCACGACTTGCAGCATTTCCGGCGGCAGACCCGCTTCATAAAGCGTGTCTGCCAGGTAGCAGGCCGAGAGCGGCACCTTTTCCGACGGCTTGAGCACCATGCGATTGTTGGTCGCAATCGACGGCGCGACCTTGTGCGCCACCTGGTTCATGGGGTGGTTGAACGGTGTGATGGCCGAGATGGCCCCGAGCAGCGGCTCTCGCTGCGTTACAACGCGGCGCTTCTTGCCATGCGGCGTGAGATCGCACGAGAACGCCTGTCCGTCGTCCTTGAGCGCTTCGCCGGCGGCGAACCCGAGCACATCGGCCACGCGACCGATTTCGTAGACGGCGTCTTTCTTGCACAACCCCGATTCCATCGTGATGATCGCCGCCGCCTCGACCGTGCGCTCGCGCAGCAACGCCGCGGCCTTATCGAGAATGTTGGCGCGCTCGAAGCGCGTGAGCGTCGAGCGATACTGCTTCGCAATCGAGAACGCGCGGCGCACGTCATCGAGCGAGGCTTTCGGCACCGTGCCCACCAGATCGCCCGAGTAGGGATTGAAGATTTCGATGATCCGATCGCGGGTCACCTTCTCGCCGCCGATGCGAAGCGCTTCGGCGCGGAACTGGGGATGCAGCTTGTGCGGCGCATTCATGGGGTTCTCCACAGCGTGTCCAATGGGTCGGGGCCCGCCAACACAACCGTTCTGGGTTGCGTGCCGCGGGCTCACGGGGCAAAGGCGTTGCGATACCGCGTCAGACGTGATTGAGTGCCACGTCGAGAATGTCGAAGTTGCGCAACCGCGCCTTGCCCGGAATGCCGCCGGTCTTGCGGTTGAACAGCAACGGCACCGTCTGCTCCGAGATCCCGCCATGCGAGCGCAGCGGCACCGTAAGTCCGGTCAGATCGTGACGGCTGGCACTCGTGCCCAACACGACCGACTGATCGCTCACAACGACCAGGTCGCCCACGCGGTCGGGCGGCAGTTCGAAGCGAGCGCATGCCTCGGCGTTGCTCAGCACGACCTCGATACCGGGCATCGCGGCGATGCGCCGGCGAATGGCGTCGCGATCCACGTCCTGCGGCAGATAGATCGTGGCAAACGAGCCGAGCGCGCCGTGATGCACCACGTAGGGATCGGTAATCGGCAGAATCACTCGCGCGCCGCCGGCTTCCACGCCCTTGCCGAGCCAGTCGTCGAGCAGATCCTGCAAATAGATGACATTGGGCCGGCCAGTCGCCGGATCGTGCTTGGCGTTCATGCCGTGGTCGGCCGTCAGTCCGATGACGGCGCCCAGCGCGTCCATGCGACGCAGATAGCCGTCCATCATCGCGTAGAAATCGTTCGCGCCCTGCGTGCCCGGCGCCCATTTGTGCTGAACGTAGTCGGTCGTCGAGAGATACATCAGGTCGATGTGACGCGTCTCCAGCAGGCGCACCCCGGCGGCGAACACGAACTCGGAAAGTGCCGCGCTGTAGACGTCCGGCACCGGCATGCCGACGAGTCCCAGCACGTCGTCGATACCGTTCTCGGCGAGCGTGACGTGGTCCGCCTTTTCCGACGAGAAGCAGATGCCCGTCATGCGATGGCCGAGCAGCTTGCGCAGCTTGTCCTTCGCGGTCACGACCGCCACGCTCGCCCCCGCATCGGCGGCGGCGGCAAGCACCGTGCCCGCGCGCAGGTAGGCAGGATCGTTCATCATGACTTCCGCGCCGCGACCGCCATCGGCCGACGGGTCGAAGAAGTAATTGCCGCAGATGCCATGCACGGCGGGGGGTACGCCGGTCACAATCGACAGGTTGTTCGGGTTGGTGAACGACGGCACGACGCAGTCGCCCTGAAATACCGCACCGTCCGCCAGCAGGTGCTTCAGGTACGGGGCGACGCCGGCAGCAGCGGCGGCTTCGAGATACTCGAACTGGCAGCCATCGACGCAGACGATGACGGTCGGCTGTTGCGGCAACCGGTATTGGCGGCCGTTAACTTCGATCTGTACGGACGGGTTCACGTCGGGTCTCCTCAAGCGCAATTCGGTAAATGGCCGACGGTGTCGCCCTCGCGGCAGCACGCACCCGACGGCCGGGTATTCAGCAGTACAAATCGTTCACGGTCCTTCAGCCGGCCTTCGCCTGCGCGGCGGCACCAGGTGCCCGCGCAAGGGCCTCGCGAATGCGCGCGCGGCCTCGCGACAGATGCTCGCGCGTGACTTGCGCCGCATGCTCGGGGTCGCGCGACGCAATCGCGCTCACGATGTCGCGATGCTCACGCGCCGACTGCGGCGGCGCAGACGTATCGCCGGTCAGCGCTTCGTGACGGAACAGGCTCAGCTCCCTGACCAGGCGCCGGTAGGTTTCAATTAACTTGCGATTGCCGACCATCTCGACGAGCGCGTCGTGAAACGCCAGGTTCAGCCGGTAATACGCCTCGCTGTCGCCCGCCTCTACCGCAATGTGCATAGCCTCGACGGACTCGCGCAGACGGGTGAGCTGCGCCGAGGTGATCGACTCCGCCAGCGTGCGCGCCACGAATTCGTCGAGCACGCCGCGCAGCGTGTAGATCTCTTCGGCCTCCTCCAGCGAGATAACGCGCACAAACACGCCCCGATTCTTCTCGGTGCGCAGCAGCCCCGCTTCTTCGAGCGCGCGAAACGCTTCGCGCACCGGACCGCGCGACACGCCCAGACGGCCGGCCACTTCGATCTCGTTGAGCTTGGTGCCGGGCGTAAGGGCGCCCGCCATGATGAGACGCTCGATTTCGTGCTGGACAAGCGTGGTCAGCGACTGGCTCTGTAACAGCTCGATCGCCGAGGGCGACGTGGGATTTGGGTTCATACCGGTCTTCCTTCTCTCCGAACGCTGGCGTCATCCTGCGACGCGATCCCGCAACGGCACAAATCGCTTCCGCGCCGATCATTGGCAATTTGTGGCGTTACGCGACTATTTGTGTTGTTGACTATTCAAGCACAACGATTTGTAGATTGTCAACAAATTGCACTCGCCATTTCCCAGAGATTGCGCAGAACCGCTGAACAACGTTGCGCGCAGCGACGACAAAACCCTATCCCAATCAAAGGTTTCCATACTATTTGAGGTATTTGACGAACAGATGACAACACCTCAGCGGTTTCAATAAAACGACATAATTTGCCAATAATATGCAACACATCGCCTCGCCGAGGTGTTTACCGAACGCAGCTTGTTTTCCCGCTTGATAGGAGGCGGTCATGATTCTTGGTCAGGAACCGATTCTGCTCACCCCCGGCCCGCTCACCACGTCGCCGGCGACGCGGCAGGCCATGTTGCGCGACTGGGGCTCGTGGGACGCGCAGTTCAACCGCGTCACCGCGTCGCTGTGCCGCGATCTCGTGGACATCGTGCAGGGCGGCGACACGCATGTCTGCGTCCCGCTCCAAGGCTCGGGCACGTTCTCGGTCGAAGCGGCCATCGGCACGCTCACGCCGCGCGACGCACGCATTCTCGTGCCGGACAACGGCGCGTACTGCCAGCGCCTGCTCAAGATCTGTCGCTATCTCGGGCGCGACGCCGTCGCCCTGCCCATTCCCGACGATCAGGCGGCCAGTGCCATCGCGATCGACGAAGCGCTCACGCGCGATCCGTCGATCACGCACGTTGCTCAGGTCCATCTGGAAACTGGCGCGGGGGTCCTCAATCCGCTCGCGGATATTGCACACGTCTGCCAGAGGCACGGTAAAGGGCTGATCGTCGATGCCATGAGTTCGTTCGGCGCGCTGGACATCGACGTGCGAACGATGCCGTTCGACGCGCTGGTCGCCGCGAGCGGCAAATGCCTGGAAGGGGTGCCGGGCATGGGCTTCGTGATCGCCAGGCGGTCAGTGCTCGAAGCGAGCGGCGGCAACAGCCATTCGCTGGCGATGGACCTGCACGACCAATACGCATACATGCAGAAGACCACGCAATGGCGCTTCACCCCGCCAACGCACGTGGTCGCGGCCCTGCGCGCGGCCGTCGATCAGTTTCTCGCCGAGGGCGGCCAACCGGCTCGCGGCGAACGCTACCGCAAGAACTGCCGGACATTGGTCGAGGGGATGGCGTCGCTGGGCTTCCGGCCGTTCCTCGCGCCGGAGATTCAGGCGCCCGTGATCGTGACGTTCCACGCGCCCGCCGACAGCAAGTACGATTTCCAGACGTTCTATGCGGCGGTGCGCGAACGGGGTTACATCCTCTACCCCGGCAAGCTCACGCAGATCGACACGTTTCGCGTGGGCTGCATTGGCGCCGTGGACGATAACGAAATGCGCAACGTCGTCACGGCGATCGGGCAGTCGCTGGCGTCGCTCGGCATTCGGCAAGTCGCGCCCCTCACGCGCGCAGCGTGATGGGGTGGCCGCCGACGCATGCAGGGCGCGGCGTTCTCGACGGCCCTCACGTTCGGCGACGCAACTCGGCGTCGCCGAACGAGCACGGCACTCGCCGGCCTCGGGCGCCTCGGGTAAGCTCTCGGGTGTCGCGCGCTTGCGCTCCCACGCTCCGAGGTCGCCGCCTATGCCGTCGTCGAAGACACCTGACGCCGCCCCGCCGGTCAAAGCCAACCCCGCTCGCAAGCGCGGCGCCAAACTTCCCGAGATTCGCTTCAAGCGGGTATACGATGCCCCCGAAGCTGCCGACGGCCAACGCGTGCTCGCCGATCGCCTCTGGCCCCGCGGTCTCGCCAAGGCCAAGGCGCAAATCGACTTCTGGGCCAAGGACGCCACCCCGAGCACGCCGCTGCGCCAGTGGTTTCACCAGCATCCCGAGCAGTTCGACGAATTCCGCCAACGCTATCTGGATGAACTCGCCGCGCTCGACGCCGAGCGAAACGCCACGCTCACAGACCTGCGCACGCGATTGACCGAAGGCCCCATCACGTTGCTCACCGCAGCCCATCGACTGGAAGAGGAGGATGCGCACACGCACCTCGACGTGCTGCGCGACTTCCTGACATCGCGATAGGCTCGAACGCCTGCGAGGGCATCGACGCTGGTGTCGTTGCCGGCGTCGCTGCAACCGCCAGCATGCAACGATCGACCGCGCGTTTCGATAGATACAACAACGTATTGTGGTGCAACACCGCATTCCACCCTCCAAAACGATGTTGCCCGGCGCGGGCTCCGTGAAAACCCGCATGACGCCTGGCGCTGCACGCGACCGGCGCGGACCGCGGAGAAGTTTGCTATAACCCTCACTGCGCCGCCATCGAGCCTGCGATGACCGGCGCACCGCCGTGTTATCGATTGCCCCCCGCTGACGCACCGCCGCTCGTGTGTCGAGTCGTTCTTCGTTTGCTTACCCGGTTGCCGCGACGGCAACGTCATGCCTCATGCTTGTTCCACTGATCGTTGCCTGCGCGCTGTTCATGGAGAACATGGATTCCACCGTGTTGTCCACCTCGTTGCCGTTGATTGCGCAAGATCTCGGCGAGAGCCCGATCACGCTCAAGCTCGCGCTCACGACCTACCTCATCAGCCTCGCGGTCTTCATTCCGATCAGCGGATGGATTGCCGATCGTTTCGGCACGCGCAATGTCTTTCGCACGGCCATCGGCGTGTTCGTGCTTGGCTCGATCTGCTGCGGCATCTCGAGCACGCTGCCGGAACTGGTGATCGCGCGTTTCATCCAGGGCATGGGCGGTGCGATGATGGTGCCGGTGGGACGCCTCGCCTTGCTCAAGTCCGTGGAAAAGCGCGACATGGTGCGCGCACTCAATTACCTCACGATCCCCGCGCTGGTCGGCCCGGTGCTCGGCCCGCCGCTTGGCGGCTTCATCACCACGTACTGGCATTGGCGCTGGATCTTCTACATCAACATCCCCATCGGCGTGCTCGGCTTCGTTCTTGCAACGAAGTACATTCCCGATCTTTATGAGGACGACGTGCCGCCGCTCGACATCCGGGGCTTCGTGCTGTCGGGCCTCGGACTCTCGATCCTGATGCTGGGGTTGTCCACCATCGGCCGCCATCTGATCCCTGTGTCGCTCGCGCTGGGACTCGTCGCCATCGGTGCGGCGTTGCTCGTGGCCTACCTGCGTCATGCGAAGGGGCTCGCGCATCCGCTGCTGCGGCTCGACCTCTTTCGCATCCCCACGTTCCGCGCCGGTGTCGCGGGCGGCACGCTGTTTCGCATTGGCGTCGGCGCCACGCCATTCCTGCTGCCGCTGATGCTGCAACTGGGTTTCGGGATGACGCCGATGGAATCGGGCGCGCTCACGTTCATCTCGGCCGCGGGCGCGATGTTCATGAAGACGCTCTCGCTACGCATTCTGCAACGCTGGGGTTTTCGCCGCGTGCTGATGACGAACGCGCTGATCGCGTCGGCGACGCTCGGCGGCTACGGGTTGTTCACCGCGCAGACGTCGCATCTGGTGATTCTCGGCACGCTGCTGTTTGGCGGATGCTTCCGCTCGTTGCAGTTCACGAGCCTGAACGCCATTTCATACGCGGACGTGCCGGCGCCGCGCATGAGTCAGGCAACCAGCCTGGCCAGCGTCGCCCAACAGGTGTCGCTCACGCTGGGCATCACCATCGGCGCCGCCGTGTTGCAGACGTCGTCGTGGCTGCACGGGCGCGATCATGTGATCGACGTCGACTTCCCGTGGGCGTTCCTGGTGGTCGGGCTGATTGCCGTGAGTTCGACGATTTCGATTGCGCGGCTTGCGCGCGATGCCGGCAGTGAGCTGGCGCGGCGCACCTAGCGCGTCGCTTAGCGGAAGATCACTGTCTTGTGGCCGTTGAGCAGAATGCGATGCTCGGCGTGATAACGCACGGCGCGCGCCAGCGCCACACATTCCACGTCGCGCCCGATGGCGGTCAGTTGCTCCGGGTCCATCGTGTGGTCCACGCGCTCGACTTCCTGCTCAATGATCGGACCCTCGTCGAGATCGGACGTCACGTAGTGCGCCGTCGCCCCGATCAGCTTCACGCCACGGTCGAACGCCTGATAGTACGGTTTCGCGCCCTTGAAGCTCGGCAGGAATGAATGGTGAATGTTGATCGCGCGGCCTGCGAGCTTCTCGCACAGATCGCTGGACAACACCTGCATGTAGCGCGCGAGGACCACCAGATCGATGTCGTTGTCCTGCACCAGTTCATACACCTTCGCTTCCTGCGCCGCCTTCGATTCGGGCGTTGCGTTCATGAGCGGCAGGTAATGGAACGGAATGTTGTAGCTCGCGGCCAGTTGGTAGAAATCCTTGTGGTTCGAGACGATGGCCGGGATTTCGATGTTGAGCTGGCCCGTCTTGTAGCGGAACAACAGATCGTTCAGGCAGTGACCGATCTTCGAGACCATGAGCATCACGCGCGGCTTGATCGCGGCGTCGACCAACTCCCATTGCATCTCATACTGCACGGCGAGCGGGGCAAAGTCGCGCTGCAACGCGACCAGATCGCTCTGGCCCGGCAGTTGCTGGAAATGCACGCGCATGAAGAAGCCGCCGGTGAAGCGATCGTTGAACTGGGCCGAGTCGAGAATGTTGCCGCCGCGCTCGACCAGGAAACCGGCCACCGCGTGGACGATGCCAGGACGGTCCGGGCAGGACAACTTCAGAATGTAGCTATTTTCGATCGGTGCCATGATTGCTCCTGGGCAAAGGCTTGCAATGTCGTTGCAGTGTTGAAATCGGTATCGATGGACGTGCGTCCAATGGCCTCGATCATTCGTCCGCCGGCTTGAACAACGCCTCGATTCCGGCGCAGTCCTTGGTGCGAATGGCGCCCTCGCGCAGCAGGAAGTCGAGACTGGCGAGGCTCGCGTCGACGGTCATCTTGCCGTGCGCGATCACCTCGCGCACGTCGCCGGCCGAGCACAGCCAGTGCGCGCTCGCCTCGCCGTCCTGATTCTCGGGCACGAAGCCGCGCGGCAGCGCGAGATCGTAGACGAAAATCTGCTCGGACTGCACGCCCTCCGGAATTTCCGCGAGGATATGCAGCGTGCGGCCAGGCCGCGCGTCGTTCGCCAGATGGGCCGGAATGCCGGCCTCTTCCCAGCACTCCTTGACGAGCGTGTCGCCCACGCCAATCCCATTGCCGATGCCCCCGGCGGCCGTATTGTCGAGACAACCGGGATCGGTCGCCTTGAGCACACTGCGCCGCGCAATCCAGAGCTTCGGTGCTTCGCCCACGAAGCGGGCCGGCACGTAGCCGTTCACATGCACGGCGAACGTGCGCGTGCCGAAAAAGCGCGAGGCCGCGCGTTCGATCCACGCGAGCGGCGCGTCATAGAGCCGTTGCCGGATGGCATAGCGCTCATTGCGCCAACCCGTGATGAGTCCCTCGGCCGCCAGCGCCTCGATCACCGGCGCCAGCGCCGCCGTGCGCGCTTCGCAGGTATCGTGGCGCGGATGAATCCGCACCGCGAGTGAACTGATCTCGAACACGTCGGGCCAACGGCACAGCGACTCGGCGTCGCGACGGCGAACCCACCCATAACGCTGCGAACCGATCACGAGCGGCAGATGCGCGGTGTCGTCGAAGCGGCGCGCCGCCGCAATACAAGCAAAAGGCATACGTCAGAGACCGGACGCGCCCCCGTCGGAGACGCGCGAAATCGAGGCAAAAGCGGCATTTTACAGAAGCGGCGGCGAGTCCGCCCGCCTCCGGTGTCGCGGCGGCCTGCATCGTCGTCGCGCCCCACCGCGACAGGCTCGCCCGTTCAAGCGCTCACGCGCTCGCCCTTCGGGTCGTATAGCGCGCGCAGTTGCACTCGGGCGTCGAGCCGATCGCCCGCGAGATCGACCTGATAGCGGCCCGTTTCCACGTATTCGACAGACACGACGCCGTTGGGATTCGTCAGATAGGCGAGCCCGACGGGCGCATCGATCGTGTGCCCATACGCGGCCGACGACAGGAAGCCGACCGGCTCGCCGTTGCGAAGCAGCGCCTCACCGCCCCAGAGCATCCTGTCGCTCGCCCCGTCGAGCACAACGCTCACAAGCCTGCGGCGGACCCCCGTCGATTTGGCCAGCTCGACCGCCTTGCGGCCGACAAACGGGAGACCGCCGGCCAGCTTGCAGGCGAACGTCAGCCCCGCTTGCACCGGGTTCGTGTCAGGCGTCAGTTCTCGTCCCCAGGCACGATAGCCCTTCTCGATACGCAGCGAGTCGATGGCGTAGTAGCCCGCATCCTTCAACCCGAAGGCGGCGCCCGCCGCGTGCAGCGTTTCATAGACGCCCACCGCGAACTCGACGGGCACGTACAGCTCCCAACCGAGTTCGCCGACGTAGGTCAGGCGCGTGGCACGCACCGTGGCATAGCCGAGATCGATTTCCTGGCTCGTGCCGAACGCAAACGCCTCGTTGGAAAAATCCGCTCGCGACACCCGCTGCAACAGCGCGCGGGAATTCGGTCCCATGAGCGCCAGTACCGCGTATTGCCCGCCGACGTCGACGACCGTACAGCGCGGATCGTCGGGCTGCTGGGCAATGCGCCGTTCGAGGTAGTCCATGTCACGGGTCGTCTGCGCCGAACCGGTGACCATCAGGTATTGATCGGGCGCGAGTCGCGTGAGTGTGAAGTCCGATTCGTAACCGCCGCGCTCGTTGAGCATCCCCGTGTAGACGGTACGCCCGGGCGGCACGGCCACGTCGTTGGTACACAACGCTTGCAGCACGCGCTCGGCATCGCGGCCCTTGATGAGCAGTTTCGCGAAAGAACTCATGTCGAACAGCGCGACGGCCTCACGGCACGCGCGATGCTCCGCGGCACTCCACGCGTGCCAGTTCTGCTGACCGAAGCGGTAATCGATCGTCGCCTGCTCCAGCGACGGCGCGAAAAAGTTCGGCCGCTCCCAGCCCATCTTGCTGCCGAAGCAGGCGCCTTTGGCGAGCAACGTCGCGTACAGTGGCGAGCGACGGAACGGCCGCGCCGTGTCCAGTTCGCGATTTGGCCACGGCATGGCGTAGTGCAGGCCGAGCGTTTCCTTCACGCGATCATGCAGCCAGGTATCGTTGCCGTTGAATCGAGCAAAGCGGCGGATGTCGACGGGCCAGAGGTCCATCGTCGGCTCGCCCGCGACGATCCACTCGGCCAGCGCCATGCCGGCCCCGCCTGCCGACGCAATGCCCATCGAATTGAAGCCCGCGCCAACGTAGAAATTGCGCAGCTCGGGCGCTTCGCCGAGCATGAAGTTGTTGTCCGGCGTGAACGACTCGGGGCCGTTGTAGAACTGCCGGATCTGCGCCGTCTCGAGCGCGGGCACACGCATCAATGCGTTCTCCATGAGGATCTCGAACTGGTCCCAGTCGTCGGGCAGCAGTTGAAATTCGAAATTCTCGGGAATGCCGTTCATGCCCCACGGCTTGGCGTTCGGCTCGAAGCCGCCCATCACGAGACCGCCGACTTCCTCCTTGAAGTAGATGTAGCCGTCCGGGTCGCGCATGACCGGCAGATCCGGATGCACGCCCGCGATCCGTTCCGTCACGATGTAGTAATGCTCGGCCGAATGCAGCGGCACGCTCACATCGCACAGACGACCCACGGCCTTGGCCCATTGCCCCGCGCAGTTCACGACGATCTCCGCGGCAATGCGTCCGCTTTCGCCGTCTTTATTGCACCAGGACACCCCCGTCGCCGTGCGAATCCCGCCAGGCGACGCCGTGTGAATCGCCGTGATGCGCGTATTCTCCACGATGCGCACGCCACGGTTGCGCGCGCCGCGCGCGAGCGCTTGCGTGAGATCGGTCGGGTTGGCCTTGCCGTCGCCCGGCAGCCACACCCCGCCGACGAGATCGTCGGTGCGCATCACCGGCCAGAGTTCGCCGGCCTCGCGCGGCGAGACGACGTCGCACTGCACGCCATAAGCACGCGCCACCGCCGCCGTGCGCTTGAGTTGCGTCATGCGCGCCTGGGTGCGTGCCACGGACAACGACCCGCATGCCTTCCAGCCCGTGGCGAGCCCCGTCTCCGCTTCCAGTTCGCTGTAGAGCTTCGTCGAATAGCGGATGAGCTTCGTCATGCTCTCCTGCGAGCGCAACTGGCCGACCAGCCCCGCCGCGTGCCACGTCGTGCCGCACGACAACTGTCCCTGCTCCAGCAGGACGACGTCCGTCCATCCCAGTTTGGCGAGGTGATAGGCGACCGAACAGCCGACGATGCCGCCACCGACGATGACGACGCGAGCTTGAGTGGGCAATGCTGAGGGCATGAGGAGGCTCCGGTTTGGCCGCGCGCCGGGAACGACGTCACGGCCCGGGCGATCGACATTGGCCGCTGTGTGGGACTCGGCGCCGTCGCGAGGCGGCTGCCGTCAGGGAAAAGCAAAGGGCACCCAAGTGCCCTTTGCGGATTGACGCGATGGACGCGGCGAGACGATCAGATCACATGCTTGCGCACACGGGCCGAAAACACGTCGATGCATGTGACGACCACGATCATGATGAGCATCACGGCACAGGTCTGCGCGTACTCGAAGCTTCGGATCACTTCGTAGAGCACCACGCCGATGCCGCCCGCGCCCACCATGCCGACCACCGACGCCGAACGCACATTCGACTCGAAGCGGTACAACGTGTACGAGATCCACAGCGGCATGACCTGCGGCAGCACGCCGTAAAGAATTTCATCGATCGCGCGCGCCCCGGTGGCCCGCACGCCCTCGACCGGGCGCGGATCGATCGCTTCGACCGCTTCGGCGAACAGCTTCGAGAGCGTGCCCGTCGTATGCACCCACAGCGCCAACACCCCGGCGAACGGGCCAAGCCCTACCGCCACGATGAAGAGCATCGCGAAGACCATCTCATTGATCGCGCGGCAGGCGTCCATCACGCGACGCACCGGCTGGTACACCCACGCCGGCACCATGTTCGACGCCGAGAGCAACCCCATCGGAATCGAGCACACCACGGCGAGCACCGTGCCCCAGACAGCGATATGAATGGTCACGAGCATCTCGTGGACATACACGCGCCAGTCGTGAAAATCGGGCGGGAAGAAATCGTGCGCGAATTGGCTCATGTTGCCGGAATCGCGAATCAGATCGAGCGGACGCATATCGGCGCCGCCCCACGACCACACCAGGATCAGGAAGAATGCGCCCCAGCCGATCAACGTCAGCCATGAGCGCTTGGGCGGCTCGCCCGGCAGGCGGCCATTTGCAGTGAGGGATACGCTGGTGTTCATGTCGTGTACCACAAGGCAAGCCGGTGCAGCATCGACCGGAAAATCATCGGACCACAGAGGTCATCAGAGGTGACGGCGGGCCAGATGACCTGGCCCGCCGTCACCGATCACAGAGCAACGCCCGTGCGCCGCCCTGTGACATTGTGTCGTTCCACGCCCAGGCAATCAGGCGCTTACTTCGTTTTGCTCATTTCCTGATCGAGCGCGGCGAGCTTGCTGTCGATGTCGGTCAATTGCGATTGCTTCTTGGCGGCATCGAGGTTGGCATCCGACTGGATCTGTTGCTTCTGCTTGAACAGCTCGAGCTGGCGGATCGGCAGCAGTTGCGCGTTGCTCGACGCACGGAAGCCGCCGTAGTTGTAGATGTTCTTCAGCACTTCCTTCTCATGTGCGTCCTTGCCGTACGCCAGGAAGAAGTCGCGAATCTTCTTCTTCGTCGCGTCCGGCAGGTCCTTGCGCCACACCAGCGGATCCGACGGGATCAGCGGTGACTTCCAGATCACCTGCACCTGCTTGGCCTTCTCCGGCTGCGTTGCCTCGAGCTTGTCAATTTCTTCGGTGTTGTTGGTGGCCACGTCGACCTGGTTGTTGAGCACGGCCATCAGGTTCGCGCCGTGATTCGAGCTGCGCGCGGTTTTGAAGTACGTGCGCGGATCGATGTTGTGCTTCGCGAACACGTAGTAGCCCGGCACCAGCGTGCCCGACGTCGAGGTCGGATCGCCCAGGCCGAAGTTGATCTTCTTGCCGTTCTTGATCACGTCGTCGAGCGTCTTGTACGGGCTCGCCTTGTTCGCGATCAGCAGCGAGTAGTAGCCTTCGGTGCCGTCGGCGTACATGATCTTCGCGAAGACTTCACCTTGCGAGCGGTCCACGGCTTCCATCGCGGCCTTGTTGCCCAGCCAGGCGAGCTGCACCTTGTTGAAGCGCATGCCTTCGATCACGCCGGCGTAGTCGGTGGCGAAGAACGGCGTCACCTTGATGCCGGTTTGCTTCTCCATGTCGTCGATCAGCGGCTGCCAACGCTGGCGCAGTGCCGCGCTCGAGTCGGTCGAGATGATGCCGAAATTGATTTCCTGCGCGTGCACTGCCGCCACCGAGGCAAGCATGGCCGCGCCGGCCAGCAGGGTTTTCCAAAGTTTCATGAGAGCAAGCTCCTGGTCAGGTCAGACTGAGGGACATCGAGGTGAGGAATGGGGCTTGCGCATTGGCCGGCGCGGGGCCGGCTGCGCGCGGAGAGGCGTCGGCAGCGTCGCTGTCGTCGGCGCCTTCCACATGGTCAACGTGATCGACCGGGTCAACGCGGTCGTTAAGCAGTTCGCTTGCCTGCACGCCATAAAGACGGCGCAGCAGGTCGGGCGTGAGCGCCGCGGACGGGCCGTCATACACCACGCGTCCCTGATGCAGGGCGACGGTTCGCACGCAGTAACGCATGGCGACATCCACCTGATGCAGCGAGACAACGACCGTCAGTTTGTGATCGCGGTTCATGCGGGCCAGCATGTCCATCACCTTGCGGGCCGACTCCGGATCGAGCGAAGCAATCGGTTCGTCCGCAAGAATGATCTTCGCGCCCTGCACCAGCGTGCGCGCCAACGCCGCGCGCTGCTGCTGACCGCCCGAGAGCGTGCTTGCGCGCTGGAACGCCAGATCGGCGATGCCGACCTCCGCGAGCGCCGCCATCGCCGCCTGACGCTCGGCCGGCGTGAAGCGGAACAGCAGGCTGCGCCACAGCGGCACGCGCGCGAGCAGACCCGTCAGCACGTTGGTCATCACCGGCATGCGGCCCACCAGGTTGAACTGCTGGAAGACGAACCCGATGTCGCGACGAATCTGGCGCACTTCGCGCACGATGCGGCCGTCGCGCTGAATCGGACGACCGAGTATGTCGATACCGCCCGGTTGCAGATCGGCCGCCACGAAACCCGCCATGTGACGCATCAGCGTCGACTTGCCCGAGCCCGACGCCCCGATCAGGGCGACCATTTCGCCCGGCATCACGGTAAGCGCCACCTCGTCGAGCGCACGGCGGCCGCCCCCGAAAGTCTTGGTCAGTCGCTCGATTCGAATTGCTTCGTCCACGGGTCACCTGTCAATCGACTCGCCGGTCGGATCCGATGCATTCCCGCTAACCGCGCCCCAGGCTGGGAGCACGTCGCCCGCATCGCTCGACTAGCTGTTTTGTGGCAATTTGTGCCAAAAGTGACAGCAGTCTAAGAAGTGCCGATGACAAGACAGTGACAATCGATGAGCTTTTCGATGGGCGTTAAAAATCCTTATTGGGTCAATGAGTTAACAACGTTTTCTGCGCCACGGCACGCAGGGATGCGCGCGCGCCGACGTCACGCCGAACGGGGCGCGACGTCATCGGCCTCGGGGTCGAGCGCCGATGTTGTCTACACATTTACGCGATGAGGAGTTCCGGGCCGCGAGCGCGCAGTTGGGCGAGCATGCTCTTGTGCGGCGCGGCGTCGCTGATGAGGTAGCGAGCCGCCTCGAAATGGCGGATACGCACGGGCGTCACGCGCCCGAACTTGGTGTGGTCCGCCACCACGGCCGAGATGTTCGCACACAGCAGCATGCGCGCGCGAAGCTCGGCGGCCGCGCGGTTGAAGTCGGTAATGCCACCGTCCTCAGTCACGCCGCCCACGCCGATGAATGCGAAGTCGGCATGGTATTGCGATATCTGGTTGATGGCATCCCAGCCCTGCACGGCATCTTCGTTGTCCTGCAGCTCGCCGCCGAGCAGTGTCACCTGATTGTCGTGATGACGGCCCAGCAATCGCGCGATCTGCCAGTCGTTCGTGTAGATGCGCAACCGGTGCTTTGCAAGCAGCGCCTGCGCCACCGCCCGTGTGGTCGTACCGTAGTCGATGATCACCGACGCCCCATCGGGTACGAGTTCCGCCGCGCGCATGCCGATGGCCCGCTTGCCCACGGCGTTGACGTTCTCGCGCAGCGTCCAGTCGGGTTCGCTGCGATCGGCGGCCAGCGCGCCGCCGTGCGTCATGAGCAGCAGCCCGCGCGCGGCGAGCGTGTTGAGGTCGCGGCGCACCGTCTCGCGCGACACCCCCAGCTCACGCACGAGATCGCTGATCGCGAGGGCCCCGGTCTTGGCAAGTTGTTCAAGCACGTACTGTTGGCGTTGTTCGGCAAGCATGATCTGGCAATGTCGGTGGGACTACGAATTCCTGGAAGGCATCGGCGCGGCCGCTGCCACTCATGCGAGGGCGCGCGTGCGTCCTATGCCTGTAGCGCAACGCGCAAGCCCAGGCCGATGAAGATGGCGCCGGCGACACGGTCGAGCCAGCGCCCTGCCCCGGGGCGTCGCTTGAGCCACGTGCCCAGCACGCCAGCGAACCATCCGTACGCGCTGAACACGACAATGGTCTGCGCCATGAACACCAGGCCGAGCAACAGCATCTGCGCGCCGGGATGGGCCGTGTCGGCACTCACGAACTGAGGCAGGAACACCAGGAAAAACAACGTGACCTTGGGGTTGAGCATATTCGCCAGCACGCTTTGACGAAAGACGGCCCCGAGCGGTTGCGGCGCGGCCTCGTTGGCCAACGCCAGCGCGCCGCGCGCGCGTATCGCCTTGATGCCGATCCAGATCAGATAGGCGGCCCCCGCGAGCTTGATCCCCTCGAAGGCCCACGGCGACGAACGCAGCACGGCGGCCAGGCCGATGGCCGCGATGCTCGTGTGGAAGAGACATCCCGACGTGAAACCGGCGGCCGCAGCCAGCCCCGCCCGACGGCCCTGCGCAATGCCGCGCGCGATGACCTGCATGTTGTCCGGCCCCGGCGCAAGCGTGATCGCCACCGAGGTCAGCAAGAACAGCCAGAGATTGGGCATCGGCGTGTCCGAAGTGGGGTAATGGGGATGATGAGGGGTGGGAACGCGGCAAAGCGTCCGCTCAGGCAACCGGGTTCAATGGCCTTCGAACGAGCACAGCAGGAACAGTGGCAATCCGGCGTCGCGAATCAGGCGCGAGCCCCCCAGTTCCGGCAGGTCGACGATGGCCGCCCCTTCGATGACCGTTGCCCCCAGGCGCTCCAGCAGCTTCTTGCCGGCGAGCATCGTGCCGCCCGTGGCGACCAGGTCGTCGATGAGCAGCACGCGGTCGCCGGGGCCGCAGGCATCGGCATGGATCTCGACCGTTGCACTGCCGTATTCCAGTTCGTACTCCTCCGCGACCGTCTGATAAGGCAGCTTGCCCTTCTTGCGAATGGGGATGAAGCCGATGTTCAACTCGTAGGCCAGGATCGAACCGAGAATGAAGCCGCGCGCGTCGAGACCCGCGATGTAATCGGGACGCTGCGTCATGTAGCGGTGCACGAACACATCGATGAGCACCCGCAAGGTGCGCGGGTTCTTGAGCAACGGGGTGATGTCGCGAAACTGCACGCCCGGCGCGGGCCAGTCCGGCACGGTGCGAATCTGGCTCTTGATATAGGCGGCAGGGGACTCGTCGATCTGCACGGGGATCCTTCTTGGAATACTGAGGGGGAAACACGCCACATTATGCCAAAAATCGCCCGACGCCCCGCGACCGAGCGGGCAGCGCCGCCCGGCGCACGACGTACGCCCCAGCAGCACGCCCCAGCAGCACGCCCCGACAGCGCGCCCCGACAGCGCGCCCGCTTCACGGTCTGGCCGTCGACTCGTGGTCGTCTATTCGTGGCCGAGCAGACGCGCCTCCGCGGCGACCAGCTTGTCGGGCAATCCGCGCAGCACCACGATGTCCTCGGCCATCAGACGCGTCTCCGACACCGGCTCGACCCCGCGAATGCCATGCCGACGGATGGCCGTGACGGTCACGCCGAGCTTGTCGAGCCGGAGTTCGCCGAGCGTGCGCCCGACCGCGTCCGAGTGAAGCGTGAGCGGCACCGATTGCAGCCTGACCTGCTCGCGCTCGCCGCCCTCGTCCTCGTCGTCGAGGCCGTGAAAGTAACCCCGCAGCAGGCTGTAACGCTCGTTACGCGCCTGCGCCACCCGGCGCAGCACGCGGCGCATCGGCACGCCCAGGAGCACCAGCGCATGCGACGCCAGCATCAGGCTGCCCTCCACGATCTCGGGCACGACTTCGGTCGCGCCCGCCGCGATCAGTTCGTCCATGTGGGTGTCGTCGACCGTGCGCACGACCACCGGCAATGTCGGCTCCAGCGCCTGCACCTGCGAGAGCACCTTCAACGCGGCCGGGGTGCTGTCGTAGGTCACCACGATGCCGGCGGCGCGGTGAATCCCGGCCGCGACCAGCGCCTCGCGCCGGGCGGCGTCGCCGAAGACGACCGTCTCGCCGGAGCTGGCCGCCTCCATCACCCGATCGGGGTCGAGATCGAGTGCCACATAGCCGATGCCCTCCTGTTCGAGCATGCGCGCCAGATTCTGGCCGCACCGGCCGTAGCCGCAGATGATGACGTGGCCCGACGTCTTGATGCTCTGCGTGGCGATCTTGGTCATCTGCAACGACTGCATCATCCACTCATTGGCGACGAAGCGCAGCGCGATGCGGTCGGCGTTGATGATGAGAAACGGCGCACACAGCATCGAGAGCAGCATGCCCGCGAGCACGGCTTGCGAAAGCGACGGGTCGAGCAGGTGCCGGTCGATCACCAGATTGAGCAGCACGAAACCGAATTCGCCCGCCTGCGCCAGGCCCAGGCCGGTGCGGATCGCCGTGCCGGGCGGGCTGCCGAACAGGCGCGCAAGCCCCGCGATCAATGTGAATTTGACGACCAGCGGGCCAACGAAGAACAGCAGCACGAGCAGCGGCTGCTGCGCCACGATAGACGGATCGAGCAGCATGCCGGTCGTGATGAAGAACAGCCCCAGCAGCACGTCGCGAAATGGCTTGATGTCGTCTTCCACCTGATGGCGGAACGGCGTCTCGGCGATGAGCATGCCGGCAATGAACGCGCCAAGCGCCATCGACAGGCCAAGGTTCTCGGTGACGTAGGCCAATCCGAGCGTGAGCAGCAACAGATTGAGCATGAACAGCTCTTGCGAGCGCCTCGCTGCCACGATGTGGAACCAGCGTCCGACCAGTTTCTGGCCAATCCAGAGCAGCAGCGCGAGCGCCCCGCTAATCTTGAGCGCGGCCAGCGACAGTGCCAGGACCAGCGCCTTCGGGTTGCCGCCCAGTGCCGAGATCACGATCAGCAATGGCACGACTGCCAGATCCTGGAACAGCAGCACCCCCATGATGTTGCGGCCGTGCTCCGTCTCGAGTTCCAGCCGCTCCGCCAGCATCTTGGTGACGATGGCCGTCGAGGACATGGCCAACGCGCCGCCCAGCGCCACCGATGCCTGCCACGAGAACGACCAGAACAGGTTGACGAGCGCCCCCAGTCCCACCGCCACGAGCAGCGTTCCCATGACCTGGGATACGCCCAGCCCGAGCACGATCCGGCGCATCGTCCTGAGCTTCGGTAGCGAAAATTCGATGCCGATGGAGAACATCAGGAAGACAACGCCGAACTCCGCGAGGTATTGCACGCGCTGGGTGTCGGCGGCCAGCCCGACCGCGTGCGGGCCGATCACGATGCCCACGCTCAGGTAGCCGAGCATCGGCGGCAGATGAAGCATGCGGAACAACACCACCCCGACACAGGCGGCAAACAGCAGGACAAGAGTGAGTTCGAGCGGTGATGCCATCGGCTAAGGTGGGTTTCCTGAGTGAATCTGAATGCTGGCGGTCTGACCGAACGCGGTACTTGCTATGCAAGTGCCGTGCCAGATAGAGTTGGCGCAGTGGTCTCCGACGAGGCACCGGGCCGCTTCCTGGGTGGTCTCGAACGGTGCAGGTCCAAGCCTGGCGCGGCTGTCCTCGGCGCCGCGTGCGTTTTGATATACTTCGCGCATGATAGCGAAAATCAATCCAGGCCGGGCACTCGAGGTCGCCCGGGAGGTGTTGCGCACCGAAGCCGACGCCATCGAACGCGTCTCCGCGCACCTCGACGACAGCTTCTTCGAAGCGATTTCTCTGCTGCTCGCCTGCCGCGGGCGCGTGGTCGTCACCGGAATGGGCAAATCGGGCCACATCGGCCGCAAACTGGCCGCCACGTTCGCCAGCACCGGCACACCCGCCTTCTTCGTTCACCCGGCCGAAGCCAGCCACGGGGACCTGGGCATGATCACGACCGACGACGTCGTTGTCGCCCTGTCCAACTCCGGCGAGACGGGGGAACTGGTCAGCATTCTCCCGATGATAAAGCGCATCGGCGCGAAGCTCATCGCCATGACCGGCAACGCCGCCTCCAGCCTGGGGCGCCTGTCCGACGTGCACCTCGACGCGCACGTCGACAGAGAAGCCTGCCCGCTGGGCCTCGCACCGACCGCCAGCACCACGGCCGCTCTCGCCCTGGGCGATGCGCTTGCCGTCACGCTGCTCGACGCGCGCGGTTTCGGCGCCGAGGACTTCGCCCGGTCGCATCCGGGCGGCGCGCTCGGTCGACGTCTGCTGACGTTCGTGCGCGATGTCATGCGCACCGGCGAGCGCGTTCCGCGCGTGCGCGCCGATGCCAGCCTGTCCGATGCCCTACTGGAGATGACCGCCAAGGGTCTGGGCATGACGGCCATTGTCGATGCCGACGATCGCGTTGTGGGCATCTTCACGGACGGCGACCTGCGCCGCCTGTTCAAGCGTACGCTCGATTTCACCACGCTCACGCTGGCCGACGTCATGAAGGCCGGACCGCGCAGCATCGGCCCCGATCAACTCGCCGCCGAAGCCGCCGAACTGATGGAACGTTTCGGCATCACGCAATTGCTCGTGACCGAGAACGACCGCCTCGTCGGTGCGCTCAACGTGCACGACCTGTTCGCCGCCAAGGTCGTGTGAGCCGCTTGCCCATGAATCAGCCCAGCATCGCCCAACCCACTCGTTCCGCCCCGCTTGATGCGACCGACGTGACCGACGCCGCTGCGCGCGCCGCTCGCCTGCGTGTCATGGTGTTCGACGTCGACGGTGTCCTCACCGACGGCGGCCTGCGCTACGGACCGGCCGGGGAAGTCATCAAGACCTTCGATTCGCTCGACGGCCACGGCCTGAAGCTGCTCGCCGAGGTCGGCATCGTCACGGCCATCATCACCGGACGCCAGTCCGAGATCGTCGCCAAACGCGCGGCCGATCTTCGTGTCGCACACGTCTATCAAGGCGTGCAGGACAAACGCGCCGCATTCGAAGACCTGTGCGCCAAGGTGTCAGTGACGAGCGAGGTTTGCGGCCATATCGGCGACGACTGGCCCGATCTGCCGATCCTCAGCCGCGTGGGCTTCGCCGCCTGCCCGGCCAATGCCCATGCCGAAGTCAGGGCACGCTGCCACTGGGTTGCCGCCACGCGCGGCGGCGAAGGCGCCGTGCGCGAGCTGTGCGACTTCATTCTGCGTGCCCAGGGACGTTACGACGCCCTGCTCGCCGACGCGCTCGCCTGACGCGTCGAGGAAGCCGATCATCCATGGCCACTCAACGCCTCTCACCCGCTTCGCTGGTCGCCATCGTCGTGCTGGCCGGCCTGGCCGCCGGCACTTACTGGCTCGTGCAACGCACGCTGCCGTCTGACGCCGACCGCGCGCCGTATGTAAAGCAGCACATTCCGGATTACTTCGCCGACGACATGGTGATCTCCACCCTGTCGGCGACCGGCCTCACGCAATACCGCGTCAATGCCGTGCACATGACGCATTACGAGGACGACCAGACCACGGCCATGACCATGCCCGCCGTCCGCGCGTTCACGCCGAATCAACCGGAAGTGACCGCCACGAGCAAACGCGGCACGCTCAATGCCGACATGTCCGTCGTCGATCTGTACGACGACGCGGTCGTGGTACGTCAGGCCGGACCGCGCGATCCGCAAATGCGGGCGCTGTCCCAGCACTTCCAGGTGCTCGTCAACGACGACATCGTGCGCACGGAATTGCCAGTCCAGCTGTTCCGCGGTGCTTCCGTGATGTACGGCGATGGCATGATTTTCAATAACATCTCGCGCGCCGTACAATTGCTCGGCAATGTTCACGGCACGATCCAGCCGGCGGAACTGGGCGGCAATCGCCCGGCACCGGCCGCCGCGCCGAGCGCGCCACTCCAGACCAAACCGGGCCCCAAGACCCCATGACCGATCGCCGCCAACCGCGCCCCGTCTCCCTGTCGCTGCGTCGCCTGCGCGCACTGGCCGCCGCCTTCGCCATGCTCGGCGCCCTCGCGTCGCCGCTCGCCCATGCCGAACGCGCCGACCGCGACAAGCCGCTCAACATCGAGTCGGATCACATGAGCTACGACGACCTCAAGCAGGTCAACATCTTCACCGGCAACGTGACGATGACCAAGGGGACGATTCTCCTCAAGGCCGATCGCGTCGAAGTGACTCAGGATCCAGAGGGCTATCAGTACGCCACGGCCTATTACAAGCCGGGCGGCCCGCTCGCCTACATGCGCCAGAAGCGCGACGGCCTGGACGAATACATCGACGGCTGGGGCCAAACGATCTATTACAACGGCAAGACCGAAGTCGCCACGCTGACCACACAAGCCACGCTCAAGCGCCTGGCCGGCGGCACGAGGGTGCTCGACGAAATTCACGGTAGCGTGATCACGTACGACACGTACAACGAGGTCTATACCGCCAACAGCGGTGCCGATCAGGTCAACGCCAACAATCCGAACGGCCGCGTGCGCGCCACGCTCGCCCCGCGCAATGCCACTGGCGCGAACCAGCCAGGCGCCGGCGGCGCGAGCAAGCCGGCGGCCGCGCCCAAGGGCGATCTGCCGCCGCTGTCTCCCTCCAAAAGCATCGGGAATCCGCGTGAGTAATTCTGCCAATAGCAACGCCTCGACGATCCATCCGGGCGACGGTCAATCGGGCAAGCCGAGCGCGCTCGTGGTGCGCTCGCTCAAGAAACAATACGGTGCCCGTACTGTTGTCAAGGACGTCTCGCTCGATGTGAAGAGCGGCGAAGTCGTGGGACTGCTCGGCCCGAACGGCGCGGGCAAGACGACATCGTTCTACATGATCGTGGGCCTCGTGCCCGCCGACGACGGCGAAATCCAGCTCGACGGCAACGTGATCAGCGAGCTGCCGATTCACGAGCGCGCCCGCATGGGCGTCTCGTACCTGCCGCAGGAAGCGTCGGTGTTCCGCAAGCTCACGGTCGAAGACAACATCCGGGCGGTGCTCGAATTGCAGCTCGATGCGCACGGCAAGCCGCTCAAGCGCGACGAGATCGACCGACGCATCGAAGCGCTGCTCGACGAGTTGCAGGTGAGCCATTTGCGCGAAAATCCGGCGATGTCGCTCTCGGGCGGCGAACGCCGCCGCGTGGAAATCGCCCGCGCCCTGGCCACGCAACCGCGCTTCATTTTGCTTGACGAACCGTTCGCGGGCGTCGATCCGATCGCCGTGCTGGAAATCCAGCGAATCGTGCGTTTTCTGAAAGATCGTGGCATCGGTGTCCTGATTACCGACCACAACGTTCGCGAGACGCTCGGCATCTGCGATCACGCCTACATCATCAGCGAAGGCTCGGTGCTCGCCGCCGGCACGCCCGACCAGATCGTGGCCGACGAAAGCGTGCGGCGCGTATATCTGGGCGAAAACTTCCGGATGTAAAGCAAATTTTTCGCATGTAAACCCTGCCTCCGATAGGGGGCCGGGCCGGTTTCGCTGGCGTGACAAAGCCTCTACAATGAAGGCGAGAAATGCTATGAAACCGACCCTTCAACTCCGCACCTCCCAGCACCTGACCCTCACGCCTCAGTTGCAGCAATCCATCCGATTGTTGCAACTGTCGACGCTCGAACTTCAGCAGGAAGTCGAGCACGCCCTCACCCAGAACCCGATGCTCGAGCGCGAGGACGATTGGCTCGCCGGCACGATCCGTGTGGGCACGGACGGATCGCTGCGCAATGAGCGGGGCTCGTCGAGCAGCAGCACCAACGACACGCCGGAATCGGCCAGCGGCCAGGACGACGCCCGCGAACTCGACGGCGAGACCCGCTTCGACGACAACGCGCGCGACGGTGGCAACGACTGGAGCCTGAACGACTTTGCCCGCTCGGGCAGTGCGTCGGACGACGACGACAATGAGCGGCCGCAACTGCACGTCGATCATCCCAATCTTCGCGAACACCTGCTCGCCCAGTTGCGCCTGACGAAAGCCAGCCCGCGCGATCGCCTGCTGGTGGAATTCCTGATCGAATCGCTCGACGAAGACGGCTATCTCGGCACCCTGCTCGACGAAATGCAGGCGGAAATGTCCGAGGAACTTGGGCTCGAGACCGAAGAGATCAACGCCGCGCTCGCGCTGCTACAGAGCTTCGACCCGGCAGGCGTGGGCGCCCGAACCCCGTCAGAATGCCTTCGCCTGCAACTCCAGCGGCTGCCGGCAAGCAGCGTGCGAACTCTGTCGCTGCGCATCGTTTCCGATCATCTGGAGCTGCTCGCCGCGCGCGACTACACACGGTTGCGTCGTCTGCTGGGCGTGAGCGAGGACAGCCTGCGCGCGGCGCATCAACTGATTCGCTCGCTCGACCCGTTCCCGGGCGCCGCCTACGGCTCGCCCCAGGCGGATTACGTCATCCCCGACGTGCTCGTGCGCAAGCAAGGCGGCGGCTGGACCGCCGAACTCAATCCCGAGGTCATGCCGCGCCTGCGCATCAATGAAATGTATGCGCGCATCCTTCGCAACAACCGCAATGCGCCGGGAACCGGCAACCTGCAGCAGCAACTTCAGGAAGCGCGCTGGCTCATCAAGAACATCCAACAGCGGTTCGACACGATCCTGCGCGTGTCGCAGGCGATCGTCGAGCGTCAGAAGAACTTCTTCACGCATGGCGAAATCGGCATGCGGCCCTTGGTTTTACGCGAAATTGCTGATACGCTGGGTTTACATGAATCCACGATTTCACGCGTGACAACCAGTAAGTACATGCTCACTCCATTCGGAACCTTCGAGCTTAAGTACTTCTTTGGTTCACACGTGGCCACGGAAGCCGGGGGCGCCGCCTCATCGACCGCCATCCGCGCACTCATCAAGCAACTCATAGGAGCAGAAGATCCGCAGACCCCCCTTTCCGACAGCCGTATCGCGGAGCTGCTGGCAGAGCAAGGGTTCGTGGTAGCGCGACGCACCGTCGCGAAATACCGCGAAGCCATGCGCATTCCCGCAGTGAACTTGCGCAAATCTTTGTAGGACGGTCCTGGTGTGCCATCTTGGCTCGCTGGGGCATCACGCCGTAGTGCGACATTGCGTCACGCCAATGGCTCGCACTCCCGCTAGCCAGCGTTGCTTGTGACGCGGCCTGCACTTCGGCATTTCAGCAAGGAGAGCAGCTATGAATCTGAAGATCAGTGGACATCATCTCGAACTCACGCCGTCGCTGCGCGAATTCGTGGTCAACAAGCTTGAACGCGTGTTGCGCCATTTCGACCAGCTCATCGGTGCCGAGGTGATCCTATCTGTCGACAAGACCAAGGAGAAGACCGGACGCCAGATCGCTAGCGTCACCGTGTATCTCAAGGGCAAGGAGATTTTCGTCGAGAAGTGTGACGAGAATATGTACGCCGCCATCGACAAGCTGATCGACATGCTCGACCGCAAGGTTATGCAATACAAGGACAAGGTTCAGGATCATGGCCGCGAGGCCCTCAAGCACCAGGAACCTCCCGAGGCGGAACCGCTGCAATGAGTCTGTCCGGGCAAGGTAGCCGCATTGACCGACACTGACGGCGATTCGCGAGGAAGCCCACGCGCACATCGACGTCTGTCGTAAGTCTCTGGCATCACCCACCGCGGGGCCGTTGAACGGCCCCTTTTGCATGCTCCCTCGCATCGCCGGGAGCGCGTCGACGGGTGGTCTATAATGCGAGGTCAACCGGGGGGCTGGAGGGCGACCATGCGTTCGCCCGCATTACAAGATGAACCGTTTAGTCAAACTCTTACCTGCGTCCAACATACTGCTTGGACTGTCTGTCACCAGCAAGAAGCGCGTCTTCGAGCAAGCCGGGCTTCTCTTCGAGAACAATGCCGGCCTGTCGCGCGCGCTTGTCACCGACAATCTGTTCGCCCGCGAGCGTCTCGGCTCGACCGGACTGGGAGAAGGTGTGGCCATTCCGCACGGGCGCATCAAGGGCCTCAAGCATCCGATGGCAGCCTTCGTGCGCCTGGACGATCCGATTCCCTTCGAGGCCCCCGACGCGCAACCCGTGTCCCTGCTGTTCTTCCTGTTGGTACCGGAGCAGGCAACGCAGCAGCATCTCGAGATATTGTCCGAAATTGCGCAGTTGCTCTCGGATCGCACGATGCGCGAGACCTTGACCTCCGCGCCGAGTGCCGACGATATCCATACCGCGCTCGCGAACTGGCAACCCTGAGCCGGCGCGGGTGCGGCTATCCCGGTGTTCCGGGGTATCGCGCCGCGACGCAGGACGAACTCCGTAGCACCCAACCCCAACCGAACGAGGCGACGCGGTGGAACTGACCGGCATCAACGCGCAAAGCATTTTCGACGACAACGCCGCCACGCTGCGTTTGTCGTGGCTGACCGGGCACGAGGGGTGGGAACGTGGCTTCACGCCCGAGAGCGTGTCGACGGCCACCTCCAGCGCCGACCTCGTGGGTCACCTGAACCTCATTCACCCGAACCGGATTCAGGTGCTTGGCGAGGCCGAGCTGCGCTACTACCAGCGCCTCACGGACGAAAACCGCAAGCGCCACATGGGCGAAGTCATCGCGCTCGAGCCGCCGTTCCTCGTGGTGGCCGACGGCCTCGAAGCCCCGCCCGATCTCGTACTGCGCTGTACCCGCTCCTCCACGCCACTGTTCACCACGCCGATGTCGACGGCGGCGGTCATCGACAGTCTGCGCATGTACATTTCGCGTGTGTTCGCCCCGCGATGCACGATGCACGGCGTATTTCTCGACATTCTGGGCATGGGGGTGCTGCTCACCGGCGATTCCGGCCTCGGCAAGAGCGAGCTCGGCCTGGAACTGATCAGCCGCGGTCACGGACTGGTAGCAGACGATGCGGTCGATTTCGTGCGCCTCGGGCCGGATTTCGTCGAAGGCCGTTGCCCGCCGCTGCTGCAAAACCTGCTGGAAGTGCGCGGCCTGGGTTTGCTCGACATCAAGACGATCTTCGGTGAGACGGCCGTGCGCCGGAAAATGAAGCTCAAGTTGATCGTTCAGTTGGTGCGCCGCCCCGATGGCGAATTCCAGCGGCTGCCGCTCGAAGCGCAAACCGTGGATGTGCTGGGCCTGCCCATCAACAAGGTGATTCTGCAAGTGGCGGCCGGGCGAAACCTCGCCGTGCTGGTCGAAGCCGCCGTGCGCAACACGATCCTGCAACTGCGTGGCATCGACACCCTCAAGGATTTCATGGAGCGCCAGCGTCAAGCCATGCAAGATCCGGACGGCATGCAGAATCGGCTGCTCTGAGCGATCTCCTGCCGGACGAATGCCCCGGGTTTACCGCAATTTCTGCGTCTTTCTGTCAACGCCGCGCGATTGCGGCGCGTTTTCTTTCATGTTGTAATCGCCACGCGGTCCAATCCCGTGCGTGTCGACCTTATGGAGAGACGATCATGAAAAAAGCATTCGCTGCATTGCTTCTGGTATCCCCGCTGCTCGCATCGCCCGTGTTTGCCCAGACGGCCGCCCCCGCACCTGCGCCCAAGGCTGCCAATACCCAACAAAGCAAGATGGGCGTCTGCAATGCGCAAGCTGGCAGCAAGAAAGGCGACGATCGCAAGGCGTTCATGAAGGAATGCCTGTCGAACAAGCCCGCCGCCAAGCCGACCCAGCAGGAAAAGATGAAGACCTGCAATGCCCAGGCTGGCGACAAGAAGGGCGACGATCGCAAGGCGTTCATGAAGTCGTGCCTGTCGAACAAGTAAGCGCACCGGGGGCTTTCCCGCACCGACCTTCTGACGAATCGACGGATGGACGGATAAGCGGCGAGCCTGCCCACAGGCTGACACAACGGCGCCCCTCGCGGGCGCCGTTGTCGTTTCTCGCGCGTCATTCTCGCGAATGGAGCAAAAACGCATGGAACGTTCTTCTTTTTGGCCGCTCGACACCCATACGACACAATCGCTTACCATGATCGCTGTATCCGGGGAATCTCATGAAGATCGTACTGATTACCGGCGTTTCGGGTTCCGGCAAATCGCTCGCCCTGAACGTCCTCGAAGATGCGGGTTACTACTGCGTCGACAATCTACCGTCGCGCTTTCTCCCTGAACTCGCCGAGTATCTCGAAACGCAGAACTACACACGTCTCGCCGTTGCCATCGACGCGCGCAGCGGCGGCTCGCTTGCCGATCTGCCGCCGATCATTGGCGGCCTGCGCCGCTTCGGTCACGACGTGCGAGCCCTGTTCCTCAACGCCACCACGCAAACGCTGGTTCAGCGCTTCTCGGAGACACGCCGCCGTCACCCGCTCTCCGTGACGAGCGACGATACCGTCTCGGCCAATGGTTCGCTGGTCGAAGCGATCGAGACCGAGCGCGAAATGCTCAACAGCGTGGCCGAACTCGGTCACCAGATCGACACCAGCAATTTGCGCGCGAGCGCGTTGCGCCGTTGGATCCGCGAGTTCGTCCAGCACGATCACACCGGACTCACACTGATGTTCGAGTCCTTCGGATTCAAGCATGGCGTGCCGCTCGACGCCGATCTCGTCTTCGACGTGCGCTCGCTGCCCAATCCGTATTACGACACGCAGCTGCGTCCGCTGACCGGTCGCGATCAACCGGTGATCGACTTCCTGTCGGCCATCCCCGAAGTCGACGAGATGACCAACGATATCGGCGCCTATCTGCAGAAATGGCTGCCGAGCTATATGCGCGACAACCGCAGTTACCTGACGGTGGCGATCGGCTGCACGGGCGGTCAACACCGCTCCGTGTTCATCGCCGAAACGCTGGGCAAGCGCTTTCGCTCCGAAGCCAGCGTGCTGGTACGCCATCGCGAACTCGCCCCGCTCGAGTCGACGACCTGAAGCGGAACAGCCCGCTCAGGTCGGCAACGACAGTTGGCCGTCGCTCGGCGAACCGATCGACAAGGCATCGGCAATCTTGCGGATCGGCGAGGGTAGGCCGGCGGCGGCAACGCCGGCGGCGTCCAGCCACGCGTGGCGCGAGCCGTTTGGCGGCACCGCGGCGCTCGCGCCCAGCGTCACCCGCCACGGCCGCAAGTGCAGCCGAAAATGTGTGAAAACGTGCGTGAGACCGTGCAGCGGTTCGAGCGACTGCACCCTCCCGTCACCCGCACCGAGCGCGGCGGCATGCGCGCTCAGACGCTCGCGCAGCAACGCATCGTCGGCGTCGCGCGCGTCGGTCGGCGGGGTCAGTTCCGGCAGGCTCCATAAGCCGCCCCAGATACCGCTGTCCGGCCGTCGCTCGAACAACACGCGCTCGCCCGCGCAAATCACCAGCACATCGACATAACGCTCCGGCTGCGCCTTTTTGGGCTTGGATGTGGGTAACGTGCGCTCGCGTCCGGTCGCATGCGCGACGCAATCGCCGTCGAACGGGCACTCGCCGCAACGCGGCTTGCCGCGAGCGCACAGCGTCGCCCCGAGATCCATCATCCCCTGCGTATAGGCGGGCAAGTCGCGTTGCGGCAGCAGGGACTCAGCCAGCGTCCACATCGCCCGCTCGATCTTCGGCGTGCCCGGAAATCCCTCGATGCCGAACACCCGCGCGAGGACTCGTTTGACGTTGCCGTCGAGAATCGCGGCGTGCGCATCGTAGGCAAACGCGGCAATCGCCGCGGCCGTCGAACGGCCGATGCCCGGCAGCGAGGCGAGCATCTCGGGGTCGGACGGGAAACGACCGCCGTGCTCGGCCACCACGACCTGCGCGCAACGGTGCAGATTACGCGCCCGCGAGTAGTAGCCCAGGCCGCTCCAGAGCGCCATCACGTCGTCCTGCGCGGCGCTCGCCAATGCCGCGACGTCGGGGAAGCGCTCGAGAAAACGCGTGTAGTAGGGGATCACCGTCGCGACCTGGGTCTGCTGCAACATGATCTCGGAGAGCCAGATGCGATAGGCGTCGCGCGTGTTCTGCCATGGCAGGTCGTGACGGCCGTGCTCGGCCTGCCAGGCAATCAGACGCTCGGCGAAATGGCTCGCCGGCGGGCCGGCGGTGGAGTCGTTGAGGGAGTCGGTCATATCATTTTTGGGGGGCGTCGTGTACGGCAGCCGTCGCGGCCAAACCGCCGACCCGCTGCGCGATCTGCGATTGCCGCTTGCGTTATTTTTGACAATGCGGGCAGAAGAACGTGGAGCGCTGCCCTTGCACGATCTGCCGGATCGGGGTGCCACACACGCGACAGGGTTGCCCGGCACGATCGTAGACGAAATATTCCTGCTGGAAATAGCCGCGATTGCCGTCGCTGCCGACGAAGTCGCGCAACGTGCTGCCGCCCTTCTCGATCGCCGCGGCAAGCACGTCCTTGATGGCTTGGGCGAGCTTCTCGGCCCGGGGCCGCGAGAGTTTGCCCGCCGCCATGCGCGGCGCGATGCCCGCGCGGAAGAGGCTCTCCGACGCATAGATGTTGCCCACACCGACAACGATGCTGCCCGCGAGCAATGCCTGCTTGATGGCGACGGTCCTGCCGCGCGTACCTGCGTAAAGCCATCGGCCGTCGAAAGCGTCCGTCAGCGGCTCGACACCGAGACCGGCCAGCAGGGGATGTGCCAGCACGTCGCCCGCCGAGCGCGGATGGAACAACACCGCGCCGAAACGACGCGGATCGCGATAGCGCAGCGCGCATCGCTCGAAAACGAGATCGATATGGTCGTGCACCCCGGCCGCCGGCAGCGCCTGCGGCTCGGGCAGGACACGCAACGTGCCGGTCATGCCCAGATGCACCAACAGCCAGCCGGGCGCGTATTCCAGCAACAGGTACTTGCCGCGACGGGTCACGCCGACGAGCGTTTCGCCGCGCAGGAGCGTGTCGAGTCCGTCGGGCACCGGCCAGCGCAATGAGGCGTTGCGCACGTCGATGCGGGCAACGCGTGTGCCCGCCACGTGCGGCGCAATCCCGCGACGGGTGACTTCGACTTCTGGGAGTTCAGGCATGCCTGCGAACGTTTGCTGAGGATTTAGACTCTATTGTATCGGGCGCGCTACAATCGCTCGAAACCTGTCGTGGATCCCTATGCCGAACACCCGATTCCAGTCCATCCCCGCCGCGACCAGCACGGCGCTCACCGTGGCACCCGTGGTTTTGCGCCTGCGCGGCGCCCTGGCACGCGGGGCGTGGGCCGGCGCAACGGCGCTTGGCGTAACCTGCGCCAGCGCCATCACGGCATTCCTGCCTTCGTCGAACGCGTTTGCACAGTCCCGGCCGACGGCGCAAGCCGCGCCAGCGAGCGCGCCGGCAGGCGCGAGCGACGCCAGCGCAGACGTCGGCAGCGAAGCCGGGGCGTCCGCGGCGTCAGATGCGAGCGTCCCGCGCGAAAAGCTTCCGAACGTCGCGCTCTCCAGCGAGATCGTCTTCGAGGTGATGGCCGCCGAGTTGAGCCTGCAACAAGGCAGCCTGGCGCCCGCCTTCAACACCTATGTCGCACTGGCCAATCGCACGAAGGACCCGCGCATGGCCCGCCGCGCGGTCGAGATCGCGCTCGGCGCCCGCCAGCTCGGAGACGCGCTCATTGCCGCCCGACTCTGGCACGAACTCGATCCGACCTGGCGTCCTGCATCGCAGTTGCTCGCGAGCCTCGAGGTCGGCACCGGCCATCTGTCCGACGCCGAACCGCTGCTCGTCGACGAACTGAACAAGGTGCCGGAAGCACGCCGCGGCCAGGCCATTCTCGAACTGCAGCAGATGATTGCGCGCAGTCCGGAGCGCGCCACGGGGATCGCGTCGCTCAAGCGGATGCTGGCGAACGACATGCAACGCCCCGAGGCGCAACTGGCCATCGCCCGCTCGCAACTCGATGCCGGCGACACCGCCGGCGCACGCGCGTCGCTGGAAAAGGCCCTCAGTCTCAAGCCCGATTACGAGGCCGCCGCACTGCTTTACGGTCAGATGGGGCCGGAAGAGCGCAGCAGCGCCATTGCCGGATTGAAGACGTTCCTCGATCGCAATCCGAACGCCAAGGAAGCGCGCTTCGCCTACGCCAAGCTCCTGCTGGCCGACAACCAGCTCGACGCGGCACAGAAGCAGTTCGAAACGCTGGAAAAGCGTTACCCGCACGAACTCTCGACGCTCATGGCGCTTGCGCTGCTCAACCTGCACGCCAAACATCCGGAGCAGGCCGAACAATATCTGCAGAAGTACGCGTCGGAAGCCGAACAGCAGAACACCGACGGCGCGCAAGCCTATGTCTATCTCGCGCAGATCGCCCAGGACCGCAAGGATTACCCGGCCGCCGACAAGTGGCTTTCGAAGATTCGCGAAGACAGCAACGCGTATCTGCCCGCGCAGATCGGGCGCGCGCAGCTGCTCGCCGATCAGGGCAAGGTCGACGAAGGCCGTGCGCTGCTGCACAGCATCAGCATCAAGACGAGCGATCCGCGTGAGCAACTCGCGCTCAAGCGCGCCGAGTCGGATCTGCTCGTCAAGGCAAAACGCTACGACGAGGCGGAAAAGCTGCTCGCGGTCGAGGTAAAGAACCATCCCGACGATCCGGACTTGCTGTATCAGTACGGCATGGTGGCCGAGTTGAACAAACACTACGACGTCATGGAAAAGACGATGCGTCGTGTGATGGCGTCACAGCCGGAAAACGCACAGGCCTACAACGCGCTCGGCTACTCGCTGACCGTGCGAAATACCCGTCTGCCGGAAGCGCTCAAACTACTGCAAAAGGCGTCGGCGCTCGCGCCGGACGATCCGTACATTCTGGACAGCCTGGGCTGGGTGAAGTATCGCCTCGGCGACAAACCGCAGGCGCTCGAACTGCTGCGCCGCGCGTATGGCATTCAGGCGCAGGCCGAGATCGGCGCTCACTTGGGCGAGGTGCTGTGGGAATCGGGCCAGCAGGACGAGGCACGCAAGACCTGGCGTGAAGCCCTCAAGCTCGACGGCGACGACGACACGCTGCGCGCGACGATGAAACGCTACAACGTGACGCCGTAATGCATATGAGGTCGCCGTTTTCGCTCGTGGCGTCGCGTTCGGCTCGCGCCACGACCCTGGTGCTGGCCTGTGCGCTCGCCGGGCTCGTCGCCGGCTGTGCGAGCCTCGCGCCGCCCACCGCGGTGACGTCGGCGGCGGGCGCCAGCGTCGAACACTACCGTGGCCGCTTCTCCGTGCGTTACGAGCAGAATGGCGAGACGCGCAATACCTACGGCAATTTCGACTGGCAGCAGAATGGCGACAACGCGATCGTCCAGTTGCTCGACCCGCTCGGACAAACCCAGGCGATCGTGCGCGAGAATCCGCGTCGTGCGTCGCTCGAATTACCCGGCAAGGCACCGTTGAGTGGCCCGCGCCTCGAAGATGTCATGCACGACGCCCTGGGCTTCGCGCTGCCGGTGGGCGGCCTGCGCTACTGGCTGCAAATGCAGGGCGCTCCGGGATCGCAGGCGAGCATCGAGCGCGATCCCCAGACACAACGGCCGACGCATCTGAAGCAGGACGGGTGGACGATCGACTATCAGGCCTTTTTCGACGGCGCGCCACTACGCGTCAAGCGCATCGACCTGTCTCGCGATCTCGACGGGTCGCCGCTCGCTGTGCGGCTCGTGATCGACGAGTAAGGTCGAGCGACGCCGATTGGGCCGGGCACCGCCATCGCTTTGGCGACATCGGCGGTATCGACGGCCACTTGGGCGCGCTTGTTGCGACGGTGCTATGCTTGGCGCCGCCCGCTCCAGCGCACGTCGAGTGCCACGCGCGCCTTGCGCAAAGGGATCGAATTGCGCGGGGAAGTCCCGTCTCCAGACACCGACGTTGCGACAGTGCCGCGTCGACGCTCGTTATCCATCGTTTTGCATCGCCATGTACGAAATCCTGCGTGACTGCCCGGCTCCGGCCAAGCTGAACCTGTTCCTGCACATCGTGGGACGCCGGCCGAACGGCTATCACGAGCTGCAGACTGTCTTCCAGCTGATCGACTGGGCCGATACGCTGCATTTCGCGCGTCGCGACGATGGACGGATCGTTCACACGAACCCGCTGCCGGGGGTGCCCCCTGAGACGGATCTGACGGTGCGCGCCGCCCGCCTTCTGCAGCACCGTTGCGGCGTGCGCTTCGGGGTGGAGATTGCCATCGAGAAGCGGCTGCCGGCCGGTGGCGGCATCGGCGGCGGCAGCTCCGACGCCGCGACGACGCTGCTCGCACTCAATCGCATGTGGCAACTCGATCTGCCGCGCGCGGAACTTCAGGCGCTCGCCCTGCAACTCGGGGCCGACGTGCCGTTTTTCGTCTTCGGCCGCAATGCGTTCGCCGAAGGGCTGGGCGAGGAATTGCACGCCGTGGATTTGCCGCTTCGGTACTTCCTCGTGGTCAACCCGCGCGTCCACGTCGCGACCGACAAAATATTTCGCGATCCACTGTTGACAAGGGATTCGAAGATCGTCACAATGGCGTTCTTTCTCGAACACACCAGCAAAAACGTGTTAGGAACGGATGAAATTTTCCGTAACGACATGCAAGCGGCAGTGATTCGAGAATACGCGGAAGTCGCTGCGGTGATTGACTGGTTCAGCACCTTCACCACCGCACGTATGACGGGCTCCGGCGCCAGTGTGTTTGCAGCATTCGACACGAAGGCAGAGGCGGAAGCGGCATACCAGCGATTGCCAGAGCGCTGGCTGGGTCAAGTGACCGCCAGTCTGGCCGAACACCCGCTGTTCGCCTTCGCGTGAAGGGTTTTACTTTGTTGCGTTTCCTACGACGCGGCAAGGGCAACGGTTAGTGTAGGGGAGTCGCCAAGTTGGTTAAGGCACCGGATTTTGATTCCGGCATACGAGGGTTCGAGTCCTTCCTCCCCTGCCAATTTCTCTGTCGTGCAGTCTCAGCATCCCAACGTTCCGCAGGTAGCCAGATGAGTAGTGATAACCTAATGGTATTCACCGGGAACGCCAATCCCGCCCTGGCCCAAGCGGTCGTCGACACTCTCGGCATTCCCCTCGGCAAGGCCATGGCGAGCCGGTTCTCGGACGGTGAGATCCAGGTCGAAATCCAGGAAAACGTGCGCGGCAAGGACGTCTTCGTCCTCCAGTCGACGTGCGCGCCGACCAACGACAACCTGATGGAACTGATGATCATGGTCGATGCGCTCAAGCGCGCGTCTGCCGGCCGGATCACCGCTGCCATCCCGTATTTCGGCTATGCCCGTCAAGATCGCCGCCCCCGTTCGGCGCGTGTCGCGATCTCGGCGAAGGTCGTCGCCAACATGCTGCAAATCGCGGGCGTCGAGCGCATCATCACGATGGACCTGCACGCGGACCAGATTCAGGGTTTCTTCGATATCCCTGTCGACAACATCTACGCCTCGCCGCTGCTGCTGGCCGATGTGCGCGCGCAGAACCACGAAAACCTGTTGGTGGTCTCGCCGGACGTTGGCGGTGTGGTGCGTGCGCGTGCGCTCGCCAAGCAACTGCATTGTGATCTGGCGATCATCGACAAGCGTCGTCCGAAGGCCAACGTCGCCGAAGTGATGAACATCATCGGTGAAGTCGAAGGCCGCACCTGCGTCATCATGGACGATATGGTCGACACGGCCGGTACGCTGTGCAAAGCCGCGCAGGTGCTGAAGGAGCGTGGCGCACAGAAGGTCTATGCGTACTGCACGCACCCGGTGCTTTCCGGCGGTGCGGCGGCGCGCATCAACGCGTCGGAACTCGACGAAGTGGTCGTGACGGACACGATCGCGCTGCGCGACGACTCGAAGGGTGGCAAGATCCGCCAGTTGAGCTGCGCCAATTTGCTCGCCGAGACGTTCTCGCGTATCCGTCGTGGCGACTCGGTAATGTCGCTGTTCGCGGAATAAGCGTTCGGTAAATTTTTGCGACGGCGCCTGTGTGGCGCCGTTGTTGTGTCGGCGGGGAGCGTCTCCCCGCCTTTGTCATTCCTGAAGCCGATGTTTTTTGCACGGCATTTGGGAAGCTATCGCTGCCTGGTCGCGGGCAGTCCAAGGAGTTGTTATGAAAGTCGTCGCTTTTGAGCGTAATCTGCAAGGTACGGGTGCGAGCCGCCGCCTGCGCAATGCCGGTAAGACCACGGGCATCGTGTACGGTGGAAACGTTGATCCGAAGATGATCGAACTCGATCACAATGCGCTGTGGCATGCCCTGCGCAAGGAAGCGTTCCACTCGTCGATTCTCGAGCTGGAAGTTGCCGGCCAGACCGAACAAGTGCTGTTGCGCGATGTGCAGTACCACCCGTTCAAGCAATTGGTTCTGCACGTGGATTTCCAACGTGTCGATCCGAACAAGTCGATTCACGTGAAGGTGCCCCTGCACTTCCTGGGTGCTGAGAACGCCCCGGCGGTGAAGCTGGCGTCGAACGTGATCAGCCACACCGTGAACGAACTCGACGTGAACTGCCTGCCGGGCAAGCTGCCGGAATTCCTGGAAGTCGACCTGTCGACCCTGGAAGCGGGCAAGACGGTGCACGCCAAGGACGTCAAGCTGCCCGCCGGCGTGACGCTCACGCTGCACGTCGAGCAAGAAAACCCGGTGGTCGCGCAAGCCGTCCAACCGGCAGGTGCGGCTGCTGACGAAGCGGCTGCTCCGGCTGCCGAAGGTGCAGCGCCGGCCGCCTAAGGCCCGCGCGTTAGCCTTCAGCGGCGACGCTGGACGCAAGACCCGCCGCGACGTCATGTCCGGCGGGTTTTTTTATGGCGGCGCGCATGCCGATTCGGCGCGCGCCAAGATCGTGATACCGAAATGATCAAGCTGATCGTAGGGCTCGGCAATCCGGGCGCCGAATACACAGCAACGCGTCACAACGCCGGTTTCTGGTTCGTCGACGCGTTGGCGCAGCAATGCGGTGCGTCGCTCACGAACCAGAAGAACTTCCACGGCTATGCAGCGCGCACACGCATTGCCGGCCAGGAAGTCTGGTTGCTCGAGCCGCAGACCTTCATGAACCGCTCGGGGCAGTCGGTTGTGGCGCTCGCACGCTTCTACAAGATCCTGCCGGATGAAATCCTCGTCGTGCACGACGAACTCGATCTGCTGCCCGGCACGGTGAAACTCAAGCGTGGTGGGGGCAGCGGTGGTCACAACGGACTGAAGGACATCGCCGCGCATCTGACGACGCCCGAGTTTTGGCGTCTGCGTCTGGGCATCGGCCATCCGCGCACGCTTCAGCCGACGGGCAGCCAACAGCAGGTCGTGGACTTCGTGCTCAAGCCGCCGCGCAAGGAAGAGCAGGCGCAGATCGACGACGCGATGTCGCGCTCGCTCGACATCGTCGATCAGGTCGTCAAAGGCGAGATGGAAAAGGCAATGATGCGCCTGCACGCCGCACCGGGGAAATAAGCGGCGCTGCCGCGCACAGTGCGCGGCTGGCTTGGCCGGCACGCCGCTCAGGCCGTCTTGGCCGCTTGCAGATGGGTGTACTTCTCGAGCAGTTGCTCGGGCGTCTCGACGTGTTCGGGGTTGATGGGAATGCACTCCACCGGACACACCTGCACGCACTGCGGTTCATCGAAGTGCCCCACACATTCGGTGCACTTGTTCGGATCGATCTCGTAAATCTCGACCCCCATCGAAATCGCGTCGTTCGGGCACTCCGGCTCGCACACGTCGCAATTGATGCATTCATCGGTAATCATCAAGGCCATACGGCACCTCCAGCCGTATCGCAACGCCGGTCAGCCGCAAGGGCCGGGCCGGCGTACGCGATACTCATCCGTTCGTCGGCAGGCTGCCGACTTTCGTCATCAGCCATTTTTCGACGGAAGGAAACACGAACTTGCTGACGTCGCCACCCAGTTGCGCGATCTCGCGCACGATCGTGCCCGAGATGAACTGGTACTGGTCAGACGGCGTCATGAACATCGTTTCCACATCGGGCAACAGATAGCGGTTCATCCCGGCCATCTGGAACTCGTACTCGAAGTCGGACACGGCGCGCAGGCCGCGCACGATCACACGGGCCTGGTGCTTGCGCACGAAGTCCTTGAGCAGCCCGGAAAACCCTTCCACGCTGACGTTCGGATAGTGACCCAGCACTTCGCGCGCGATGTCGATGCGCTCTTCCAGCGAGAAGAACGGCTTCTTGTTTCGGCTATCCGCCACGCCAACGACGAGCTTGTCGAAAATCCCTGCCGCACGGCGGACCAGATCTTCATGTCCTCGGGTCAACGGGTCGAACGTCCCCGGATAAATCGCCACTACCATGCCAACGTCTCCTCGCGGCTGGGGACCTGTGCTGCGTACTTGTTCATTGTGGTCTCTAGGTTTTCGGTATCGATTCAAGCAAATGATAATGCACGGCCCCGGCTTTCGCCCGTCGCAGGCATGCGAGGTCGAGCACCGCCAGTGCGTCGTCCTCCAGCGCGATGTCCGATTCGGCGTAGATCACCCCGCCAGGGGCGAGCAGACGGGCCGCAGGCGCCAGCAGGTCGTTCATCCAGCCGCTCGCAAACGGCGGATCGAGAAACACCACGTCAAAAGCCCCGGGCGGGAGTGTGGTTATCAGGCGACGGGCATCGGCCTGCACGATCTCGATCTGATCGGCCCCGAGTTTGTCCTGATTGGCACGCAGTTGCCGAACGGCCCGCGCGGCGTGCTCAACCATCAGCACGCGGGCGGCACCCCGCGAGGCGGCCTCGAATCCCAGCGCGCCGCTGCCCGCGAACGCGTCGAGGCACCGCATGCCGCCCAGATCCTGACCCAGCCAATTGAACAGGGTTTCCCGCACACGGTCAGGCGTGGGCCGCAGGCCTTCGCCCGACGGCACCGGCAGCGGCGTGCGCTTCCACTGGCCGCCAATGATGCGCACCTGCTGCGGCGCGCCGCGTGCCACGTTTCCCGAACCGGACTTCATCGTGTTCCCCGCAGGACAGCCTTGCCGGAGACACCGTCACCCGTGCAAAAATGAGTTCGCGCGCGCGGCTGCGCACGCCAGGAATCCAAAATCATGACAATTCACGCTACATTGTTGAGGCGAAACATACCACATCGCCCGCAAGACCTGCCCCATCAAGGCATACGATGGCAGACGATGCGTCGATCCCGAGCGGCGAGCGTCTGCCTCGACGCCAGTGGCACAACGACGACGCGCCCGGCAGGACATCACAGGAAACCGCCCGATTCGCCATGACCGACGCCGCCATCGAGGTAATTGAGCTATGCAAGGCCTATGACGGCCGTCCCGTGGTCGACCATCTTTCGCTGCGCGTCGCGCCGGGCGAGTGTTTCGGCTTGCTCGGGCCCAACGGGGCCGGCAAGACCACCACGTTGCGCATGCTGCTGGGCCTGGTCACGCCCGACAGCGGTGAAATCCGTCTCGGTGGCCTGTCCGTGCCGCGACAGGCGCCACAGGCGCGACGCCGCGTCGGTGTCGTGCCGCAATTCGACAACCTCGATCCCGACTTCACCGTGCGCGAGAACCTCGCGGTCTTCGGACGCTATTTCGGACTCTCCTCTGCCGAGCTTCGGGAACGCGTGCCCGCCCTGCTCGCGTTCGCGCGACTCGAGTCGAAGGCAGATGCCCGCGTCAGCCAACTCTCAGGCGGCATGAAACGACGTCTCACACTCGCCCGGGCGCTCATCAACAATCCCGATGTGCTTGTACTCGACGAGCCCACGACGGGCCTCGATCCGCAAGCTCGCCACCTGATCTGGGAACGGCTCAAGTCGCTGATGAACGAGGGCAAGACGATTCTGCTCACGACGCACTTCATGGAAGAAGCCGAGCGCCTGTGCCATCGTCTGTGCGTGATCGATGCCGGCCGCAAGATCGCCGAGGGCACGCCGCCCGAACTTGTTGCGCGGGAAATCGGCTGCGATGTCGTGGAGGTGTTCGGCGACGTGCCGCAAGCCCTGCTCGCGCGCCTGACGCCACTGGCCGACCGCATCGAGACGAGTGGCGAGACCCACTTCTGCTATGTGCGCGACGCGGTGCCGGTCGTTGCAGCGCTGCAAGAACAGCCCGGCGTTCGATATCTGCATCGGCGAGCCAATCTGGAAGACGTCTTTCTCAAACTCACCGGCCGGGAGATGCGCGATGACTAAGCGTGACCATCCCATGCCCGACGCACCCGAAACATGCGACACCGGCGATACCGGTGATACCGGCGACAGCGCGGCAGTCTCGACGGCGGGCGCGCATCGCGCGGGCCCACCCCACGAACGCACCCCGGAGTCGCCTCGCTACCTGCCCGGCATCTCGCCGTGGATGGGCGTCTGGCGGCGCAACTTCCTTGTCTGGCGCAAGCTCGCCATCGCGTCGCTGTTCGGCAATCTGGCTGACCCGATGATCTACCTCTTCGGGCTGGGGTTCGGCCTCGGCATGATGGTCGGCGAGGTCGACGGCACCTCATACATTGCGTTTCTCGCCGCCGGGACCGTTGGCTCAAGCGTGATGTTCTCCGCCAGCTTCGAATCGATGTACTCGGGCTTCTCGCGCATGCATGTGCAGCGCACGTGGGAAGCGCTCATGCACACGCCGCTCACGCTGGGCGACGTAGTGCTCGGCGAAGTCGTGTGGGCGGCGAGCAAGGCCGTACTCTCAGGTGTCGCAATCCTGCTGGTGGCCAGCGCGCTCGGCTACGCGCGCATCGACAGCATGCCTGTCGTACTGCCGGCGATCCTGCTGGCGGGGCTCGCGTTCGCCAGTCTGGCGATGGTGATGACGGCGCTCGCGCCGAGCTATGACTTCTTCATGTTTTACCAGACGCTGGTCATGACACCGACGCTGCTGCTCTCGGGGGTGTTCTTCCCCTTGGCGCAACTGCCGGCGGCAGCCCGTCACGTCACTGAATGGCTGCCCCTGGCCCACGCGGTAGCGCTGATCCGCCCCGCCATGCTCGGACGCCCCATCGACCTGCCATGGCTGCATGCAAGCGCGCTCGCCATCTATGCGGTCGTCGGGTTCGCCGCGGCACTCGTACTGCTGCGCAGGCGCATTCTTCGGTAACGCCGCGTCGTACCTTTCGGCCCGCTCACGCAAGCCAACGAAAAACGGCACCGAAAGCTGTCGGTGCCGTCTGTCGTATGTCGTATGTCGTATGTCAATACGTCGCGTCAATCCCACGACGATGCGATGATTATTTCGTTTGCGTGCGTACCGAAGATTTTCCGCTGGGCGCCGCCGCGCCTGCGCTTGCGCCGCCGAAGACGTCACTCGGCCCCACGACGACCGTGACGAGCCGGTCCGGCGCCACGTGACGCGCGAAGGCGCTCTTTACCTGCGCAGCGGTCACGGCCTCAACGTTGCGGGTCCACGTATCGAGGTAGTCCAGCGGCAGGTGATAGAAGCCGATAGCGGCCACGTTCGCCAGCAGCTTTCGATTACTGTCGAGTCGCAGCGGAAAGCCGTTGGTCAGGTTGTCCCTGGCGGCCTGCATCTCCGCGTCGGTCGGCCCGTCCTGGACGAACTTGGCGAGCGTTTCACGCACGACCTTGAGCGCCTCCGGTGCCTGCTCACGGCGCGTCTGCAAACTGATCTCGAACGGCCCCTCCTGCAACTGCGGCATGAAGCCACTCGACACGCCGTACGTCAGACCGCGTTTTTCGCGCACCTCCGTCGTCAAGCGCGACACGAAGCCCCCGCCGCCCAGGACATAGTTACCCACGAGCAACGGGAAGTAGTCGGGATCACTGCGCGCCACCGACGCCTGCCCCGTCACAATGTGCGCCTGCTCGGCCGGGTGCGGCAGATCGATCTGCACGGCACTGCTCAACGACGCGACCGACGGCATCGCCGGCGGCGTCACGCCCACGGGCATGGCGTCGGTCAGCGTGGCGACGAGCGCCTCCGCCTGCGCTCGATCGATGTCGCCGACGATCGTCACGACCGCCCGCTTCGGGCTGTACATGTCGCGGTAGAAACGCACCAGATCGTCGCGCTTCACGGCGTTCACACTCGCCACCGTCGGGCTGACACCATACGGATGGCTGCCGTAGATCGCGCGGCGAAATGCCTTCTCGGCAATCGCCTCGGGCTTCGTATCGGATTCCGCAATCGCCGCCGACAGACGCGCCGCTTCCCGCTTGAGCACCGCATCGGGGAACGTAGGATGTTGCAGGAACTGCGCCATCGCGCCGACCGCCGCATCGCGTTCGGTCGCTGACGACAGCGTGCGCAGGGTGACGGTCGCGGCATCGCGTCCGGCACTTGTCGCTTCCATCGCGCCCACGTCGGCAAAGCGATCGGCAATCTGCGCCTCGGTCAGCGCGGGGCGCCCGGCTGCGGCGGACGCGCCCGCGTCGAGCAAGCCCGCCGTGAGCATCGCCAGACCGGACTTCCCCGGCGGATCGTAGCGACTGCCGGCATCGAAGTCGATGTTCAGGTCGATCATCGGGATCGAACGACTCTCGACGAACATCACCTTGGCGCCCGACGGCGCCACCCAGCTTTGAATCGGCAGCGCCGCGCGAGCACTCAGCGGCGTGACGGCAATAATCGCACCCGCGGCAACGGCAGCAACGCTCGCCGTAAAGCCCGTGCGCGCAGGCACAGAGAACGCACGCAACAGTGCGGAAATTTTCATCATCGTGTGGCCCTCTCAGCGCATGTTCTTCAAGTCTTCCGCCCCTTGGGCGCGGCGCTTTCGTGTCGCTTCGTCGATGGGCTGGGGAACCAGCGTCGCCACAGTCAGGGACGCATCGCCGAAGTACTTGCCGGCCACCGCCTGCACCTGTGCCGGCGTGACCGCCTTCACCTTGTCGAGCATGCGATCGATCTGCCGCCACGAGATGCCCGACATTTCGTTCAGACCGATCTCCATCGCCTGGCCGAACACCGAGTCGCGTTTGTAGATTTGCGAGGCAACGACCTGCGCCTTCACCCGCCCAAGTTCCGCCGCGGTCACACCATGCGCCGCAATATCGGCCACCTGCGCGCGAAGCGCCTTCTCGAGCTGCTCAGGCGTCTTGTCCTTCGCGGGGGTGCCGTCGAGAAGGAAGAATTGCGGGCCACGGCCCACGCCATCGTAGTTGGCACCAACATCGTTCGCGATGCGTTGCTCGCGCACGAGACGGCTCGTCAGACGCGCATTGCCATAGCCGTCGAGCACGGCGGCGAGCACCTGCAACGCATAGACGTCGTCGTCCTTTTCGACGTCGGTCAGACGGGGCGCACGCCACGCGAGCATCACGTGTGGATTCTCGGCCGGCGCTTTCACGAACACCCGGCGCACGCCGAGTTGTGCCGGCTCGTTCTGAGGACGCCGATCGGGCAACGCATGCGGCTTGAGCGAGCCGTAATAGGTCTCGGCGAGTTGCTTGACCTGCGCGGGATCGACATCGCCGCTCACGACCACCACCGCATTGTTCGGCGCATACCAGCGCGCATACCAGTCGCGTGCGTCCTGGACGGTCATGTGCTGAAGGTCGTCCATCCAGCCGACGATTGGGCGACGATAGGGATTGGCAACGAGCGCCGAGGCCATCAGTTGCTCGTAGAGCAATGCGCGCGGCTGATCGTCCGTGCGCAGCCGGCGCTCCTCCATGACCACCTGAATCTCTTTGGCGAACTCGTCGCCGGAGAGCGTGAGGTTGGCCATGCGGTCGGCCTCGAGACGCATCATCTCCGGCAGACGCGACTTCTCCGTCTGCTCGAAGTAGCCGGTGTAGTCCTTGCTGGTGAACGCATTTTCGCGGCCACCCAGCGCCGCCACCTGACGCGAAAACTGGCCCGGCCCGACAGCCTTGGTGCCCTTGAACATCATGTGTTCGAGCACGTGGGCCACACCTGTCGTGCCGTTGAATTCGTCGAGCGAGCCCGCGCGATACCAAACCACATGGGCCACCGTCGGTGCCCGGTGGTCTTCGCGCACGATCAGCCGCAACCCGTTCGATAACGTGAATTCCGACGTGTTATCCGCCGTTTTGCTGCCGGCGGTGTCGGCGGCCTGGCTCAGGCATGCCACACTGGCCAGGATGAGTCCGGCCAAGGTATGTCGCCAGCGCATGGTTCCCGTCATGGATCCCCTTTCGCCCGTCACGGACGTTGATTCGCGTCTGATAAAATACGTCGCATTTCCCGCGTCGGAAATCACGACCCGCCCATTGTAGGGCGTTTTGTGCGACGCGAATGGCAAGACAAATCACAGACGCACGCTGACCGCGTGCGCCCACGTCGAGTTCTTCACCCCATGTTCAGTTTCTTCAAGCGCTTCAAGTCGGGCGGTAACAAAGCCGCCGAGACGAGTCCCGCATCGACCGAATCCCTCGCGTCCGACGCGCTGGCGCCATCGCCGGAAATCCCGGAAACGCCCGCTTCGCCAAGCTTGCCGGTCGAAGACGCTGCGGCGAAGGCCGACATCGCACCGGCCGTCGTGCCCGCTAGCGTGCCGGCCGAAGCCGCGCAGGCACCCACCGCACCCATCGACGCCGCGCCCCCGCCCGTCACCCCGGTCCAAAATGCGGTGCCGTCCGAGCCGGCGCAGGCGAATGTCCCATCGCTCATCACGCCGGCGCAGTCCACACCCACGATTGCGCCGCAAATCGCGCCCGAACAGGCGGAACTGGCGGAACCCGTCGAGCCGATTGAGCCGATTGAGCCGATTGAGCCCATTGCGCCGATATCGTCGATCGAGCCGGCCGCACCGCCCCCGGCCGTCGTTGTCAAGGATGCCCACGGCGACGCCATCGGCGAGATCGTCGCGGCCCCGGCCCAAGCCCCGGCCGCCAAACGCTCCTGGCTCACGCGCCTGAAGGCGGGACTGTCGAAGACGAGCGCCGGTCTCACGGGCATCTTCATCGGCGTGAAAGTCGACGAGAACCTGTTCGAGGAACTGGAAGACGCGCTGCTGATGAGCGACGCCGGCGTGGAAGCCACGGCTTTCCTGATCGGCGCCCTGCGCAAGAAGGTCAAGACTGACCGGCTGACCGAAGGCGAGCAGGTCAAGCGCGCGCTGCACGATCTGCTGGTCGAATTGCTGCAGCCGTTGGAACAGAGCCTGGTTCTCGGTCGCGAGTCGCCGATGGTCGTGATGATCGCGGGCGTGAACGGCGCAGGCAAGACGACAAGCATCGGCAAGCTCGCCAAACACTTCCAGCACTACGGCCAGTCCGTGCTGCTCGCCGCCGGCGACACCTTCCGCGCGGCGGCACGAGAACAACTGGCGATCTGGGGCGAGCGCAACAACGTCGCCGTCGTCTCACAGGAGAACGGCGACCCGGCCGCCGTCGTGTTCGACGCTGTGACTGCCGCACGCGCGCGCAAGATCGACATCGTGATGGCCGACACCGCTGGCCGACTGCCCACACAATTGCATCTGATGGAAGAGTTGAAGAAGATCAGGCGCGTGTTGGGCAAAGCTGCCGAGGGCGCACCGCACGAGGTGCTGCTCGTGATCGACGCCAACACGGGACAAAACGCGCTCACGCAGGTCAAGGCGTTCGACGACGCGCTGCAACTCACCGGCCTCATCGTGACAAAGCTCGACGGCACGGCCAAGGGCGGCATTCTCGCCGCCATTGCGCGTCAGCGTCCGGTGCCGGTGTACTTCATCGGCGTGGGCGAAAAGGTCGAGGATCTGCAGCCGTTCTCGGCGCGCGAATTCGCCGACGCCTTGCTCGGCTAACTCAGCCGACTCAGTCAAGCGCATCCGCCGGCCACAATGCCAACGGCCCGCCCGCATCACGGGGCGGGCCGTTGCCTTTTCCGGCGACGCAAGACAGCGCCGCCCGATAACAACGCATTACCACTGCTGCGCGACGAGTCCTGCGCAGAGCCCCCACATCATCATGCCGACGATCCCATCGAGGATCTGCCATGCTCGCGCGCGCGCAAACAGCGGCGCAAGCAACCGGGCGCCATAGCCGAGCGTGGTGAACCACAAAACGGAGGCGGTCATCGCGCCCACGGCAAACCACGCATTCCCGGGCGGCACCTCGCGCGCGCCGATGCCGCCCAACAGAATCACCGTGTCGAGATAAACGTGCGGATTGAGTAACGAGAGCATCAACACGAGCACGAACGCTCGCTGCCAGGTCATGTCCTGCGTAGCCGCGCGGCTGCCGTCGGCCTGCAAGGCGCCCGCACCGCGCAACGCGGCACGCCACGCGCGCAGACCGTACCAGAACAGAAACGCGGCGCCGCCCCACGTCACGGCCGTCAGGAAGCGCGGATAGGCGGCGATCAAACCGCCCATGCCCGCGACCCCCGCCGCAATCAAGACCATGTCGCAAATTGCGCAGACAGCCACGACCACGCCGACATGGCGTCGAAGAATGCCCTGACGCAGCACGAACGCATTCTGCGCGCCAATGGCCATGATGAGGCTGGCGCCCAGCGCCATGCCCCGCCAGAACGCGGGATCGACCATCGTGCGGCTTACTCGGCGTCGGGTTGCGCTTCTGGCGTGGCCCGGCGGAAGGCGTCAAGTGCCAGGCAGTGCGCGTTGACGGCGGCAATTCGCGGGAAGCGCGTCATGTCTACCTTGAATCGGTTCGCGTTGTAGACCTGCGGCACGAGGCAGCAATCCGCGAGCGTCGGGGTGTCGCCAAAGGTGAACCTGCCGTGCGGCGACTGCGCCGCCAGGCGGGCTTCCAGCGCCGTGAAACCCTCCACGACCCAGTGGACATACCACGCATCCTTCTGCGCGTCGGTCACCCCCAGGTCGTGCTTGAGGTAACGCAGCACGCGCAGGTTGTCGATCGGGTGGATGTCCGCGGCGATGTCGAGCGCCAGTGCCCGCACCTGAGCGCGCGCCACCGGGTCGGCCGGCAGCAGCGCAGGCGTCGGATGCACGTCTTCGAGATACTCGATGATGGCCAGCGATTGATGAAGGTTCACACCCTCGTCGACGAACGTCGGCACCAATCCGTTGACGTTGAGCGCAAGGTACGCCGGTTTGCGCTGCTCGCCGCCTTCGCGCACCAGATGCACCGGCACGGTCTCGTAATCGAGGCCCTTCAAATTCAGGGCGATCCGCACGCGATACGCGGCGGAACTGCGGAAATAGCTATACAGCGTGGACATGGCTGACCTCGGAGGCGAGATTGGGGAAGGCGCGGCGCCGGCGTCAAGCCTCAGGGGCCGCGTCTGAACACGAAATGGTACTTCAAGCGCTGGCCGCGATGACACTTGATTGCGTATGATGGATGGATATCCGGCGGCAGGATCACAGCGGCTCGCCCGTCCCCTGCACCGCCCCCGCGACCCCAACACCGACGTGCCATGACCTCTGCCGCTCCTTTCGCCTGTGCACCGCTGCTCAAAATCATCGCTCGCGGGGCGAAAGGCGCACGGGCACTCAACGCCGACGAGACGCGTACCCTGTTCGACGCCATCCTCGCCGGCCGCGTGGCCCCGGCTGAGCTGGGCGGGGTTCTGATCGCCTATCGCATCAAGGGGGAAACGCCGGTCGAACTGCGCGCGATGCTCGACGCCGCACACGCGACATTTACGCCGCTCATCGCCCCCACCGACGCCCCGCCACCGGTGCTGCTGCCCAGTTACAACGGCGCGCGCAAGCAACCGAACCTCACGCCGCTGCTTGCCTTGCTGCTCGCCCGCGAGGGGATTCCGGTACTCGTGCACGGTCAGCATCACAGCGGCGCGAATCGCGTGGGCTCCCAGGCGATCTTTACCGCACTGGGTCATGCCGCCTGTCAATCGGCGACCGAGGCCGAGGCGGCACTGCGAACGCGTCGTGTCGCCTATCTGCCGATTGCGGCGCTTTCCCCGGCGCTGGAGCGACTGCTGGAGATGCGTTCGGCGCTGGGTGTTCGCAACTCCGGCCACACCGTGGTGAAGTTGTTGCAGCCGTTTGCCGGTCCCGCGTTGCGGCTCGTGAATTACACGCACCCGGAATATCGCGAAACGCTCAGTGAGATGTTTGCCGACGCGGCCAACAGTCCGGCGCCGGGCGTGCTGCTCGCGCGGGGCACGGAAGGTGAACCGGTCGCGGATGCGCGCCGTCAGGCCGCCATCGACGGCTTTTCGGATGGGGCTTACCAACTTTGGCAGGAAGCGGAAGACGGCGCGACGGGCACGCCGCCGATGCTCCCGGCGGCCGACGCACCGGCAACCGCGCAGTGGATTGAAGCGGTGCTGGCCGGCACCGTTGCCGTGCCCGCGCCGATCGCCCGGCAAGTCGAGGTGATTCGTCAGGCACTGGGGCGCATCCAATAGAAAGCCGTCGCATGCGCTCCAGCGACGCTCGAGCGCAACGGCGAGGCCCCCCCCTGGACTTCGACGCCCCGCACCTGAACACAATCAATAATTTTCGGAACAATTCATTCCGAAATTAATCAAATATGCTGTTTTGAGGCACATATCCAGCGAGTGCCAGGGGAACGCGGGGCCTAATCGGCCTGACGAAATACTGGCGATTCAGTCGGTCGACGCCATGCGAGTCGCCTGCCACGAAATGAGGTGCCATTCGTTGGCCTCAAGCACGTGCACCGCCGTATAAGCCATTTGCGACTCGAGCGAGCCGGTGGCGGTTTCCAGTTCGACCTTCAGCTTGCCCGTGACGACCACGGTGTCGCCGAACTGGCGCAGTTCCTGTGCGCGGATATCGATGTCGAGGTAACGACGGCGGCCCGAGGTGAGCGCGTCGAGAAATTCGCGTTTGCTTTCGCGTTTGCCATTCGAATGAACGTAGTGGAGACCGTCGGCCAAGAGGGCGTCGAGTTGTTCGACGTCCCCTTCGACCATCGCGTCAAAGCGCGCCGACTCGCGTTCGCGTACCGCGTCAATTTGCTTCTCCGCCATGTCGACCTCCCGTCGTCTTCGCCCCAAACGCGCGCGGCTTGGGTTGCAATTTACACCATCCGCGTGACGTTTGCGCCAGTGACTTTCCCCGTTTGATGGGGGGTGCTGGAAAACCCCGAGATTGCGGAAACTTCCCGCCCGGTAAGGGTTCTAACGTCTTTAGCACTCATTCGAAGAGAGTGCTAAAATGCTTTCCAGAGGCTAACCAGGAGTCTGCCACTTGAGTACTGCCGCCACTTTGCATCCGACGACGCCGGCCACCGGCACGGCGCCGACTTCGCGAGCCCTTGCGTTTGCCCCGTCTGCATTGATGCTGCCGGGCAGTCTGGGCAATATCGAAAGCTATATTCAAGCCGTCCATCGTATTCCGCTGCTTACCGCCGAGGAAGAGCAGTCGCTTGCCAAGCGTCTGCGCGAGAACGACGACCTCGAAGCCGCCCGTCAGCTCGTGCTCTCGCACCTGCGCCTGGTGGTGTCGATCGCGCGTAACTACCTCGGCTACGGTCTGCCGCACGCCGACCTGATCCAGGAAGGCAACATCGGCCTGATGAAAGCCGTCAAGCGCTTCGATCCGACCCAGGGGGTGCGACTCGTGTCGTACGCCATGCATTGGATCAAGGCCGAGATTCACGAGTATGTGCTGCGCAATTGGCGCACGGTCAAGGTTGCGACGACCAAGGCCCAGCGCAAGCTGTTCTTCAATCTGCGCAGCCAGAAGCAAGGCCTGCAGGCGTTCACGCCGGACGAGATCGATCAGGTCGCCCGCGATCTGAACGTCAAGCGCGAAGACGTCGTCGAGATGGAAACGCGCATGTCGGGCGGCGATATCGCCCTCGAAGGGCATAGCGACGACAGCGACAGCGCAAGCTTCGCCCCCATCGCGTATCTGGCCGACTCGCACCAGGAGCCGACCGCCGTGATCGCCGCACGCGAGCGCGACCGTCTGCAAAGCGATGGCCTGCAAACGGCCCTCGGCCGTCTCGACGCACGCAGCCGCCGCATCATCGAAGCGCGCTGGCTGTCGGTGGCCGACGACGGCAGCGGCGGCGCCACGCTGCACGAGCTGGCAGACGAATTCGGCGTGTCTGCCGAGCGCATCCGTCAGATCGAAGTCGCCGCAATGAAGAAGATGAAGGGCGCGCTGCAAGCCTCGGCGTAACACCTCGATCGGATTGTCGACGGCAATGCGACACGTTGCCACACGACATCGCCGGCACCGAAACCCCGTGAGATCCACGGGGTTTTTTTATTGGACTTCGAAAGTTCGCGCTTCATTTGCGTCGAACTTGATGCATCGCAATGTCGTCGGCGAGCGCGGTCGATAGAATCAATCTGTCTGTACGTGGCCATGCTACGTGCGAAGGACGGCCCGGGGGCCGTTCGCTGCGCCGGACCCGTGTTTCGAATCCGCATCGAACTGGCGTCGTCGGCGTGTCATCCGCCCCCGCGCCGCGGTTTGACATTTTCAAGCGATGAGGCAAAATGCGGCGAAAGTCGACGCGGTTTCCGACACAACGACTTTCGACGCCAGGAGCCGTCACGGATGGACACCCACTCTCCTAGCAGTCTGAAGCCTCCCGCCACGGCCGCGCCTGTCGCGGCGTCGCGTCCTGCCATCGCCGCCCTGCGTGCCTGGGCGATGCAGCGCTGGCGCAACCGCCCGTCCCGCTTCATGTTCGAAATCCTGATCGTCCTCGCGATCAAGGTAGCACTCCTTTTCATCCTGAAGCACGCGTTCTTCGACGCTCCGATGGCCAAGCACATGCAATTGCCGCCGGATGTCGTGGCGCGCGCCCTGATCGGGCCGCAAGCCGTCGAAGCGCCATCCCCCACCCCAAGTCAAGGTGTCCGCCATGATCAGTAGCGAAGTCGTTGACCTCTCGCGCCTGCAGTTCGCCATAACGGCGTTGTATCACTTCCTGTTTGTCCCGCTCACCCTGGGCCTGTCGTGGCTGCTTGTCATCATGGAATCGGTCTACGTGATGACCGGCAAGCCGATCTACAAGGACATGACCCAGTTCTGGGGCAAGCTCTTTCTGATCAACTTCGCGATGGGCGTGACCACCGGCCTCACGCTCGAATTCCAGTTTGGCACCAACTGGGCGTACTACTCGCACTATGTGGGCGACATCTTCGGCGTGCCACTTGCGATTGAAGGCCTGATGGCGTTCTTTCTCGAAGCCACGTTCGTCGGCCTGTTCTTCTTCGGCTGGAACAAGCTCTCGCGCATCGGCCACCTGGCCACCACGTTCGCGGTGGCACTGGGCTCGAACCTCTCGGCGTTGTGGATTCTCGTGGCCAACGGCTGGATGAACAATCCGGTCGGCGCGCACTTCAACTACGAGACCATGCGCATGGAGTTGACCAGTATCTGGGACGTGATCTTCAACCCCGTGGCCCAGGTGAAGTTCGTGCACACGCTCTCGGCCGGCTACGTCACCGCCGCCATGTTCGTGCTCGGCATCTCGGCCTGGTACCTGCTCAAGCGCCGTGACGTGCCGTTCGCGCTGCGCTCCTTCGCCGTCGCGGCCGGCTTTGGTCTGGCCTCGACGCTGTCGGTCATCGTGCTCGGCGACGAATCGGGCTACACCACGGGCGAAGTGCAGAAGGTCAAGCTCGCCGCCATCGAAGCGGAATGGGAGACGGCCAAGCCGCCTGCATCGTTCACGCTGTTCGGCTTCCCGAACCAGAAGGAAGCGCGCACGGACTATGCGGTGAAGATTCCCTGGGCGATGGGCCTGATCGCCACGCGCTCGATCGACACGCCGGTGATCGGCCTCACGCAATTGCGCGACGAACACGAGGAGAACATCCGGCGCGGCATGCTCGCCTTCGCGGCCCTCGAGAAGCTGCGCGGCGGCGACACGTCGCCGGCCATGCACGCCGAGTTCGACAAATACAAGGACGATCTCGGCTACGGTCTGCTGCTCAAGAAGTACACGCCGAACGTCGTCGACGCCACGCCTGAGCAGATCCGCCTGGCCGCCAACGATACGATTCCGGCCGTCGCGCCCGTGTTCTGGTCGTTCCGCGTCATGGTCGCGCTGGGCTTCCTGTTCCTGTTCACGTTCCTCTGGGCGTTCTGGCTGTGCGCACGTCGTCGTCTGCTCAAGCCTCGCTCGGCGTGGTTCCTGCGCTGGACGGTGTGGGCGATTCCGCTGCCGTGGATCGCCATCGAATTCGGGTGGATCGTCGCCGAGATGGGGCGTCAGCCGTGGACCATCGCCGGCGTGCTGCCGACCCACCTTTCGGTCTCGTCGCTCTCGGCAACCGACCTGTACCTGAGCCTCGCGGGCTTCATCATCTTCTACACCGCGTTGCTCATCGTCGAAATGTTCCTGATGGTGAAGTACGTCAAGCTCGGCCCGTCGTCGCTGCACACCGGCCGCTATCACTTCGAGACCGAAGGGACCGACGGCGCGGCCATGGTTGGCAAGCGTCCGACGGCTTCGGTCTGATCGTCAGGGAGACACCACATCATGATGATCGATTACACCGTACTCAAGCTGGTCTGGTGGGTGCTCATCGGCGTACTGCTGATCGGCTTCGCCTTCTTCGACGGGTTCGACATGGGCACGGCCACGCTGCTGCCCTTCCTGGGCAAGACCGACGCGGAGCGCCGCGTCATCATCAATACGGTCGCGCCCACCTGGGAAGGCAACCAGGTCTGGTTCGTGACGGCGGGCGGCGCCATGTTCGCCGCCTGGCCGCTCGTCTACGCGGCGGCGTTCTCGGGCTTGTACTGGGCGCTGCTGCTCGTGCTCTTCGCGTTGTTCCTGCGCCCGGTCGGCTTCGACTACCGCAACAAGCTGCCGAGTGCACGCTGGCGCAATTCGTGGGACTGGGCGCTGTTCGCCGGCAGCGTGGTGCCGTCGCTGGTGTTCGGCGTGGCCTTCGGTAACTTGCTGCTCGGCCTGCCGTTCTCGTTCGACGACACCATGCGCTCCACGTACACCGGCTCGTTCTGGGCGCTGCTCAATCCGTTCGCGCTGCTGTGCGGCCTCGTGAGCCTGCTGATGCTGCTCACGCACGGCGCGGCCCATCTGCGCATGAAGGCCGATCCGATCGTGGCCGAACGCGCCGGACGCATCATGCGCCTCACCGCGCTGGGCACGCTGCTGCTGTTCCTCGCGGCGGGCGTGCTCGTCGCCACGCATGTCGACGGTTTCGCCATCACGAAGATGGCCGCGACCGACTCGCCGGCCAACCCGCTCCTGAAGCAGGTCACGACGGGGCCCGGCCTTTGGCTCTCGAACTATCAGACGTACCCGTGGATGATGGCGGCACCGATCGTTGCCTGTTTGTGCGCCCTGCTCGCGGCCCTGCTGGCGACCAGCCGGGCCTACGCGTGGACGTTCGTCGTCACTGGCCTGATGATGGCTGGCATCATCCTCACCGCGGGCTTCTCGATGTTCCCGTTCGTGATGCCCTCGGCTACTGTGCCCGGCAACAGCCTGACGGTCTGGGACGCCACCTCGAGTCAGCTCACGCTGCAAATCATGCTCATCGCCGTCGTCGTCTTCCTGCCCATCGTCCTGCTCTACACCGGCTGGGTGTATCGCGTGATTCGTGGACGCGTGACGATCGAGACGGTCAACGACAACCCGCACACGATGTATTGATCAAGGAGTCGCGACATGTGGTACTTCTCTTGGATTCTCGGCCTCGGCCTCGCGCTCGCGTTCGGCATCATCAATGTGATGTGGTTCGAAGCGCATGACGACCTCGAACGCCGCAGTCAGGAAGGCAATGGCCCCTGAGCGCTCCCGCTCGGGGCCGGGTCGGCAGAAGTGAAAATCGCGCCCCGAGGGGCGCGATTTTTTTGTACGCCACGCGCGATGCCGACTCAGCTCAGCAACGTGTGCAGATCCTTGGCCATCGCATCGACCGATTCGTCGGGACGCATGAACAGGCGCAACTGACCGCTCGGGTCGAAGACATAGATGCCCGCGGTATGGTCGATGGTGTAGTTGGTCGGCGTGGAGCCTTCCACCTTGTTCACCACGACGCGGAACGACTGGGTAACGGCCTTGAGCGCCGCATCGTCGGCCGGACGCAGCCCCACGAACGTCGGGTTGAACGCAGGCGCATACTGCCCCATCAGTTCCGGCGTATCGCGCTGCGGATCGACGGTCACGAACACGACCTGCACGCGTTGCGCGTCCGGACCGAGCTTCTGCATGACCTGATTGAGCTGCGCCATCGTGGTCGGGCAAACGTCTGGGCAATGCGTGTAGCCGAAGAACAGCACCACCGCCTTGCCCTTATAGTCGGCGAGCGTGCGCGTCTTGCCCTGCGGATCCTGCAGCGAGAAGTTTTGTGCAAACGCCTTGTTGCCGGTGATATCGAGACTCTGGAACGTCGGGCCGTCGTTGCCGCAGGCGGCGAGCAGCACGGTGAGTCCCATCAGCAACAGCGCGCGACGCAACCAGATGACAGCCAGATTCATGAACGAATACCCCAAAAACGGATGAAAAAATGCGTCGCGCAAAGACAACAGGCGCGCCGGCCAGGAATACCGTAACGCGCCTGTCATCGTGACTCAAACGACTGTGGACCACGAACCCGTGACTGCAACGCCAACGGCAAGGGCTTAGCCGAGCAGGAAGATCTGAACGTAATGATCCACCAGCAGTGCGGCAAACAGCAGCGACAGGTAGATGATCGAGTAGCGGAACATCGATCGCGAGAGCGCATCGGAATAGTGGCGCCACAGCTTGATCGCGTAGCCGAGGAAGATGCCCGAGAGCACGACCGCCGAAATCAGGTACACGTAACCGCTCATGCGATGCGCGAACGGTAGCAGGGACACCGCGAAGAGCACCACACTGTAGAGCAGGATTTGCAGACGCGTGTATTTCTCGCCGTGCGTGATCGGCAGCATGGGCAGCCCCGAATTCACGTAATCCTGACGGCGATAGAGCGCGAGCGCCCAGAAATGTGGCGGCGTCCAGACGAAGATGATGAGCACCAGTATCCAGGCATCCGCCGGCACGGCGCCGGTGGCCGCGGCCCAGCCGAGCGCCGGCGGCATGGCCCCCGACGCGCCGCCGATCACGATGTTCTGCGGCGTGGACGGCTTGAGGATGATGGTATAGATCAGCGCATAGCCGACGAATGTGGCCAATGTGAGCCACATCGTCAACGCATTGGTAAACGTATAGAGCACCGCCATGCCGGCTGCGCCGAGGATCGTCGAGAAGACGATGATCTGCCACGGCGCGATCTCGCCACGAGCGGACGGCCGCCACGCCGTGCGGCGCATCAGCGCGTCGACGCGTTGCTCGATCAGGCAATTCACGGCGAAGGCGGATCCAGCCAGCAGCCAGATACCGAGGGTGCCGCCGATCAGCACCTGGAGCGGCACCATGCCCCGCGTGGACAGGAACATGCCGATCACGGCGCAGAACACGGCGAGCTGCGTCACACGGGGCTTGGTCAATGCCCAGTATTGTGCGATACGGCTCGCTGGCGGATGGGGAAGGGTCGTGCTTTTCATACACTCAGAGGCAATGCGCTACGCCGAGCCAGTCGGGGCGCCGGCGAGTGGAGCGGCAGCCGGCTGCGCTGCTGGGAGGGGCTTCTGGCAGGCCGGAAGGTCATCAGCCTGATCGCTCAGGCGGGCCGCCATTAACGCCGTTTTGGCGGCGCGGATGCGGAAGTTTAACATAACGAGCAATAGCAGCAGGATCGCCGCCCCGCCGTTGTGGGCGATGGCGTTGAGCAGCGGCCATTGGAAAACGATGTTCGACAATCCGGTCGCGAATTGCACGAACACCAGGATCAATACCAGGATCGATGGCTTTCTGAGCGCGGCAAAACGTCGCAACCGGCTCGCCAGCCAGGCCAGATACGCCACCACCACCACCGCGAACGTGCGGTGCACCCAATGGATCGCGACCAGCGCGTCCATGGGAATCACCTCGCCACCGGCCGTTTTCCCCAGCGCGCGCCAGAGCCTGAAGCCGTTATGGAAGTCCATCGGCGGCACCCATTGGCCCTGACACGTCGGGAAATCGGTACAGGCAAGCACTGCGTAGTTGGTGCTCACCCATCCACCGAGCGCGATCTGGAACACCAGCAACACCAGTCCGAAGAGGGCGGCCCAGCGCCAGCGCAGCGCGCCGGGGTCGGCCGCCACGCTGGCGAGCGGCATCTGGCGCGATGCCAACCAAACGAGCGACGCCAATAAAGTGAGCGCCAACATCAAATGTGTCGAGACGATCACTGGCTGAAGCTTCATCGTGACGGTCCAGGCGCCGAACGCACCCTGCACGCAAACGAGCACAAACAGCCAGGTGGCGAGCCAGGGTGACTGCTTCAGTTCGCGTCGCTTCACCCAGGCCGTCACCATCAGCGCAATGATGAGCACGCCCACGGCCATGGCAAAGTAGCGGTGAACCATCTCGATCCACGCCTTGACGAACGTCACCGGACCGCTCGGCAGCAGCAACTGCGCGGCATGAATGTCCGCATGGGCGGCGAACGGCGACGACGTGCCGTAGCAGCCCGGCCAGTCAGGACACCCGAGCCCCGAATCCGTGAGCCGCGTGAAGCCGCCGAACATGATCAGGTCGAGCGTGAGAAAGGTCGTTACCCAGGCCAGTTTGCGGTATTTGTTCGCGTCGCGGCGCAGCAGCACCCAGCCCAGCGGCAGCACCGCGATACACAGGCCGATAAAGCCCAGTTCCAGAAGGTAAAGCATCGGTTTTACGTCAGGTCTTCGTCATGTCCGGTGCGCCATTGCACACGGTCTCGTTGCAGTTGTCGGGTCTCGCCCCTCAACCCGTTCCCGACCACTTGAGCAGGCGCGACAGATCGCGCTTGATCTTGCTCGGGTCGGCGTGCTTCGGGAACGCCATCATCAGGTTGCCCAGCGGATCGACCAGATAGATGTGGTCGCTCACCTGGGTGCCGTCCTGCGTTGGCAGCCAGGCGGCCAGTGCGGCAGGATCGACGCGCAGACGGCGCGTGTCCGGATACGCGCTGTCGATTTTCTGCGGCACGGAGGCGGCATCCGTCACCAGCCAGAGCGTTTCCACGCGCGTGCGCTCATTGCCCTGCAACACGCGAATCTGCCGCATGTAGAAGAGCTTGCTCACGCAATTCTCGTCGCAAGCGGCCGTGTCCGCGCTGATCATCAGCCACTTGCCTTTGAGCGACGACAGCAGCAGCGTCTGCCCCGTCTCGTCGTCGCGCGCCACCAGCGCGGGCAGCGGGCGCTGCGGCTCGATCAGCTTGCCGTAGGCCGACGTGCCGCCCTGCGGCTTGAAGACGTAATACATCAGGTACGCCGCCAACGCCGGCGCCGCACACACGACGAACAGCAGCACCAACATACGCCGCGCTCGGCGTCGCTGCGCCGGGTCGATGGCGGGGCCGTCGGCGTGCCCGGGATTCACCTCTGTACTCATGTTCGCCTCATGCCCGCTTGAAGTGGTTGTCGGGGGACGCCGCCAGCCGGCGTCCTCGCCGATACGCCAGACGCAAGCCCAGCAGCGCGAGCACCAGCGACATGCCGGCCCACTGCGCCATATACCCGTAGTTGCGATCCGCCCCGCTGGCCGGCGCAGGCCAGTCGCGCAACAGATGATCGCCCGTGTCGTTCGTTTGCATGATGACGAACGGCTGTAGCGGCAGCGCCGATTCGCGCGCGTAATCCGCCACGTCGAGGTTCTGGCGAATCGTCATCCCCGGCGCAGAACCGCCTTTGCCCAACTCGAACGCCCGCGACGGGTCCGGCTGCGCCAGGCCCTCGATGGTGACGTCACCGGCTGGGGTCGCGTACGGCATGATCGACGTGCGATCGCGCAAATCGCGGGGCAACCATCCCCGATTGACGAGCACCACGTGATCCGGTGCGATCTGCAGCGCCATCACCACATAGAAACCGGGCAGTTCGTTGCGGGGACGATTGTCCAGATACACCACGCGGTTCTGCAGGAAGCGTCCCGTGACGCGCACGCGCCGGTTCGCCACGTCACCGAGCGTGTAAGCCTGTGCACCCAGCACGAGTACCGGCGCGTGTTCGGCCTGCTCGATCTGCGCCTGACGCGCCAGACGCATCTGGGCACGATCGTATTGCCACACACCAAGCGCCGCCGTCAGCATCACGGCCAACAGCACCAGCACCGCCGGCACCGGGCGCATACCGCGCAAAAGGGTTTTCAACACATCCATTCCTTGTCTGACATCGCGACGCAGGCGGGCGATCAACACACCGCATTGCAGCGTGCCAGCGCGTGTTCGTTGCCCGATAATGTCGCATCATTGTGATCGGACACATCATGCGCATTATCGTTGCCATCGCCTTCGTCCTGATTCTCGGCAGTCTGGCGTCCGCATTGTTTTTCATGATGCGGGACAAGGGCGGATCGAATCGCACCGTGCATTCGCTCATGGTGCGCGTCGGCCTGTCGGTGACGCTGTTCCTGCTCATCCTGTTCGCCAACTGGATGGGGTGGATTCACAGCACGGGCATACGATACTGAGTCCCGCGCCGCTCCTCTGCGGCAAAACGCCGCACCCCATGCCCACCCTACGGGTTCGATCCACGTCATGCGACGGGTCATCGCGCGGCGTCATGGCTTGCCGGCCGGCGGCGGTCGTGCGACATAAAGCCGCATTGCGTCCGCATCCGCCTCTCGCCTCGCCCATCCCCGCCATCCCGTCCGTCCGGCCGGCCATCGAGCCGTGAAAGCGCGTGCCGGGCGCGGCCTCGCCTCGCTGCCCTCGCCTCAGCCCCCGCCATCACTGCAAAAGGAAACGCCGCCGGAATCCGGCGGCGTTCCCCCGATGCACAGACGGCTGTCGGCGTCAGAGCCAGTAGACCACCACGTACAGTCCCAGCCACACCACGTCGACGAAGTGCCAGTACCACGCGGCGCCCTCGAAGCCGAAGTGATGCTCCGGTGTGAAGTGCCCCTTCATCATGCGCACCATCATGACGGTCAGCATGATCGCGCCCAACATCACGTGAAAGCCGTGGAAGCCGGTGAGCAGGAAGAACGTCGAGCCATACACGCCCGAGGTCAGCTTCAGGTTCAGCTCGGTGTAGGCATGGTGATACTCGTACGCCTGGAAGCCCAGGAACGTGAAGCCCAACGCGACGGTGGCGAACAGCCAGAAAATCGCGCGGGCGCGATGGTTGGCGCGCAGCGCGTGGTGCGAGATCGTCAGCGTGACGCCCGAGGTCAAGAGCAGTGCCGTATTGAGCGTGGGGATCGGCCACGGGCCCATCGTCTCGAAAGCGTCCACCACGCCGGCCGGGCCGGCGTTCGGCCACACGGCGCTGAAGTCGGGCCAGAGCAGCTTGTTGTCGAGATCGCCGAGCCACGGCATCGCCAGGGTGCGGGCGTAGAACAGTGCGCCGAAAAACGCCGCGAAGAACATCACCTCGGAGAAGATGAACCAGCTCATGCCCCAGCGGTAGGACGCGTCGATGCGCTTGCCGTACAGGCCACCCTCGGACTCGGCAATCGAGTCGCCGAACCAGCTACGCAGCACCCACAGTACCCACAGCAGGCCGGCCAGCGCCGTCCACGGGGCCCACGGTTGTCCATTGACCCACGCGGCCGCCGAGCCGAGCACCACCAGCAGGCCGACACTGCAGCTCACGGGATGGCGCGACGGGGCCGGCACGTAGTAGTAAGGCGCCGTTTGGTGTTGACCACTCATTCTTATCTCTCCAGGCTTGGTTCTCTTTGTCGATGCCACTCACGTCGCGAGCCGAATGGCGAGCTTCGCCAGCAATACCAGCGCCACGACGAACAGGATGCCTCCGATCAGCCCCGCGACGATCAGATGCACAGGGTTGAGCTGCGCCATGTCGCGGTCATGATCACGCCCCTTGCGCACGCCGAAAAACGACCAGAACACGGCTTTGATGGTCTGGACGAATGACAGCTTGCGCTGGGTCGCCTCCTTCAAGTCATCCATTGCTGCCCTTGCCTCCCCCCGTCGGTCCTGCGTTCAACTCGCCAGCCCGGGCACCGGTTGAGGTATCCGCGCGCGGACTGACGTCGTTCTTGCCGAGATCGAAAAAAGTATAGGACAGCGTAATCGTATTCACATCCTTGGGCAGCTTCGTGTCCACCACGAAGACCACCGGGTATTCCTTGGCCTCTCCGGCCTTGAGTGTCTGCTGCGTAAAGCAGAAGCACTCGATCTTCTTGAAGTAGCTCGCGGCCAGCGCCGGCGCATAGCTGGGAATCGCCTGTGCACGCACCTCATGCGACTGCTGATTCGCCACTTCGTACTCGATGGTCGCGATCTGCCCCGGATGCACCGTCAGACTGCTCTTCGCCGGCTTGAAGCGCAACGGGCCCTGGGCATTGGCGTCGAACTCGACGGTGATCGTGCGGCTTTCGTCGACCTGCGAATTGCGAGCGGTGATCTCGGTCGCGCGATCGCCCAACTGGTTGATACCCACCAGATTGCAGAACGCCCGGTAGAACGGCACCATGGCGTAACCGAAGCCAAACATCACCACGACCATCAGCAGAAGCTTGCTGAAGGTGCGCACATTGATTCGTCGCAAACCGCTCATATTCGCCTTGCCGGTTCCCCGCTTGACGGCCGTCAGTCCTCCGATGCCGTCGGTTGCCGTGTGCTGCCGTGAACCGGCTTCTCGTACCGAGCGTCCCGTCGGTGCGACGGGACGTCCGGATCAGATGCCGCCCACCAGCTTGACCTTGATCATCACCCCGAAGAAGAACACCAGCACGACGGAGCCCAGGATCAGCCCCGTGCGCAGGTTCTTCGCGCGTTGCTCGCGAGTCGCAGCCATGATCAATGCACCTTCGGCGGCGTCTCGAACGTATGGAACGGCGCCGGGCTCGGCACCGTCCACTCGAGGCCCTCCGCACCATCCCACGGCTTCGCTTCGGCCGCCGGGCCGCTGCGCCACGTCGGCAGCGCCACGAAGAACAGGAAGTACACCTGCATCAGGCCGAAGGCGAACGCGCCGATCGTCGCCACCTGGTTGAAATCCGTGAACTGCGCCGGGTAGTCCGCATAGCGACGCGGCATGCCGGCCAGCCCCAGGAAGTGCATCGGGAAGAACGTCACGTTGAACGAGATGAGCGTTCCCCAGAAGTGGAATTTGCCACGCCACTCGTTGTACATGTGGCCTGTCCACTTCGGCACCCAGTAATAGAACCCTGAGAAGAGCGCAAAGAGCGAACCGGCCACGAGCACGTAGTGGAAGTGCGCCACCACGTAGTAAGTACCGTGCATCTGGATATCGAGCGGCGCCATGGCGAGCATGAGGCCGGTGAAGCCGCCCATCGTGAACACGAAGAGGAAGCCGATGGCGAAGAGCATCGGCGTCTCGAACGTGAGCGAGCCCTTCCACATCGTGGCAACCCAGTTGAACACCTTCACGCCCGTCGGCACCGAGATCAGCATCGTGGCGTACATGAAGAAGAGCTGGCCCGTGACCGGCATGCCCGTCACGAACATGTGGTGCGCCCACACCATGAACGACAGGATCGCGATCGACGCCGTGGCGTAGACCATCGAGCTATAGCCGAACAGCGGCTTGCGCGAGAACGCCGGAATCACCTGCGAGACGATCCCGAACGCCGGCAGAATCATGATGTACACCTCCGGATGTCCGAAGAACCAGAAGATGTGCTGATACATGACCGGATCGCCGCCGCCCGCCGCGTTGAAGAACGACGTGCCGAAGTGACGGTCCGTGAGCAGCATCGTGATCGCGCCGGCGAGCACCGGCATCACGGCGATGAGCAGATAGGCGGTAATCAGCCACGTCCACACGAACATCGGCATCTTCATCAGCGTCATGCCCGGCGCGCGCATGTTGAGGATGGTCACGATGATGTTGATCGCGCCCATGATCGACGACGCGCCGAGAATGTGCGCGCCGAAGATCGCCAGATCCTGGCCCGGCCCCATCTGCACCGACAGCGGCGCGTACATCGTCCAGCCGGCTGCCGTGGCGCCGCCCGGCACGAGGAACGACGAGAGCAGCAGCAGGCCGCCGACCGGCAGCAGCCAGAAGCTGAAGTTGTTCATGCGCGCGAAGGCCATGTCCGACGCGCCGATCTGCAGCGGGATCATCCAGTTCGCAAACCCCACGAACGCCGGCATGATCGCGCCGAAAATCATCACCAGCCCGTGCATGGTGGTGAGCTGGTTGAAGAACTCCGGACGAATAAACTGCAGGCCCGGTTCGAACAACTCCGTACGGATCATCAACGCCATCACGCCGCCCGAGAGCAGCATGACAAACGAGAAGATCATGTACATCGTGCCGATGTCCTTGTGATTCGTCGCGAACAGCCAGCGACGCCACCCATGCGGATGGTCGTGCGCGTGATCGTCGTGACCCGCCACGTGATCGTGAGCGATGGAACTCATACCCAATCTCCTTCCTCGAACTGGTCGAACGGCACTTAACTGTTCTTCGCTGCGCCAGCGTCGGCAGCCCCTGCGGCCTTGGCCGACTTGTTGCCACGCGCTTCGCGCACCTGTGCCGGCTGAATCACGTCGCCGGTCTTGTTACCCCACGAATTGCGCTCGAATGTGATCACCGACGCAAGCTCAACATCGTTCAGATGCGACCAGTTAGGCATCGCATTCTTGCCATGCAGCACGATGCTGATGTGATCGGCCACCGGTCCGTTCGCGATCTTCGAGCCGTCGAGCGCCGGGAAGGCGCCGCCGCCCTTGCCGTTCGGCTGGTGACACACCGCGCAATTCGACGCGTAGACCTTCTGGCCGCGCTCCATCAACTCCTGCACGGTGTAGGTCTTGTTCGGATCGTCGGCCGACGCGGCCATCAGCTTCTTCTGCGACTCGACCCACGTGTTGTAGTCCGCTTCCGAGACGACCTTCACCACGACCGGCATGAATGCGTGTTCCTTGCCGCACAGCTCGGTGCAGAAGCCGCGATACTCGCCGACCTTTTCAGCCTTGAACCACGTGTCGCGCACGAAGCCCGGAATCGCGTCCTGCTTGATGCCGAAGGCCGGTACGTAGAACGAATGAATGACGTCGTTGGCCGTGGTGATCAGACGCACCTTCTTGTTGACCGGCACGACCATCGGGTTGTCGACTTCCTGCAGATACGTGTTGCTCTTCGGCGACTCCCCGTCGATCTGGCTGCGCGGCGTGGTGAGCGTGGAGAGGAACTTGATGCCCTCGCCGTCGCCCTTGAGGTAGTCATAACCCCATTTCCACTGATAACCGGTGACCTTGATCGTGAGATCGGCGTTGGTGGTGTCCTTCATGGCGACCACGGTCTTCGTGGCGGGCAGCGCCATCAGAATCACGATGATGAACGGCACGACGGTCCAGATCACTTCGACCGTGGTGCTTTCATGGAAATTCGCGGCTTGATGGCCCTTGGATTTGCGGTGCTTGAAGATCGAGTAGAACATCACGCCGAACACGCCGAGGAAGATCACCAGGCAGATGATCAACATCATGGTGTGCAGGCTGTGAAGCTCTTGCGCGAGTTTCGTGACCGGCGGCTGGAAGTTGAGTTCGTTGACGGCCGGCCCCCCGGGCATGTCCGTGACCGCCGCCAGGGCCGGAACGCAGGCGAGCAGCGAGGCGCCCGCAAGGAAGGCCGCCAAGGCGTGTTTCGTTTTTTTCATAGCTTCCTTACCCAAAATTACCATCCAAACCTCCCTGGCGGTCGCCCGAGATTGTCTCCATCTCTCAGGCCTGTTGGGCAAGACAACGGCGCAGCTCGCGCGCAAACGTTTCGCGGCGATGCGGCGCAAGGTAGGCACCGACAGTGACCGAGCGGCTACCCGAGCGCAAGACAATGCGCAAACGCGGCGGCTTCTCGATGTCGATGCGCACCCAGCGGGGATTGAACTCGTACTGCGTCAACCTCTGTGCTGAACGTTGCTCGACCACAAGGCTCACGGGCGACAACCGAATGACCTCGTAATCTGTGGCATGCCGGGCATGAATGACAAACGCAACGCCCACCACGAGCAAGTCCAGGCCTGTGAACGGCAAGACCAACCACCCACCGCGCCACGCCGCAATCAAGGCAACACCCAGCGACACGGCGGCCAACGACAGGTAGAACAGGACAAACTGGCGCGGCGATATCGCGCAGTTGCGCTTGTGCTTCCATTCCTTCGTCACCGAATCGGCATCGGAAGAAGAGGCTGCGAGCATCGCCGTCACCCGTGGGGCATTTTGGGTCTTTCATGTCCGACGGCCGGGAACTTGCTGCGTCCGGGCCGCGACAAACTGCCGCATTATAGAACGCGCCTTCTCCAAGCGACAACATTGATACCGAGTATTTGGCGCACCATAGCATTCTCCTGAACTCATTGATGCAAAAGGGAAATCCGTTTATTCCCCTAGTCTGAAATCGCGACGGCGAAGCGACTACGGGATACTCCCTATGCGTCATCGGTTTGACACATTGCAGCAACGCGACGACTCGTTGCGGTGTCCTGACTACCCGAAGCGCCCCTCGCCAACGACCGTCACCCCACTAGTCCAGCACCGCGTCACGCCAATCGCGCAACGCGGAGCACTCCGGCCGCCTTCGCTGCGATGCGGGATTCGTCCGATATCCGTCAACCGTCGATACGGCACCATGGGGCGCGTGCGACGTTATGTCGCGCCCTGAGGCGGCGCGCCGCGGCGGCTGCACGGCGGATGCGCGCCGGCCCCTTGGCGACCCTCGATGCGCGCGACGATACAACGCGTGCTAAAACCGAAACCTGTTCCCCACCTCGCCATGCCATGCGTGCCACGCGTTGCGTCACTCCCCGCTCGTTTGCCGACGGTCTGAGCGCCTTGCGCTCCGCCACCGACTTCGATGCCTTGTGCGCCCTGCTGCAAACGTTGTGCGGCTCGCTCAGCCACCGTTATTTCAGCTATCGCGGACATTTCCCTCTACCAGGCGGGAAACGGGCAACGCCTCGACTCGGCAACTTGCCGCAGGCGTGGCAAGCGCACTACGACGCTCAGCGCTACGCGAACGTCGATCCGGTGCTGGCGCGCGCCAGCCGGCAACTCACCCCCGTCGAATGGACGCCAACGCTCTATACATCGCCCGATGCCCGGCGGCTGCTTCGCGAACAGCGCGCCGCGGGCATGCGCTACGGAGTGACGTATCCGGTATTCACGCCGTCGGGCGCGTCGGGCATGTTAAGCCTCTCATCGACCCGCCCGCCTCCCTGCTATGGGCGGGCACTCGGCGCGCCTGCCTGGAAGCCGCATGCCGGCGCGTTGTTGGCGATGCATGTGCATGAAGCCGTGTGGCGCATCGTGCAACGCGACGCCGTGCATCACGGCGCCCCTGTGCTGACACCGCGCGAGCGCGAGTGTCTGCGGTGGGTGGCGCGCGGCAAGACGTCGTGGGAAATCGGGCGCATTCTCACGCTCTCCGAGCATGGTGTGGTGTTTCATCTGCGCAGCGTCATGCGCAAGTTCGACGTCTCGAGCCGCCATCGGGCCGCGAAGCTGGCGAGCGATTACGGCCTGCTGGACGACTTCGCCGGCAGCGTGTCGCCCGTCATTGGCTCCGCGCCGCGAGATCGGCGAGCGTCTTGTATCGCGTCAACGTGAAGGTGTCGCTCGCGGCATTCACGAACGATCCGCCGCCCAATCGCCCCACGGGACGGAGCGTCTGCAAATCCACGTGATGCGTGACAGGGTCGAGCAACGCGTCGTCGACATGGACCGCAACGACGGTGCCGAGCACGACCCATCCGCCGCCCGGCGCGGCGCTGATCTCGATAATGTCGCGGACCTGGCATTCGTACGCGACCGCAGCCTCCTGAACCCGCGGCGGCCGCACGCGCGACGAGGCAACCGGGGTCATGCCGGTGAGCGCGAACTCAGACTCGCCGGGCGGCAACGGCGCCGCCGAGAGATTCACGGCCTCGATACACGACAGGCTCGCCACGTTCACGACGAACTCCGGCACCGACTCGACGTTGAGCAACGTGTCCTTCTTTCGCTTCGGTGCCGGCGGCACCACCGGGCAGAACAGTACCGTCATCGGCACACAGCACACGCCCATGAAGTACGCATAGGGCGCCAGATTCGGCCGGTCTTGCGCATCGACGGTACTGACCCATGCGATCGGCCGCGGCAGAATCGTACTCATCATGAAGTTGTAGCGACTTGCCTCGTCGAGCGTCGCCGGATCCAGTTCCATGTCGTCTCCCAAGGTTGTCATCCCTCGCCTGCTATCCGAAGGCGGGGGCTAGTTGTGTGATGCCACGCCCGTGAGCCGAAGCACCTCATTGGCGCATCCCCACGACAACGTGAAGCCCCCGCCCCCATGGCCGTAGTTGTGAAGCAGACACGGGTGGTCCGCGTCGCGCGCCACCCGTGTCACCCGTCGCATCGGCCGAAATCCGAGGCGGACTTCAACGACACGCAGCGCGGCGACGCCATCACACAGCCCGGTGCATCGGCGTACGATGTCCTCGACCTGCCGCTCGCCGATCACGGTCGACGTCAGGTCGGGATCGGCGGTGCCGCCCAGTACGATGTCCTCGTTCCGTTCGACCACGTATGTCGGCGCCTGCGGATCGGAATCGTCGATGAAGCAGCCGCGCACGGCGGCGTCGCGCTCTGCCCGAAGCACAATGGCGCGCGACAACGATAAATCGCTGTCGCCAAACGGCCGGCTTCCATAACCGCAGCAATTCACGACGTGCTCGGCGTCACCGAGCAACGACGCCGGATCGCCGACGCGCTGCGCCACATACCGGCCGCCGAGTTCGAGGAACAGCGTCATCAGGTAGCGAAGATAGACCGCTGCGTCGGCCACGGGCACGTCCATGCGGTAAGCGCAGGCGAAACGCGACGGCACGTCCGCTGGCGCCAGACGCTCAAGACCGCTGGCGCATTCCGTCCACCACGGCGGCCCGGCATCGCGTTGAAAATATTCGGTGAGCACGCGCATCCGCACGCCTGACGCCGCGTCGGCGGACAGGCGACGCATCGTCGCGTAGGTTTGCCGGGCGCGTTCGAGATAGACGAGGTCGGGCGCCTGATAAAACGGATGCCAGATGGCCGCCGCGAGCGCCGACGTCGTCTGCGCCGGCCCCTCTGCCGCGTAGATAACGACGTCGCACCCGGCCAACGCCATCGTCACGGCCGTCGTCAGGCCGCTGACCCCGGCACCGAGCACAATGATGCGCGGGCGGATCACGGCTGCGCCTCCGATTGCACGTATCCTGGGTCGTCAGGCATGCGGCGCGGCGCAGCTTCGACATAGCCCCGCAGTTGGCCGGGCGTCACAGCGTCAAAACACTGCGGAGATTTCAGGCCGCTTCCCGTCCCGAGCAGCACCACGCGCGACCGGGGCTCGATGCGCCCCGTCGCGAGACACTCGCCCAATGCGGCGTAGCCGGCGGCCGTCGACGGTTCGAACCACAGGCCGAAGCGCTGCGCGAGATTGCGCGCCGCCGCCATGATCCGTGCGTCACTGAGTGCGACGCACGCGCCGCGCGTGGCGCGCAAGGCATGCAGGGCCGCGAAATGATCGCGCGGACGACCGACCGCCAGACTGTCGGCCACGGTGTCCGGGCTGACCTGCGTGGGCGACGCAGGCAAGGCCATGGCATCGTCGCAGGCGCGCCAATCGCGCGTGATGCTGCTTGCGCTGTCGGCCTGAGCCGCGAGCAATCGCGGCATGGCGGAGGTAATGCCGAGCGAATAGAGATCGAGAAACCCCGCCGCGATGCCTGACAGAATGTTGCCGTCCCCCGTCGGCACGATGACCCAATCGGGCACACGCCAATCGAGCGCTTCCGCCATCTCGAACGCGCATGTCTTCTTCCCCTCGCGCGTGAAGGGATTGATGCCCGTATTGCGACAGCACACGCTAGCGTCGTCGGCCATGCGCTCGGCGATGTCGAAGGCGTCGTCGTAGCTGCCCTCGACCTCGCAGACCTTCGCCCCATACGCGCGAATCTGCGCGAGCTTCACGCGAGGCGTGCTTGCCGGCACGACCACGGTGGCCGACATTCTCTGCGACGCCGCGAGGCACGCCAGCGACGCACCGGCATTGCCGGTCGATGCGGTCACCGCATGCTGGCACCCGGCGCGTTTGGCGACCGCCAGCACCACATCGGTGGCGCGGTCCTTGAGCGATCCGCTTGGGTTCCGCGCCTCATCCTTCACCCAGAGACGGACGCCGCTGTCGTCGCCGCAATCGACCAACGGCGTGGCGCCCACGACCAACCGGCTCGCCCAGTGGGCTTCCACCGGAAGGAGTGCGCCATATCGCCACATTCCCCGTCCCTGAAACGTATTCACGATGTCCGCGGCGCATGGCGAATCCGCGTCCACCCGCCGTTGAATGCGAAGATTCTGCGCACACACGGGGCAGCGATAACGGATCGCGCCCCACGACTGCGGCGTTGCACACCTCACACACACGTAGTGGTACGAAAACGGCGGCCTCACGCGAGGCATCCCGGATTCAGCAGGTGCGCCATCACGGCATTCTGCGCATGAAGTCGATTCGCGGCCTGGAGGAAAACCCACGACGACGGGCCATCGATCACGTCGTCCGTCACCTCCTGCCCCCGGTCAGCGGGAAGGCAATGCAGGTAGCCTGCGTCGGGCGCTGCGCGTCGCATGACGTCGGCGTCGACGCACCAGTCCCGGTACCGCTCGAAGACGTTGTGCATGACGGCCTCGTCGACCGGATCGCCGTGACGTTGCGGAAGATGCGCGAGACTGCACCACGATTTGGCGTAAACGGCGTGCGCATCGGTCACGCCGTCGCGCAGATCGTGGGTCACGCGCAGACGCGCCCCGGTCTGCTCGGCGAACCGCGTGGCCGCGGTCATCACCTGCGGATCGAGGCCGAGCGATGGCGGATGCGCAAGCGTCACGTCCATCCCGGATTTCACTGCGGCGAGCAACAGACTCTGCGGCACGGCCACTGGCTTGTGCCAGCTACCGGAATACGCCCAACTGATGCACAGCCGCCGGCCGGCCAGCCCGCCCAATTGCTCACGCATCGTCATCACATCGGCAAGCGCCTGACACGGATGAAAGCGGTCGCACTCCATGTTGATGACGGGCACCCGACTCGACTGAGAAAAAGCTTCGAGATGACGATGTGCCGCACCGTACACCCACCCGGCCGGTGCGCCATACATGCGAATGGCAATCGCGTCGCCATAGGATGAGAGCACGCGCGCCACGTCGGCCACGCGCTCCGTTGAGTACGGAATCTCCGCCTCGGGTAGCGCGGGCGTATAGATCCCGTTCAGCGGATCGAGGACGATCGCATGGCCGCCCATTCGCGACAGTCCGGTCTGGAAGCTACTGCGAGTGCGTAACGACGCGTTGTAAAACAGAAAGTAGATCGTTCGGCCGCGCAGCGCAGATTCCGTGTGCTGCGGATAGCGGCGCTTGAAGGCGAGCGCCGCCTCAAGGAGTGCGCGATACTCCGCCGCACTCATGGTCAGATCGGGGGCTAGCCAGTGGCAATTCACAGATCTCTCCTGGTGGTGTATCGGCGAAGCGCGGGGACAGCACAACGTTGCCCGCCGGGTTGAACCGGTTCGGCCGCATGATCGCGTGCGTCGCCACGTCAGCGGCTCGACTGGCCGACGCTCAAGGCGGCCGCCAGCGACTCGCTTGTTGCGCGAAGCGTTCCGCGCAGGCCATGCCCAATCGCTCGAACAAGCGCCGTGGCACCCGCGCCGCTTCCATCATCTGCACGCCCACTTCGAGCGGGTCGATGCTCTCGCGGATCACACGATCGGCTTCAGTGGCATCCAGCCCGACGGCACACAGATGCGCTCGCAACACCGGCAATTCAGGTGCAAGAAACGCGGTCATCAGGTCCGGAAGCAGAGTGTCGAGAAACGCGCGGTCCGCTGGGGATAACGACGGAATCCACTCGCTGGAAAAGCGGACAAACGCCGCCTGATGACGTCGTTCGTCGGCGCCATGTTCGCTCAGCATTGCGCGCACGGGCGGGTAGATATCGTCACCGGCCCCCGCCTGCCGCAGCGTGCCTGTGATCAATGTCTCGGTCACCGTTGCCGCTGCGACGATGGCCATCTCGCGATGCGTTTCGGGCACCGCCTCACACAACGCCAGCACGCGTACGACACTCAGCGATGGCGTTCGCGCCAGCTCATACCCCGCCTGTTTCAACAGATGTCTGCGGAATCGCTCCATCATCCACGTGTGAAATCCCTCGTCCGTGTAGATGGCGAGCAGATCGTCACGGCTGACCGACGCGATGCCAGGCATGTCGAGCATTTGCTCGATGGCGCGATTCACGATGTGTAGTTCGACACGTTCCGTCTTGTTCAGGTAATCGGCCAGACGGCGCGCACTCAACTGCTGCCGAGCCGCCTGACCGCGTTCACAGACCAGCGGATGCGTGGCATACGGCATGAGCGACAGGTTGAAGAACAGGTGCTCGGGCCGCAGCGGCGGGAACGGTGCCTCCCCGCCGCCGCGGGTCACGGCGGCGACGTCTCGCCACGGCCGCTGCCCATGCTCGACCGACCCGCCATCGCCGGGCATGCACGTTGCAACGCTGCTCCCCGTATGCCGATCAGACATGCGGGAACGCCGCGACGACAAGCGCCGGTTGATGCGCGCTCAGCGATACCAGGCTGGCCCGTTCCGGCCCTAGTCCGATGCCGGCCAGCGGCGCGCCGATTTGCCGCTCGACGAAATCGACGAAGCCATGCATGGCGGCATCGAGCTTGCCTTCGCGTCCGAGTGTGAGTGAGTGCTCGGACAGTCCGGGATAGATCAGCACGTCGGGCATAACGTCGCTGGACAGCACGTCGCGATTTACACGCATCGGCACGCCCTGATAAGTCGAATGGAAGTAGTGGGCCAGGCAGTCGACCTTGTTGAGGTAGACGCAGTCGATAGCGTGGGCCTTGACGATCTCTCGCAACTGCGCGAGATCGAGCATGCCGATACGACGCGGGCGCCCCGTCCCCGTGCCGTACTCGCCGGTGAGCATGCGAAGCGCGGTGCCCACGTCGAACGGATCGTTGGAGCGCAGCAGTTGTTCCGGCGAGAAGCGTACCTGCTCGTCGGTCACGCCGAGGTGAGACTGGGACGCGTCATCGCAATATTGCGCCGAGCGCTCGCCCCCCAACTCCGACGGAAACGGGCCACGCCCCACGCGCGACATGATGGCCTTCGCCACGCCGATGGTCCGACGGTGGTACTTCGGCGACAGATCGCCCCCCACATACGCATATGCCGGCACCGTGTGGCTCGACGTGACATACGGCTGACAGCCGTCAACGACATCGAGCAACACCGACTGCGCCCCTTCGAACAACACCCTGGCGCCTTGCTTCACGCGATTCGCAAGCCATCCTCGATCGGGTTCGATGTAGGCGCGCAAGGTGTCGGCGACTTTCGGCAGGCTCAACAACAGATCCGACATTTCGGCGACCCAGGGCGACGTTCCCCCGTCCGCGTTGATCATGCGCGTGAAGACATCGCGCATCGAAGCTACGGTGTCCGCCTCGCTATTGAGCAGATCGCCGAGCATCAGATTGACGCGTTTGTCGTTGCGCACACGCAGGGCGCGATCCGCGTAGCACGGCCCGATGCCGTTACCCGTGGTACCGATCGTGCCGCCGCCGCGTCGATCCAGCGCAATGTGGTGGGGCTGCACGAGCGCGGCTCGCGCACTGATGCGTAGCCGGCCCTCGAGCGCGACGCCCATCTCGCGGAGTTGTTCGATCTCGTCAGCCAGCTTCCACGGGTTGAGCGCGCACCCAGACCCGATGTACAGCGTGGCGTGGGGATGAAACACGCCTGAGGGCAGTTGCTTGAGCGCGATGCGGCCGAAGGGCGTGTCGATGGTGTGGCCGGCGTTGGCGCCGCCATTGAATCGGGCGATCACGTCGTACCCCGCAGCGAGGGCATCGATGATCTTCGCTTTGCCTTCGTCGCCATATTGCAGACCGACAAGGACGTCGGCGAAGCCTTCGGCGGGAGGCGAAGCGAGGTGAGCGGCGGGGAAGGAGGCGCTACAGGTAACGGAGGTCATGCGCGTTGCATATCGTGGAAAAAATGGGGGATGGGCGCCTGCTGCGCAGCCAACTGTTCATAGACCCAACGCCCGACGGCAATGTCCAGGATGCCCAGACCGAACGGCGAAAACACAATCGGTCGATCACGCACCGGCGCCTGTCCGCCACAGAGCAAATGCGGCAGCGACGTCGTGACGAAGCGCCGATGACCGGTCTCGACTTCAGCGAGATGAAGCGAGGTCATCGCCCGCAGACAATGATCGATGTCGTCGACGACATTGTGGGACGCAAGAACGACCGCTGGCGCAAGGTCGCGAAGCGAGAGGTGCAGCACGACAGGGCAGTGAGAGAACCATTCCGGGTCGTTCACATAGGGCGAGGGCGCCGTCGTGGTGAATACGATCACGTCCGACGCACGAACGGTGCGTTCGAGCGAGGCTTCGGTACGCGCGTCGTAGCCGAGGCGCGTACTCATGCGGGCGGCAAGTGCCGTGGCGTAGTCCGGGTTCAGGTCGTGCACCGTCACGTCACCAATGGGCAGTGCCGCGAGCGGCAGACACTCGGCCACATGGCGTGCGATCACGCCGGCGCCGACAAATGCCACGCGCAGGCTTCGCGCTGAGGTCTTGGCCGTCGCCTTCGTGGCGAGCGCGTCGCTGGCGAGACACCGTAGCGCGCTGATCGCGCTCGCCGCCGTGCGCGCCGCGCTGATGAGGCTCGCTTCCATGCACGCCATCGGATAGCCCGTCGCCCCATCGTTCAGAATGAGGACGGCCGACGCGCGCGGCATGCCACGTTCGATGTTCGCGGGAAAGCTCGATATCCACTTGATGCCGGTCACCGCCTCGCCGCGGTCATCGCGAAGGTGCGCAGGCAACGCGATGATGCGATTGCGTTGCGCGTCGGGAAAGCGGAGAAACTGACTCTCCGGATTGACGGTGCGCCCGGCGTGATGCGCGCGATACGCCGCTTCGACCGTTTCGAGAACGGCAGCCTTCCCCGTCCCGAGAGTCGAACTGACCTGCGCTCCGGTGAACACACGAAATTGCGGTAGCGGTAGTGCGTTCATGGCAATGAAGGATCGACGGTATCGACGAGTGGCGACGGTCCGCATGGCGAACGCGGGCGGCCATCGATACAGGTGGCGGCCCAATCGGGGTCGTAGAGGGTGTCGAGATATTTGTCGCCCATATCGGGAGCGACGGCGACGACTGTGTCGCTGGCGGCGATCTCGACCGACGACAACTGCACGGCACGCAACACGCTGCCCGTGGACCCGCCCGCGAGCAAACCGCGCGCGGCCAGCGTGTGGCACATGCGGAGGGTTTCGGCCTCGTCAACGTAGACGATGGCGTCCGGCGGCTCGGCCTGCGACGCCTCAGACAACGCCGGGCGGCAACTCATGCCCAGTCCGGGGATGCGGCGAGGCCCGGGCGGGCCGCCGAACGTCACCGAACCGACGGCATCGACCGCAATGACACGGGTCGGCAGTCGATGGGCGCGCACGTAACGCAGGCAGCCCATCAATGTGCCGGTGGTGCCCGCGCCGACAAACAAGTGGTCGACGTTGCGATAGGCCGCGAAGATTTCCGGCGCCGTCCATCGATAGTGCGCACGCCAGTTGCCTGGGTTGGCGTACTGATTGACCCACACCCAACGCGGGTTACGCGCCACTTGCTCACGGATCCACGCGATGCGGGTGCCGAGATACCCCCCCTGCGCATCGCGACGTTCAACGCGCACCACGTGCGCGCCCGCCGCCTGCATGGCACGGATCGCATGACGCGACGTGTTGGGATCCGTGACGCAAGTGAACGGGTAGCCGCGATTTGCGCACACCATCGCCAGCGCCATCCCGAGATTTCCCGAGGACGATTCGACGATCCGCGTATTCACGTCAACGCGGCCGGCCACCTCCAGATCCTCGATGAGTTGAAGCGCAGGCTTCAGCTTGATGGAGCCGGCCGGGTTCAGACCTTCGAGCTTGAGGTGAACCGTGGCGCGACACAGCCCGTCAATCGCCGTGAAAACGGGGGAGGTCGGTCGCAGAAAGGCGCCATCGACGCGCAGCCCCTGGCGATCGCGCGTTGTTTCGCGTTGCGCAGGTTCGACCTGCGGCGACGCCACCCACGTTTCGTGCTGGTTCCCCACCCCGACCTCCCAATGTCTCGCCCGAAGGCGATTCGATGGCGTGGCGTAGCGAAGGCAATCCGCAAGGCCCTGTGCTCATGCACGCCGTGAAGCGCCATTTAAGCGAATCGGGCGTGCGCAGAACACCTGCAAGGTCGTGTAGGACGCAGGATACGGTGGGGTGTCAGGGCGCCAGCGGGAGGGGCCGGGTCCGCGAAACTCAGCGAAACTCAGCGAGGCCGGCCGCCGCGTCCGATGTCCTGAAGGCGAACGACGGCATTGCCGGCCGCATCGGTCTTCTCGGGAATTTTCCAGGCGTGCCCGTAGACGAGTTCGAACGTCAATGCGATCGTGCCGTCCGCACCGCGCTGACGTTCCAGCGCCGCACGCAAAGCCGCAAGACGCGCCCGCCCGGTAAGGCCCCTACGACGCTCGGGTCGTGGATTCACGCCGAGCAAACGCACGTCGCGCAGCAATGTGTCAGGCGTTTCGAACGTCAGCGTGAGGCGCTCCATGTCCGTGACGGGGGTATCGAATCCACTCGCCACCATCATGTCGCCCAAGTCATGCATGTCCGTCGGCTCAAGGGCATGCGGCGCGTCATCGACTTCCGCCCACGCCGCTCGCAACTCCCGCAGGGTATCGGGACCATAGGCCGAAAACATCAGCAAACCGTCGTTGCCAAGCACGCGATGCCATTCGGGAATGACGCGATGCGGCTCGCGATACCAATGGAGCGCGAGGTTCGACCAGACGAGATCGAAGGTGCGCGGCGCGAACGGCAGCGCGGAGAAATCGGCCTGCACGACGCCATAGGGCGGCGCACTGCGCAGCAGTCGGCGCCAACCGGTTGCTGCGCCTGCCGCCGCGGCGGCCTTGACCATCGCGAGCGACGCATCGAGCCCCACGCGATAGGCCTCGGGGTAACGCTCGCCGAAGCTCAGCAAATCGCCGCCCGTGCCGCATCCGGCATCGAGCACGCGGGTCGGCTTCAGCTTGATGTAATCGAGTCGGCTCGCGAGCCGCGATGCCACCTCCCGCATCAGGAAGTCGGCCTGCGGCCAGTTCGGCGCTCGGCGGTCGAACGCAGTGCGCAAAAAGCGAGCGGAGAACGCGGCGGACGGGGTCGGGGGAGCGGCGGAAGGCTTCATGGGACGGGCGAAAAGGCGAGTCGGCAGTATACTCGTTGCTGTCCGAATGCATCGTGCACCGCCACGCGCCCCGGCGCACGCCGTTCCATGCCGAGCATCGACGATGTCGACCGCCCCGCCTTCCCACCACTTCATCGCCGCTATCACCTTGCCCTTCCTCCCTGCCACCTTGCCAACGCTCGCCAAGCTTGCTGGCGGGTGGCTGCGCATGGCGTTGCCCGATCACTGCGCGCTTTGCCACCGGCGCGCACCGCGGCAGATCTGTGCCGATTGCGCACACGCCTTCGACGCCGACCGGCCTGATGCGCCGTTGCGCTGTCGCCAATGTGCGGTCGCATTGCCATCGCGGCCCACTTACGCGGACGAAACGGACTCGCAAGGCATCGGAGGTGCGACAATTTGCCGCACCCCACCCCCGCTCGTGTGCGGACAATGTCTGCGGTTGCAACCTGCGTTCGACACGACACTGACGCTCGCAGACTACGTGGCACCGCTCGATGCGCTGATGATTCGTCTGAAATACCATGGCGCCCTGCCATTCGCACGCGAGTTCGGCGAACGCCTCGGCAACGCCCTCTCGAATTGCCGAGACGAGGCTGCGCTGCTGGTGCCCGTACCGCTTGCGCCGTCGCGACTCGCGACGCGGGGTTTCAACCAGGCGTGGGAACTCGCGCGGGTCGCGTCGCGGCGGGCGCATCTGCCCGCCAGCGCCCACGTGCTGCACCGTGAGCGAACGACCGCCGCGCAGCGACGCCTGTCGCGCGATGAACGCCGACGCAACCTGCGCGGCGCCTTCGTCGCGAGCGACCAAGTCCGTGGGCGTCGGATTGTGCTTATCGACGACGTGATGACGACGGGTGCGACGTGCGACGCCGCGGCCGCCGCCCTCAAACGCGCCGGCGCAGCGCATGTGATTGCGGCAGTCGCATTGCGCACGCCGCTCACCTCATAACTCTGTCTCAACGCTCATGTTCAACGTCGTTCTCGTCAGCCCCGAAATTCCGCCGAACACCGGCAACGTCATTCGCCTGTGTGCCAATACGGGCGCGCGCCTGCACCTGATCGAACCGCTAGGCTTCCCGCTCGACGACGCGCGTATGCGCCGCGCCGGGCTCGACTATCACGAGTATGCCGAGATGAAGGTCCACCGGGATTGGGCCGCGTTTCTGAGCGCAGAAGCGCCGGATCCCACGCGCATGTTCGCGTTGACGACGCGCGGTTCGCGCCCCTTCGGCGAGCTGTCGTTCGCCAAGGGCGATTGGTTTGTGTTCGGATCGGAAACTCGCGGCCTCGCCCCGGAACTGCTCGATACATTCGCCGCGACGCAGCGCGTGCGACTGCCGATGCGCCCGGGCAATCGCAGCCTCAATCTTTCGAATACGGTTGCCGTCGTGGTCTTCGAGGCGTGGCGTCAACAGGGTTACGCCGGCGGGTCCTGACTCGCCAGTTCGGCGCGATAACGCGCCAGCATCGCACCGTCGAAACAAACGAACTCGACGTGCTCGATGCTCGGGAAATGCGGCAGCGCGTCGCGCACGGCGAAGACAGCCAGCGGCACCGCCAGCTCGGGGGGATAACCGTAGATGCCGCAACTGATGGCCGGAAACGCTACGCTGCGACAGCCGTGCGCCGCCGCCAGACGCAAGCTCTCGCGATAGCAGCTCGCGAGCAGCGCAGGCTCATCGTTCGCGCCGCCGTGCCATACCGGCCCCACCGTATGAATCACGTATTTCGCCTTGAGTCGAAATCCCGGCGTGAGCTTGGCCTGTCCCGTCGCGCAACCCTGCAGTTTGCGACAGGCGTCCAGCAATTCCGGGCCGGCGGCACGATGGATCGCCCCGTCGACACTGCCGCCGCCCAGCAGCGATTCGTTCGCGGCATTCACGATGGCATCGACCGACGATTGCGTAATATCGCCTTCGGAGGTGTGGAGATGGGCAACTGGCGACATGGGTTCGACTCCCTTGTGCGAGTGCCGACGACGGGATTCCGCCATCGGGGAAACGGCGCGCCGACTATCCTGCGAAGCATCGCAGGCCGGTCATGCTGCGCCGGGCGAGACCGGACAACGTCGCAACGTGCCAGTGAAGCGTCAGGGTGACGCCTCACCCCGCAGGGGTGTCGTCCTCTCGTTCCGCGCGGGCATCGCGCCGCAGCAGGGATTCCACCGCCGCACGGGCCGGTAGCCCCTCGAACAGCGTAGCGCATACCGCGTCGGTAATGGGCATTTCAACACCGTGCGCGCGGGCCAGATCGCGCACCGCACGTGCACATCGTACGCCTTCCGCGACGTGCCCCAACGATGCCAGCACGTCGTCGAGCGACTTGCCCGACGCCAGTTGCAGACCGACGGTACGATTGCGCGACAGATCGCCCGTTGCCGTCAGGATCAGATCACCCATGCCGGCCAGCCCCATGAACGTCTCGGGCTTGCCGCCCAGCGCGACGCCCAGGCGGGTCATTTCGGCCAGACCCCGCGTGACGAGCGCCGCGCGGGCATTGAGTCCCAGACCGAGTCCGTCGCTGACACCCGTGGCGATGGCGAGCACGTTCTTCACGGCGCCGCCGACCTCGACGCCGACCACGTCGTCACTCGAATAGATGCGCAGCGCGCCGAAGTGACACGCGGCGATCGTCAGTTCGCACAGCGACGGCACCGCGCTCGCAATGGTCAGCGCCGCCGGCAGTCCCTGGGCGACTTCGCGGGCGAAACTCGGCCCGGAGAGCGCGCCGCCCGCCACCTGAGGGAAGACCTCGGCAACGATCTGGTGTGGCAGCAGTCCGGTATCGGACTCGAAACCCTTGCACAGCCAGATCAGGTTGTGCGGCGCATCGGCCGCAAGCGCCATATGGCCGGCCAGTGCCCGCAGGCCGGCCACGGGCACAGCCGCTACGCACAAGGCGCGTTCACCCGTGCCATGCGTGAGCGCCGTTGCGAAGTCGGCTTCGAATCGCAGACGAGGCGACAGCGGCGAACCAGGGAGGTAGAGGGAATTTTCGTGCGAGGCGTTCAGTTGCTTCACGAGCGCCGCATCGCGCGCCCAAAGGACAACCTCATGGCGTGCCGCCATGTGACTCGCCATCGCGGTGCCCCAGGCACCTGCACCGAATACGGCAATCTTCATGAGAGAGGCCTCGACGCGAAGGCCGACGCCGGGCCGGCCGTCGCGTCGATCAAGCGCAAGCGCTTAGTGGGTCTGGGCGGCCGAGCCGTCGGGCATCACGATGCCCGGGGCCGGCGTTTCGCCGTTGGCCGCCTGTTGCTCGGCCAGTTGCGCCAGTCGCTGTTCGTACAGTGCCTGGAAATTCACTTCGGCCAGATGGATCGGCTGGAACCCGGCACGGCTGATGGCATCGGCCACGTTGGCGCGCAGGTACGGGTAGACGATCGTCGGGCAAGCAATGCCAATGAGGGGGTCGAGTTGTTCGACGGGCACGTTGCGAATCTCGAAGATACCGGCTTGCTTACCTTCGACCAGGAACGCGACCTTGTCCTTGATCTTGGCCGTCACGGTGGCAATCACGGCGACTTCGAAGATTTCCTCGGCCAGGCGTTCGGCGGCGACGTCCAATTGCACTTCCACGGTCGGCATCTCTTGCTCGAGGAAGATCGCGGGCGAATTCGGCTGCTCGAGCGACAAATCTTTCAAGTAAGCGCGCTGGATGCTGAAAAACGGCTGATTCTGGTCGGACATTTTGTTTCCTTGGGATAAGACAGCCGCGCAGACACGCGGCTGGGCGCACTATTTTGCGGGCGGTATCAGGCGGCTTGCAAGAGCGGCACGAGGCCGCCGGCACGGTCGAGTGCCGACAGATCGTCGTAACCGCCAATGTGGCGCTCGTCGATGTAGATCTGCGGCACGGTGCGGCGCCCTGTGCGCGTCATCATTTCCTCGCGGCGGGCGGGTTCCTTGTCGATCAGAACCTTCTCGATTTCCTGAACGCCACGCTGACGCAGCAGTCGCTCCGCCATCTGGCAATACGGGCACACTTGCGTGCTGTACATCACGATCTTCGGCATGACTGGCGATTCCTCGATTACTTCACGACCGGCAGGCCGGCTTCCTGCCAGGTGGCAATGCCGCCCTGGAGGCTGAACGCCTCGGCGTAGCCGAGACCGCGCAGCAACGTCTGGACGCGCGCGGCGCCCTGCCCGTTCTTGCACACGATCAGGACCGGCGCGGCCTTGTTCTTGATGACCTGCCCGACCTTTTGTTCGACGTCGTCGAGCGGCAGATTGCGCGCGGAGGGCAAGTGGCCTGCGGCGAACTCTTCGCCAGAACGCACATCGAGCACCACGGCGCCTTTACGGTTGATGAGCTGGGTCGCTTCCACAGTCGACAGACCGCGCCCGCCACGCTTGAATACGGGCCATGCCAGCATGCCCCCCGAAACGAGGGCAATGGCGATCAGCGCGAGGTTGGTGTAATCAGTAAAGAACGTCACAAACCACCTGAAAAATATCAAAAGAATCCGATCATTATAAAATAATCCGTGATTGCGCCGACGGGTTGCGTTGCCAATCGCTGCGCCGGACGTCGGCGGCCCCCTCGCCGCGCCCCCGAACGTCTCTGAATTGTTGCCGCAAATCCCCTTGCCGGGCCTTGCTGCGCAAGGCGCGGCGTGTAGCAATGCGCTCGCCGGCTGCCCCCGCTTTCCAACTCTGACTGACGTTTTCTCATGTACAAGCTCGTTCTCATCCGCCACGGCGAATCGACGTGGAACAAGGAAAATCGCTTCACCGGCTGGGTCGACGTCGACCTGACCGAGAAGGGCGCCGCCGAAGCCATTCAGGCCGGCAAATTGCTCTCTGACGCCGGCTACGCGTTCGATCTCGCCTATACGTCGGTCCTCAAGCGGGCGATCCGCACGCTCTGGCATGTGCAAGACGCCATGGACCAGATGTGGATTCCCGTCATCCATAGCTGGCGCCTGAACGAGCGTCACTACGGTGCGCTCGCCGGCCTGAACAAGGCCGAGACCGCCGCCAAGTACGGCGACGAACAGGTGCACGTCTGGCGCCGCAGCTACGACACGCCGCCGCCGCCGCTGGCCGCGGATGACGAGCGCAGTTCGTACCGCGACCCGCGTTACGCCAAGCTCAAGCGCGACGAGATTCCGCTCACGGAATGCCTGAAGGACACCGTGGCGCGCGTGCTGCCGTTGTGGAACGAGTCGATCGCCCCGGCCGTGCGGGCCGGCAAGCAGGTGCTCGTCGCCGCGCATGGCAATTCGCTGCGCGCGCTCATCAAGCATCTCGACAACATTTCGGACGACGATATCGCCGGCCTGAACATCCCGAACGGCACGCCGCTCGTGTACGAGCTGGACGCCGACCTCCAGCCCATCCGGCATTACTACCTGGGCGACGCGGAGAAGATCGCCGGCGCGTTGGCCGCCGTGGCCGCGCAAGGCAAGTCGAAGTAATCGTCGATCCTCGCCTGCGCCAATTGATGACACCGAGCGCGCCGCCCCCTTGCGGCGCGTTCGCCCCCCGTTTGGCGCGCCGCTACGTCTCTCCCTTCCGCCGCTTTCGCGGCACTTCCCCCCAGCACGTCCCCCGCTGCCCCCTCCAGTAACGCGCCGTAACACGATTTCCATCGCTTTCGGGCATCCTGCCCCGCGAGGTCCAATCCTCGCCAATGCTCGCTCCGCCAGCGAAAGCCCGCCGTTATCGAGCCGCGTGCCGGAAACATCCCCCACAAAGTCGCCGCAACCGGAACTTTTCGTAGAACCACTCAGGAAAACTCCCTGTCGAATGGGCAATGCCCGCCCTGCGGGCAAACGGTTATACTTCGCCAAAGTGCGCGCGCCCCTTGGCGGGCGCCCCGAAAAATCCGGAATTTCCACGCCTATATGCGCCAAACCCTCAAACACATCGGCCTGATCGTGCTGGGCCTCGCAACCGGTGCGGCTGCCACCCTCGCGTTCTCGCAGGCTTCCGCACAAACCGCTACCACGCCGTTGCCGCTCGAACAGCTCCGGCTGCTGGCCGAAGTGTTCGGTCAAATCAAGCGCGAGTACGTGCAGCCGGTCGACGACAAGAAGCTGCTGACCGCAGCCATCAAGGGCATGGTATCCAGCCTCGATCCGCATTCGTCCTATCTCGACAAGGACGAATACAAGGAGTTGCAGGAACAGACGCGTGGCCGCTTCGCCGGTCTTGGCATCGAGATCTCTCAGGAAGACGGCCTCGTGAAGGTCATCTCGCCGATCGAGGACAGCCCGGCCTTCAAGGCGGGCCTGAAGCCCGGCGACCTCATCACCCGCATCGATGACAAACCCGTGCGCGGCATGACCCTCGATCAGGCGGTCAAGCGCATGCGTGGCGCACCCGGCAGCAAGGTCACGCTGACCATCTACCGCAAGTCGGACGAGCGCACGTTCCCGGTGTCCATCGTGCGTGCGGAAATTCGCGTCCAGAGCATCAAGGGCAAGATGCTCGAGCCGGGCATCGCTTACGTGCGCATCACGAGCTTCCAGGAACGCACGGTGCCGGATCTGGCCAAGAAGCTGCAGGAGCTGGCCAAGGATCAACCGATCAAGGGTCTCGTGCTCGACCTGCGCAACAACGGTGGCGGCATTCTGCAGTCGGCCGTCGGCGTGTCGGCAGCCTTCATGAAGGAAGGCGCCACGGTCGTGACGACCAACGGCCAGATCGAAGACGCCAAGCAGAAGTACACGGCCACCTTCGACAACTACCGCCTGTCGGCGAGCCCGGACGATCCGCTCAAGGGCGAAGCCGCCTTCTGGAAGACGGTGCCGATGGTCGTGCTGGTGAATGCCTACTCGGCCTCGGCCTCGGAGATCGTGTCCGGTGCGCTGCAGGATTCGAAGCGCGCGCTGATCATGGGCAAGACGACCTTCGGCAAGGGCTCCGTGCAGACCGTGCGTCAACTGTCGCCGGACACAGCGCTGCGTCTGACCACGGCCTACTACTACACGCCGAGCGGCCGCTCGATCCAATCCATCGGCATCACGCCGGACGTGCCGGTCGACCAGAATCCGAAGGGCGATCCGGAAGACGTGCTGGTTACGCGTGAAATCGACTACCAGAACCATCTGCACAACACGCAGAAGCCCGACGAGCAGAAGGCCATCGACGCCCGCGAAGCCCGTCGCCTGGAAGAATTGCGCCGCCTCGAGGAAGAAAACGCCAAGAAGACGCCGGAAGAGCGCAAGAAGGAGCGAGACGCGCGCCTGCCGGATCTGGGCAGCGCCGACGACTTCATGCTCCAGCAGGCCGTTCATCAGCTCAAGGGCGAGCCGGTCCAACGCACGAAGTCCCGTCTGGAAGCCAACGCCGGCCCGATGCCGAAGGACGCGTCCAAGGCTGCCAGCCCCGCCGCGACGCCGGCCAAACCGTCGGACAAGAAGTAAGCATCGGCTTTACACTACAAACCGTGCCCGCGAAAGCCGGCACGGTTTTTTTATTCTTTTCCGTTTTGCGATGAACGACGACCAGTTGCTGCGTTACTCCCGCCACATCCTGCTCGACGAACTCGGTATCGAGGGTCAGGAGCGTCTGCTCGCGGCCCACGCCGTGATCGTGGGCGCAGGCGGTCTCGGCTCGCCCGCCGCGCTTTACCTCGCGGCCTCCGGCATCGGACGCATCACGCTGATCGACGACGACGACGTCGATCTCACCAACCTGCAACGCCAGATTCTTCACGACACCGACAGCGTCGGTCGGCCCAAGGTGGTCTCCGGACGCGACCGCATTGCGCAGATCAACCCCGGCGTGGTCGTCGACGTCGTCACCGCACGGGTGGACGAAGCGCAGCTCACAGCGCTCGCCCGCGGCGCCACCGTGGTGCTCGATGGGTCGGACAACTTCACCACGCGTCACGCCGTCAATCGGGCTTGTGTCACGGCGAGGGTGCCGCTCGTGTCCGGCGCGGCCCTGCGCTTCGACGGGCAGATCAGCGTATTCGACGTGCGCGACGACGCGTCGCCGTGCTACGAATGCATCTTTCCCGCCGACGAACCTTTCCCCGAGCAGGCCTGCGCCACGATGGGGGTTCTCGCCCCGCTCGTAGGCATTATCGGCAGCATGCAGGCGGCCGAAGCGATCAAGCTCATCACGGGCATCGGGAAGCCGCTCGTTGGGCGCCTACAGATGCTCGACGCCCTCAGAATGAGCTGGCACACCATGCACTGCGCCCGCAATCCGGAGTGCAAGGTCTGCGGCCAGCGCCACTGAAGGCATAGGGTCCGGCCGACGTTGACCGGGCGTCGCACGAACCCTCAAATCGCGCTCAATGCCCGCTGAGCGCGGGCGAAAAAAACGGGCCCCCTGTGACAGGACGCCCGCTTTTTCGTACTTGTGGGGGATGCGCGACGCCCCGGCCTGCCCGTCAGGCCGCCGCCAGGCGCGCCAGCGCCGCCTGCATCTCCTCGGGTTCAGTGGCGGCGAGCAGCTCCTGGACCGGCCGTTCCAGATCCGGCAGATGCGCCCGCAGGATTTCCTGCTTGACCTGCAGCAGTTGGCTCGGATGCATTGAAAACTCGCGCAGGCCCATGCCGAGCAGCAGACGGGTCGCCGTCGGATCGCCCGCCATCTCCCCGCACACTGCCACCGGCACGCCGAACGCATGCGCTTCGCGAATGGTCATGGCGATCAGTCGCAGCACCGCCGGATGCAGCGGGTCGTACAGATGGGCGACGGCGTTGTCCGCGCGATCGATCGCAAGCGTGTATTGAATCAGGTCGTTCGTGCCAATGGACAGGAAGTCGAGCCGCTTCAGGAACATCGACACCGTGAGCGCCGCCGCCGGCACTTCGATCATTGCGCCCAGCTTCACGCCCGGGTCGTAGAGCAGGCCCGCCGCGTCGAGCTGCGCCTTCGCTTCGCGAACGAGTTCGAGTGTCTGGTCGATTTCCTGCGCATGCGCGAGCATCGGGAACAAAACCTGCACCTTGCCGAAAGCCGACGCGCGCAAAATGGCGCGCAACTGCGTGAGGAACATGCGCGGCTCGGAGAGGCTCCAGCGAATGGCCCGCAGCCCCAGAGCGGGGTTCGGCGCCGTCTCGTACGACTCATGACTGTCGAGTGGCTTGTCGGCGCCAACGTCGATGGTCCGGATCGTCAGCGGCAGACCTCGCATCGATTCGACGGCGCGCTTGTACGCCTCGAATTGCGCCTCTTCCGCCGGCGCCTCCTTTTCGTTCATGAAGAGGAATTCCGTGCGAAACAGCCCCACGCCCACCGCGCCGGCGGCGACCGCTGTCGCAGCGTCCTCCGGCAATTCGATGTTGGCCAGCAACTCGATGTGGGTACCGTCGATCGTCTGCGCGGGCGAATGCTTCAGACGCTGCAGACGGCGCTCCTCGAGCGCACGCTCGCTTTGGCGGTAGCTGTACTCCTCGAGCACGATCGGCGCCGGGTCGACGATGACGATACCGTGATCGCCGTCGATGATGATGATGTCGTCCTGCTTGATGAGCAGGCTGGCCTGCGCGACACCGACCGCCGCCGGAATGCCCAGGCTGCGCGCGACGATGGCCGTATGCGACGTCTTGCCGCCAAGATCCGTGACGAAGCCTTTGAACGTCTGCGACTTGAACTGAAGCATGTCGGCCGGCGCGATGTCGCGGGCCACCACGATCATATCGTCGCGTGGCGTCTCAGCCACCACATGGCGAATGCCGGGCGCACCGGCGAGCGCCTTGAGTACGCGCTCGGTCACCTGTTCGATGTCGGCGCGGCGCTCTCGCAGATACTCATCGTCGATCTCCTCGAAACGGGCGACGAGCACCTCGAGCTGTGTGGTCAGCGCCCATTCCGCGTTGTAGCGGCGCTCGCGAATCAGCTTGATGACGGCGTCGGCGAGCAACGTGTCGTTGAGGATCAGCGAGTGAACGTCCAGGAATGCGCCCATCTCGCCCGGCGCATCGTGGGGCAGTTCAACCTTGAGGGTATCGAGTTCGTGCTGGACAGTCGCCTGCGCGCCGTGAAAGCGCGCGATTTCTTCATCGACCTGGGTGGCGTCAAGCAGATAGTGCGGGACATCGAGCGTGGCGGGCGCGAGCAAGTAGGCGCGTCCGATTGCGATGCCGCGGGAAACGGGAATGCCGTGCAGGGTGAAAGACAAGGAAGTCTCCCGGTTCAGAGGCGGATGATTCGACCGAAGTCCGTGTATTTTGCCGCGTACGGGCGGCGCTCGGCACGGTGAGTCGCCATTGGGCACAGGCGCGATCGACGCTCGCGGCGCACCGCGACTCACCGCAACGGCGTGTTACTCCCCTTCGCCGAACTTGCTCGCGATGAGCGCCAGGATTTCATCCATGGCTTGTTGCTCGTCAGCGCCTTCGGTCTCCACTTCGACCGTCGCGCCAATCCCGGCAGCCAGCATCATGACGCCCATGATGCTCTTCGCGTTGATGCGCCGACCATTCCGGGTCAGCCAGACCTCACTCTGAAATTTCGCCGCCAATTGCGTCAGCTTTGCCGATGCCCGGGCATGCAAGCCCAATTTATTTACGATCGTCGTTTCTTGTCGAAGCATGTTTCAGTGTGACGTAGTGTGTGTGGCCGGCGCACCCGCGCCGACTTCCAGAATACCTTTAGATCCGCCCGAAAGCACCTTCTCCACCAGCGTGTCGAGCGGCACCGAGCGATAGCACACCGCCTTGATGAGCATCGACAGGTTCACCCCCGAGAGCACACGCACCTTTGGATCGACGAGTTGCGCAGCAACATTCGACGGCGTGGCCCCGAACAGATCGGTGAGGACCAGCACGCCGTTGTCTTCGTGCAACTGCGCGAGGCGTTCACGCGCCGTGACGACGAGTGCCGCCGTGTCCTGGTCGGGCACAACGTCGATCGCGCCGATGTGCGCCGGACAACCGCCGTAGATATGCGAAACACACTCGCGAAGTGCCGAGGCGAGCGGTGCGTGAGCAATAATCAGAATTCCAGCCATGATGCTAGGTACGCCAAGCGCCGCGCGTGTTTGGAAGACAAACACAACGGCGAACGCGAACCTGTCGTTTTTGGGACTGTTATTTTAGCAGGCGCGCAAAAAACCCGAATTTTCATCAAGTTAGGGGCTGTCTGAAACGACTCGTCGCCCGACCGGCCCCGGATTTGCCTTACACCGCCCGTTCCAGCGCGTCGATGAACATCTTCGGCACGTCGAAGCCGGTTTGCTCCGTAATTTCCTGGAAGCACGTCGGACTCGTGACGTTCACTTCCGTGAGGCAATCACCGATGACGTCGAGCCCTACGAGCAGCAGACCACGTTGCCAGAGGATCGGCGCCAGTGTTTCGGCAATCTGACGATCGCGCGCCGTCAGGTCGCGCGCCTCGCCCACGCCGCCGGCAGCAAGGTTGCCACGCACTTCATTGCCCTGCGGGATGCGCGCCAGCGAGTGCGGCACGACCTGGCCGCCGATGACGAGAATCCGCTTGTCGCCCAGCACGATCTCGGGAATGAAGCGCTGCGCCATCACCGAGCTGGCCCCGTATTCACCGAGCATTTCGATGACCGACCCAAGGTTGCGGCCATCCGGCCCGATGCGGAACACCCCCGTGCCGCCCATGCCGTCGAGCGGCTTGTAGATCACGTCGCCATGTTCGTCGTGAAAGGCGCGCAGGCGGTTCGCGTCGCGCGTGACCAAGGTCGGCGTCACGAACTGCGGAAACTCGGCGATCGCCATCTTTTCGGAGTGATCACGAATCGAACTCGGCTTGTTGAACACCCGGGCACCGGCGCGCTCGGCGACTTCCAGCAGCCACGTGGCGTTGATGTACTCCATGTCGAACGGCGGGTCCTTGCGCATGAGCACGGCGTCGAACTCGGTGAGCGCGCTCACCCGCGTTTGCACCACGTCGTACCAGGCTATCGCATCGCCCGTCAGGCGAATTTCCCTGACGCGCGCATCGACCGCCGCGTTTTGCCATGCCATCTCGTGCGTCTCGCACGCAAAAATGCGGTGCCCTCGACGCGCGGCCTCGCGCATCATCGAGAACGTGGTGTCCTTGTAGATCTTGAACTGGTCGAGCGGGTCGGCGATAAAGAGAATCTGCATCGATCGGCGGGAGTCTTTGGGGGTTCGGATGCACACACCGCGGGCAGCGGCGACAGGCGTCTATTCTAGCCGAGGCGCCATTTTGCCGCTGTGCATCGCCTCGACGAGCGGCGCGCCGCGCCCCCCCAGCGCACGTGCGCCGCTTCCGAGCGCCGCCGTCCCGCCCAGCCCGAGCAGCAGCGATGCGTCGCGCACGGGGTCCAGACGGGCGCGCATGAGCGACAAATGCGTCTTGAGCGTTTGCACGCCAATCGCGCAAGCCTCGCGCGTCTGGGCGCGCGACTGCCCAGCCAGCAACCGCATCGCGATCTCGCGCTGCACCGGGGTCAGTCCCGTCTCCCAGAGCCGCAGCAGCAGCCGGATGGCGGGCGGCACGGCTAGGTGCAGGGCAATGCGCACGCGCTCGGTCGCTCGCCCCCCCATCCCGCACAAGTGCGTGGCGTGCAGATGCAGCGTGCCGCCCGGCACCTCGACCGCCGTGCAGACCGGCACGCCCGGCGACGAGGCATCCGATGGGTGGAGTCTGAGTTCGTCGACCAGCGTCTGACACGCCTGCACCACGACGCACGCGTCGGGCCAAGCCCGCCCCGGCATGCGTTGCCAGACCCGTCGCATGAGCGTCAGCGCCGCGGGGTCGGCCCACTCCGGCTGACGCCGATGCCAGACAATCGTACCCGCCACGTCATCGCCAATCGCGCCCGACGGCTCGGGCCGAAGGGACTGCGCAGGCGATGTCATCGCGGTCATCGGCGGAAAACCGGGGCGCTTGGGTGGCGTGGCGAATTCGGCGGCGGCTGTCTCGAACGCCATCACTTCGCGCGCAGTGAAACGCGGCTGCGACCTGCGGCGCGAAACAAACAATCGCAACACGCCGGGGGGTGCGATGGGCAACAGATCGGCGCCGTCGCTGCGCGCCGCTTCCTCGTCGCACGCCCGGGGCGCCGGCAACAGACAAACGTCGAGCAAGTCCCCGTCGGCGAGGCATCCCGCCAGTTCCGGCGGACGACGCAACGACCAGGGCGCCGCGGCCAGACCGCCCCGCGAGCGCCGCGCATGACCGCATAACAGCTCGCCGTGCGCGAGCGAGCGCTGTAACTCCGCCACCGGCGGCATCGCCCAATCGCTGGCGGCAAACCGCTCGCAGGCCGACAGCGGTGCCTGCGGTGCGTACCAGCAGGTGGCCTCGGCCGTCGCGGCCGGGTCGTCCGACGCATGACACCAGAGCGCGGCGACGCCATCCGCTGCCAGACGTCGGCGCAGCGTCTCCAGCCACAGCGGCAGATAGCCCAGCGTCGGTACCGGCAGTTGATGGATTTGACGAAGGCCCGTGCGCAAATCCCCGTGCATTTCCATGTGCCTCCCAGACACCCCCATTCCGAGGAAATTTCCTATTCCGCATCGCGACGGACGCGCATCCCCCGTTCGGGGGATGTGGTGCACATCAAACGGTCGCATCATCGCTTCAATGCTGAGGCGAACGAGACGGCGGATCGGCACAGTACACCGATCCAACCGTCGAAGGGGGAGCGCAGGAAACCAGTTTGCGGGGGGAACCGCCCAGGGAAGCCCCGATTTCCGGTCGTTGCATGAGGCGACCGGTAAATGTGACGCCCGGCTAGTCGGGGGGCCAGCCGGGCGTCTTTTTCTTTTCGCCCCACGGAATTTGAAGCGTTCAAGGCCGCCGCCGCACAGGCAGGGCCTCACCTCAAATTCGGAAACATCTCAAACCAACGCGTGACCGAAAAGGCGTGAACGGATGCCACTGGTCGCCGCGCCGATCGTGCCGCGTCAATACGTTTCCGGATCCGGATCGGTGCGCTCAAGTTCGACCGACGCCGCGAGCAGCGCCAGACGCGCCACCACACCGTACATATAGAACCGGTTGGGCGGTGCCGCCCCCGGCTTGGCGTGGACATCGGGCAGTGCCGTATGCTCGAAGGCGAGCGGCACGAAGTGCATGCCCGGCGCGTTGAGGTTCTCGTCGGTCCCGCGTCCGGTGTGCACCCGGTAGAAACCGCCGACCACGTACCGATCGATCATGTAGACGACCGGTTCGGCCACGGCTTCGTTGATGCGCTCGAACGTGTAGACCCCTTCCTGCACGATCACGTCGTGCACTTCGAGGCCTTCCTTGACCACACTCATCTTGGTGCGCTCGCGCCGGTTCAGGTTTTTGATCTCGGCGGCGTCGTGCACCATCATCACGCCCATGCCGTAAGTACCGGCATCGGCCTTGATCACGACGAACGGCTTCTCGCTGATGCCGTACTCGCGATACTTCTTGTTGATCTTCTTGAGCACGGCGTCGACCGTATCGGCGAGCTTTTCTTCGCCCACGCGCTCGTCGAAATCGATGCCCTCGCACTTGGCGAAGTACGGGTTGAGCATCCAGGGATCGACGTCGATCATCTTGGCGAACTTCTTGACGATGTCGTCATATGCCGAGAAATGCTGGCTCTTGCGGCGCACCGCCCACCCCGCATGCAGCGGCGGCAGGAGGTACTGTTCGTGCAGACCTTCGAGAATCGGCGGAATGCCGGCGGACAGGTCGTTATTGAGCAGGATCGAACACGGATCGAAATTCTTGAGGCCCAGCCGGCGCGGTGTACGCTCGAGCGGCTCGATCACAACGTGCTGACCGTCGGGCAACTCGATGGTGGTCGGCTCGGTGATGTCGTCCGAGAGACTGCCCAGACGCACATGGAGCCCTGCGTGACGCATGATCGTCGACAGCCGCGCAAGATTCTGCAGGTAGAAGGTATTGCGCGTATGCCGTTCGGGAATGAGCAGCAGGTTCTTGGCGTCGGGGCAGATCTTCTCGATGGCGGCCATCGCCGCCTGCACCGCAAGCGGCAGCACCTCCGGCGCCAGATTGTTGAAACCGCCGGGGAAGAGATTGGTGTCGACCGGAGCAAGCTTGAAGCCGGCATTACGCAGGTCGACCGAACAATAGAACGGCGGCGTATGTTCCTGCCACTCGAGCCGGAACCAGCGCTCGATGGCGGGCGTCGCATCGAGGATCTTTTTTTCCAGGTCGAGCAAAGGGCCTTTCAGAGCCGTGACGAGATGCGGAACCATGCTTCTCTCATATCCAGATGGAATATCGATTGTAGAGCATACGCTCGGCGCCCCCCACCCTTGGGCGGGATCGGAGGACGTAGAGTGCGCACGCCGCGGTGAGAGAAGATGGGGACGAAGCGGGGAATCGCAAGCGAAAAAAACGGGTACCCGCCGGGTACCCGTCCAATGCCGGGGGCGGCTGTCCGACCAGCCACCGGCAACCTCTCTTGCTCGCCCTGGGCCGAGGTTGGCAGCGCATCGTTGCCGATTCGCGGGCGCTTGTTGGAAGTCACGCCTGGCCGGAGCCGGGCCTAAACCATGCGATGTCACAGCGTCGAGCGGTGGGGCAAACGCCCCCCACCGACGTCTGCGTCATCAGTTGTGATAAGCGGATTCGCCGTGCGAGGTGATGTCCAGCCCCTCGCGCTCTTCGTCTTCCGGCACCCGCAGACCCAGCACGATGTCGGCGATCTTGAAGGCGATGAAGGCGACCACGCCCGACCAGACGACCGTGGTGAGCACGGCCTGCAGCTGGATCCAGACTTGACCGGCGATCGAGTAGTCCGGCGCCACCTTGTTGGCCACGTAGTCGTAGATGCCCGTGCCGCCAAGCGACGGGGCCGCGAACACGCCCGTCAGAATCGCGCCGAGCATACCGCCCACGCCATGCACGCCGAACACGTCGAGCGCGTCGTCGGCCTTGAGCAGGCGCTTCAGGCCATTCACCCCCCACAGGCAGATCAGACCGGCAAGCAGGCCGAGCACGATCGAGCCCATCGGGCCGACGAAGCCGGCGGCCGGCGTCACCGCCACCAGACCTGCGACAGCCCCCGAGGCACCACCGAGCATTGACGGCTTGCCCTTGCCGATCCACTCACCCGCCGTCCATGACAGCGTTGCAGCCGCGGTGGCGAGCAGCGTGTTCACGAAGGCGAGCGCGGCACCGCCGTTGGCCTCCAGCCCCGAGCCGGCGTTGAAGCCGAACCAGCCGAACCAGAGCAGCGAGGCACCGATCATCGTCATCGTGAGCGAATGCGGCTTGAACGCTTCCTTCCCGAAGCCAACACGCTTGCCGACCATGTACGAGCCGACCAGACCGGCGATAGCGGCATTGATGTGCACCACCGTACCGCCTGCGTAATCGAGCGCGCCCTTCTGGAAGAGCCAGCCGGCATGTGCCGTGGCGGCGTCGGCGGCGGCAGGGTCAGTGTAAGCGTCCGGACCCGACCAGAACCACACCATATGGGCGATCGGCAGGTACGAGAACGTGAACCAGATCACGGTGAAGAGCAGCACGGCCGAGAACTTGGTACGTTCGGCAAACGCCCCGACGATCAGCGCACAGGTAATGGCGGCGAACGCGGCCTGGAACGCCATGTACGCGTATTCCGGCACATTCACGCCCTTGCTGAAGGTCGCGGCGATCGAGTCCGGCGTCATGCCCTTCAGGAACAGACGATCAAAGCCCCCGAAGAACGCCCCGCCCTCGGTGAACGCGATACTGTAGCCGTAGATCGACCACAGCACGACCACGAGCGAGAAGATGATGAAGCACTGCATCAGCACCGAGAGCATGTTCTTCGAGCGGACGAGACCGCCGTAGAACAGGCCCAGGCCGGGCAGCGTCATCAAAATCACCAGCGCGGTACAGGTCAGCAGCCAGGCCGTATCGCCTTTGTTCGGTGGCACGGGCGTTGCGGCGGCGGGTGCCGGCGCAGCGGCCTGAGCCGACGGTGCAGGCGCAGCCGCCGGCGTCGCAGCCGTCGCTGCGGGTGACGCCGTCTCCGACGCGGCGGCAGGCGCCGAAGCGTCCTGCGCGAGCGCGGCGGTCGAGCCGAGGCCCATCGTGCCCGCGACGCCTGCGAAGGCGGCGACGAGCAACAGTTTGGCAAGCAGTTTTTTCATGATTTGTTGTCTCTTTTGTAGGACCTTCACAGCGCGTCTTCGCCGGTCTCTCCCGTACGGATTCGGACGACGTGTTCGACGTTGGACACGAAAATCTTGCCGTCGCCGATCTTGCCGGTGCGGGCCGCCTGCTCGATGGCGTCGATCGCCTGATCGAGCAGGGCGTCGCCGATGACCGCCTCGATCTTCACCTTCGGCAGAAAGTCGACGACATATTCTGCACCCCGATACAGTTCCGTATGGCCCTTCTGGCGGCCGAAGCCCTTGACTTCGGTCACCGTAATCCCCGCCACGCCAATGTTCGAGAGGGCTTCGCGCACCTCGTCGAGCTTGAAGGGTTTCACAATTGCGGTTATCAGCTTCATATTGAGTCGCTCCTTAGAATGTCTTCGACAACCCCACGACGACCGTCGCCTTGGAGAGTACCTTGCCGGAATTCGCGGCGGTGTAGTACTTCTCGTTGGCGTTCGTATCGACGTAGGCGACCGACACGGAGAAGTTCTTGCCCAGGTCTTTCGACAGGCCGATCTTCCAGTCGGTGTAGCCAGCCGCGCTGAAGTTGTGCACCCACTGATGCCCCACGTGACCCACCGCGGAGAGGCCCCAGACGCCGATGTCATAGGTTGCCGTGAGGTCGAGGTAGCCGCTGTTCGACGTATCCTGGCCGTCCGGACTCACGAGGCCGAACAAACGGGTCATGGAGTGCGAGTACTTCAGCGTTACGGTTTTCCAGCCCAGGGCGGCATACAGTTCGAACGTATGCGGACGCGGGAAGAAGGCCCCGGACGGATAGGTGCCCGGGTAGTAGTACTGCAGGCCCCCGACATCGATGGTCCAGTCCGGGATGATTTCCTTCTTCCAGCCGCCGTAGAAATCCATTTCGATCGGCGCGCTCACCGCCGAATTGCCATCCGAAATCCAGCTGATGTTCGACGCCCATACGCCCGCATACAGTCCGGATTCGTGTGCGATATCGAAACCGCCCTGCACCGCCGGGCGCTTGCCCGTTTGCGAGATCCCGCGGAAGCGGTAGTCGGAGAACAGACCGATGTTGGCGGTCACGGTCAGCGGTTCGGCCGCGGCACTCGCCGCTGTGGCGGGCGCCGCGCCATCGGCGCTCGTCTGCGCAAAAGCGCCGGCAGACATCGCCATCGCACTGGAGAACACAACGCCAGCCATCGCAGTTGACACTTTCTTCATCACTTTCCCCTGAGTTGTTATCTAACGTTTTGGTGCAGCGTGCGGCAGTTTCTGACCTGAGTACAGCAACTCTCGTGCCAGGTCTCGCATCCCCATGCGCTGCGATGCGCAAGATACAAATTCCGGGATAAAAAATTGGCAAAATTGCGGGGACAAAGTGGCGCGCCGGTGCCGGCACCGGCGACAACCCAGCGTGTCGAACGAGATCAAATCCTTGCCGGGTAACGGTTGCGCCGTTGTGTGCGCTGGCTGGGTGCAGGAAACGGTGTTAGAGTTGCGCCAACGTTGGCGGCCGCCCTGATGCACCACCTTGCACCGGTCAGACCGGCGCGCCGAAGCACACTGACGGTGCAAGCACCACGTTGGTGCGAAGAATCGAAGAGAGGAAGGCTTATGAAACCGAACGAGATCCTGCAAGACATGCAAGCCAAGGTGAGTGAGTTGCTCAAGCAATCCCCCGCCAAGGATATCGAGCGCAACGTCAAAAGCCTGCTCAACCAGGGCTTTAACCGGCTCGATCTGGTGACCCGCGAGGAATTCGACGTGCAGGCGCAGGTGCTCGCGCGCACGCGCGAAAAACTCGAGGCGCTCGAAAAGCGCGTGGCCGAACTCGAATGCCTGCGCAACGAAGCGCAAGACTGACGAAACACAAGGGGCGCGTGGGCGCCCTTTGTCATCGTCGGCGGCCGAAGGCCAACGCCATGCCCCGCTGCGGCGCACCCAACTGCCGCGTGTCGTCACTTCCCGATTCTCAGTCTGAGATCAGAATCCTCCTAAATCGTAGCGGACCTTGCCGAACCGTCGGTGCCGTCGCTCCGAAAACACCCTCCACGCCCCCGATTTCCTCCGATTGAACATTGTGCGCCGCGGCGTTCTGCGACGACTATCGACATCGATGTGATGCGTCGCAATAGTTCGAAGGAGGAGAGATGTCAGTGGCAGTTGTCAGCAGCCGTGCGATCACGGGGATGGCGGCCCGCGCGGTCACCGTCGAAGTGCACTTGGCGAACGGGCTGCCCGGCCTGTCGCTGGTCGGCCTGCCCGATACCGAGGTCAAGGAAAGCCGGGAGCGCGTGCGCTCGGCGTTGCAGAACAGCCGGTTCGAATTTCCCGCCCGGCGCATCACGGTCAATCTGGCGCCGGCCGATTTACCCAAAGCGTCTGGCTGCTTCGATCTGCCGATTGCGCTTGGCATCCTCGCGGCCAGCGGTCAGCTCCCCGACACCGGATTGCGCTCGCACGAGTTTGCGGGAGAGTTGTCGCTCACCGGCGAGTTGCGTCCGGTTCGCGGGGCATTGGCGATGGCGAGCGCCATGCTGGCCGAACCGTCGGCGCGTGCGCTCGTGCTGCCCGCGGCAAGCGCGCAGGAAGCCGCATTGGTGGAGGGCGCCACGGTCTATGGCGCGCGCACCTTGCTCGATGTCTGCGCGCATCTCGCCGAGCCCGACGTGGCGACGCCGCTGCCGCGCGCCGTTGTCCCACTGGCGCTGGCGGCGTCGGCCGACAGCGGCGTCGCGCAAGCAAGCGACCTCCCCGACCTGGGCGATATCAAGGGACAAGAGCACGCCAAGCGCGCCCTGGAAGTTGCGGCGGCAGGCGGACATCACATCTTGTTCTACGGCCCACCGGGTACCGGCAAGTCGATGCTGGCGACGCGGCTCGCGGGACTGCTCCCGGCGCTGAGCAAGGCGCAGGCCGTGGAGGCCGCCACGCTGGCCAGCCTGAGCGCACAGGGATTCGATATGCGCCACTGGGGCCGGCGACCGTTTCGCGCGCCGCATCATACGGCGTCGGCCGCGGCGCTGGTGGGCGGAGGTAGCGCGCCGCGGCCCGGTGAAATCAGTCTGGCCCATCGCGGGGTGCTCTTTCTCGACGAACTCCCTGAATTTCAGCGCCGCGTGCTCGAAGTCCTGCGCGAACCGCTGGAGTTGGGCCATGTCACGATCTCCCGCGCGGGCGGACACGCCACGTTCCCCGCCGCGTTTCAACTCGTGGCCGCGATGAACCCGTGCCCGTGCGGCGACCTGGGACATCCGTCGCGCAATTGCCGCTGTACGAGCGAGGCCGTGGCGCGATATCGCAATCGTCTCTCGGGCCCGCTGCTCGATCGCATCGACCTGCACGTCGAAGTGCCGGCGCTGAGCGCCGAGACATTCGCCGCGCCGGCCAGCGGCGAGCGCAGCGAAGTCGTGGCGACACGCGTCAGGCAGGCGCGGGAGCGCCAGCTATCTCGCCAGGGCCAATTGAACTGCGGCCTGTCGAGCCGTGCGCTGGAGGCGCAATGCGCCCTGCAGCCGAACGCGCAGGACGTTCTGCACCGCGCAGTGACGCAACACCATTGGTCGGCACGCACCTATCATCGCGTGCTGCGCGTGGCGCGCACGGTAGCCGATCTCGCAGGCATTGGCGATATCGATGCCCATCACGTCGCAGAGGCCGTGCAATACCGCGAAGCCCCGTCATCGTAACGGGCGCGAGGCGCAGCGGCGATCACTCCAGCGTGAACGAATCGAGAAATTGGTCGACCTGGTCCTTCGCGGGAGCCTTCGTCGCCAGCACGACCACTTGATAAACGTGATTGCCGCGACCGACGAAACGGGCGGCAACGTAACGCTCCGTCTTGTCGCTGGCCTTGCCTTGCGCGGATACGCCCAGTCCGGGAATCGCAGGCGCGTCGCCCGCCTGACGCACCATGACCTGCACCGGCGCGGCGGCCCCGTCGTTCACGTTCGCGAGCAAGCCATGCTGCAACTCGGCGAGGACTGCTTGACGTAGCGTTGCGTCGTCCTTGGGCAGCGTCACCACGCCCACGGCGAAGAGTGCCGCATCGACGCGGGCAGCTTGCATGCGCATAGGCAGTGGGCCGGAGGCGAACTTCACTTCGCGCGCGTCCTGCGTCGGTTTGGCGGGATAGGTTGCGGCATACCCGCCGTCTTTGTCGTGCACCTCGCGCCAATCGTAGCGAGGGGAACAGGCGGCGAGCACCATGGCCGCGGCAAGCATGACGTAGACACGGATAACGCGATTCATAGACAGGAGGATGAGCCTGAAGGGAAGGAGATTGCCATTATCCGCCATGTGTTGCGACACGAAAAACGCGCCGTTGCAGATCCCGGTATCATCGGCGGCATGGAACCCACCACGGCCGCCTCATCCCGCCCATTGCCTACCGGCGTCTGCGACACACGCGGGGCGATTGCATCCGCACTGGCGCTCAAGCCCGGGTGCCACGCCCCTGCGCCCCGGCAAAGGACCGGTCGCCTGATGCGGGGGCTGGCGGTGCTGACGACGGGCTTCGCCATTGGCGCGGCTGTCGCGGCGCCGGCATCAGATGGTAGCCCGCGCCCTGCCGCGGGGAATTTCGCGTCGGCGCAAACCGCGGGCGTCACGTCACCGCGTGACGGCGGCGGCGGGTCGGCAACGCCCGCGCAGAACGACGGGGCGCGTGCGGTGCAAGCACAGGCCAGCGTGCCGCTGGCGACGGACTTCGCCGCTCACGCCCACCGTGCCGCTTCGCTCGACACCCCGCTGATCGTGCTGGTATCGCTGCGCGACTGCGTCTATTGTGGCCCGATCCGCCAGCGCGAACTTGCGCCGCTCGTGCGCGGCGGCAAATACGAGGTGCGCGAGATCGGCATGGACAGCACAGCGCCGGTGCGCGAGTTCGACGGCTCGACGACGACGGGCGTTGCCTGGGCGCGCGCTCACGGCGTGAAGGTGTCGCCGACGGTTTTGTTCCTCGATACGAGCGGACACCCCGTCGCCGACCCGCTGATCGGCGCAGGACTCCCCGACTTCTATGGCGCCTATCTCGACAACGCCATCGCGCAGGGCCGCACCCAGCTACGCGCCGGCCGCGCCGCCGCAACGCGCTGAGAATCGGGGCTGCGGAATCGGGGCCGTGGAATCGAAGCAGCAGAATCGGGGCGGCAGAATCGGGGCGGCAGAATCGGGGCGGCAGAAACCCGGTTGGAAATCAGAGTAGAATCGTCGTCACCCATTGAACAATCCGCCCACACGGCTGTGTCATGAGCGCTACGCCCCCCCGCAAGTCTCCCATGAGCAAGATCCTCGCCATTGCGATCGTCGCAATCGTGGCGATCGCTGGGTATTTCACGTTTGTTGGACAGAAGCGCGCGCCCGACGCGACGTTCACGCTGCTCTCGGGACAAAAGCTCGGCACCGAGCAACTCAAGGGCAAGGTCTATCTCGTCAACTTCTGGGCGACGAGCTGCACAACGTGCATGAAGGAAATGCCGTCGATGGTGCAGACGTACGAGAAGTACAAAGGCCGAGGGCTGGAATTCGTGGCGGTTGCCATGAGCTACGACCCGCCGATGTACGTGGTGAACTATGCGCAGTCGCGTCAACTGCCGTTCAAGGTGGCGATGGATTCCGACGGCAGCGTGGCCAAGCAGTACGGCAACGTCCAGCTCACGCCGACGACCTTCGTCGTGGATCGCAATGGCAAGGTGCTCAAGCAATACGTGGGCGAGCCGGAATATGCGGAACTCGACAAACTCATCGAGACGGCACTGGGCAAGCAGGCTTGACGTCGCGGCTCCGGGCCACGTCACCGAATCGCCTGGCCTCCCTCGCCTCAACGCAAGCGCCCTTCGGGGCGCTTTTGTTTTGTCGCCGAATTCGGCGTCCTGCATCACCGAGTCCCCTCAACGCCCGCTGTCGCCGCCCTCGCCCTGACTGCGCGTGTGAAGTCCGTAACGCTTGAGCTTTTCATACAGCGTCGCCTTGGGCACGTGCAGCGCCTCGGCCGTCGCCGCCACGTTGCCCTTGCTGTGCTCCAGCGCCTCTTGCAGCACGGCGCGCTCGAAGCGGTCCACCTGCTCCTTGAGCGGCAGCGGCGCGAGCGAGTCGCCCTCGGGCGCACTCGCCACACCGAGCACCAGACGATCCGCCGCATTGCGAAGCTCGCGCACGTTGCCCGGCCAGTCTGCCTGCATCAGCTCCTGACGCATCCGATCCGAGACCACGGGCGCCGGACGTCCATAGCGCACGGCGGCGTCCAGCATGAAGTGCTCGAACAGCGGCAGGATATCCTCGCGACGCTCGCGCAGCGGCGGCAACGCCAGCGTCACCACATTCAGCCGGTAATACAGATCGCGACGGAATGTGCCCTCGCGCACCAGCGCTTCCATATCGCCCTTCGCAGCAGCGACCACGCGGCAGTCGACACGCACCGACTGATTCGAGCCCAACCGTTCCAGCACACCTTCCTGCAAAACGCGCAGCAGCTTGACCTGCAACGCAAGCGGCATGCTCTCGATCTCGTCGAGAAACAACGTGCCGCCCGACGCATGTTCAAGCTTTCCGATGCGACGTTTGGCCGCGCCGGTAAACGCGCCCACCTCGTGACCGAACATCTCGCTCTCGAAAATCGCCTCGGGCAACGCGCCGCAGTTCAGCGCGACGAACGGCGCATCGCGGCGGCGCGACAGTTCATGCAGACTGCGCGCCACCAGCTCCTTGCCCGTCCCCGTGTCGCCGTTGATGAGCACCGGCGCATCGGTCATCGCCACGTTGGCGATGAGCGTGCGCAGCGTCTCCATTGCCGGACTGCGCCCGATGATGCGCGAGGCGCGGCCGCCCTGTTCCGCCAGTTCGCGCCGCAACGCCTGGTTCTCCAGCATGAGCTTGCGCGTTTCCAACGCACGCTTGGCCGATTCGATCAGACGGTCCGGCGCAAACGGCTTCTCGATGAAGTCGTAGGCACCGTCGCGAATCGCCTGAACGGCCATCGAAATATCGCCGTGACCGGTCACGAGGATCACGGGCACCTCGGGCGCGTGCTGACGCAGATGCGAGAGCAGCTCAAGTCCGCTCATGCCGATCAGGCGAATGTCCGACACGACGATGCCGGCGAAATCCGGCGTGATGCGTTCGCGCGCGGCTTCGGCCGAGGCAAGCCCGAAGGCGTCGAGTCCGGCGAGTTGCAGGCTCTGCAGCGTGGCACGCCGCACGAGTTCGTCGTCTTCGACAAATAAGATCTGAAGGTTCTTGTACATCATGCGATTGTCGCGCCGGTGCGTTGCACGCGGCGCAGCGTCACGAGAAATTCTGCGCCACCGCCAGGAACGTTGCGTGCGACCAACTGGCCGCCGTTCTCCTGGGCGATGGATGACGAGATGGCGAGTCCGAGCCCCATGCCCTGCCCCCCCTCCTTGGTACTGAAAAACGGCTCGAACAGTCGCGGCATATGTGCCTCAGAAATGCCCGGCCCGTTGTCGCGCACGTAAATGCGCACCCACAGGTCGTCGGCCTCCACATCGATCCAGATCGACGGCGGTGCCTGCGGGCTGGAAACGCTTCCTACCGCGTCGATAGCGTTACCCACCAGATTGATCAGCACCTGCTCGAGACGCAGTCCTTCGCAGGCGACGTACACGTCGTCTAATCCGTCGGCAAACGTCGTCGTCAATGGGATGTCCTCCAGACGCCCGCGCAGCAGCGTCACCGTATTGTCGAGCGCGCGGCGCACCGACGCCTCCATGTCGCCACGGCGTGCGCGGCCTGCGAAGAGCCGCAGTTGTCCGGTGATCTTGCCCATGCGATCGGTGAGCGACGCGATGGCCTCCAGGTTCTCTTGCGCCGCCCCGTACTCGGCACGTTCGAGCAACACGCGCGTGTTGTCGGAAAAGCTGCGCAGCGCCGAGAGCGGCTGATTGAGTTCGTGCGTGATACCTGCGGCCATCTGCCCCAGCGCCACGAGTTTGGACGCCTGCACGAGTTCGCTCTGTGCCTCGCGCAGTTCGTGCTCGGTGCGCGAGCGCTCCTGCACCTCGGTCTGCAAGCGTTCATTGGCCGACTGCAGATCGGCGGTGCGCTCGGCCACGCGCTCGCCCAGTTCCGCGTACGCCGATTGCAACAGCTCACGGCTCTTGAGCATGTCGCGTACGCGCTGACGCCGCTGGTTCCATGCCACCCCCAGCAAGCAGGTAAACGCCGCGAGACAGCCCGCCGCCACCGCCGCGATCCGGGCGTTGGCGATCACCTGATCGAGCGGCGCGAAGTACATCAGCGTCCAATTCGGCTCGCCCAGCCTGCGCTGCACAGCAAGAAAGCGGCGCATCTTTCCGGCGCCGCGTCCGTCGCGCACGGTCACGACCTCGCCGTCGGCGTCGAGCCGCTCGTCCTCGCTCCAGGCGAGCGGCGTGATGTGCTGGTTGTAGTACTGACGCGAGCTGTCGAGCGCCGCCTTCACCGCGGGGGTGAGCGGTGCGAGCGCCCGATACTGCCAGCGCGGCTCGGACGACAGGAATATCACGCCGTGATCGTCGGCCACGACGACGGGCTCGGAGGCGTCGGCACCTGCACGCTGGAACCACTCCAGGTTGAGCTTGAGGACCACGACGCCGCGAATCTGGCCATCCACCACAATCGGCTGCGAGACGAAGTACCCTGGCTCGCCCGACGTCGTACCCACGCCATAGAAACGGCCCAGTGCGCCCCGGATCGCATCGATGAAGTACGGGCGAAAACGATATTGCTGCCCCACGAACGTGGCCTTCTCGCGCCAGTTGCTCGCGGCCAGCGCGATCCCGTTCGCGTCGATCACATAGGCGGCCGACGCCTTGGCGCGCTGGTTCACGTCGAACAGATAATCGTTGGCGCGCTGCACGACCGCGGGATCGTTCGGATGAAGCAACAGATCGCGCACATCCGGATGCAGCGAAAGCAAGTACGGCAGGAATTCGTAGCGATCGACGGTGCTGCGCAGACTGCCCGCGTAGCGCTCGACCCGCGCGCCGGCGTTCACGCGCAGGTCGGTCACGCCGCGCTGCCAGCTCAGGGCGTACGTCAACCAGCAGAACAGAACGCTCGCCAACAGCATGACGGCGATCCACGACCAACGGCGCATCGGCACGGTCCTCTCGAAATCGATGGGGACTTCGTCGCGCCGGGGGGGCGAAACGTCCGTACGTGAAGCGGAGGCACCTGCCGGTGCCTGGCGCTCGCGTGGGCGAATCGGGTTGTCGTGCTGAGTGGCCATTGGGTCGCAGCGTACGCCTTGTCGACGTCGATGACGGCCGGTTCTGGCGATGGCGGCAGGCGGCGCGGTCGTGCCGCCTGTCGTCATCGCAAAACCAGGAAAAACCAAAGGACCACCGGGCGGCGAAGCTCAGGCGCTATTGTGCCTGTGCCGCGCCGCCCGGTGGCGAATCTTGCGTTGGCGGGGGGGCCGGTGGCGTCACGCGAAACGACTCACGTGACGCTCCTGCACCCGCCGCCGCCGGCCGTCAGGCCAGCTCAGGTTCGCGGTTCTTGGACATGGCCTGCGCGAGCTGCTTGCGGTCCAGTTCCTTTTCCCAGGCCGACACGACGATGGTCGCCACGCCGTTGCCGACGAGGTTCGTCAGCGCACGGCACTCGCTCATGAAGCGGTCGATACCGAGGATCAGCACCATCCCGGCCACCGGAATCGTCGGGATCACGGCGAGCGTGGCAGCCAGCGTGATGAAGCCGGCGCCGGTCACGCCCGACGCGCCCTTCGAGGTCAGCATCGCCACGGCGAGCAGCGTGAGCTGCTGGCCCCAGGTCAGGTCAATGTTGGTCGCTTGCGCAATGAACAGCACGGCCATCGTCATGTAGATGTTGGTGCCGTCGAGGTTGAACGAGTAACCGGTCGGAATCACCAGACCCACCACCGACTTCGAGCAACCGGCGTTCTCCATCTTCTCCATCAGTTGGGGCAGCGCGGCTTCCGACGAGCTGGTGCCCAGCACGATCAGCAGCTCTTCCTTGATGTAGGCGAGGAAACGGAAGATCGAGAAGCCCGTGAACTTGGCGATCAGACCCAGCACGACGATCACGAACAGGAACGACGTCAGGTAGAACGTGCCCATGAGCTTGGCGAGCGGCACCAGCGAGGCGATGCCGTACTTGCCGATCGTGAAGGCCATCGCACCGAAGGCGCCCAGCGGCGCAACCTTGGTGATGATGTGCACCACGCGAAAGAGCACGCCCGAGACGCTGTCGATCCAGTTCGTCACCACGCGGCCACGCTCACCGATCATGCTCAGGGCGGCGCCGAACAGGATGGCGATCACGAGGATCTGCAGAATCTCACCCTTGGCGAACGCGTCGGTGATCGTGCTCGGGATCAGGTGCATCAGGAAGTCGACGAACGTCTCGCCGTGGGCAGCCTTCGCGGCATAACCGGAAATCGCCTTCGGATCGAGGGTATTGATGTCGACGTTGAACCCCGCACCCGGCTTCAGGATGTGCGTCGCCGCCAAACCGATGACCAGCGCAAACGTCGAGACGATTTCGAAGTAAAGGATCGCCTTGCCGCCGACGCGGCCGACCTTCTTCATGTCTTCCATGCCGGCAATACCGGTCACGACGGTACAGAAGATCACCGGGCCGATGATCATCTTGATCAGCTTGATGAACGCATCGCCGAGCGGCTTCATCTGCACGGCCAGATCGGGCTTGAAGTGACCGAGCACGATGCCGATGACGATGGCGATCAGCACCTGTACGTACAGGATGCGGTAGAAGGGTTTTTTGGTCTGAGTTTGCATGTTGTTTCCTCTTCAGGCGGCGGGGCAAGCCACCGCCCTTGTTATCAATCCGCGGTGACGCTGCGAATTTCGCTTTGCGCAAAGCGCATTTGCTCCTCCATCACCATCTGGGCCAGCGACTTCTTCAATTCATTGAATTCGCTGCCTGCCGTATCGCGCGGACGGGGTAGGTCGATGACCATGTCTCGCTTGACCGTGCCCGGCCGGTACGTCATGACGACGACCCGGTCGGCCAGATAGATCGACTCCTCGATGCTGTGTGTGACGAAAATGATCGTCTTCTTGAACTCCTCCCAGATGCGCAGCAGCTCGTCCTGCAACGTACGTCGTGTGAGCGCGTCGAGCGCGCCGAACGGCTCGTCCATGAGCAGGATCGGGCTGTCGAGCGCGAGCACGCGGGCAATCGCCACGCGCTGGCGCATGCCGCCCGACAGATCGCGCGGAAACCGGTCGCGAAACTCGCGCAGGTTGAGCTTGCCGAGCAGCAGGTCCACGCGCTCGTTGATCTCGGCGCGGCGCATCCCCTTGATTTCCAGCCCGAACGCAATGTTCTGCGCCACCGTCATCCACGGAAACAGCGCGTACTCCTGGAACACCATGCCGCGATCCGGGCCCGGCTCGGCCGCCGCATGCGCACGACCGTCGATACGGATGGCGCCCGAGGTCGGTTGCACGAATCCTGCCAGCGCGTTGAGCAGCGTCGACTTGCCGCAGCCCGACGGTCCCAGCAGGCAGACGAACTCCCCCGCGCCGATGGTCAGGTCGATGTCCTTGAGCGCGTCGACGACACCGCCCGGAATCGGGAACTGCTTACCCACGTGTTCAATTTCGATCAGCATGTCGCTCGCCTCACTTGGTTTCGAGACCACGGTGCCACTTGAGCAGGTGGTTGTTGAGACGATCCATGCCGAGGTCGATCACCAGGCCGAGCAGACCGATGGTCAGCATGCCGGCGATGATCTTGTCGGACCACATGTACTCGCGCGCTTCCAGAATGCGGTAGCCGAGCCCGTTGTTCACGGCAATCATCTCGGCCACGATCACAACGATGAACGCCGTGCCGATGCCGATGCGAATGCCCGACAGGATGTACGGCGTCGCCGCCGGCATGATGACGCGGCGAAAGATCGTGAACTGGCTCGCCCCGAGGTTGCGGGCCGCGCGCAGATAGATGCCGTCGACGTGACGTACGCCTGCGATGGTATTCATCAGCACCGGAAAAAACGCCCCGAGCGCGATCAGGAAGAACGCCGGCGGATTGCCCAGGCCGAACCAGAGAATGGCCAGCGGAATGTAGGCGATCGGGGGAATCGGGCGCACCACCTGCACCAGCGGATTGAACAGCCCGTAAATGCGGCTGCTGGTGCCCATGAGCAGGCCGAGCGGCAACGCGATCACCGCGCCCACGAGGAAGCCCATGACCACGCGATACAGGCTGTTGGCGGCGTCCATGAGCAATTCGCTCGAATTCAGCCACGCGCCGACGCCGTCGGCCATCGTTACGGTCGGTTTGAGGTATTGCCACCACTTGGCGACAACCGCCAGCGGCGACGGAAGAATGATCGGGTTGATCCACCCGAGGCCCGTGACGATCTGCCAGATCACCACGACCGCGAGCGGAATCAACACACCGCGCATCATGCGCGCGGTGCGCGTGGCGCCCGAAGAAGCAAGGACAGCGGCCATCCGTTCGCCTCGCTTTACTTGATGTTCAGTTGGGTCTTCGCCTTGGCGAGCAGGTCGAGCTTGACCCAGTCGTCCGCCTTCGGCACCGGATCCTGCAGCCGGCCCACGCCATACTGTTTCATCAGGTCGGTCGTGAGCTGTACGTGCGAGGTGCTCAGGTCGTAGCTATACGGCGAGTTGCCGATGGCATCCGAGAAGTCCTGCGGCGTGATCTGGTTCTTGAACATGTCCTCGCGCACGAACTTCTCGGCCGCTTGCGGATGCTGGATAAAGAAGTTGGTGGCTTCGACGAACGCATACATCAGGCGCTGCGCCACGTCCGGCTTTTCCTTGTAGAGCTTCTCGGTGATCACGAGCGCCCGCACCGGTTCGCCGAGCGGCGTGTCGTACGGCTTGAGCACTTCCACGCCGAAGCCCTTGTTGATGGCCTGCGACGCCTGCGGCTCCGACTGGCACATCGCATCGATGCTGCCGGCGGCAAGCGCCTGGTTCAGGTCGGCGTAGGCCATGAAGAGGATCTGCACGTCCTTGCCCGGCTTGTCCGACCACGTCAGGCCGGCCTTGGCCAACTCGGCGTACAGAATCAACTCCTGGGCACCGCCACGGGCCACGCCCACTTTCTTTCCCTTGAGGTCGGCCACCTTGGTGATCGGCAAGCCCTTCTTCGCCACGAGGCGCACACCGCCCTTCGCGAACCCGGCCACGGCGTAGATCGGCGCGCCCTGCGCACGCCCCGCAATTGCGGCATCCAGCGCGCTTGCCGACACGTCGACCTGCCCCGCCACAATCGCCGGCATGATGTCCACCCCCTTGGCGAACATCCGCTCCTCGATCTTCAGGCCGTATTTCGGCCCGATGACCTTCATGTACGACACTGCGCCGTAGTGGGCGAACTTCAGATTCCCCAGACGCACGACGTCGTCGGCAAACGCGTGTAGCGAAGCTGCGCACAGTGCCGCAGCGGCAAGACATTGCTTGAACATAAGGTCTCCTCTCTTATTAGGTCGGCTTGCCTGGCACGTCTGGATTCCCGTAGGGACGCCGGATCATGCGGCAGCACGTACTCTACAAAAGCAATACCCATGCCAACAACGCAAGTCTTTGATTTTAATAATGGAAGCTGTGGAAAACCCGAAGATCGATAATACGGAAACCTGGAAAACGACGTCATAAACTTTCTGGATTTCCAGAAAATCCACGACGCGCAGTGTGTCGCACAAGGCGCCAGGGCAAATCCCGAGGTCGCATCAACGACACGGCCCGACCACTCGCTCAGGCGGACAGCGCTTCCGGCAGGGGCGTCTGATAGCCCAGTGCAGCCGAGATCTCGGTGGCACAGGCCGACAGGCGCGACGAGATGTCGGGCAGCAGCGCCCGCGTCATGCGCGACGACGGACCAGACGCCGACAGCGACGCGATCACTTCGCCGGAGGCATCGCGCACCGGCACCGCGACCGATACGGCCTCGGGCGCGAGTTCACCGAAGCTCACCGCGCAGTCCTGACGGCGCACGTTGAGTAGCTCGGCAGCCAGCTCGTCGCGCTCGATGAGCGTGCCTGCGGTGTAGCGCTTGCGCGGACGGCCCAGCACCTGCGCGCGAACATCGTCGGACGCGAATGCCAGTAGCACGCGGCCTGATGCGCCGACATACAGCGGACGACGATTGCCGACCACGCCGTGCACGCGCAACTCGTGGGTCGACTCGACGCGTGCCACGCACAGCGACTCAAGCCCGTCGCGTACGCGAAGCTGGATATTCTCGTTCAGCGCGCGATTGAGCACCTGAAGATGGCGATGGGCGACCTTCACAAGATTGACCTGCTCGTGCCCGGCCACGCCCAACACCAACGCCTGAGCGCCCAGCACATAGGTCACCGGGCTGCCTTCGCGCACCACCCAGCGGTGCTGCTCGAGCGTTGCCAGCAGACGAAAGGCGCGCGACTTGTTCAGGCCGGCGCGATGCGCCAGTTCCGTCACACCCAGGCCAGGACACTCCCCGACCAGCGACAGCAGCGTAAGCGCCGTATCGACCGAAGCGACTGTATAGTCCATCAAACATCCTCACTATGTTGTTCGGCATAGGCGGCGAGCGCCGCCGCGAATTGGCCAAGTTGCGATTGCAGCGTGGAGAAGCCGTCATGCTTCTCCACGCGCGATTCATTCAGATAAAGCGCCTGATTCAGCTCGATCTGCACACTGTGGCGCCGCGCCTCGGGACGTCCGAAGTGACGCACCAGATCGCCGCCGCCGTCCTCACCGCACGGGGTGTTGTACGCCACGCGATAGCCCAGTCGCGTGAACTCGGCGATGATCCAGCGAGAGAAGGCCGGATCGGCCGTGGTCCCACCGCCGTCGCTCACGAGCACGTCGGCACGCGACATGCCGGCATCGACATCGAGCGCCCCGCCGCGCGAACGCATCGAATGACAGTTCAGGTGCCAGACCGCACCGTGCCGCTGCCAGGCGGCATCGAGCACATCGCGCAGGGCGTGACGGTAGGGCAGGTAATAGTCATGAATACGCCGCTCGACTTCGGCCACCGACAGTCGCCGGTCGTAGAGCGGCACGTTCGGCGCGGCAAACCGATGCAGCAGGCCGACACCGCGCTCGCTATAGGCTTGCGGACGCGCATCGTGCGGCCACAGGCTTGCGAGCAATTCGGGATCGATGTCGTGCTCGGCGCGGTTCGCGTCGATGTAGGCGCGCGGGAAAAGCGCGGCAACGAGCGTCGCACCGTGATGCGTGGCCACGGACCACAGCTCGTCGACGTAAGCATCGCCGCACGCAAGAATCGCAGCCGTCGGCGCAATGGTGTCGAAATCGGGGGGAAACACATGCCCGCTGTGCGGTGCGTCGATCACCAGAGGCAAGCGCCTCCCCAGGCCCCCTTGTGGCGCTTCCACAAAATATCGGCCCTCGGTGACCTGACGGGACATGCAGTCTCCTCGCGTGCGTCGGGAACGTCTGTTCGCGAATTCCCATGACAGCCGCATTGTTTTGTCAAGCAAAACAAGGTTTCAATATTCTGAAACAATGCCGGAGAACCGACAAGGTGAGGGTTGTTACAGCATATTTCGTGGCGCGATGAGGCGCGACTGGCGGGTGAGGCGCCCGATTCGTCGACGTTCACCGCAGATAGCGACACATTTGGAGCGACTTAGTCAGCATGGGCCCACTTGTGCGCGCGTATTGCGTATTGAACCGAGCCCATCCTGTGACGCGTCGTAATTGAAAGGCAAACAAAAACGCGGACCGTCTTTCGACGGCCCGCGTTCTGTGTCTGACGACGAGGTGACGCTGGCGAATCAGATAGCGTCGGCCACACCCGCTTCGTGCGCCTGCACGTCGGCGTGATAGCTCGAGCGCACCATCGCGCCGACGGCCGCATGCGTGAAGCCCATCTTGTAGGCCTCCTCCTCGAACATCTTGAACGTGTCCGGCGTGACGTAACGACGTACCGCCAGATGGTGCTCCGACGGCTGGAGATACTGGCCGATCGTGAGCATGTCGACGTTGTGGGCACGAAGATCGCGCATCACTTCCAGGATTTCTTCGTCCGTCTCGCCCAGGCCGACCATCAGGCCCGACTTCGTGGACACGTCCGGATGCTTCGCCTTGAATTCCTTCAGGAGCGTGAGCGAGTGCTGGTAGTCCGACCCCGGGCGCGCTTCCTTGTACAGACGCGGCACCGTTTCGAGATTGTGGTTCATCACGTCGGGCGGCGCCGCATTCAGAATGCCCAGCGCGCGATCGAGACGCGCGCGGAAGTCGGGCGTGAGGATTTCGATGCGGGTTTGCGGCGACAGCTCGCGCACGTGGCGGATACAGTCGACGAAGTGCTGAGCCCCGCCGTCGCGCAGGTCGTCGCGGTCGACGCTCGTGATCACCACGTACTTCAGGCGCATCGCGGCGATGGTCTTCGCGAGGTTGATCGGCTCGTCGACGTCGAGCGGATCCGGGCGGCCGTGGCCGACGTCACAGAACGGGCAGCGGCGCGTGCACTTGTCGCCCATGATCATGAACGTGGCCGTGCCCTTGCCGAAGCACTCGCCGATGTTCGGGCAGCTCGCCTCTTCACACACCGTGTGCAGGTTGTGCTCGCGCAGGATCTGCTTGATCTCGTAGAAACGCGACGTATGGGTGGCCGCCTTCACGCGGATCCAGTCCGGCTTCTTCAGACGTTCGATCGGCACGACCTTGATCGGGATGCGGGCCGTCTTGGCTTGCGACTTCTGCTTGGCGGTGGCGTCGTAGTCGCCGTCGATCGTGCGAACTTCCTTGTTCGCGGTGTCGTTCTGAGTCACGGTGGTGGTCATGTTGGGGGCTTTCCAGACGTCCAATCAGGCGGCGGCGTTTGCGCTGGGGGCCGGATCGGCCTGCGGCGCGGCTTCGGCCGACGCGGTGTGCTGTTCGAGATGATGACCGAGTTGCTGCGCCAGTCGCGCGGCCACTTCGTCCCAGCGGGGGGCCACGCCGAGCGTGGCCATGTCTACGGTTTGCAGGCCGGCATAGCCGCACGGATTGATCCAGTCGAACGGCCGCAGATCCATCGCAACGTTCAACGACACGCCGTGATAACTGCATCCGTTGCGGATCTTCAACCCGAGCGCGGCGATTTTCGCACCGGCATGCGCTGCGGCACCGTCGCCCGGGCTCACATAGATTCCCGGTGCGCCGGCCCGGCGCTCAACGTCGAGATTATACGCGCCCAGGGTGTCGATCACCGCCTGCTCGATCAAACGCACCATTTCGCGCACGCCGAGCTTGCGCCGGCGCAGATCCACGAGCAGGTAAATCACCACCTGCCCTGGGCCGTGATATGTGATCTGGCCTCCACGGTCGACCTTGACGAGCGGAATACCGGTATTCGAAACGAGCAAGTGAGCGGGGTCGCCGGCCAGTCCAAGCGTGTAGACAGGCGGATGCTGAACGATCCAGAGCTGGTCGGGGCCGTACGCGCCACGCGTGTCGGTGTACGCGCGCATGGCGTCGAACGACGCGGCGTAGTCTTCGGTGCCGCGCCAGCACACTTCGATCGGGGAGGTCATGCCCGCAATTTTAACGAAACCGGCGCAGTCGTGCTCGAAGCCGCGCTCGCGGGCGCGAGATGGCGGCTTCTCCGGCGTAGTTACGCTCTGCGGGCATTCAGCTCATCGCGCAGATTGTTGTGAATTCCATTGACACATCGACGACGTCGACGTCACCCTCTGAAATGAAACGCGCGCCCGTTGGCAACGAAGGCCAAGGGGCGCGCGATGTCGATGACCCCGCGCGCCAAACCTGCGCGCCGGACCCGCGACCGGCGTTCGTCAGGCGGCGGCCGCGCAGGCGTTCGCTGCGCGCGATGCCCGGCGCCCGGCGAGCCACCGGCGCAGCACACGAGCCAGTGAGAAACGGTGCGCCACTTCGCGCTGCAGCTCGGCTTCCGCCACCCCGTCGGACGACATCCAGTAACGGCGACCCGGTTCGACGGCGAGACGCTGACCGGGCATGAGCCAGTAATCGCGCGGATCGCCTGCACGCGTAACCCAAACCGCCGCGCCGCGTGCCACCAGCGTATGCTCGTGATGCAGGTCGAGGCTGATTACGTCCCCGGGGCGGATACCGTAGAAGTACTGCACCTTTGTTAAATTGTTTTGCATTTTACGACCCCCACTCAGTGCGAGACAATGACTGAATCATAGGGACTGGCGGGCGCTGCACCAAACGACATATTTTCACGGCGTTGCTAACAAAACTCACATGGATATTCGGAGACTTCCCAACCTGAGCGCCCTGCGCGCCTTCGAGGCGGCGGCCCGCCTGGAAAGCTTTTCGCGCGCGGCAGAAGAACTGTTCGTCACGCACGGCGCCATCAGCCATCAGATTCGCGCGCTGGAGCACGAGTTGGGGACGACGCTTTTCGCGCGCAACGGCAAACGCATCAGCATCACGCCGGCGGGACGCCAGTACGCCGCGTCGATCCGTACCGCGCTCGGCGACATTGCGCAGGCGACGCGCAAGTTGCAAGCGGGCACGCGCAGCGAGCGGCGGCTGGTACTGACCACCATGCCGTCGTTTGCGAGCCGGTGGCTCACACCACGCATCGGGCGCTTCATTGACCGGCATCCGGAGCTGGAAGTGGAGTTGCGGTGCAGTGCCCAGTTGATCGACTTCGAGCGCGAGGATGTGGACGTCGCCCTGCGAATGGGCAAGGGCAACTGGCCAGGGCTGCACATTGAGAAAGTGCTCGACGATGTGTTTTTCCCCGCCTGTAGCCCGTCATACAACCAGGGGCATCTGCCGAAGACGGCGGAAGAATTCCGCCGCAGCACGTTGCTGCGCTCTGAAGGCGAGCCGTGGGCGCCGTGGTTCGCGGCGGCGGGCTTCGATCTGCCCGAGCCGACGCAGGGCATGATGTACGAAGATTCCGGCATGTTGTCGCAAGCGGCCATCGTCGGCCAGGGGCTGGCGCTCGTACGCCGCTCGCTGGCCGTGGGCGACATCATGGCGGGACGTCTTGTCCGGCTGTCCGACGTCGATACGCCGTGTGACTGGGATTATTACTTCGTGTGTCCGCCCGCCGTGCTGGAAACGCAGCGTGTTCAGGCGTTCAGAACGTGGTTTCTGGAAGAGTTGAAGGCGTTCGAGTCGGTGAAGGACATGCAGCGCCGCCCGGCGCGCCCGACGTCTGTCGACTGGGAGGCCGACATGGTCACCACTGCGGGTGAGCCCGCACCGGGCATCCAACCGGGGCTCACGGCCTCATCGCCGCCCGACGACGGCGCACCGACGCACGCGTGATGCGCGTACCGCAAGCGCGTTCGTGAGGCGCCTGCGTGCGTCGCCTGCGCCTCACACGCGGTGCACGCTTACAGCACCACCTTGACCATCGGATGCCCAGTCAGCGCGCGATAGATATCGTCGAGATGGGCTTTCGAGTGGGCGCGCACCGTGACGGTCAGGCCGAGATATTTGCCCGTGCTGGACGGGCGCATCTCCACGGTCGCCGCGTCGAATTCGGCATCGAATTCTCGCAGCAATGCCACGATGGCGTCGGCGAAACCGTCCTGCGTCGTCCCCATCACCTTGATGGGAAAGTCGCACGGAAACGCCAGCAGGCTTTCCTTCTTGTCCAGGGTCACAATGCCTCCTTGGCGCGTTGATACGCGGCATACAGCGCCTGGAAGACGGGGCCCGGCCGGCCATCGCCCACGGGCTTGCCGTCAAGCGTGACGACCGCCAGCACTTCCTTGGTCGCGGACGTGATGAGCAGCTCGTCGGCGTTGCGCACGTCCGCTTCGCTGACCGGGCACTCATGGAACCGGATGCCGCATTCGCGTGCAAGTCCTTCGAGCACGCCGTAGCGAATCCCTTCCAGAATACGATTGTCGCGCGGCGGCGCAAACATTTCACCGCCCTTGACGACCCACACATTGCTCGACGACGCCTCGGTCAGATTCCCGTCACGGAACTGGATCGTTTCCTGAACGTCGTGATCGGCGGCGTACTGTGCCATCAGCACGTTGCCCAGCAGCGACGTCGACTTGATATGGCAATTCAACCAGCGTCGATCCTCATGCGTGACCGCGCCCACGCCGTGCGCCACTTTGTCGCGGCTGGGCAGCGTGAGCGGGGTTGCGATGCCGAACACCGTGGGCACGATGTCCTTCGGAAATGCGTGCTGACGCGGTGCCACGCCGCGCGTGACCTGCACATAGACGCTGTGCGGATCGGCCGAACATGTGGCCGACAGGCGCGCGAAGAGCGCCTCCCATTCGGCGCGTGTGTATGGGTTCGCGATGCGGATCTCGGCGAGGCTGCGCTCGAGCCGGTCCAGATGCTGCGCAAGCCGGAAAGGCTTGCCGCGATAGACCGGCACGACTTCATAGATGCCGTCGCCGAACAGGAAACCCCGATCGAGGACGGAGATTTTCGCGTCGCCGAGCGGGATCAGGTCGCCATTGAGCCAGACGGTGGGGTTATCCATGCTTACTTCTTCACGAACATCAGGCGCAGCGCGTCCCATGCGCGGCCGACGAAGCTGGCTTGCGCAACGTCGGCGAGGGCCACAACCGGGAATTCGGCCAGCGACTTGCCGTCGGCCATGACCTTGACGGTACCGACCTGCGCCCCATTGGCGATCGGCGCGATCAGCGGCTCACGCAGTTCGAGTTGCGGCTTGATCTTGTCGGCGGTGCCCTTCGGCACGGTGATGAAGGTGTCCTTCTTCACGCCGATCTTCAGCTCGCTGTCCTTGCCCTTCCAGACCTTGGGCGTGGCCACGACCTGATTGGCGCCGTACACACGCAGCGTGTCGAAGTTCTGGTAGCCGTAGTTCAGGGCCGAGAGGCTGTCCTGCACGCGCGCGCGCTCGGTCGGCTCGCCCACGACCACGGACAACACCCGGCGGTTGACGCCCGCCGCCCCCGGCATCGGACGCGACGCCGTCGCCACGAGGCAGTAACCCGCCTCCTTCGTGTGGCCGGTCTTCAGGCCGTCGACCGTCGGATCGAGGTACAGCAGACGATTACGGTTCGGCTGGCGAATGTTGTTGTACGTAAAGCTCTTCTCCGCGTAAATCTTGTAGTACTCGGGGAAGTCCTGAATCAGGTGCGTCGACGCCGCCGCGATATCCGCCACGGTCGTGTAATGCTGCGGATCGGTCAGCCCGTCGACGTTCGCGTAATGGGTGTGCTTCAGCCCCATACGCTGTGCCGCGCGGTTCATCAGTTCGACGAAGCCCTGTTGCGAGCCGCCGACGAGTTCGGCCAGCGCGATCGACGCGTCGTTACCCGACTGGACGATCATGCCGTAGATCAGATCGTGCACCGAAACCGGCTTGCCCGCCTCGATGAACGTGCGCGACTCGTCGCGACCCACCTTGCGAACCGAATCGCTCGGAATGACCGTCTGCTCCATCGAAATGCGCTTGTCGCGCAGGGCTTCGAAGATCACATAGGACGTCATGATCTTCGTGAGCGACGCGGGCTCCACGCGCGTATCCGCATTACCGGCGGCCAGCACCTGACCACTGTTGACGTCGACAATCGTCCACGCCGTGGCCGACATCGGCGGCGGCGGAATCTGTTGGGCACGAGCGGGAAGCGAGGCAAGCGAGCCGCAAGCGACGAGCGCCGCGGCAGCGGCGGCACGGGACAGCGAAGCGTTGAATTTCATGGGCGATGAGGAAAACGATGTGAGGCTCAGGGGCATCTGCGCTTGAAGAAACGCCGTGCCGCCGACACGTTGACGAGCGCGCGGCACAGCGAAGAAGACGGCGGCACCGGAGCGCCGGGGCCATGCCTGTCGGAACCATAGACCCGACGCGGCATGACAAGGTTCAGGGTCGAATTATACGCGTCGTGATTTCACGTCCCCAGCGGGGCGGGCCTCGACGGTCGAAATCGGCCGAAATTCGCCCCGGGTGTATCAATGACGCCACGCGTCGACCACGAGCTGTTTCAGCAGGGGTAACAGACCGTGGAAAAAGTGTTCGCCGCCCGGTATGACCACTACGGGCAAGGTCTGGGGACGCGCCCAGTCCAGCACCGATTGCAGCGGCACCGTGTCGTCGAGTTCGCCGTGAATGACCAGCGTGTCGGCCGGTACGGTCGCCACCTCCCAATTGCTCGCTGCCGTGCCCACGAATACCAGACGCTGCGCGGCGGTCCCCGCCGCCTCCAGCGTCTTCGCGACATGCGAGAGCACGAAGGTGCCGAACGAGAAACCGGCGAGTGCGAGCGGCAATGTCTCCCAGCCCGGTTGCTGGCGCATCCAGTCGATCACGGCGAGCAAGTCGTCGCGCTCGCCGATGCCGTTGTCGTGCTCGCCCGTCGACTTGCCGACGCCACGAAAATTCGGGCGCACCACGGCGTAGCCGAGCTGGACGAACGCGCGGGCGAGCGTCTGGGCGACCTTGTTGTCGAGCGTGCCGCCGAACAGCGGGTGCGGATGGGCAACGAGCGTGATGCCGCGCGGCGCGCCGGCCGGACGGTCGATGGCGATTTCGATGGCGCCGACCGGGCCGTCGATAGTGAAGCGTTCAGTCTGGGCGTTCATGAGCGATGGTGGGCTGAAGTGCGGCGAGGGCCGTGCGCGGGGCCGTGCCTGTGTCGCCGGGATCAGTCGATCAGCAGACGCTCGACGATCTCGCCTTGCGCCAGATGCTTTTCAACGATCTCGTCGATATCGGTTTCGTCGATATACGTGTACCAGGTCCCTTCGGGATAGATCACCACGACAGGTCCTTGCTCGCAGCGATCGAGGCACCCGGCCTTGTTGATCCGCACCTTGCCGGGACCGGCCAGGCCGAGTTGTTTGACCTTGGCCTTGGCGTACTCCTGCATCGCCTGCGCGTTGCAGTTGGCGCAGGACGGGCGATCGGCGCCGGGTTCGCGCTGATTCAGGCAGAAAAACACGTGATGCTGGTAGTACTGCGGCTGGGTGGCCATGTCGGGGCTTTGGCGGAGTGGCAACGTATTGCGGGCCATTCTAACCGACCTGCCGGGGCACTGCGGCGTCGGCCCCCGTGCGCTCACGAAGCGCAGCATGGCGGGACATCAGGAAATGCGAAATCCGGGACGTCCGGCGCGGCGCAAGGCGGCGCGTGCCGTACGCCTAGCGCAGGCGTCGCTGCACAGCCATAAAGATAGCGCAGAGCGCCGCCACGCACGCGAAGCCGAAGAACACGTTAACGCAGGCCAGCACGAGCGCCTGTTGCGACGCGAGGCCGCCCACCCAGGCCGACGCCATGTGCGCGGCGGTCGTCGCATCGACACTGGCGCCGAACGCCTGTTGCGCTTGTGAGACGGCCGCGTTGTATGCCGGATTGAGCGGCGTCATCGACGGCGTGAGTTGATGCATGAAGACCGCCTGCCGGTCCTGCATCAGCACGGCCATCACCGACACCGACATCGAACTCACCAACTGACGCACGATGTTCTTCGTCTGATAGCCGTGCTGGAAGACGTACTCGTCCATGCCTCGAAACGTCAGCTCGGCGATGGGAATCATGGCGAACACGCCGCCCAGCCCGCTCAGCACCATCGGCAGGATCAGCCACTGACTCGACACACCCTGATAGCTTTGCGAGAGCAGGAAGGCATAGCCGAGGAGGCACAAGTAACCGAGCAGCACAAACGGCTTGAGTTGCACGAACTTCGGACGCGCGAGGGTGTATATCACGGCCACGACGAGGCTCGTCACCGACGCCACGGCCTGCAGATAGCCGGTGTGCTCCACGCTCCAGTTGAGCCCTTGCTGCATGTAGATCGGGAACAGATACGACGTCGAATACGAAAAGAAGTAGTACACGGCATAGCCGCCCAGCCCCAGCACATAGGCCGGATTGCGCACCAGCACGCGAAAGTCGATCAGCGGCTTGTGATGCGAATACTGATGCCACATGTATCCCATCGCGCAGATCGCCCCCACCAGGCAGAGTTCGAGCAGATGCAGCGGATCGGAGAAGAAGTCGAAGCGCGAGCGCTGCATCATGACTTCGACGAACAGCACGCCGGCGGCGAAGAAGACGATGCCACGCATTTCAAACTCGCCTTCGTCGCGCAGGCGCTCGCGAAAGTCCGGGATGACGAGCCACGACGCGATCGCCCCCACAAGCGCGATCGGCACGACGGCGAAGAACACCGACGACCAGACGAAGTGATCGACGAGATAGCTCGCGAGCAGTGGCGCGGAGATTTGTCCGCCGAAGAAGCCATAGGTAAAGAAGAGCAACGCCCTGAGCCGAAGCTCCGGCGCGAAACACAGGTTGATGAGAATCCGGCTGGCAGTAAACAGCGACCCCGCGCCCAACCCGAGCACAAAACGTGCGACGGCGAGCTGCGTCGACGTGTGCGCCATGCCGCACAGCCATGCCCCAAACGCCATGAGCGTGAGCGCGCCGGTGAGGAACGCGCGATACCCCAGGCGCGAGGCCAGCCAGCGCTGCTTGAGAATGACGAGGATCCCCGCCACCGCATAGAGCGTCGAGACAAACGCGTACTCTTCGGGGGCGGCACCGACGCCGCCCGCGATATGGGACGACGCGAACACGAACATGCCGTTCTCCAGCATTTCAATGCCTGTGGCGGCGGCAATCACGGCCATCAACACGCGCTGCCGTGTCGTGTGTGCCAACCGCAATCCCCAGGAATTCATCTTCGCCTCGCCAATGAAAACCGCCCGGGATCTGCCTGAAGATGCCGGGCGGTCATGACACACCGAGTGTCAGCGTGCCTTACATGGGAGTCTAGGCGTTGCCGGCTTGCGGACCAATGGGATGGCGGCCAATACGCTATTGCCGATTTGGCAACAATGCGCCGCTCAACAAGCCGTTCGGCCAGGCCGGGGCGACCTTAGCGCCGCACGCCAGCGGTGCGGGCGGGGCCGCGGTGGCTCGGATCGAACATCGCGAGCAGGTAGATCAGCACGAGGTACGGCCATGTCCAGGCGAGCCAGCGCGCCAGCACATTGAAGTGAACGTAGCGGCCTTGCCGCCAGGACTGGAGCGCCGCCTCGTAGTATGGATTCGCGGGCAGGAGATTGACGAACACCAGCAGCACGACAAGCGCGCCCAGCGCGACAGCCCCGCGCAGCGCACGCGGTCCGCGGCCGGCGACGAGCAACACCAGCGCGCCGATGACCACGCCGTAAATGGCGCCCGCCGTCACCCAGTCGAATGCCTGCGCGGGCGAGAATTGCCACGCCGACGCGATGGCTTTGATCGCGAACGCGCTGGTAAACATGGCGCACAACAACGGCACACGCGGTGCCGTCCGGCGCATCGCGAGCGTGGCGAGCAGCCCGGCCAGCACGGTACCGCTGGCGCTCACTACCGTCTCCCACAGGGCATGACTGGCGACGGCATCGAGTTCGGAAAGATAGTCCTGCAACTGCCCCAAGCGCGGTACCCAGTCGATCACCCGACCGGTGACGTCGGGATCCTGCCAAAGCCATATTTGGCGCACCAGATCGCCATCGCCAAAGAGAAACTGCTGCGGGTAAGCCTGTGCCCACGGCCACAGGGCCAGCAACACAAGCAGCAGGCTCGCGTGGCGTTCGAACCATGCGAAGCGCAAATGCCGCAGCCATCCCCGATCGAGCAGCGGACTCGTGAGCGGCACCGCAATGGCGCCGCCGATAAGTGCGCCGAGCGCGTTCGTGGCGAGATCGACGTTCGATGCCACCCGCGTCGGCAAGTACGTCTGCAACGCTTCGATGCCACCGGAAAGCCATGCGCCGAGCACGAAGGCGGCGACGACGGCCCGCACGCCCCGCCAGGCCGGATGCAGGGCCAGTACGGTCAACATGCCCAGCGGCAGGTATCCGAGCACGTTGGTGATCACGTCGAACTGCGTGATCCAGCGAGGTAACGGCGCGAACAGGTAGTCGAACGGCCCCACCGCCGCACCCTGGAATTCGAACGGATACAGGCTCGCATAGGCGATCAGCAGTATCAGGCATAGCAGCGCCTGACGCGCAAGCGGCGAGGCGCGTCGTTGCCAGGGTTTGACGTCCTGCTCGGTCATTGGCGGCACGGCCCTATCGTGCTGTCGCGCCCGAGGCCGACGACGCGGCAGGCAACGTCCGCGACGGCAACGGCGACCGGGCACGTGCCGCTGTCCCGGCCGTAGCCGTTGGCGCCGGCACGCGCCCGGCGAGCCACTGAATCAGTTGCGTCTGCACCGCGTCGCTGGCCGCGGCAAGCGCGCGGGTGCCGCCGGCCGCGTCGGCACTCGCGGCAGGGGCCTGCGCACGTAACGTCGTCTGCGCGAGCAGCTTCGGCCCATCGAACAGCGTGGCGCGTATCTGGACAACGCCGTGGCTTGTCGACGCACTGTCGAAGTACTGCGCAAACTCCTCGAGCTCCACACGTAGCGCCGGCGCAGCGGTCGGATCGCCTGCCGCGAGCACCGGGCGGTCGACCGACAACGCCGCGCGCAGACGATCCCCGAAGAGCCGCGCGGGCGACGCCAGCCATCGGCTGTTCGCATACCCGCGAGCCTGATCGCCATCGCTGGCGGGCAAGCGGTAGTAGATTGTGTCGACGTCGAGCCAACTTGGCGCGTTGACCACCACTTTCAGCGGCGACATTCGCAGGCCACCGGCCGCGGCCACGTCCGATGCCGGGGCGGCGGTGTTGGCGGCGGTGTTGGCGGTGGTGTCCCCGGCATTGGCAGCGACATTGGCCGACGCGGCAGGGATCGTCGGCGGGCCGAGATCGAAGCGCGTCAGCGAGGCCGACGGTGCCGGGGCGGCGCACCCCGCCACCAGCACCACCGCGGCGGCGCAAAGCCACCCGGCGGCGAGCGCACGCTTGCCGCCGGGTGGCGCGACACCTGCCTCGCTGACTTTGCCCGCGTCGATCGGCTCAATCATCTCGATACCCTCTTGCATGACGGTGTTGCGCATTATTGACGTTCTCCCCCGGGCCACGAAAAACCCGCTTCGCCCGGACCGGGCGGCGGCGGCGACGTGCCGAAGAGCAGCGCGCGCGGATTGCGATTGATCGTCTCAGCCGCTTGCCCGACCGCCTGCGTCGTGAAGCGCAGATCGTCCGAGAGCGTGTTCAGGCGCGGCAGCGCTTCCTGTTGCAGCGACCCTTCGAATGTTTCCATCGTTCCCTGGAACGCCGCCAGACTCGACGCCGCCTGATCGGCCGCGCGTCCCACGCTATCCAGGTTGCGCACGAGCGGCCCCTGAGGATCGGTCAATTGATCGGTCAGACGATGGGCCCCGGCAAGCGTGCCGGTGAGTTCGCGCACGGTGTCCGGCAACTGCGCCGTGACGGGCTCGAGCTGCTGCGCCACGCGATCCACGCTTTGCGCCGCGGCCTTCACGCTGTTGATCGAATCGAGCATGGCCTGCCGGTTGTCGGGCGACAACAGCGTATTGACCGAAGACGTTGCCTCTTCGAGCTGATGTACCAGGTTGTTGCCGCGCCGCTGCAGTTCGTCCACAAAACTCGGGCGCAGTCGCAATTGCGCGACGTGCTTCTCGGACGACGGCAGCAACGTTCGGTCATGCCCGTCGTCGTCCAGTTGTACGAAGGCCAGCCCCGTAACCCCTTGATAGCTCAACGTGGCGAACGTCGACCGGGTCATCGGCGTGCCTTCGTTCACGAGAATGCGGATCAGAATCTGCCCAGGCGTGCGCGGGTCGAACTTGATCGACTCGACCTTCCCGACGGACAGACCGCGATACCGCACGGCGGATTCCGGATTGAGTCCGGTCACGTTGGTGTGCGAGACCAGATCGTAGGGAAGGCGCACACGATTGTCGCGATTGAACCAGTACACCGACGCGGCGACAGCGGCAAGCAACACCAGCGTGAAGAGGCCCGCCATGAAAGCGTGCGATTTATTTTCCATCGTCGAGTAACTCCGAAATCTTGGCGCGCCGCGCCGCAGGCAACGCGAGCAACGCGCGTCTGCCGCGTTCACCGAGGAAGAAGCTGTGGATGAACGGGTGATCGACACGGACCACGTCTTCCACCGGCGCATTGACGAGCACCCGACGCTCGGCGAGCACCGCCACGCGCGTGGCGAGCATCATCACCGTGTCCAGATCATGCGTGACCATGACGACGGTCAGGCCCAGCGAGCGGTGCAGGCCGCGAATCATGTCCACGAACTCGTCTGACGCCTGCGGATCGAGCCCAGCCGTGGGCTCGTCGAGAAAGAGCAGTTCCGGCTCCAGCGCAATGGCCCGCGCGATCCCAACGCGCTTGATCATCCCGCCCGACAGCTCCGACGGCATGCGGTTGGCCATGCGCCCCGACAGCCCCACCATCTCAAGCTTGTACATCACGACATCGCGAATCAGATCTTCCGAGAGCGTGTGCAGTTCGCGCAGCGGTTGCGCAATGTTGTCGAACACCGTCATCGCGGAGAACAGTGCACCGCGCTGAAACAACATGCCCGAGCGGCGGCGCAGCAGGTGCGCGCTGCGCCGGTCGATCGTCGTGATGTCGTGACCGAAGACGCTGATGTGGCCAGTGGTCGGCGACTCCAGCCCGATGATCTGGCGAATCAGCGTGGTCTTGCCCGAGCCTGAGCCGCCGACAAGCGCAATGATCTCGCTTTGCCGTACGGTGAGATCCAGATGCTCATGAATCGTGTGCGTACCGTAGCGCTTCGTGAGATCGTGCACCTCGATCACCGGGTCGGCGTCGCCCGGCAGGCTTGACGACACAGGCGGACAACCCGCCGCGGCGCCGGATATCACATCGCTGGCGTAAGCCTGCGCGGCGGGAGCGGCCGCGACGGCCGACGTGGCGAGCGCTGGGGCCCGATCGGGCACGGGGGATTGGGACATCAGCCGATCCCCGTGTTGCGAAACAGAATCGCGAAGATGGCATCGGCCAGAATCACGACGGTGATCGAGGTCACCACGGACTGAGTCGTGCCCTCCCCCAGGCTCTGCGTGTTCGGTTTGACCCGCATGCCGAAATGGCAGGCCACGAGTGCGATCAGCATGCCGAAGACGCCCCCTTTTCCCAGGCCGATCCAGAGATTGGCGATGGGCACGGCATTGGGCAACGTGGTGAAGAAGTAGCGCAGTCCGATACCGAGTTCGTACTTTGCCGCGAGCGCGCCGCCGAGCAGCGCGATGATGTTTGTCCACATGACCAGCAGCGGCATGGCAATGGCCAGCGCAATGACCTTCGGCAGAACGAGCCGCAACCCGTGCGGAATATCCATTACGCGCATCGCGTCGAGTTCTTCGGTCACGCGCATCACGCCGAGCTGGGCGGTGATGGCCGACCCCGAGCGACCCGCCACGAGAATCGCGGAAAGCACCGGGCCGAGTTCGCGGATCACGGCGAGACCGAGGATGTTGACGATGAACGTGCTCGCCCCATACAACTTGAGTTGCTGGGCCGACAGATAGGACAACACGATGCCGATCAGAAACGCCACCAGCGCCGTGATACCGAGTGCCTTGGCCCCCGCGCTGTAGATATTGGCGGACATCTCCAGCCATGGCGCGCGAACCGGATGACGAATGACGCGGCCGAGGTCGATCACGAAGCGTCCGAACATCGTGACGCCGTCGCGCAAATGCTCGCCCAGCGTGAAGAGCGACGCCCCCAGCCGGCTGATCGGATCGAGGCGGCGGGTGGGCGCCGGACTCTGTCGCGAGCGATCGAATTCGGCGAGGTGATCGAAGAGCGCCCGCTGTGTCGGCGTAAGCGCGACGCGCTCGGGAAACCGACGTTGCCAATAGCGCCACAGCGCCTGCGCGCCGACGTGGTCGAGCCGTTCGACGCGGGTCAGGTCCCACGCCAGGTCGCCCTGCGGCAGCGAATCGACCAGGCGCAGCAGCGTCTTCTTGCGCTGCGAGAGGGCGAGCGCTGTCCACAGGCCGTGCAGCATGACCACCGGGCCTTGCGCCGTGGTGGTCAGCTCCAGAGTGGGCACGGCATCGAGGTTCAAAACAGACGATCTCCTGGCGACAAACTCGTCGAAATCCGGCAAAACGCGGTCATTGTACGGTACAGGGGCGACCGGTCGATGGCAACCCGGCGCAGGCTGAAAACGCGTCGGCGCTGGCCGATCGGGTCCTCGGACAATACCGAAAAACGGGGACGACGGCAGTGCAGACCGGCGCGGCGCCGGCCTCGCCGCTACAATAGCAACCATGAATAAAGCCGCGCCCTCCTCGCCGAACGCCCCCCTCGCCCCTATGGCGGCGGATTCGTCTGAACGCCCCGCCGACGCGGGTGGCGAGCCGTCGCGCGACACCGCATCCCGCCAGCTCGATGGCGACCGAATTCGCTCGGCGCTGGCCGCCACTTGCCGCGACTGGCAGATCGACGTGGTCGAGACCACGGGCTCCACGAACCTCGATCTGCTGACCCGCCTTCGCCGGGACGCGTCGTGCGCGCCCCTGCTGCGCGCCGCGATGCGCCAGACGGGCGGTCGCGGACAACGTGGCCGCGCATGGCAGAGCGTGCCGGGCGACAGCCTGACGTTTTCGCTCGCCTATACGATGCCTGGCGGACCGGCCGAACTGGCCGGGTTGTCGCTTGCGACAGGCGTCGCGGTGGTGGAAGGGCTCTCTGATCTGCCGCTGTCGGCGCCGCACGCGCTCGGCCTCAAATGGCCCAACGATGTGCTGCTGCGCGGCGGCAAGCTGGCGGGCATCCTGATCGAGACGCTCCCGGCCGGACCGGGCCGCATCGGCGTCGTGATCGGCATCGGGGTCAATCTTCGGCGGGCTGCGGACGTCGCCGCCCGCATCGACAACGCCGCGCCTTCCGACGACGGCACGACCTCATCTGCCGCCGTGCCGGTCACGCCGCCGGCGGCGCTCGAATCGGTGCTGGTCGATCCGGATATGTCGACGGTGTTGATCGCATTGGTCCAGCGTCTCGCCACCATGCTGAATCGCTTCGCCGTGCATCGTTTCGGTGTCTTCCGTGACGACTGGGAAGCCATGCACGCCTATGGCGGAGCGTCGATTCGCGTCATCGAAAATGGTCGCGATCTGTTGCAGGGCGTGGCGCTCGGCGTCGACTCGCAAGGTCGGCTGCGCGTCGCGACCCCTGACGGCGAGCGCACGATTGCCAGCGGAGAAGTCTCCGTGCGATTGCTCGATGCGTCCGGCACGCGTGACGCCCAACGGGGCCGTGGATGAGCGCCGCCCGACAGACGCCGCCCCCACGACCGGTGGACACCGCGAAGTCCGCGGCAACGGCGGCGGACACTCGCCTTGCGAAGACATCGCGCGGCAGCCTCGACACACAGGGCGCAAGCAGCGCTGACGGTGCACCTTGGCTGCTCGTCGATGCCGGCAACAGCCGGATCAAATGGGCGCTTGCGCCGGCCGTGCGCCCAGAGGGTTGGAGCGCAGCGGCGCCGTCCTTTCTGGCCAGCGGTGCGGTCGATCACGCCGAATGGCGCACGCTCGCCACGCAAATTCGCGCGGGCTGGGCCGCGCTGGTCTCGGGCTCGGGAGAGGCTCACTTCGCGCCGAACATGGCACCGCTCGCCACCGGCCAGGGCCGACAGGACGAAAGCTTCGTCTGCCCTGCACCCGCGGGTGTCTGGCTTGCCAATGTGGCGGGCGAACCCGCGGAACAAGCCGTGCGCATGACACTGCAAACGCTGTGGGGCATGGCGTCGACCGATTGGCTGCAGGTCTTGCGCGCCAGCGAATCGCGAGCGGGGGTGCGCAATGGTTATCAAGTCCCCACACAGCTCGGCAGCGACCGCTGGGCCAGCCTGATCGGCGCGCACGCCGCGTGGCCGGGCGAACATCTGCTGATCGTCACGTTGGGCACGGCCACCACCGTCGAAGCCTTGTGTGCCGACGGCGATTATCTCGGCGGGCTGATCGCCCCGGGGCCCGCACTGATGCTCCAGTCGCTGGCCCACGGTACCGCACAATTGCCGACGCTCGACGCCACCATGCCAACCGGCGGACAAGCATTCGCATGCAGCACGACCGATGCCATCCTGCGCGGATGCGCCGCGGCGCAAGCCGGCCTGGTCGAGCGCAGTCACGCACAACTGCAGGCACAACTCGGCGCACCCGTGCGTTGCGTGCTCTCGGGCGGCGCACGCCAGGCGCTCGCGCACACCCTGACCATGCCCGTTACCGAACACGATCAACTGGTACCGGCCGGCTTATACGAGGTGGCGCTTCGGGCTGCCGAGTGCGGCGCAGCGGCGAGCGCGACATCCGCCCCCCACATGACCGATATTTCGGTATCCCCATCGCAAGATGCCGATCCATCCCCCGGGGGTGCTTGAGATGTTGCGTGCGCTGTTGCTTGTCATGTTTCTCGCGGCGAATGCAGCACTCGCCGCTGTGCAGTTCGGCTGGCTGAAATGGCACGATGTGCTGCCTGCCACCGGCCGCGAACCGGCGCGGGTCGAAAGGCAACTCGAACCGGAGCGAATCCGCTTGACCGGAGCAGCGATCAGCGGTCAGTCGCCCGCCGCCTCCCTCCCTGTCGGTGCGTCGGGCGGGAGACACGAATCGCAAGCCTCAGGAGCGGCGACGTCGGCCGGCGCTTCAGGCGCTTCAGGCGCTTCAGGGGCGACCGCCGCATCGGCAGGGTCTTCCAGCCCCGGAACGTCCGAGTCGGCATTGACGACGATGGCCGCAAGCCGGGCCGTCGCCGCCGCGACAACGAACGCGGTATCGGGCGATGCGGCGGCTTCGCAGGCCGCCGCCGCGAAGGTCGCGCCCATCTGTCTGGAAGTCGGCCCGTTCGCCGCCAACGACGCGCAGCAAGCGCGCGGCCTTTTGCTCGCCGCGCTGCCTTCAGGGCAAGGTGACATTCAATCGGTGGCGCTCGACAAGCGGTACTGGGTACATCTCGATCCGGTGCCCAACAAACCCGCCGCCGATAAACAGGTTGCGCAATTGCGTGCAGCAGGGGTGACGGAGTATTTCCTGCTCAACGGCGAAGGCTCGACGCTCGTCGTCTCGCTCGGACTGTTCAACGACAAGGAGCGTGCGGTGCGCTTGATGACCGCCGCGCAGAAGCGAGGCATCACGCCGCAACTGAGCGAAAGGCCCAATGCCAAGAGCCGGATCGTCTACCGGATTGTCGGCATCAACGCGAACGCGGCCGCCCAGATTCGCGGCGTCGTGACACAACAATGGACGGCGCAGTGGGTGCGGACATGCCCCGCCCCGGCCGGTAGCGCGCCGGGGTAATTGAACCGGCCTGCGCCTGGCTCAGCCGACGCGCTTCAACGACACGACCGGCCGCACAATCCCGGTCTGGATACCCCGTGCGTTCTTGACGATCGGCGACACCCACGGCGCCAGTCCGGTCGCCTCGGGCGACTCGACCAACCCGAGAGCCTTGAGTACGGCCACCGCTGCGGTATATAGCGCACGCATATTGCCGTCGACAACTTTGATGGCAATGCCCAGGCCCGCCGAGCGAACGCCGATCGTCTGCACGCCATCGGCGCCGATCTTGGCCACCCAGTCCCCGGGCGCCATGCGCATGAACGCCAGATCGTTGCGCGCCGTGCCGGACACCATCTCCGGCTGCTGCGTCATGGCGGCGAACAAGGTCGAGAGTGCCGCGTCGTCGCTCGCGGCGAGTCGGGCGTACGCGGCAGCGAGCCTGTCGAGCGGCAACGCGTAGTTCGGCGCGGAGCATCCGTCGATGCCCAACGCCAGCGTCTCGCCCTTCACGCCGACGACATCGCCGACGCGTGCGCGAATCGCCTGTTGCAGCGGATGCGCCGGATCCAGGTAGGTATCGAGCGGCAAGCCGTGCTGCGCGCAATACGCGAGAAAGCCCGCATGCTTGCCCGAACAGTTGTGATGCAGCGACGTCGGCTTCAGATCCGCCGGGGCACGTTTTCCGGTGGCGGAGTAAAACGTCGGCATGTGACAGCCGCACTGCAAATGATGCTCGTCGCAACCCGCCTTGCTCAGTAGGCTTTTCACACCATCGACGTGAAACGCCTCACCGGAGTGGCTCGCGCACAGTAGCGCCAGCTCCGGCTGCGTCAGACCGAAATGCGCGACGCCGTCGCCCTCGACGAACGGCAGCGCCTGAAAGGGCTTGAGCGTGGAGCGCGAAAACGTCAGAAACGACGGGTCGCCTGCGGCGTATCGCAAGTGCCCTTGCGCGTCGACCACCGCTACGGCGCCGTAATGCACGCACTCGACGGTATCGACGCCCATCGCGCCGCGCGTGACTTCAACGAGCGGGGCCAGATTCATGATTGGGCGCGCACCTTCTTGAGCAGCGACGTCGTCGAGCGCTGATGTTCGAACGGAATGGCCAACGCCTTGCCGCCCCAGCCACGCACGAGCGCAGACTCCGGCAGCGTGTCCATCTCGTAGTCGCCGCCTTTGACGAGAATGTCGGGACGCACGGCGGCAATCAGCGCCTCGGGCGTCGATTCGCCGAACGTCACGACATAGTCGACGCTTTGCAACGCCGCCAGCAGTGCGGCGCGGTCGTTTTCATTATTGATCGGCCGGTCGTCGCCTTTGCCGAGCGTGCGCACCGAGGCGTCGCTGTTCACCCCGACGATGAGGCACGCCCCCAACGCGCGCGCCTGCGCGAGATAGGTCACGTGACCGCGATGCAAGATGTCGAACACGCCGTTGGTGAACACCAGCGGTCGCGGCAGCGTCGGCGCCAATGCGGCGAGCGCCTCGCGCGGGAGAATCTTGGCCTCGAAATCGGCCGGAGGAATGACTTGGGAAGCGGACATGACGATCGTTCGAAATAGATGCGCTATTGTCCCACGCCGCGTATGTGGCAACAAAAAAGGGGCCGAAGCCCCTTTCCTGTCGATACCGTCGGCGCCGAACGCGCGATTACGATGCCGTGGCTACGGCCGGTGCGGCCACTGCCGCCAGACGGCTGGTGATTTCCTTGCGGTAACGGTTCAAGTCCTGCGCCGTCGCGAACGTGTGCTCGAACAGCAACGACATGTTGTGCAGAATACGCTCGACGACCTTCTTCTCCCAACTGTCGTCGAACTTGATTTGCTCGTCGAGCCAGTGTTCGAGCCACTCCGGTTCCGGCAAACGCGATTGCACCGTGTCGTTCGGGAACAGGTCCTTGTTCACGTGCAGGTTGGTCGGGTGCAGCGGCTTTTCGGTGCGACGCGCCGACGCCATCAGCACGCCGATCTTCGCGAACGCGGCGCGCGCGTTATCGCCGAAGCTCGTCAGTGCCTTCTTCATGTAGCGCAGATAAGCGCCGCCATGACGCGCTTCGTCGCGCGAGATGATTTCGTAGATGGCCTTGATGACCGGCTCGGTGTGCCATTCGGCCGCACGGCGATACCAGTGATTCAGGCGAATTTCGCCGCAGAAGTGCAGCATCAGTGTCTCGAGCGGCGGGGCCGGATCGAACGGGAAGCGCACGGCGTGCAGCTCGGCTTCGGTCGGCACGAGGTCCGGGCGGAAGCGGCGCAGGTATTCCATGAGCACCAGCGAGTGCTTCTGCTCTTCGAAGAACCAAACGCTCATGAACGCGGAGAAATCGCTGTCGTCACGGTTGTCGCGCAGAAACATCTCGGTGGCCGGCAGCGCCGCCCATTCCGTGATGGCATTCATCTTGATGGTGCGCGCCTGATCGTCGGAGAGTTGGCTTGCGTCGAACTTGTCCCACGGAATGTCCTTCTCCATGTTCCAACGCACTGCCTCCAACGACTTGTACAGTTCGGGATACAGCATTTCGTTCATTTCAATTACCCCCAAGGTCGCGAGACCTTACACCAGGACTCAAGATAGTATTGTGAAAGTTTACGCCGAATTTCGACAGACAAAACGGTGAGCGTGTCGTGGGCGGCCCCCGCCGTCCGACTTCACGTCTTGAACCCTGCCGTCGCTGAAGGACGACGAATTAACGCCTGTAATCTGGCCGCATCCTGGCGATATGGCTTAGAGCGAGCCTACTAAAATATGGCCAAACTCTTGAATCATAACATAAAAGCCGTTTAATCCCGCCAACGTCGCCCCTCGCGTGACAGTAATGCGTCGTAATGTTGACGCCCGTCAAATTGTCACGCAAAGCACCTATGCTCAATGGGCGACAGGCTTTCCGACACACCTTCGGCGGCCAGCCCGGCGCGTGGCCAGCCGCTTGGGCGTGTTGAGCATCAACGCCTGCGAATGCGGACATCACGGCAGCGCGTCAGGGTTTGCCCTTGTGCCATGGGCCTGCGCGCGCGGCGTCCGATGGTCTACGCTGAAATCAATCGTTCCGTAAGTGCGACCGGGTGACAGCCCCCATCCCTGCCGACGCCGACGTTTCCTTTTTCCGCGCCGCGCTTTGAGGAAAGTTCTCAGTCGCAAATACGCAACACGTTGTATCGGCCGGCGCACCGGCAGAACGAGCCATGCGCCGCCAACGGGCCTACCGACTCGACTGGATCCTTGACCGATAAGGAGCCGAGCATGCCCACTCGTCCCGCACTTGCCGCATGGCTACGCACCGTCTGCTTTCTGGCGACGGTGGCAACGGCCCCCGGCGCCCTGGCGTTCGACGCCGGGCAACTCGCGTCGCAAGAAATCCCCACCGCCCATCTGGTCGGCCACGGCTCCTTCACGCGCCTGGGTTTTCATCTCTACGACGCGGAACTCTTCTCAGGCGCCGAGCGCGTCAGCGCGAACTGGAGTGCGCATCCGCTGGTGCTCGATCTGCGCTACGCGCGCAGTTTCAAATCTCATACGCTCGTGCAGCGCAGTCTGATCGAAATGACCAAGCTGCAAGTGGCCACCGATGCGCAACGGGAGCGCTGGGCCGAAGAACTGGCGCGCATCCTGCCCGACGTGACGGCCGGGCAGCACTTGACCGGCGTGTTCCTGCCCGGCGACGGCACGCGGTTCTTCTCGGACGGCAAACTGATCGGTCAAATCGCGGGCGACGCCTTCGGCCGTGCTTTTTTCGCCATATGGCTGGATCCGCGCACCAGTGCCCCCGACCTTCGCGCCGAATTGATCAGCGACGCGCGATAGGTCGCCGGGGCGGCCGACGCCGTCGGGTGTCTCATCCGCGCCACGCACGCTGCAACATCGCGGTGCAAACGTGCGTTGCCGTTGATAATTGACCGAAAGCCGATCCCGACGCCGCGCGCCCGGGATGACGGAGAGCGGCCCCGCCCCGGCCATGGACGGGTCCATCGAATCGCGCTGTCCAGGCGCCCACGCGAGCATGCCTATGGATATCGATCATGCGGCTGCGCTCACGCGCCTGACGCGCTACTTCGAGACCCTCACCCGCCAAAGCGTCGGGAATCTGGGCGAGTTCTACGCGCCCAACGTCTATCTCAAGACGCCGCTGCACGAGGTGCGCAGCGCCGCCGAAGTGGCGACGCTGCTCACGCACCTATTCGAGCGTGTCGACGTGCCGCGCATTGAATTTACCGCCACGCTGCTGCAACACAATCAGGCGCTGCTGGTGTGGAATCTGCATTTCCATACCAAACGGTGGCTTGACGACGAACAGGTCATTCATGGCGCATCGCACCTGCGTCTCGCTGTGGACGGACGCGTGGCCTATCAGCGCGACTATTGGGACGCCACTGAAGATATCTACGTCAAGCTCCCCATCTTTGGACGTTTATTGCGTTGGCTACGCCATCGACTGTTTCGTTGAGACGTCGGCACGCGGCCATTTGCCAGAGGGCAGTTTTCTTCAATACACGGCGTCCGTCGCCGCCTACATTCGGAACCTCGCTTCACCCGCTTTCTTCAGTATCGAGGGATCCGATGACACTTTTCTATTCAATGGCCGCGTTCGCACTGGCCGCTTCGATCACGCCGGGTCCGGTCAATGTCGTGGCGCTGGGCGCGGGCGCGCGCTATGGCCTCGGACCGAGCCTGCGTCACGTGACCGGTGCGACGGTGGGCTTCGTCGCGTTGCTCGTTGCGGTCGGCTTCGGCGTGCACGAGTTACTGCACCGGATGCCCGTACTGATGCGCGCGATTCAGTGGTTCGGCGTGGCGTTCCTGCTTTATATGGCCTACAAACTGGCGATCGATAACGGCGTGTTGAACGACGCCGACACGCAGCGTGGCCCGACAATATCGAAAGGCGCCGTCATGCAGTGGCTCAATCCGAAAGCCTGGCTCGCGGCGCTGGCCGGAATGGGCGCGTACACGGCAGGTGATCCCGCGCGCATCTGGCAATTCGCTGCGATCTACTTTGTCGTTTGCTGGTGCTCGGTGGGATGCTGGGCCGCCGCGGGTGCGATGTTGCGTCATCGCATGCGCGACGCGCGGCGCGTGCGGCGTCTGAACTGCGCGATGGCGGCGCTGTTGGCGGGAAGTGCCGTGTATCTTGTCGCGACCAGCTAAGGAAACATGCGCCTTCGCGGCGTCGAATCACGCTGCGTGCGGCTCCCGGTAATGCCCCGGCGTCGTGGCGAGGCGTTGTTTGAAGGCGCGTTGGAAATGCGCCTGGTCCGCGAAGCCCGCATCGAGCGCCACCTCGGCAATGGCATGTCCACGACGCAGTCGGCGCCGTGCATATTGAATCCGCTGGTCCATGAGAAAGGCGTGCGGCGTGAGTCCGTATTGCTCTCGAAAGACGCGTGTCAGATAAGAGGCCGACAGGCCCGCCGCCGCGCAGATCTGCGCAAGCGTCAGCGCCTCTGTGCAGTGCGCACGGATGAAATCGGCGGCGCGGCGCAGCTTGTGCGAGTCGTCCCGCATCGGTTGCGGCGCAGGGTTCAACCGCTCATGCACGTCGATGAAAAACTGCTGCACCACGCTCTCGCGCTCAAGCCGGTCGCGCGTCGCGTCGGTGCAAACGTCATAGAGCCGGTTAAGCCCCCGGTACAACACCGGATCGTCAGCGGACATCGGGTCGAACAAATGCAGATCCTGTCCATGCCCGAAACCCAGTTCCCGCTGCGTTTCGCGCAACCACGCCGTGTCGACGAACAGCATCCGATAGGCCCACGCCTCGTCGTCAATGGGATTGCAAGCATGCACCGCGTCAGGGTTCATCACGACAACGCTGCCGCGGCCCACCGTCTCGTGTGCCCGACCATTCCGATAGGTACTACGCCCTCCCGTCACGGCGCCGATGGAAAACGTCTCATGGCTGTGCAACGCGTAGCAGACGCGACGCCCATCGCGCACCTCTCGCGCTTCGAGAAACGGCAGCGCCGGATCGCGCCAGAACGTCGACGGGTACGGACACGCAACAGTGGATTTCGACATAGGGGCGGGATCAGTGAGGACAACAACTCATGCGGCCGGCTTGCCAGTATCCGCCACGGCGGCGGGCGACTCCGCCGATAGCGGTGAATTCGCCGGCAATCCGCCGCCCCCGACCGCGCCGGCCTCGACACGATGGAGCGGGCTCGTGCCATCCGCTTCCGCCACGAGCCATGCGGCAATCGCGTCGCGCTGCGCGTAGGCGTCGGCCTCGCCCAGCGCAATGAGTTCCTGCGTATAAGACGACTCGAACAGCAGGTAGCTGGCGAAGGCCGCGCCGCGCGCTTCGTCCGCCCCGATCGCGCCGAGGATCGTACGAACGGCCCGCGGCAACTGCTGCAGATGACGCGCTGCAATCGGCTCGATGCGCTGGCTTGGCGAGATCAAAAGCGTCTCGATGGGCCGCCAGCCGCTGGATTCGCGTTGCGCCTCGGGCACATGCCGCAACACATTGTTGATGTGCTGGAGGCGTTCCAGATCCGCCGACAGGCCGTCGATGAACACGCTTGCGAGCGCCTGCCCGCCGATCTGCGCCAGACTGGGATAGCCACCGATGCGCTCGCCGCTGCTGTCGAGTCCGTACTGTCCGTGCGCCGCGCCAATGATGAGGATGCGGGTGGCGCCCAGATGGATCGGTGGACTGAGCGGTGCAATCTGGCGCATCGATCCGTCGCCGAAATACTCGGGCTGCCCGTCGAGATCGAGCTCGACGGCGGGGAAAAGAAACGGGATCGCACTCGATGCCAGCAAGTGCTGCACGCTCAGCGGCACCGCGCGCGCCAGGCGCAGCGAACGCTTCCAGGCCTGAATCGGCTCGGCGCTCTGGTAGAAGGTGACATGCTTGCCCGACGAGTACGAAAGCGCCGTCACCGACAAAGCCTCGAGCGCCCCCGACGCGAACACGTCGGGCAGTCGATCGAGACGGATCGCACTGCGCAACATGTCGCCGAGTGGCGACCAATCGAACAGCGAGCGCGGTGAGCGACGCAGCGCCCAACCGAGCGAAAGCGCCGCCAGCCAGCGTGCCCCGGTGCCCGCCATGCCCAGCGAGTCCGCGCGGAACACCTGACCGGCGTGAAATTGACGCCACACCGCGTCCAGCTTCATGACCCCATGCTGGAAATCGTCGGCGTGCGACGCGAGCGCGGCAGCATTGATCGCGCCGGCCGAGGTGCCACAGACAATGGGAAACGGAATCGCGCGACGCGACGGCAGAACCTCGCGTTGGATCGCGGCGATCGCGGCCAGCACGCCCACCTGATACCCCGCGCGTGCGCCACCGCCCATCAGGACGAGGCCGGTACGTTCGCCTGAAATCATGGGGGCCTCCTCCCGCCGTGGTCAACGTTGTGGTTGTCGTTGTCGTTGTCGTTGTCGCTATCGCTATCGCCGTGACCGAAGCCGTCGTCGCGTCTACCGCATGTGCCGTTCGTGCGACCGCCCTACCACTTCCAGGCGGCCTGCTTACCCGGCGTCTTGCCTGCGGCGGGCGCGGCCTTCGCCGACGTCTTGGCAGACGTTTTTGCCGCGGCCGACTTCGCCGGCGGCGTCTTGCTGGCCGGCGCACGCTTGGCAGCGGTCTTGCCCGCCGCCTTGCTCGTACCCGCCGCCCGCTTGGCGGTGCCGGCCTTTGCCGTGGCCTGGCCAGACGCCTGCGTGGGCTTTGCGGGTTTTGCCGGTGCGCTCTGCGTCGCCTTGGCAGCGGCATCCGACATTTGCGCCGCGGCGGCTTCCGTCATTTGTGCCGCAGATACACCGGCCGCCTGCGCAGCAGCGGCAATCTGGTCGAACTGCGTGCGCATGGCGTTGAACCAAAGCGACGGGTCCAACGCACCATAAGCGTTGCCCGCCTGCGCGAACGGCGACTGTGTGTCGCCGCCCGCCGGGGCTTCCTCGGCCGCGGCCGCCTTGGGTTCCGGTTGCGGATCCGGTTCCGGCTCGGGTTCCGGTGCGCTCGCCTGCGGCTCGACGTCTTGCGCCGGCGCCTCGGCGGCAAACGGCGAGCGCCAGAAGTTCGCCGCGCCCGCCTGTCCGAACGGCGACGCACTCGCCTGCGCGTCGCTCGCGGCGCCGAAGGTGCCGGTGCCGAACGAGCGAAGCGTGGCATAGGTGGCCCGTTGCACTTCGAAGGCCTGGATCGTCGAGCGCAGCACATTCAGATTGAGCGTGAGCCACTGCTCCACCGCTCGCATCTCGGCGATGCGATTCTCGATCTCGTCGGGATCGAGCAATGGCGCCGCGCTCTGCATCAACTGCGTGAGCGGCGAGGTGAATGTCGCGGGCGGGCTGAACGCTTCCCACATCTTCTTGAGAATGTCGAAGCCGTTGGGCATGGCACTCGTCGAATCGCTCATTACAGTCTCCAGTCACGGTCGGGGACGCACGGCCCGCGGGGCAATCCCGGCAAGTCGCGCACATCCTGAGCGCCTTTGCGCGCACGTCGGCGCGCGGAGGGCGTATGGATATGGATCATACGCCGAGCGTGCGCCAGTGGTGTGTCAGAACGGGGCGTCGCCGCTGTAATCCGGCGCGCGGCGCTCGCGCAGCGACGCAATGCCTTCGCGCACGTCCGGCCCCGCGAAGCCCATGAATTCGAGTGCGAGCGACGCATCGAACGAGGGCCCCGCGCTGCGCAACCAGTTGTTGAGCGCGTACTTGGTCCAGCGAATGGCCGTGGTCGAGCCACGCGCCAGCTTGTCGGCCACTTCGAACGCGCGCGGCAGCAGGTCGGCCTCGTCGACGGTGAGCGACACGAGCCCGATGCGCTCGGCCTCTTCGCCCGTGACCGGCTCGCACAGCAGCAGGTAGTACTTCGCCTTCGCCATGCCGCAGAGCAGTGGCCAGACGATGGCGGCATGATCGCCCGCCGCAACCCCCAGCCGCGTATGGCCGTCGATGATGCGCGCCGTCTTCGCGGCAATCGAGATGTCCGCGAGCAGGCCCGCGACCAACCCGGCCCCCACGGCCGGGCCGTGCATGGCGGAGACGATCGGCTTGCTGCAATTGATCACGTTGTAGACGAGATCGCGCGCTTCGCGCCACACGCGGGAGCGCACGGCGAAATCGTCGGCCATGTCTTCCACGAGCGACAGGTCGCCGCCGCCGGAGAACCCCTTGCCTTCGCCTCGAATGACGACCGCGCGCGTCTCGGTGTCGCGATCGATGTCGCGCCACACATCGGCCAGTTCCTGGTGCATGCGATGGTCGGCCGTCGACAGGCCGCTCTTGTTCGCCCCGGCGCCCATGATGAGTTCGAGTACGCCATTGGGATGCCGATTGAATTGCAGCGACTGGTAGTGTTGATAGGGGTCTTGCGACATGGCTTACCGCTCCAAAAAAATATCCCCGCGCAAGCGGGGATGGGGAGACGGCGGCACCGGACAACGCCGATACCACCGACGGTCAATCTGTGGTGGATGCGCGCAGCGTCGGCCGCCTCACCGTCATGCGAGATCGGCAGGACTCACAACTTTCGCGCGGCACTCACGGCGCGAGTTGCCACTTGCCATTCTCGATTTCGACCATCACACGGGCCCGCTGGTCGAGGCCGAGGTGATCGGTCGGGCTCATGTTGATCACACCATTCGTGACGTGCATGTTCTTGCTCGTCTCGAGCGCGTCGCGCAACGCCTTGCGGAATTCCGGCGTGCCCGGCTTGGCCGTCTTCAGCGCGATCGGAATGGCGCGCTGGAGCAGAATGCCGGCATCCCATGCATACGAACCGAAGGCGGCCACCGTGCCGGCACCGAACTTGGCTTCGTACTTCTTGATGTAGTCGAGCGCCACCGCCTTGGCCGGATGATCGTTCGGCAGTTGCGACGCCACGAGCACCGGGCTCGCCGGCAGGTACGTGTTGTTGCAATCCTTGCCGCACACGCGCAGGAAGTCGTTATTGCCCACGCCGTGGTTGTGATACACGAGCCCCTTGTAGCCGCGCTCGGCCAAGGCCTTCGGCGGCAGCGCGGCCGGCGTGCCGGCGGCGCCCACGACGACGGCGTCCGGGTGCGCGGCCATGATCTTCAGGATCTGCCCCGTCACGCTCGGATCGGTGCGGGCGAAGCGCTCGCTGGCGACCATCTTGATCTTGTGCAGAGCGGCGAACTTGGCGACTTCCTCGTAGAACGCTTCACCCAGCGCGTCCCCCTGACCGATGAACGCCATCGTCTTCACGCCATGACGGCTCGCATGCTCGGCGATGGCTGAAGCCATCTGCGCGTCGGTCTGCGGTGTCTTGAACATCCAATAACGCTTGGCGTCGACCGGTTCGATGATGCGGGCCGACGATGCCAGCGAAATCGTGGGCGTCGTGCCGCTGGCGATCACGTCGATCATCGCGAGCGTGTTCGGCGTGATCGACGAACCGATGATGGCGTCGACATGATTCTCGGAGATGAGCTTCTTGGTGTTCTGAACGGCGGTCGTGGTATCCGACGCGTCGTCGAGCATGATGTACTCGACCTTCTGGCCACCGATCTCGGTCGGCAGCATCGTGATCGTGTTGCGCTCGGGAATGCCAAGTGACGCGGCAGGCCCGGTGAGAGAGATATTCACGCCGATCTTGACCTGAGCGGCAGCACCGCCGGCCATCGCCAGCAACATCGCACCCAGCAGGGCAGTGCGCACGGGGTTTCGCATGGAGAGTCTCCTGATCTGGTCTGGCCCGCGCTCGGTTTTTCTCTTGCGCGGGCCCCCTGGAAAAGAGGCCTCGCGCCGCGCCGGCGAAAATTAGGGCCGGCTCGCCTACCCGATAGGGGTGCGAACCGACTCAAGGAGACAAAGCATAGCGGAGCCGGAATTCCCCGCCATATCCGGGTTCACCCTATTGACGCATCGCCGCGAACGCCGCAAAGGCCCGCGGGACGCCGACTTTCAAGGCCCACAGGCATTTCCCGCCGCGTTGGCGACAAGAAGTCACTCATCCAGCGGCGAGACAGCCTGATCGATGGCGCCGAAGATCGACTTGCCCTGCGCGTCAAACATTTCGATGCGCACGCGATCGCCGTAGCGCATGAACGCGGTCTCCGGCGCGCCCTTGTCGATCGTCTCCAGCATGCGCTTCTCGGCAATGCATGCGCTGCCGCGGCTGCGATCCTTATTGGAGATCGTGCCCGAGCCCACGATGGTGCCCGCGCGCACATTGCGCGTCTTGCACACGTGCGCCACGAGTTGGCCGAAGTCGAACACCATGTCTTCGCCGCATTCGGGCGCACCGAACTTCTTGTCGTTCCACTTCACGGTAAGCGGCCGGTGCACCCGGCCAGCGTGCCAGGCATCGCCCAGCTCGTCGGGCGTGACGGCCACCGGCGAGAAGCTGCTTGCCGGTTTGCTCTGGAAGAAGCCGAACCCCTTGGCCAGTTCGGCGGGAATCAGGTTGCGCAAGCTCACGTCGTTGACGAGCATCAACAGACGCACGCCTTCGAGCGCGCGTGCCGGGGTGGCGCCCATCGGCACATCCGACGTCACCACGGCAACCTCGCCTTCGAAGTCGATGCCGAAGTCTTCGGACGCGCAGACGATGTCGTCCGTCGGTCCAAGGAAGTCGTCGCTGCCGCCCTGGTACATGAGCGGATCGGTCCAGAATTCGGGCGGCATGTCGGCCCCGCGTGCGCGGCGCACCAGCTCGACGTGGTTCACATAGGCCGAGCCGTCGGCCCATTGGTACGCGCGCGGCAGCGGCGCCATGCATTCGGCCGGATCGAACGCGAAGACGTTGCGCGCACGCTGGTGATTGAGTTCGGTGTAGAGCGTCTGGAGCTGAGGCGCGTAGAACGTCCAGTCGTCGAGCACGCGTTGCAATGTGGGTGCGATGGCGTCGGCAATGCAGGCGCTCGACAGGTCGCGCGACACGACGATCAGTTGGCCGTCGCGGGTGCCGTCCTTGCGGGTAGCGAGTTTCATGGGATGGAGTCTGCGGGCCCCCTGAGGCCCGATAGAATGGCGCGTGAAGCCGAAGATTCTACCTGAGGGCATCGCCCGCCCGTTGAACGGCCGCCGACACGATCTGTCGAACCGAGTGCATCGCAATGTGAGATCCTGAGCCCGTGACGTTCCGGTGGATTGTGGCTCGTGCCGTCGCTCGCTAAACGTCGGAATCGCCCGCATTGTCCGTCTCGCCCTTATTGCTCCTTTTGCCAAGCAGTGCCCAACGTGCCTCCGGCCCCCATCGATTCCCAGGACGCGGTCTTGCCGCCCGCTGGCCCGACACCGTCAGCGGCGGCTCGCCAGCGCGGGCTTTGGCGCACGCGTGGATTCGTCTGGGTGGGCGTGATGGCCGCCGTGCTCGCCGTCCACGGGCTCATCGCATTGTGGGTCGCGAGCGACCGGTCGTCGATGGAAGACACGCCGATTCCCGAGATTCCGGTCACGCTGATTCCGCTCAAACCTGTCGCACCTCCCGCACCGCCGGCGCCGCCCGCACTCCCCGCGCCGTCAGCGCCCAAGCCGGCCGTCAAGCCGCCCCCCCGCAAGCTCGCCCCCCCCGCGCCGCGGGCCGCCCCCAATACGCTTGCCGCACCGGCCACGGCGAACACGCCCGGGCCGCAGGCGGCCTCACAGACCGTCGCAAGCGAAGGCGACACGTCTGGAGCGCCCGCCAGCAGCGCGCAAGCCACCTCGCCGCCCGGCCCGCCGCTCACGGCAGCCGCCGCCAATGGCGACAGGTTCGATCCGCCGCCCTCCGCCACGATGGCGTACGACGCGTACATGAACGGCGTGCGCAATCAGACCGGCGAACTGCAATGGGTCAACGCAAACGGCCATTACCGCCTGCGCGTGGCGGTGCCGATCATCTTCTTCGGCACGTTCGAGTTCATCAGCGAGGGCGGTTTTGACGTGAACGGCATTGCGCCATCTCGTTATGTGGAAAAACGCGGTCGTCGCGCCGAATACGTCAGTGACTTCCATCGCGATGGCACGCCGATGCTGCACTTCTCGCGCTCCGGCCAGTCCATGCCGCTCGCGCCCGGCGCCCAAGACCGATTCAGCGTGATGATGCAGCTGGCAAGCTATGCGAGAGGCAATCCGGAACGCTACGCGCAGGTCGGCGTGACGCACGAGTTCACGGTGGTCGACACGGACAGCAGCGAAGTCTGGCCAGTGCAGTACGTTGGCCAGGAAACCTTGCGCACGCCGCAGGGCTATGTCGAGACCCGCCACTTCACGCGGTTGCCGCGTAAGGCGGGTGACGAGCGACGCGTCGACATCTGGCTCGCGCCATCGCTCAACTGGATGCCGGTGCGCGTCAAGCAAACCGAGCCGTCGGGCAACGAATTCGAACTGGTCTTCACACAGCAATCGTCGCCTTGAGCCGGCCCGGCTCGGCTCGGACCTCCGGGGCGCTAAACCCCGCGCCCCCATTCGTTAGAATTTCGAGCGATGTGCACGTCGCACCGCGGCGCGGCGCAGTGTTGTCGTGCTACTACGGTTCGCCAGCAGAAGTCCAAGGTTCCTGACATAATCAGAAACATCCCACTGCACCTACGCCACTTCGCCAACGCATCGACGAGATTTGGGGGACCGCTCACCATGAAAGTCAGTGCCAACGGTGCATCGATTCATTACGCGGTGGAAGGCCACGGTCCGTGGGTGACGCTCGCGCATCCGCTGGGCGCGGATCTCACGATCTGGGACGATCTGGTGCCCGACCTCGCGGCCCATTTCCGGGTGCTCCGATACGACAGCCGCGGCCATGGCCGCAGCGACGTCCCCGCCGGCCCTTACACCATCGAACAACTGGCCGCCGACGCGACCGCATTGCTCAATTCGCTGGAAATCCCACAAACGCACTTCGTCGGCATTTCGATGGGCGGTGCCGTCGCGCAACAAGTCGCGCTCGATGCGCCGGAGCGCATCGCCAGCCTGACGTTGATCGACACCACGGCCGGTTACGACGACGCCGACGCGAAGGTGTTTCGCCAGCGCGCCACGCAGGCACGCGAACGGGGCATGAAGGCGCTTGCCGACGGCACGCTCGAGCGCTGGCTGGGCGAGCGCTTCCGCAAGCGCCACCCCGAGGCATCGGAACGCGTTCGCGCGCTGGTGGCCAAGGCGCATCCTGAGGGTTTCGCGGCCGCCTGCGAAGCGCTGGCCGCGTTCGACGTGCGAGCCAAACTGTCGGAAATCGACGCGCCGACCCTGGTGCTGGTCGGGGAAAACGATCCCTCTACGCCGCCGGCCGTCGCGCGACGCATCGCCAGCGGCATCGCCGGTGCCCGGCTGGAAATCGTGCCCGACGCCGCCCATCTGTCGATCGTCGAGCAGAAACAGTTCGTAACCAATGCCCTTGCAACGTTTTTGCTCGGGGCGTCCTCTAACGTGTGAACCAGCAAGCTGCGGGACCTGTAGCGGGATCTTAGACAAGGAGGGCCAAAACCATTGAATTCGTCAGCCGGTGTGCCGATAAGCGAATCATGGGGCACTGCCTCTTGAAATCGCGCCGCGTCGCCCCTATGTGGGTTACTGAGGACCATGCAGGAACACCAGGAGAGTTGCCATGCTCATGATTTACAACAGCCCGAACTACTATGTGGTCGAGTTTGCCGCGGATAACGGCGATCACGCGCTATCTGCCGGTGGCTATGAAATCGTGGACAAAACCGCTGGCCGTGAGATTTTTCTCGACGGCACGCTTGCCCGGCAATTCCGTGAAGAAGTGCAGAAGTTGATCGCCAGCGAGCCCTCCGAGGACGAAGTCGATGAATTCCTCGGCCAGTTCGATACCTTCATGACGAACCCGGTCGTGCTCCACTGACGCCAACACCGCACGCGGTGCCGCCACCCACACCCAACCCTCGCCACGGCGAGGGTTTTTTCATGGCGTCGAAGCTTACCGGCATGTCATGCATCACCGCCGTATCCCGCACGGCAATGGCCTCGCGCAGGCCCTCAGCACTGTTCCCACGGGAGTCCTTCGAAGCGCCACCCGTTCACGGCGTTGCGGTGATGGGTGCCGTCCAGATCGCCCTCGAAGCCGTGCAGCACGGCATACACGTTGCGGAACCCGGCCGCCTCGAGCGCCTCGCCGGCCGCAGTGCTCCGGTTGCCGCTGCGACAGATCAGCAGCACGGGACGCTCGCCTCCAGCGCCGGCGAGCTTGCGCACGCTCTGGACGAAATGGGGGTTGATCTCCCAATCCGGGCCGTCGTTCCACGCCACGTGGATCGCCCCGGCCGGGTGTCCCACGAACAAGTATTCCATTTCGCTGCGGCAATCGACGAACAGGGCATTGGCCTTGGCTTGCAGAAACTGGTGAGCGGCGCTCGGGAGCAGGAATTCCATATCGTTGGCGAAAGCGGGTCAGGACGGCGCGGCGCGCGCGTCACGAATCGCCGCCGGCGCCGCCCGGCAGGCGGCGGCACGCGGGCGGCGGGCGCGAAAACCATTACAATTATAGGTTTTCCGGCCACTCCAAGGCGACGTCCGTCATGACCACCGCTAGCCCATCCGCCGCCAACGCCCATACGGGGACCGCATCGACCACGGCTCCGGCCCGCTCGCAGCCACGCTACACGCGGGGTCAGGCACTGCCCGCGCTGCTCGAATCGCGCATCCTGATTCTGGACGGGGCCATGGGCACGATGATCCAGCAGTACAAGCTGAGCGAAGCCCAGTACCGTGGCGAGCGCTTCGCCGACTTCGCGCACGACGTCAAGGGCAACAATGAGCTGCTCTCGCTCACGCGCCCCGACATCATCAGCGAGATTCATCGCAAATACCTTGCGGCAGGCGCCGATATCCTCGAGACGAATACGTTCGGGGCGACGACGATCGCCCAGAGCGACTATCACATGGAGGATCTGGCCGACGAGATGAACCGCGCGTCGGCACGTCTGGCGCGCGAGGCCTGCGATGCCTTCAGCACGCCCGACAAGCCACGCTTCGCCGCCGGCGCCATCGGCCCGACGCCGAAGACCGCGAGCATCAGCCCGGACGTGAACGATCCGGGCGCGCGCAACGTCGACTTCGACCAACTGCGCGACGCCTACTACGCGCAAGCCAAGTCGTTGCTCGAAGGCGGCGTCGATCTGTTCCTCGTCGAGACGATCTTCGATACGCTCAACGCCAAGGCCGCGCTCTTTGCCATCGACGAGCTGTTCGAAGACACCGGCGAGGTATTGCCGATCATGATCTCGGGCACCGTCACCGATGCCTCCGGGCGCATTCTGTCGGGCCAGACGGTCGAAGCGTTCTGGAATTCGCTGCGTCACGCCCGCCCGCTCACGTTTGGCCTGAACTGCGCGCTCGGTGCGACGCTCATGCGTCCGTACATCGCGGAACTGGCCAAGCTGTGCAACACCTACGTGTCGGTCTACCCGAACGCCGGCCTGCCCAACCCGATGAGCGATACGGGCTTCGACGAGACGCCCGACGTGACGTCGAGCCTGCTCAAGGAATTCGCGCAGGCGGGCCTGGTGAATCTGGCGGGCGGCTGCTGCGGCACCACGCCGGAACACATCGCGGAGATCGCGAAGGCGCTGGCTGACGTGAAGCCGCGCCGCTGGCCGTCGCAGTATCGCCCCACCGGCGGCGGCGACGGCACGGATGGCAACGACGGCGACGACGCCTGAGCGTAGCCAGCGTCCGCCCGACGAAGACAAGATTGATTGCAGCAAGCCCGGCGCGCCGCCGTCGCCTCTCACGCACGAGGCACGGCCAACGCGCCAACCACTGAACGGATTGCCCCATGAGCCAAACGCCCTTCCTGACGCCTGTCGAATCCGTCGAGCCAGTGCAGCCGATGCGCCTGTCCGGCCTCGAGCCCTTCAACATCGGCGCGGGCACGCTCTTCGTCAACGTCGGCGAGCGTACCAACGTCACGGGTTCGAAAGCGTTTGCGCGCATGATCCTGAACGGCCAGTTCGATGAAGCCCTCGCGGTCGCCCGCCAGCAGGTCGAGAACGGCGCCCAGGTCATCGACATCAACATGGACGAGGCGATGCTCGACTCCAAGGCCGCGATGGTGCGCTTCATGAACCTGATCGCCTCCGAGCCGGACATCGCGCGCGTGCCGATCATGATCGACTCGTCGAAGTGGGAAGTGATCGAGGCGGGACTGAAGTGCGTGCAGGGCAAGGCCATCGTCAACTCGATCTCGCTCAAGGAAGGCCGCGAAGCGTTCGTGCATCACGCCAAGCGGATTCGCCGTTACGGCGCCGCCGCCGTGGTCATGGCCTTCGACGAACACGGGCAGGCCGACACCTACGCGCGCAAGACCGAGATCTGCGCGCGCAGCTATCGCGTGCTCGTCGACGAAGCGGGTTTCCCGCCCGAGGACATCATCTTCGATCCGAACATCTTCGCGGTGGCCACCGGCATCGAAGAGCACAACAACTACGCGGTCGACTTCATCAACGCCACACGCTGGATCAAGGCGCACCTGCCCGGCGCGAAGATCAGCGGCGGGGTGTCGAACGTCTCGTTCTCGTTCCGCGGCAACGACCTCGTGCGCGAAGCGATTCACACCGTGTTCCTGTACCACGCGATTCAGGCGGGCATGGACATGGGCATCGTCAACGCCGGTCAGCTCGGCGTGTATGAGAACCTCGATCCCGAACTGCGCGAGCGCGTCGAAGACGTGGTGCTCAACCGCCGCGACGACAGTACCGAGCGTCTGCTGGAAATTGCAGAGCGCTTCAAGGGCGGCGCGCAACGGCGCGAAGAGAACCTGGAGTGGCGCAACCAGCCGGTCGAAGCGCGTCTCGCGCATGCGCTGGTGCATGGCATCACCACGTTCATCGTCGACGACACGGAAGAAGTGCGCCAGAAGATCCACGCCGCGGGCGGCCGTCCGATCCAGGTGATCGAGGGCCCGCTCATGGACGGCATGAACGTCGTGGGCGATCTGTTCGGCGCGGGCAAGATGTTCCTGCCCCAGGTCGTCAAGAGCGCGCGCGTGATGAAGCAGGCCGTCGCGCATCTGGTACCGTTCATCGAAGAGGAAAAGGCGCGCATGGCCGCCGCCGGGGAAGACGTTCGCTCGAAGGGCAAGATCGTGATGGCCACGGTCAAGGGCGACGTGCACGACATCGGCAAGAACATCGTGACCGTGGTGCTCCAGTGCAACAATTTCGAGGTGGTGAACATGGGCGTGATGGTGCCCTGCGCCGACATTCTCGCCAAGGCGAAGGAGGAAGGCGCCGACATCATCGGCCTGTCGGGTCTCATCACGCCGAGTCTGGAAGAGATGGCCTACGTCGCCTCCGAAATGCAGCGCGACGATTACTTCCGCCTGCGCAACATTCCGCTGATGATTGGTGGCGCCACGACGTCGCGCGTGCACACGGCCGTGAAAATCGCGCCGCACTATGACGGCCCCGTGATTTACGTGCCCGACGCGTCGCGCTCGGTGTCGGTCGCCTCGAATCTGCTGTCGGACGAAGCCGCCGAGCGATACCTCGAAGAGGTCAAGACGGATTACGAGCGCGTGCGGGCACAGCATGCCAATCGCAGGGCCACGCCGATGGTCTCGCTCGCCACCGCGCGGGAAAACAAGTTCAAGATCGATTGGTCGACGTACGTCCCGCCCAAGCCGAAGTTCATTGGCCGGCGCGTGTTCAAGAACTACGACCTGGCTGAACTGGCGGACTACATCGACTGGGGCCCGTTCTTCCAGACGTGGGATCTGGCCGGCCCCTTCCCCGCGATTCTCAGCGACGCGATCGTCGGCGAGTCGGCCCAACGCGTCTTCGCGGACGGCAAGGAGATGCTGGATCGCATGATCAAGGGCCGCTGGCTGACGGCCAACGGCGTGATCGCGATGCTGCCCGCCAACGTGGTCGGCGACGACGACATCGAAATCTATACGGACGAGTCTCGCTCGGAAGTCGCTTTCACGTGGCATAACCTGCGACAGCAAAGCGAGCGGCCCGTGGTCGACGGCGTGCGTCGCCCGAACCGCTCACTGGCCGACTTCATCGCGCCCAAGGACAGCGGGGTGGCGGACTACATCGGCGTGTTCGCGGTCACGGCCGGTCTCGGTGTCGACGCCAAGGAAGCCGGCTTCCTCGCCACACACGACGACTACAGCGCGATCATGCTCAAGGCATTGGCCGACCGACTCGCCGAGGCGTTCGCCGAGTGCATGCACGCGCGCGTGCGTCGCGAGTTCTGGGGCTACGCCAGCGGCGAGCAACTGGACAACAATGCCCTCATCAAGGAAGCGTACGTCGGCATTCGCCCGGCCCCGGGCTACCCGGCTTGCCCCGAGCACTCGGTCAAGGGACCGATGTTCCACTACCTGCAAGCCCATGAAGTCGGCATGAGTGTGACGGAATCGCTCGCCATGCTGCCCGCCGCGAGCGTCTCGGGCTTCTACCTGTCGCATCCGGACAGCACGTACTTCAGCGTCGGCAAGATCGGCCCCGATCAGGTCGAGGACTTCATGGAACGCGCCAACGTGGACGAGGCCACCGCCCGGCGCCTGCTGGCCCCGCAACTGTCGTAATCGCATGCCTTCGCGTGACCCGGTGGGCGGCATGACGACTGCACGCCGACGCCGGTGTCACGCCCCTGTCGCAACCGACGCGTAGTGTCCCGCCCGTTCGGGCTGAGCCGGCAGATCGGATCCTCGGCCACCGGCGCCTTGCCATCTGTCGACCGGCTCACTTCGAGAGGTTCCATGCACGCATTGCAAAGCATTCAGAATTTCCACCTCCTGCCGCTGCTCAACACAGCCGTCTCGCTGCTCGTCGCGTTCATCCTGGGCACGATCATCGGTGTGGAGCGTCAGGTCCGCCAGCGCACGGCCGGTCTTCGCACCAACGTGCTCGTGGCCGTGGGGGCCGCCGCCTTCGTCGACTTGTCGATGCGGCTCATGCCCGGCGATACGCGCGTGATTGCCTACGTCGTGTCGGGGGTCGGCTTCCTCGGGGCCGGCGCCATCATGAAAGACGGCGCCTCGGTGCGCGGCCTGAACACCGCCGCCACGTTATGGGGCTCGGCCGCCGTGGGCGCCGCCGCCGGGGCCAGTCTGATCGTCGAAGCAGTCGTCGTCGCGGGCTTCGTGCTGGCGGCCAATACGTTGCTGCGTCCGGTTGTGAACCGCATCAACCGCGCCCCGATCAACGAGGCGACGTCGGAGGCGACTTACGCGCTGTCCGTCATCTGCGCCCGCACGACGCAACGAGAAGTGCTCGACAAGGTGGAAGCCTGGCTCGAAGCGTCGAACTATCCCGTGCGCGCGCTCGATATTCACCCGTTCGGCGAAGCCGACGTCGAGATCGAAGCGCTGTTGCTGCCCACCGCCGTGCAGGCTGGCGAACTCGACGCCCTCTCCGATCATTTGGAAACGCTGCCGGGGGTGAATCAGGTGTTCTGGTCGAGCCGTTCGGACGACTAGGGGAAACATGCCGAGTGATGCGCGATGACGGCCCATGTGAGGGCGTCGCCGCATCGATCGCTGGCACTGAAAGTTGCAGATTCCGGGACGGGGAACTCACGCGAAAGCGAGAGGGTTGGCGAGCGACGCGCTCGGACGAGGGGCGCGTCGTGCCGGACGAGGGGGGGGGCGCCTGCCCTGCGCTGTCTGCGAGGGCCTGCCGTTGCCTTCGACCGCTTAGCGGCGGCCAGTCTCCCACATCACGGCGACGTTTTCCTTGCGGGACTCGCGCAGCATATCGAGCAGCGGATACGCACGTTGCGCCAGGCGCAGACGATCCTCTTCCTCTCGTTCGCCGGACTTCTTGCCTTCGTTTTCCTTCTTCGCGGCGGCATTGTCTTCCGCGATGGCGGCTTCCAGCTTCGCAATGGCCTCGCCCATTTCGTCCTCGCCGATGGCACCGCGCTCGCCAAGCTTCTTGCCGACCAGCCCGAGCAGAAACTGCGCGAGATTTTCCAGCATGGTGATTGTGGGCGAAGCGTGCGACTTGAACGTTACCAGCATGGTTGTCTCCCTATTGGCGTTGTGACCCCCTCCGCCGCCCCGAGCGCATGTCACGCAACGCGTGGGATCAGCGGGTACCGTGACTTCATCATACACCTGTTAAAATCCGGTGCTGACGATTCAATTGCCTGTCCGGACGCGTCCGGACGCACCCGAAACACCCGCCAATGCTACCTGCACAAAAGAATGCTCTCGTCGCGCTGATCGGCGACGTCGTCGCCGGTCTGATGCCCGCAGACGGCACTGCGACCCCCGCGCAAAATGCGCCGGCCTTGCCGACTATCCTGCTCGAACGCCCGAAAGTCGCCGCGCATGGCGATCTGGCCTGCAACGTGGCAATGCAACTCGCGAAGCCGCTGCGCGCCAATCCGCGCGAGCTGGCCCAGAAGATTGCCGACGCCATCCTCGCCGACGCCCGCGCGAGCGGACTCGTCGACGCGGTTGAGATCGCCGGCCCCGGCTTCATCAACCTGCGTCTGGCCAAGGCCGCGAAGCAGTCGGTGGCGCGCGCGATCCTGACCGAAGGCGCCGCCTTCGGCCATTGCGCTGTGCGCCACGACGACGCGCCGGTGCTCGTCGAGTTCGTCTCGGCCAACCCGACCGGCCCGCTGCACGTGGGTCACGGCCGTCAGGCCGCGCTCGGCGACACGATCTCGGCGCTGCTGGGCACGCAAGGCCATCCGGTCCATCGCGAGTTCTATTACAACGACGCCGGCGTGCAGATCCAGACGCTCGCCACCTCGGTGCAGGCGCGCGCACGCGGCCTCAAGCCGGGCGACGCCGAGTGGCCGGAATCGGCCTACAACGGCGACTACATCGGCGACATCGCACAAGACTTCCTCGCACGCAAGACCGTGCAGGCCTCCGACGGCGCCCCGGTCACCGGCAGCGGCGACATCGAGGACATCGATTCGATCCGCGCATTCGCCGTGGCCTATCTGCGCCGCGAGCAGGACATCGATCTGCAGACCTTCGGTGTGCGCTTCGATCAGTACTACCTCGAGTCGTCGCTCTATGCCGACGGCAGTGTCGAGCGCACGGTGCAGGCGCTCGTCGACGCGGGCGTGACGTACGAACAGGACGGCGCGCTGTGGCTGCGCACGACCGATTACGGCGACGACAAGGACCGCGTGATGCGCAAGTCCGACGGCACGTACACGTACTTCGTGCCGGACGTTGCCTATCACACCCGCAAGTGGGCGCGCGGCTTCCATCAAGTCATCAACGTGCAGGGGTCGGACCACCACGGCACTATCGCCCGCGTGCGCGCGGGGTTGCAGGCCCTGGGCATCGGCATTCCGACGGGCTACCCCGACTACGTGCTGCACAAGATGGTCACCGTTATGCGCCACGGCGAAGAGGTGAAGATCTCCAAGCGCGCGGGCAGCTACGTGACGGTGCGCGACCTGATCGAGTGGTCGGGCGGCATCACGGCCGAAACCCCGGTCACGGATCCGGCCGAGCGTGAAGCCGCCCTGCGCCGTGGCCGCGACGCCGTGCGCTTCTTCCTAATTTCGCGCAAGGCGGACACCGAATTCGTGTTCGACGTGGATCTCGCGCTCAAGCAGAACGACGAGAACCCGGTGTACTACGTGCAGTATGCGCACGCCCGCATCTGCTCGATCCTCACGCAATGGGGCGGCGACGACGCCCGTTTGGCCCACGCCGACCTCGCGCCGCTCGACAGCGAACGCGCGCTCGCGCTGCTGCAACTGCTCGCCGAATACCCGGACATGCTCACACGCGCGGCCGAGGAACTTGCGCCGCACGCCGTGGCCTTCTATCTGCGGGATCTGGCGGGGGCGTTCCACTCCTTCTACAACGCCGATCGCGTGCTGGTCGACGACGAGACCGTCAAGCACGCGCGTCTGGCGCTGCTGGCGGCCACGCGTCAGGTGCTGCGCAACGGTCTTGCCGTGCTGGGCGTGTCGACCCCGGCCAAGATGTAAGCCCCAGTTATCCAACCCTTCCGAACGGCAAACGCATCGGAACTCTGTAAGGACGGAATCGACTCGATGGCACACACACGTCGGCCTCCCCGCCAGCGGGGCGGTACTTTTCTGGGCATCGTGCTCGGCCTGATCGTTGGGCTGGCCGTTGCCGTCGTCGTCGCGCTCTACATCACGAAGACGCCGACCCCATTCGTCGAAAAGACGCCGCCGCGCCCGGCCGATAACTCGCCGGCCGCGCAAGCGCCCGATCCGAACAAGTCGCTGCAGCCGCGCACGCCGCTGCCGGGCGCCGCGTCGGCCGTGGCCGGGCCGGAGTCGGCCTCGCAGGCCGTGACGTCGCCGCTCGTACCCGGCACACCGGTCACGTCGCCCACCGCGTCCGCGCCCACGGCACCGGCCCCGACAAAGCCGTCGCCCGCCGATATTCTCAGCGGCAAGTCGACGGTGCCGGTCGCGCCGCAGACCACGCCGCCCGCCAGCGCGACGGACACCGCCAACACGGGCTACTACCTGCAAGTCGGCGCATTCAAGTCGCAGAGCGACGCCGAGCAACTGCGCGCCAAGTTGGCGCTCTCGGGCTTCGAGGCGAAAGTCACGCAGCGCGATGCCAACGGTCTGACGCTCTACCGCGTGCGCCTCGGCCCGTATGGCAAGCTCGACGAGATGAACCATGTGCGTCAGCGCCTGCAGGATGGTGGCTACGACACGGCCGTGATCCGCTTCACGAAGCAATAAACGCAAGAGGCGTTGCTCGATAAGGGCAACGCTTTTTGTTTCGTCGCCCGGCACCGCGTCGCGCCCGTGCGGAATGCATGCCCCACCGGCGGCATCGCTCGGGAAACGCCGGGGTTGCCGGGAGGTTGAACCCGGCAGCGCGGCGCTGGTCATACGCACTAGCTTATCTGTCTGAATCCGGGATATGGTTTCGCAGGAACGCCGACCAACCGATGGCTGGCGCGTCTGCCTCACTCCTCAACAACGATCATGAAAAAACTTCTTGGTACCGTTCTGCTGTCTTTCGGTTTCCTTTGCGGCGCCGCCTCGGCCTCGCCCGAAGCCCCGGTCGCGGGAACCGATTACCTGGTGTTGCCGCAAGCACAGCCCACGTCGGCCGGCGCGGGCAAAATCGAAGTCACCGAATTCTTCTGGTATGGCTGCCCGCACTGCAATGCGCTCGAACCGTCGCTGGAAGCGTGGGTCAAGAAGCAAGGCAAGGATGTCGTGTTCAAGCGCGTGCCGGTCGCCTTCCAGGACCGCTTCGAGCCGCACACCCGTATGTTCTACGCACTCCGCGCGCTGGGCCGCGAAGCCGAACTCACGCCGAAGGTCTTCAACGAGATCCACGTCAAGCACAACTATCTGCTGACGGCGCAGACCCAGGCCGACTTCCTCACGCAGTTCGGCATCGACAAGCAGAAGTATCTCGACGCCTATAACGGCTTCTCGACCCAGGCCAGCGTGAAGACGGCCAACAAGACGTGGCAGGACTACAAGATCGACGGCGTGCCGACGATCGCGATCCAGGGCAAGTACCTGGTCTCGCCGGCCACCTCGGGCGACGCCCTGCAAAAGGCCGGCAAGCCGGCCACGACCGAGCAGCAGACGTTCGATGCGGCGCTCAAGACGGCCGACGCCATCATCAACCAGATCCGCGCGAAGAAGCTGTAAGCTTCGCCGCTCACCCAGCCCGGCCCCGGCCGGGCTTTTGCATTAGATGGCAACACACACGACATCACCGAAGGTCTTTATCACGGGCGCCTCGAGTGGATTGGGCGAAGCACTCGCACGCCACTACGCCGCGCAGGGCGCCATCCTCGGGCTGGTGGGCCGACGCGGCGACAGGCTCGCCGATCTGGCCGCCTCGCTCCCCCATCCGCATGCCGTACATAGCTACGCGCTCGACGTGCGTGACGCGCTCGCGTTGCGCGCGGCGGCCGACGACTTCATGGCGCGTCACGGCGTACCGGACATCGTTATCGCGAATGCCGGCATCAGCCACGGCGTGACGACTGAAGACCCGGCCGATCTGCCGCACTTTGCGTCGGTCATGGACACCAACTGGCTGGCGATGGTGGCCACGTTCAGCCCCTTCGTCGCGCCAATGCGCGAACGCAAGCACGGCACGCTCGTCGGTATCGGCAGCGTGGCCGGTGTGCGCGGTCTGCCCGGGCATGGCGCCTACAGCGCATCGAAGGCCGCCGCGATGACGTACCTCGAAAGCCTGCGAGTGGAATTACGCGCCGCCAAGGTCGCGGTCGTGACGATTGCGCCCGGCTACATTCGCACGCCAATGACGGATGGCAATCCGTTTCCGATGCCGTTCCTGATGCCCCCGGACACGTTCGCGCGCAAGGCGGCCGCGGCGATCGCTCGACGCAAGCGCTTCGTGGTGCTGCCGTGGCCAATGGGCGTGGTGGCCTGCGTCATGCGATGCCTGCCGCGCTGGCTTTACGACGTGCTCTTCGCCCGTGCGCCGCGAAAGCCACGGTTGCCCGAGCGCAACGTACAAAACGCCCCCTCGGCCCATGCCGACCCGCCGCCCGACGATCCCTCAACAGGCCCCAAATAGCGGCCAACGCAGGGATATTCCCCAAATCCAAGGGTGAAACCGGGGGAAGCTCAATGTCACGCGTTACATTGCTCCGAATCCCTAACGCGCGACGTCCCCATGAACGCCATGTCAACGCAAGCCGCGTCACGCGCTTGCCCCAATCGCGGCGTCGCGCTACACCGACGCATCGCCCTCATCCTTAGCCTGCCGCTTGCCCTGATGGTTTCCGGGTGCGCGGCGTTGGACCCTGGCAACTGGCAAATCGTCGGCCCGCCGGAGTCGTACATCCGCCCCGCCCCGACCCTCGTCGCGCCCGCCCCCATGGTCGTCGCCCCTGCACCGGTGATCGTGACGCCGGCGCCCACCATCATCGCGCCCGCCCCCGTCATCATTGCGCCGCGACCGCCCGTCGTCATCGCGCCCGCGCAGCCATACATCGTCGTGCCGCAGGCGCGACCACGCACGTCGCGCGATGCCGCTCACTTCCTGAGCGAGAAATGCTATCTGCAGAAGGGCGGCTGCTACACCAGCGAATACCGGGAAGGCTACGAGTTCAACCCCTACACCGGCACGTGGGAATGGGTCGGTCAACGAGACTACCGGTGGAAAGGCAGCCGCGGGAATCGATAGTCCGACACGCCCAAGTTTCTCCCTTGGAACACGCGCCGGCCGCCGTGGCAGCGCGGATTATTGAACCGTTGTGGTGCATTGCGAACCTGCGCTAGAGTGCTTGTGTAACTTCGATAGAGGTACACACGACGTTAAACCGGTCTTGCCGTCAGCGAGCGGACGGATGTCGACGGACGTTAGCAGACCGATCCGACTGCGGCACGCCCAACCAAGCAGGAGAGGCATATGCAGGCAACCCCCACCGGCGCGCCGGTCATCGATCCGGCACTGCGACGCAAAGCGGTGATCGGTTCCACGCTGGGCAATGCATTCGAGTGGTTCGACTTTACGGTCTACGGTCTCTTCGCGGTCATCATCGCGAAACTCTTCTTCCCTGCGGAAAACGATACGAACTCGCTGCTCGCGAGTGTGGCGTCGCTTGGCGTAGCGTTCTTCTTCCGTCCCATCGGCGGGCTCGCATTCGGTTTGTACGCCGACCGGGCCGGGCGCAAGTCGGCGCTCTCGGTCATGGTGTTGCTCATGGCGCTGGGCACGGGCCTGATCGGCATCGCGCCGACGTATGCGGCGATCGGCTTCGCCGCGCCGCTGCTTATCCTGCTGGCACGCGTCATTCAGGGCTTCTCGGCGGGCGGTGAATTCGGCGGCTCGACGGCCATGCTCATCGAGTTTTCGCCGCCCCACCTGCGCGGCTTCTACGGCAGTTTTCAAATGTGCTCGCAGGCACTGGCCGTCGCGTTCGCCGGGCTGTGCGCGTATGTGCTCAACACGTCGCTCACCAAGGAAGCACTCGAATCGTGGGGCTGGCGTCTTCCGTTTCTGTTCGGGATTCTGATCGGTCCGGTGGGCTTTTATATTCGACGTCGCATGACCGAGTCGCCAGAGTTTCTGGCCTACGCGGCCGCGCGTGCACCGACCCGCCGCACACCGCTCGCCGACGTCTTCTCGCATCACTATCGCGCCCTCATCGCCGGCTTCGGCCTGACGGTTGCCGCAACAACGTCGTTCTACGTCACGCTGATCTATACGCCGATCTACGCAGTCAAGCAGTTGGGATTGACGCAGGGCGCCGCGAGCCTGTCGACGTTCATCTCCGCCATGCTGATCGCCGCGCTGTGCCCGCTCACGGGCTGGATTTCGGATCGCGTGGGCCGCAAACCGCTGATTCTGCTGTTCGTGCTGCTCTACGGCCTGACGTCGTTCTGGATGTTCACGCGGCTGCACGGTGCGCCGTCGATGGGCAATCTGCTGCTCGCGCAGATTCTGCCGGCCGTCTGCATGGGCTTCGTGTGGGGCGCGTTCCCGACGGCGGTCACCGAGGTGTTCCCGGTCGGCGTGCGCTCGACGGGCGTCTCGATTCTCTACAACGTCTCGGTGATGTTGTTCGGCGGTCTCGCGCCGTTCTGGATCACGTACCTGATCAAGGCGACGCAGAACCCGCTGGCCCCCGCGTATTACATTCTGATGACGGTGACGATCAGCCTGGTGACGTACGGTTTGCTTGGTCGCGACGGCCGCAACACGGCGGCATCGACGCAGCACGCCTGACGTCGCACGCGACGCCGAAAGCACGCGCGCAAAAGCAATGCCCCGGCGACCTGATTCGGTCACCGGGGCATTGTTTTCTGGTCAACCGATCCAGTCGGCCGATCATATGCGACGCTCGCACCTGTCGCTCGTACCTGTCACTCGCACCTGCCGCGAAGGCAGGTCTCCGTGCAGGTCGGTCACGCAGGTCCGATCAAACTGGGGAAAAGCGCCAGACGCCCTTCGCATCCTGCTCGCGCTTGAGTTCCCCCGAACGCCAGAGCATGTGCAGGTGCGCCAGCGCTTCGCCCATGGCGAAGGTGGTCTGGTGCGCATCGAGCTTGCGATGGAACATGATCGGCACGATATCGCCCGCGCTTTGCGGCGACCGGGCGCAGGCGTCGCGCACCTCCTGCAGCCGCGCGGTGTGGTGATCGCGCAGTTGGCCGATGCGGGTGTGCAGTCCGGTGAACGGCCGGCCATGCGAGGGCAGCACGAGACAATCGGCGGGCAGATCGAGATAGACGCCGAGCGAGTCGAGGAACAGTTGCAGCGAGTTGGCTTCGGGTTCGATGTCAAAGACGCTGACATTGGTCGAGATGCGCGGCAGCACCATATCGCCGGAGATGAGCACGTTGTGCTGTTCGGAGTACAGCGCCATGTGCTCCGGCGAGTGGCCATAACCCGCGATCAAACGCCAGTCGCTGCCGCCGATGCGCAGGGCCTCGCCATCGCGCAAGCGGAAGAAGCGCGACGGCACTTCGGGCACGAGATCGCTGAAGTAGGTCTTGCGGTGGCGGATCTGGTCGATCATGGCCTCATCGGCGAGACCATGCGAAATAAAGTGCGCCACGGCGAACTCTCCGCCGGCATTGGCGGCGTTGTTGTTGACGGCCTCCGACATGAGGCGGCCCCATGCGTAGTCGCCCTGCGACATGGCGAGCCGGGCCGACCAGCGGGGTTTGTCGCCGCCCTTGCAGATCCAGTGCGCGAGGCCGAGGTGATCGGGGTGGCAATGCGTGACGACGACACGCAGAACCGGCTCGCCGCCGAGCGCGTTCTCGAACACTTGTTCCCAATAGGCCTTGATCTGCGGATGGGTGATGCCGCAATCGACGACGGTCCAGCCTTTGACGCCGTCGATATCGTCGCGCAGCAACCACAGGTTGATGTGATCGAGCACGAACGGCAGCGGCATGCGCACCCAGAAGACGCCTGGCGCCACTTCGTGCACGGTGCCGCCTTCCGGCAAGAATTCTCCGAGGGGGTAATTCAGTTGTTGTTCAAGGGCATTCACGAGGACCACGCTCCAGATGGACTTGTTCTGTCGTTATCGGTTAACGCCGTCACCGATTGCATAGGAAGCAACTTGACGCTAACGTAAACGGCAATTCTATCTGCAATGGTAAGCACCTGCTTAACCCGATGCTCACATACACGATTACCGAGCTTGCCCGCGAGTTCGACATTACGCCCCGCGCGATCCGTTTCTACGAGGATCAGGGGCTGCTCACACCGGCCCGCGAAGGTCCCGGCGGGCGCCACCGCGTCTACACCGGGCAGGATCGCACGCGTCTGAAGCTGACGCTGCGCGGCAAACGTCTAGGACTCACGCTCTCGGAGATCAAGTCGATTCTCGATCTCTACGAGTCGCCCAAGGATACGGTGTCCCAGCTTCGCGTGTTCCTCGAAACGCTGTCCCAGCATCGGCAGGTGCTCGAGCAGCAACTCGAAGACCTTCACGCCACGCTCGACGAGGTCGCGCAACACGAAGCCCAATGTCTCGCGTTGCTCGAGGCTGCCGGCGAAGCCGCACCCGCCGACGTCGCTCAACGGTCGAAGACGACGGCCGTGTCGCACTGATTCGTCAGGTTTCGACTTCTGTTTCGGCCTTGGCGTCGGCCTCGGTTTCAACCACTTACTGCCCCAACCCGCCCAAACCCGGCCCCAACCCGCCTCAACCCGCCTCGCCCTGCATCCTGTCCGGGGTCGCCTCCCGCCCGGCCGACCTTCGCGCTTTCGATGCTGGAAAGCCCTTACTTTACGTTTACGTAAACGTAAAGTAATATCTGGGCACTCGGTTTTGTCCGTACTTTCGCTCCCATCATGGCCAACCTCCCTGTCTCTCACGCTGCACCGCTCGACGACGCCGTCGCCGCAAAAATCCGCGCCAGCTTCGACCAACAGGGCGTCATGACGCATTGGGGCGCGTTGCTCTCGCATCTTGCCGACGGACACTGCGAAATCTCGCTGCCGTTCTCGGACAAGGTCAACCAGCAGCACGGCTTTTTCCACGGGGGAGTGATCGGCGCCATCGCGGACTCCGCCGGCGGCTACGCAGGCTACACCCGCATCTCCCCGGACCAGGAACTGGTCACCGCCGAATACAAACTGAACATTCTCGCGCCCGGCAAGGGCGATACACTGATCGGACGCGGCCAGGTCGTGAAAGCCGGTCGCACGCTGATCGTCGCCACCGCCGAACTGTTCGTTGTCGACGACGACAAATGGACGCTTTGCGCACTGATGCAGCAAACGCTGTTCGTGCTGGCGGCAAGTCCCTCGGCAACGTCGTCTCCCAAGACTCGCTGAGCGCCCCCGCCACCGGATCACCGAATCAACCTCATCAGCCGCACCATCGAACCCATGCGCGGGCTAACGGCCACGCGCCACCCTCTGGAGACTGTGTCATGACCCTGTTGCCCGGACTCAATTTCATGCTCGGCGAAGACCTCGATATGCTGCGCGAATCGGTCGCGAACTTCGCGTCCAAGGAAATCGCCCCGCGCGCAGGCGAAGTGGACCGCACCGACCAGTTCCCGATGGACCTCTGGCGCAAGATGGGCGACCTCGGCGTGCTCGGCATGACGGTTTCGGAAGAGTACGGCGGCGCGAACATGGGCTATCTGGCCCACATGATCGCGATGGAGGAAATCTCGCGCGCCTCGGCGTCGATCGGCCTGTCGTACGGCGCGCACTCGAACCTCTGCGTCAACCAGATCCACCGCAATGGCACCGCCGCGCAAAAGGCGAAGTACTTGCCCAAGCTGGTGTCGGGGGAGCATATCGGCGCCCTCGCGATGAGCGAGCCGAACGCCGGCTCGGACGTGGTCAGCATGAAGCTGCGTGCCGAGAAGCGCGGCGACCACTTCGTGCTCAACGGCACGAAGATGTGGATCACGAACGGCCCGGACTGCGACACGCTGGTCGTCTACGGCAAGACCGATCCGGAAGCGGGCGCCCGCGGCATGACGGCCTTCCTTGTCGAGAAGGGCATGAAGGGATTCTCGGTCGCGCAGAAGCTGGACAAGCTCGGCATGCGCGGCTCGCACACGGGTGAGCTGGTGTTCGAGAACGTGGAGGTGCCGGAGGAGAACGTGCTGGGCCAGGTCGGCGGCGGCACGAAGGTGCTCATGAGCGGTCTGGACTATGAGCGCGCGGTGCTCGCCGGCGGCCCGCTGGGCATCATGCAGGCGGCCATGGACGTGGTCGTGCCCTATATCCACGACCGCAAGCAGTTCGGCCAGTCGATCGGAGAGTTCCAGCTCATCCAGGGCAAGGTCGCGGACATGTACACGATTCTGCAGGCAAGCCGCGCGTATCTCTACGCGGTGGGCCGCCAGCTCGATTCGCTCGGTCGCGATCACGTGCGTCAGGTGCGCAAGGACTGCGCGGGGGTGATTCTGTACACGGCCGAAAAGGCGACGTGGATGGCCGGCGAGGCAATCCAGATTCTGGGCGGCAACGGCTATATCAACGAGTACCCGGTCGGCCGCCTGTGGCGCGACGCGAAGCTTTACGAAATCGGCGCGGGCACGTCGGAGATCCGCCGCATGCTGATCGGCCGCGAGTTGTTCGCGGAAACGATGTAAGCCCAAGACACATCGACTGACATTCAGGCGCAGGCAGCGGCGCTACAATCCCTTGAGATCGCCCCTGCGCCTGTCCCGACCGGTATGAATCACTTCCCGAAACTCCTGTCGTCGCAGTTTGCTTACGATGTCGCCCGCACGATGCTGGACGGCTTCGACAAGCATTACCGCATTTTCCGCGATGTATGCATCGCGGCGCAGGCGTGTTTCGAGGCGGGCGATTTCATGGGTATCCAGAAGCTCCAGCGCGACCGCATCGCCTATTACGACGAACGCGTGCGCGAATGCGTCGTGACGCTCGAAGACGAGTTCGACGCCCAGTCGCTCGACGACGATGTCTGGCAGCAAGTGAAGCTGCATTACATCGGCTTGCTCACCGAGCACCGTCAGCCGGAGCTGGCCGAGACGTTTTTCAACTCGGTGTGCTGCAAGATCCTGCACCGTTCGTATTTCAACAACCGCTTCATCTTCGTGCGCCCCGCCGTGGCGACGGAGTACATCGAGAACGACGCGCCCGCCGCGAAGCCGACGTATCGCGTCTATTACCCGGCGCAAGACGGCATGGCCCCCACGATCGCGCGCATCGTCACGAATTTCCAGCTCAAACGCCCGTTTGCCGATCTGACGCGCGACGTCGGTTATGTGATGCGCGCCCTCGATGAGACGCTCGGCGACTTCGTGCCCGCGCCGAATTTCCAGATTCATGTGCTCGCGTCGCTGTTCTTCCGGAACAAGGCCGCCTATATCGTGGGACGTATCGTGAACGGCGATGTGACCACGCCCTTCGCCCTGACGATCATGCACGACGCGAACGGCATGCTGACGCTCGACGCCGCTCTGCTGCGCCGCGAGGAACTCCGCGTGGTGTTCGGCTTCACACATGCCTATTTCATGGTCGATATGGAAGTGCCGTCGGCCTACGTGCAGTTCCTGCGCACGATCATGCCGGGCAAGCCGAAAGCGGAGATCTATACGTCGGTCGGTCTGCAGAAACACGGCAAGAACCTGTTCTATCGCGATTTCCTGCATCACCTGAAGCATTCGAGCGACCTGTTCGTGAGCGCGCCGGGCATTCGCGGGCTGGTCATGCTGGTTTTCACGCTGCCCTCGTATCCGTACGTATTCAAAGTGATTCGCGAGCGCTTCGCGCCACCCAAGGAGACCACGCGCGAGCAGGTGAAAGCGAAGTACCTGATGGTCAAGCAGCATGATCGCGTGGGCCGGATGGCCGATACGCTGGAGTTCTCGAGCGTGGCCTTCCCGCGCGCGCGTTTCGACGACGCCCTGCTCGCCGAACTCCAGCGCGAGGTGCCCTCGCAGCTCGAAGTCGACGGTGACGCCCTCGTGATCCGCCACTGCTACATCGAGCGCCGCATGACGCCGCTCAATCTGTGGCTGCAAACGGCATCGGACGCCGAGGTCGACCACGCCATGCGCGAGTACGGCAACGCGGTGAAGGAGCTGATGGCGGCGAACATCTTCCCCGGCGATCTGCTGTACAAGAATTTCGGTGTCACGCGCCACGGCCGGGTGGTCTTTTACGACTACGATGAACTGGAATATCTGACGGATTGCCACATCCGTCGAGTGCCGGAACCCCGTAACGAAGAAGAGGCGATGTCGGGGGAAGTCTGGTACCGTGTAGGCCCGCACGACGTGTTTCCGCAGACGTTCGAGACGTTTCTGACAGGAGACGCGCGCGTGCGGCACTCCCTGAGCCAGCATCATCCGGATTTTTTCGACCCCGGCCTGTGGCAGGACTACCAGGACCGGGTGCGAGCCGGACAGATGCACGACTTCTATCCGTACGATGTCTCGCTGCGTTTCGTCAATCGCTACGGCACCGGCCACGGTGCCACCAGCGCCCCGCCCCGCGCGGCGGCCGCTTGAGCATGCGATGTCTCCCAGCACACGACACGTTCACCGGATGACACGATCATGACCGAAGACAAAGACCAACCTCTCCTCCATCTGCTCGATAACAACCGCGCCTGGGTCGCCAGCGTGAACGCGGAAGATCCCGCATTTTTCGAGCGGTTGTCAAAGCTGCAAACGCCGGAGTACCTCTGGATCGGCTGCTCGGACTCGCGCGTGCCGGCTAACCAGATCACGGGCCTCGCGCCGGGCGAAGTGTTCGTCCACCGCAATATCGCGAACGTCGTGGTGCACAGCGATCTGAACTGTCTGTCGGTATTGCAGTTCGCCGTCGAAGTGCTGAAGGTTCGCCACATCATGGTGGTCGGCCATTACGGTTGCGGCGGAGTAGGCGCGGCGCTCGACGGCGCGAAGATGGGCCTCGTCGACAACTGGCTGCGCCACGTGCGCGATGTGTACGAGCGCCACGTCGAGCAAATCGACGCGCTGCCGTCGCGCGACGCGCGTCACGACCGACTGTGCGAACTGAACGCCATCGAGCAGGTGGTCAATATCTGTCATACGACGGTATTGCGCGACGCCTGGGCCCGCAATCAGCCCGTAACGGTGCACGGCTGGGTGTACGGCCTGCGCGACGGGCTGGTGCGCGACCTGCGCATGTCGGTCAACAGCCTCGAAGCCCTGCCGCGCATCTACGACCGCTGCGTGGCCGCGATGGCCGAATTACGCAATCCGCGCGCCTGAGCGAGCCACGTTGCCCGGCCACGCCGGACACCCCTCGCCGGGCGCGCGGACGATGCAAGGACTGAAGCATTGGATATTCAGGGGCTGACGACCCGGTTCGCAAGGACGATCGTCGGCCCCCGCAAGCAATTACAGGAGACTGCCATGCAACACGACCCGATCGTTATCGTTTCCGCCGCGCGCACGCCGATGGGCGGCCTGCAAGGGGTATTCGGCGATGTGACCGCACCGCAACTGGGTGCCGCCGCCATTCGCGCCGCCGTCGCACGCGCCGGAATCCAACCCGAGCAGGTCGACGAAGTGGTCATGGGCTGCGTGCTGCCCGCCGGCCAGGGTCAGGCGCCTGCGCGTCAGGCCACGCTCGGCGCCGGTCTGCCGCTCGCCGCCGGGGCGACCACCGTCAACAAGATGTGCGGGTCGGGCATGCGCGCCGCCATGTTCGCGCACGACATGCTCGTGGCCGGCAGCGCCGACGTGATCGTCGCCGGTGGCATGGAAAGCATGAGCAATGCCCCGTATCTGCTGCCGAAGGCACGCACCGGCATGCGCATGGGACACGGCCAGGTCATCGACCACATGTTTTACGACGGTCTGGAAGACGCCTACGACAAGGGCCGCCTGATGGGCACCTTCGCCGAGGAATGCGCCGACCGTTACGTCTTCACCCGCGAGGCCCAGGACGCCTTCGCCATCGCCTCGCTCGAACGCGCGCAAAAGGCCACGAAGGACGGCGCGTTCTCGTGGGAAATCGCGGCGGTGACGGTACCGGGTCGCAAGGGCGACACGGTGGTCGATCAGGACGAGCAGCCGTTCAAGGCCAACCCCGAAAAGATCCCGACGCTCAAGGCAGCCTTCCGCAAGGACGGCACGGTGACAGCGGCAAATTCGTCGTCGATCTCGGATGGTGCCGCCGCCTTGGTACTGATGCGCGAATCGACGGCCAAACGTCTCGGCCTCGCACCGCTCGCGCGCATCGCCGGACACACCACCTTCGCCCAACAGCCGGGCCTCTTCACCACGGCGCCGGTCGGCGCGATGCGCAAGCTCTTCGAGAAGACCGGCTGGTCGACGAACGACGTCGATCTGTATGAAATCAACGAAGCCTTCGCGGTCGTCACGATGGCCGCGATGCACGAGTTCAACCTGCCGCACGAGAAGGTCAATATTCATGGCGGCGCCTGTGCGCTCGGCCACCCGATCGGCGCCTCCGGCGCCCGCATCCTGGTCACGCTCATCGGTGCGTTGCGCCAGACCGGCGGCAAGCGCGGCGTAGCCAGCCTGTGTATCGGCGGCGGCGAAGCGACAGCGATGGCCATCGAACTCGTTTGACCCCGCAGGCTCACGCACTGGCCCACAGGAATCACAGGTCATGAAAACAGCGCTCATCATCGGTGCCTCGCGCGGCATCGGCATGGAATTCGTCAGACAGTATCGCGACGACGGCTGGCGTGTCTTCGCTACAGCACGCCATGAGGACGGTCTGGCGGCCTTGCGCGAGTTGGACGCCGAGCCGTTGCAGCTCGACGTCACGCGTGTGGAGTCGCTCTCCGGCCTGTCGTGGCAACTCGATGGCGTGGCCCTGGACGTCGCGATCTACAACGCAGGCGTGAATTCGGAGCGCACCACGGGCCTCGCGCCGATCACCATGGCCGAGTTCAACCGCGTGTTCCACACGAATGTCCTCGGCGCCATGCAGGCCGCGCCGCTCGTGTTGCCGTTCGTCGAGGCCGCCGGCGGCGCGTTTGGCTTTCTTTCGAGTCGCATGGGCAGCATCGCCCTGATGGAGACGAATGGCAGCTGGCTTTATCGGGCAAGCAAGGCGGCCGTGAATTCGGTCGTCAAGGCCACGTCGCTCGAAGCGCGGCGCGCCACCTGCGTCGCAATGCATCCGGGCTGGGTGCGCACGGACATGGGCGGCGAGAACGCGGACATCGACGTGCAGACGAGCGTGGCCGGCATGCGGCGTGTGCTCGCCCGAGCACCGGGCGAGCGCGCCACGCACAACGGAGGTTTCTTCAATTACGACGGCAACGCACTTGCGTGGTAATCGCAGGAAAAAATAAATTCGCGACCGGGCAGACATCGTCCGGCGCGAAACGGAATAACAAGCTGTAGCCACACCGCCGCATCTTTTGATTCGCGGGCCAGACACGTCACTCGGAAACGGAGCCCACATGACGTCCGCCATCGACTTTTATTTCGATTTCGCATCCCCGTATGGGTATTTTGCGAGCACCTGCATCGACGACATCGCGACGAGACACGGGCGTGGCGTGGCGTGGCATCCGATCCTGCTCGACATCGTCTACAAGGTGAACGGCACGGGCGCACCGACGCAGCATCCGATCAAGACCGCGTATCTGCGGCATGACGTGGAGCGCACCGCGCGGTTTCATGGCATCGCGTACAAGCGGCCGACGCACTTCCCGATTCCGACGCAAGCCGCCGAGCGCGCCGTGCTCTGGGTGCAGGATCATCACGGCGGCGACCTGTCCGCCGAGTTCGCGAAGTCGATCTTCCACGCGCTTTACGTCGACGACGTGAACATCGGCGACCCGGCGGAACTCGTGCGTCTCGGCGAGGCCCTGGGCATCGACGGCACGAAGCTCGACGCCGGCATGCACTCGCCCGCCGCCAAGGACCATCTCAAGGCCGAAATCGATCTGGCGATGGCGCGCGGGGTGTTCGGCTCGCCCTTCGTGATCGTGGACGGCGAACCGTTCTGGGGCTTCGACCACTTCCCACAGGTCGAGGCCTGTCTGAAGCAAGGCAAGATCTGACAACAAGGCAAGACTCACGATGGCAAGACCCCAAACGTCGCGCAGCGCAACGACGCCAGACCTCGAGCGCGACACCTGCCCTTGCGGCGGGCCCACGTTCGACGACTGCTGCGCGCGCTACCTGGAACACGGCGACATGGCGCCGAGCGCCGAAGCGCTGATGCGCTCGCGATACACGGCGTTCGTGCGTCACAACGCCGCGTACCTGCTCGACACCTGGGCGGCGCGCACGCGTCCCGCCACGCTTGACTTCGACGACGCACCGCAATGGCTTGGCCTGCAGATCAAGGCCCATCGCCAAAGCGATGCGTCGCATGCCGAAGTCGAATTCGTCGCCCGCTACAAGGTCGGCGGACGGGCGCACCGGCTGCACGAACGCAGCCGCTTCGAGCGCTCGGACGACGGCCGCTGGCGCTACATCGACGGCGACCTGTTCGACTGACCCCGCCGCGGTGCACGTCCACGAAACGCCTCCAACGACTCCCTCACTCTCCACCGGATTTCGTCACATGCCGATTCTTGAAAGCAAGCTCAACCCGCGCGGCGAAGACTTTGCACGCAACGCGGCCACGATGCAGACCCTGGTCGACGACCTGCGTGCCCGCATTGCACAACTGGCCGGTGGCGGCGGTGAGGCCGCGCGCAAGAAGCACATCGCGCGCGGCAAGCTGCTGCCGCGTGAGCGCGTACAACAGTTGCTCGATCCGGGCTCGCCGTTTCTCGAACTCTCGCAGCTCGCGGCCATCGGCATGTATCACGACGACGCCCCGGGCGCCGGCATCATCACCGGCATCGGCCGTGTATCAGGCCAGGAGTGCGTGATCGTCTGCAACGATGCCACGGTCAAGGGCGGCACCTATTACCCGATGACGGTCAAGAAGCACCTGCGCGCGCAGGAGATCGCCGAGCAGAACCATCTGCCGTGTATCTACCTGGTCGACTCGGGCGGCGCCAACCTGCCGAACCAGGACGATGTCTTCCCCGACCGCGATCACTTCGGGCGCATCTTCTACAACCAGGCGCAGATGTCCGCGCAGGGGATTCCGCAGATCGCCGTGGTGATGGGGTCGTGTACCGCCGGCGGCGCCTACGTGCCTGCGATGAGCGACGAGTCGATCATCGTCAAGGAACAGGGCACGATTTTCCTCGGCGGCCCGCCGCTCGTGAAAGCGGCCACCGGTGAGGAAGTGAGCGCCGAAGACCTCGGCGGCGCCGACGTCCACACGCGCCTGTCGGGCGTGGTCGATCACTTCGCGCAGAACGACGCGCACGCGCTGTCCATCGCGCGCAGCATCGCCGCGAATCTCAACCGTCGCAAACCGGCCACGGTTGCGGTCAAGCCACCGGTCGAGCCGAAGTACGACGCCCGAGACCTGTACGGTGTGATTCCGTCCGACACGAAGAAGCCGTTCGACGTACGCGAAGTGATTGCGCGCCTGGTCGACGGCTCCGAGTTCGACGAATTCAAGGCGCGCTACGGCACCACGCTCGTGTGCGGCTTCGCGCATCTGTGGGGCTATCCGGTCGGCATCGTGGCGAACAACGGCATCCTGTTCTCCGAGTCGGCCCAGAAAGGCGCGCACTTCATCGAGCTGTGCTGCCAGCGCAAGATCCCGCTGATCTTCCTGCAGAACATCACCGGCTTCATGGTCGGGCGCAAGTATGAGAACGAGGGCATCGCCAAGCACGGCGCGAAGATGGTGACGGCGGTCGCCACCGCGAACGTGCCGAAGTTCACGGTCATCATCGGCGGCTCGTTCGGCGCCGGCAACTACGGCATGTGTGGCCGGGCCTACTCGCCGCGCTTCCTGTGGATGTGGCCGAACGCCCGTATCTCGGTGATGGGCGGCGAGCAGGCCGCGTCGGTGCTCGCCACGGTCAAGCGCGACGGCATCGAGGGCCGTGGCGGCCAGTGGAGCGCCGAGGAAGAGGATGCCTTCAAGCAGCCGATTCGCGATCAATACGAGCGCCAGGGCCATCCGTACTACGCCAGCGCCCGCCTGTGGGACGACGGCGTGATCGATCCGGCGGATACCCGCACCGTGCTCGGACTGGGGCTGTCGGCCACGCTCAACGCGCCCATTCCCGAAACGCGCTTCGGCCTGTTCCGCATGTAATCGCCCGCAACGGCCCATCGAGGAATTCCACGTCATGAATCTCGTCACGTTAAAAGTCAGCGTCGACGCCCACGTCGCCACCGTCACGCTCAATCGTCCGGACGTGCGCAACGCGTTCAACGAAACGGTCATCGAGGAACTGACGGGCGCGTTTCGCGCGCTCGCCACGAACGACGACGTGCGCGCCATCGTGCTCGCCGCAGAAGGCGTCGCCTTCTGCGCGGGTGCCGATCTGAACTGGATGCAGAAGATGGCCGGCTACTCGGACGCCGAGAACCGCGCCGACGCGATGACTCTGGCCGTCATGCTGAGCACGATCTATCGCTGCCCGAAGCCGGTGATCGCCCGCGTGCAGGGCGACGCGTACGCGGGCGGCGTGGGTCTTGCCGCCGTGGCCGACATGGTCGTGGCGGTCGACACCGCGCACTTCTGCCTGTCGGAGGCAAAGCTGGGCCTGATGCCGGCAACGATCGGCCCCTACGTCATTCGCGCCCTCGGCGAGTCGGCTTCGCGCCGCTATTTCCTCACGGCGGAGCGCTTCACCGCCGCGACCGCCCACCGTCACGGTCTCGTGCACGAAGTCGTGAGCGCCGAGGCGCTCGACAGCACCGTGCAGGCACTGGCCAAGGCGCTCGTCGACAACAGCCCGAACGCAGTAAAAGAGTGCAAACGGCTCGTGCAGGACTTCGCGAGTCGAGAGATCGACGACGGCGCCATCGCCGACACGGCGGACCGCATCGCGAAGATCCGCGCGTCCGACGAAGGCCGCGAAGGGGTGCGCTCGTTCCTCGAGAAGCGCGCGCCAGCATGGCGCGAAGCGTCCTGAGCGACGCACGTGCGTCAGGCCACATCATCGGTTACAAATTTTTTGGGGGAGGGGTGACGGCGGAGATGCCGCAACGTTATCGGCGGGTTTTGCGAATTTATCGATAACGTCACGCTACGGCACACAAAACAGCGATTTTTCGCACCAATTCCGCCTATTGCCCTACTAAAACGCTTTGCCTACCATGCGTCCATCCCCCCACCTCCGGCCCCGTGCGGCAGCGCCCTGCGCAATGCCCGTCACCGGCCAGCCGAACGGACGGCACACATTAGCTTGTGAGCGTCGTCCGTCGCGGCCAACCAAGGAGTCACCGATGGACGCCTCTTCGCGCCCCCCCGCCGTTCCCGGCGATCTCGCCGCGCGCAGTCTGCGACAGGTCTGGCACCCCTGCACGCAGATGAAGCAACAGGCACAGCTACCGCTCGTCGCGTTGTCCCACGGCGAAGGTCCCTGGCTCGTCGATACCGACGGCGAGCGTTACCTCGACGCCATCAGCTCATGGTGGGTCAATCTGTTCGGCCACGCGAATCCGCGCATCAACGCGGCACTCGTCGATCAGCTTGGCCGCCTCGAACACGCGATGCTCGCAGGCTTCACCCACGAACCGGTCGTTGCCCTGGCCGAGCGTCTGTCGGCGCTGACCGGCGGCGTGCTCGGCCATGCGTTCTTCGCGTCTGATGGCGCGTCGGCCGTCGAGATCGCCCTGAAGATGAGCTTTCACGCGTGGCGCAATCAGGGCCACAGCGACAAGCGCGAATTCGTCTGCGTGCGCCACGGCTATCACGGTGAGACGCTCGGTGCGCTCGCCGTGACCGACGTTGCGCTCTTTCGCGATGCCTACGACCCGCTGCTGCGCCACGCCCACGTGGTGGCCTCGCCCGACGCGCGTGACGCCCGCGACGGGGAGACGCCGGCCGACGTCGCGCGTCGCGCCGCGGCAGACCTCGAGACGTTGCTTACGCAGCGCGAGGGACGCATCGCCGCCGTCATCGTCGAACCGCTGGTGCAATGTGCGGCCGGGATGGCAATGCACGATCCCGAGTATCTGCGCCGCGTGCGCGCGCTGTGCGACCAGCACGGCGCGCATCTGATCGCCGACGAAATCGCCGTTGGGTGCGGACGCACCGGCACCTTCTTCGCGAGCGAGCAGGCCGGCATCTGGCCCGATCTGCTCACCCTGTCCAAGGGCATCAGCGGCGGCTATCTGCCCCTGTCGCTGGTGCTCTCGCGCGACGCGATCTACAACGCCTTCTACGACGACGAGACCGCACGCGGCTTCCTGCACTCGCACTCGTACACCGGCAATCCGCTGGCGTGCCGCGCCGCGCTCGCCACGCTCGACATCTTTGCCGACGACGACGTGCTCGCCAGCAACATACTTCGCGCACAACGCCTCACCCAGGCACTCGCGCCGTTGGCCGACGATCCGCGGGCCAGGCACTTGCGTCATCGCGGCATGATCTGGGCGTTCGATGCGGTGTTGCCGGACACCCCCGGCGCCGCCAGCGCCTTCGCGAAACGCTTTTACGCCGAAGCCCGGGCGCGCGGCGTGCTGCTGCGCCCCATCGGCGCCACGGTCTACCTGATGCCGCCGTACGTGCTCGACGACGACACCATCGACTGGCTCGCGGCGCAAACGCTTGCGGCCTTCGACGCCACGACGACGCACGGCACGGAGGTGCCCGCATGACAACCCATCCCCTGTTCGCCCGGCTCGACGCCGGCCTGGCCGACATCGACCGCGCGCATCTGCGACGCCGCCGCCGCGTGGTGTCCACGCCCTGCCAGCCCCATGTGCGCGCCGACGGCCGCGACGTGCTCGCATTCGCCAGCAACGACTATCTCGGTCTGGCAGCGCATCCGAAGATTGTCGAGGCGCTCGTCGAGGGCGCGCGGCGCTACGGCGCAGGCAGCGGCGCATCGCACCTCATCAGCGGTCATTCGCAGGCCCACGCGGAACTCGAAGACGCGCTCGCCGACTTCATGTCGCCCCATCTCGTCGACGGCCGCGCGCTGTACTTCTGTACCGGTTACATGGCCAACCTGGCGACCCTCTCCGCGCTCGCCGACAAGGACGCCGACATCTTCTCCGAAGCGCTCAATCACGCCTCGCTGATCGACGGCGCACGTCTGTCCCGGGCGCGCACGCACGTCTACCCGCACGGCGACGTCGACGCCCTGGCCGCGCTGCTCGACGCCAGCACCGCCGAGACGAAGCTGATCGTCACCGACGGCGTGTTCTCGATGGACGGCGATATCGCGCCGCTGCCACAACTGCTTGCACTGGCCGAACGACACAACGCGTGGCTGGTGGTAGACGATGCGCATGGCTTCGGCGTCGTCGGCGAGACGGGTCGAGGTGTGTTCGAGCATTTCGATCTTCGCTCGCCGAACCTTGTCATCATCGGCACGCTCGGCAAGGCCGCCGGTGTCGGCGGCGCATTCGTCGCCGCCAACGAGCGTGTCATCGAATGGCTCGTCAATCGTGCGCGGCCGTATATCTTCACCACGGCCGCCGCGCCGTCGCAGGCCCACGCACTGCTCACGAGCCTGGCGCTGATCGCCGGCGACGAAGGCCGCGAGCGCCGCGCCGCGCTGCAAGCGCGCATCGCCCAACTGCGCGACTCGCTCACGCTGCGGCATTGGCGGCACAGGGTCTCGCCCACGGGCGTGCAGCCGATCATCCTCGGCGAGAATGCCGCGGCACTGCATGCGCAGGCTGGGCTGGCCGAAGCGGGACTGTGGGTGCCCGCCATCCGCCCGCCGACCGTGGCACCCGGCACGTCGCGACTGCGCCTGACGCTCTGCGCAACGCACACGGCCGACGACGTCGACCGGCTCGCCACCGCCATCAACCAGTTGGATCGAGACTGGACGGAGCACGCCCATGGCTGATCCGCGTCTCGTCGCTCCCCTCGATATATCTATCGATACGCCCGCCGCCCGGGCCACGTCGGCGCGCCATGCGTTCTTCGTTACCGGCACCGACACGGAAATCGGCAAGACGCTCGTGTCGTCTGCGCTGCTCCATGCCGCCTCTCGGCGCGGGCTGGTGTGCGCGGGGCTCAAGTCGGTCGCGGCGGGCGCCTCGGAGCATAACGGGCGCTTCGTCAACGACGACGTCGAGCAGTTGCATCAGGCAAGCAACCTGAAGCTGCCCGACGACTGGTACTGCCCGTATGTGCTCAAGGACGCCACGGCGCCCCATATCGCCGCCGCCGCTGAAGGCATCGCGCTCGATTGCAGCGTGATTCGTGCGGGTTACGCGCGGGTCGCCGCGCGGGCCGATCTGGTGATCGTCGAGGGCGTGGGCGGCTTTCGTGTGCCGCTCGGCGCCGATGCCAATGCACCGGATACGGCCGAGCTGGCGCGCCAGCTCGGCCTTCCGGTGATCCTGGTCGTCGGTTTGCGGCTCGGCTGCATCAACCACGCCCTGCTCACCGCCGAAGCCATCACCGCCCGCGGGCTCACGCTCGCGGGCTGGGTCGCCAATCACGTCGATCCGGAGATGCGTCACGTGGCGGCAAACATCGACACCCTTGCCGCGCGCTTGCCCGCGCCGCTGCTCGGGCGCGTGCCGCATCTGGCGCACCCCGATGCGGCGACCGCCTCCGGCTATCTCGACATCGGGCCGCTCGTCGACATGACGCGGCCCTGAGCGCGCCACTGCCCTATCGCGCGACATCAACGAACTCACCGAATTCAAGGAATCACATCATGCAAGTTCACGCCCACACCGCCGCTCACGGCCACGACGAAGCCCTGCGCCGCAACGACACGCCCTGGAGCGTCGCCGACATCGAGGCGCTCTTTGCACTGCCGTTCAACGACCTGATCTTCCGCGCACAGCAAGTGCATCGCGAACACTTCGACGCCAATGCCGTGCAGCTCTCGACGCTGCTCTCGATCAAGACTGGCGGGTGCCCGGAGGACTGCGCCTATTGCCCGCAATCGGCGCGCTACGACACCGGCGTGGAAGCCGAGAAGCTCATGCCGGTGGAGGAAGTGGTCGCCGCGGCGCAGCGCGCCAAAGATGCCGGGGCCACCCGCTTCTGCATGGGCGCCGCCTGGCGCAGCCCGAAGCCGCACCAGGTCGACGCGGTGGGCGAGATGGTGCGCAGCGTCAAGGCGCTGGGCCTGGAGACATGCGTCACGCTCGGCATGCTGCGTGACGGGCAAGCGCAGCAATTGCGCGACGCCGGCCTCGACTACTACAACCACAACCTCGATACGTCGCCCGAGTTCTATGGGCAGATCATCACCACACGCACCTATCAGGATCGCCTGGACACGCTGGCCCGCGTGCGCGACGCTGGACTGAAGGTGTGCTGCGGCGGCATCGTCGGCCTGGGCGAGACAAGCCGCGAGCGCGCCGGCCTGATCGCACAGCTCGCCAACCTGTCGCCGTATCCCGAATCGGTGCCCATCAACAACCTGATGAAGGTCGAAGGCACGCCGCTGGAGAACAACGACGCCGTCGATCCGTTCGACTTCGTGCGCATGATCGCCGTGGCGCGTATCACGATGCCGCGCGCGATGGTGCGGCTGTCGGCCGGGCGCGAGATGATGGACGACGCCCTGCAATCGTTGTGCTTCCTCGCCGGCGCGAATTCGATGTTCTACGGCGAAAAACTGCTCGTCACCCAAAACCCTCAGGCCGAACACGACCGCGCGTTGCTCGCGCGTCTCGGCATGCACACGTCGACCGAGGAAAAGCTCGGCGCCGCCGAGCCCGCAGGCGAGTGCGATGGTCTGGCGGCCTGCGCCACGCACTGAGCGTTATCGGCACGGCGAAGGGCTGGCGTTGAAGGATGTGTTGACAGGTTAAGCCGCCACGACGGCGACGAGATCGCAAAAAGACGATCCGCCGACGCGGCGAAGTTGGATAGCAAAGAGAATGGCGCGAGTGCAGTGGCCCTTCGTCACAAGCGAAGTGCGATGCGCAGGCGCCGCCCCAATCGATCATTTTCCGGAGGCAGCATGTTCGACAAGATCCTCATCGCCAACCGCGGCGAAATCGCCTGCCGCGTGGCCGCCACGGCCGCTCGGCTGGGCATCCGCACGGTGGCCGTCTATTCCGACGCCGACGCGCACGCCAAGCATGTCGCCGTGTGCGACGAAGCGGTGCACGTGGGTGGCGCCGCCGCGCGCGAGAGCTATCTGCGCATCGATGCCATCATCAACGCCGCCAAGGCCACCGGCGCCCAGGCCATCCACCCGGGCTACGGCTTCCTGTCCGAGAACGAAGCCTTCGCCGCCGCGTGTCACGAGGCCGGCATCGTCTTCATCGGCCCGCCGGTCGGCGCCATTCACGCGATGGGCAGCAAGAGCGCCGCGAAAACCCTGATGGAAGGCGCCGCAGTGCCGCTGGTGCCGGGCTACCACGGCGACAATCAAGACGCCGCGTTCCTGCACGAGCGCGCCGACGAAATCGGCTACCCCGTGCTGCTCAAGGCCAGCGCGGGCGGCGGCGGCAAGGGCATGCGCGTGGTTGAGCGCAGTTCGGCGTTTCGCGCCGCGCTCACGTCCTGCCAGCGCGAAGCCGCCAGCAGCTTCGGCGACGAGCGCGTGTTGGTCGAAAAGTATCTGACGCGTCCGCGCCATATCGAGATTCAGGTATTTGCCGACACGCACGGCAACTGCGTCTATCTGTTCGAGCGCGACTGCTCGGTGCAGCGCCGTCACCAGAAGGTCCTGGAAGAAGCCCCCGCCCCGGGCATGACCGACGAGCGTCGTCGCGCCATGGGCGAAGCCGCCTGTAATGCCGCGCGGGCCGTGGGCTATGTCGGCGCGGGCACGGTCGAGTTCATCGCCAATCAGGACGGCTCGTTCTACTTCATGGAGATGAACACGCGCCTGCAGGTCGAGCATCCGGTCACGGAGATGATCACCGGGCTCGATCTGGTGGAATGGCAATTGCGCGTGGCGGCGGGCGAACCGTTGCCGCGCAAGCAGGACGCGTTGCGCATTCACGGGCATGCGCTCGAAGCCCGTATCTACGCCGAGAATCCGGATAACAACTTCCTGCCATCGACGGGCACGCTCTGCACGTTGCGTCCGCCCGCAGCGGTCCAGTTCGAGATCGGCAGCGCCGACGTGCCGGCCGCGGTGCGCATCGACTCCGGGGTGCGCGAAGGCGACACCATCTCGCCCTTCTACGACCCGATGATCGCCAAGCTGATCGTGTGGGGTCGGGACCGCGACGAAGCGCTCGCCCGCATGCGACGCGCGCTAGGCCAGTATCGCGTGGTGGGCGTGCAGACAAACATCGCGTTCCTCGGACGCCTGGTCGCCAGCGAGCCGTTCGCCGCGGCCGATCTCGACACCGGGCTGATCGAGCGCCATCGCGACACGCTGTTCCCGGCCGCCGCCCCGGTACCGGCGACCACGCTGGCACTGGCCGTCGCGGCGCAGCTGGCCCGCGAAACCGTGATCGGCCGCCGCAAATATCAGGACAGCATCGATCACCACTCGCCGTGGCAGCTCGCCACCGGGTGGCGCCTGAACGGCGACTACCAGCGCACCCTCGCCTTCGATCACGACGAGACGCGGCTGTCGGTTCTCCTCACGAGCGGGCCACAGGCGAGCACGCTCACCGTGGACGGGCAGACGTATCCGTATCGCTACGCCCACGACGCCGGGGTGTATCGCGTGACGCTCGGCGATCGCCGCGTTCAAGGGCATGTCGACTTCGAACACGACGCCGCGCACGTCTTCGCGGACGGTCAGTCCTGGACGCTGCGCTGGCACGATCCGCTGGCACAGGCCGGGGCGCAGGAAGGGGGCGAGGGGCGGCTGACGGCGCCGATGCCGGGCAAGGTCATTGCCGTGCTCGCGCCAGCCGGTACGAAGGTCGAGAAGGGCGCGCCGCTGCTCGTGATGGAAGCGATGAAGATGGAGCACACCATCAGCGCACCCGAGGACGGTGAAATCGAAGAGGTGCTGTTCGCCGTCGGCGACCAGGTGCCGGAAGGCGCCCAGTTGCTGGCGTTCAAGCGATAACGATCGTCCTGGCGCGGTGCTCCGGCATCACGCCGCAGCGCACGCCGGTGCGGATCCACATTGACTCGCGCAGGACGGTGCTTTCCGCGCTACCGCTTACTGCGGTAGCGCGCGATGAAATTTGAGGACACTTCCTAGAAACTTCGGCAGCGCCCCCGACAGGGGGTCGCTGCCATGGGGATTTCAGTGCATTCGGAATTTTCATAAGGAATCCGAATGGCTGTTCGGAAATATTCTCGGTGTCGATTTCCACCATGCGCGGTTAAGCGCTCGACACCATGACTCAACGTCCTCACTCGTTCATCGGCCCGCGCGCCATTGCGCTCGCCGCCACACTCACCCTCCTGACTTTGTCTGCCAGCGCCAATGCGCAAAGCAACGTCACCCTCTACGGCACGATCGATTCCGGCTTCGTCCACGCCAATCACACGGACGGCCTCAACGGCCCGCAATCGCGATCGATGATCACGAGCAACATCATCTCCGGCAGCCGCTGGGGCTTGCGTGGCACCGAGCCGCTGGGCCGCGGACTGTCGGCGATGTTCCAGATCGAAAGCGGCTTCAATGCGGTCAACGGCGAGATGGGTAACGGCGGCCGGGCGTTCGGACGCAAATCCATCGTCGGCCTGACGAGCACCGAATGGGGCGAAGTGACCATCGGCCGTCAGTACGACCCGGTCGTCAATCTCGTGCAGGGCATGACCGCAGACGGTTACTTCGGTGGGTTCTTTGCCACGCCGGGCGACGTCGACAACTACGACAATGGCGCACGCATCAACAACTCGATCCGCTACGCCACACCGAACTTCGGCGGCTTGCAGTTCGAAGGCATGTACGCATCGGGCAACGTGGCCGGGGAAACCGGGGCCGGCCGGTCGTACGGCGTCGCCGGTGCCTACAACAACGGTCCGCTCGCGCTCGGCGCCGGTTTTTTCTTTGCGGACGGTGGCAACACGCGGGCGGCCTACGGCTATCGCGAGTGGACCAGCAGCGCGGGCTCGCTGTTCAACTCGCCGATCAACAGTGGCTTCCGTACGGCGAGCAAGGTACGCATCGCGCGCGTGGCCGGCAAGTACGCCGTTGGCCCGGCGATCCTTGGGCTGTCGTATTCGAATGCCCAGTACGCGAGCGATGGTCTGTCGGAATTCACCGGCACGGCGACATTCGACACCGTGAACGCCTTCGCCACATATGCCCTGACGCCGGCGATCAACACGGGCATCGGCTATAGCTACACGCGAATGCGCGGTGCGCGCAACCTCGGCGCTCACTACAACCAGTTCAATGCCGGCGTCACCTATGCGCTGTCCAAGCGCACGTCGACCTACGTCATCGGTGGCTATCAACAGGCCATCGGCAAGACGCTGGATAGCGGTCAAACGGTGGAAGCCACCGCGTCGGTCGGTTCGTACGGCTTCAACGCCGGCGCACGAACGCAGTTGCTGGTCGGCATGGGCCTGAAGCACAGCTTCTGACCCCCTTCGTCCTGATCGGGCCGAACACGTGGAAGCCCGCGGGTTCGGCCCGATTTTTCCAATGAATTTAAGCACCTGGAATTCAAACGATCGTTTGGACGATTCCGATTCCTCTGTCTTAAAAAATACACAATTTGCTTGATTGGTATTTACCCTATCCGGGAATCTATTTAGAATTCGCTCCTGTTGAAGTTTGTTGCGGTAGCAACCGACTTGCGACGACTGGCGTCCCCGCTTTCTGAATTTCGCCTTGCGGTCAACGCGGGCCGATCTCTCTCGTGCCGATGTCTCTCGCGCTGCTGCCACTCGGGCCGGTCGTCACTGGACACAGTCATCGCTTACGTCTGTTGTTACGCCGCGCTGTCGTCGCTTAGGGAGAGGGTTTGTGATTTTCGTCATTTGGCTAGGGGTCGCGACGCTCGCCGTCACGGCGACAGTGGCACGTGTCATGCAACTGCAACGCGCTGCGGCACGCACCGCAGCGGCGACCCACGTCTCACGTGTCCTGCGATATCGCCGTAGTCATCGTCGTACCCCTTGCTCGCGCATTCGCTTGAAGGACGCCGCGTAATTTAACGTTGGCCAGCCACCGCTGGGGCCGACGCTGCCGGAACCGAAGCGGTCAGTCGCCGTTCAACGAGTCGCACCGAGTTGTCGTCGTACTTGAAATCGTAGTCCGTAGTCCGCAGTACTCATGCTGTATTCCGGCACCGATGTCCTGGCCGGATAGAGAGTCATCCCTCCCCGCCGTTACGAGGCATCGCTCTCACGCGTTAGCGCCGTACCGCCGCCCACGACTTGGGCGGCCAATTTCGCGCCCACAGCCTCGTATTGCCCACGCATTGCATTAGCCCCCGACGCCCTCCATCGCGCGCCGTCGGATCACGCTCGCTCGCGTTATCGCGTGGGCGCTTCGGCATGCGCTTCACCCGCGCGGCATGCCCAATGTTTTGAACCAGAGAAAATTGGCAGACATGAACACCGCCTCAGAGCGCATTACCGTCACCCTTGAGCTGCATCCGAACGATTTGAAACAGCTCGATATCGCCTGCGAGCGCGTCGGTATGAATCGAGAAGATTTCTGCCGGCTGGCCACTCACCTGGAGGGCGCTCGCGTGCTCAATGGCGAGGGCCTGGCCGCGCTGTCGCGCCCGTTCGGTTTCGCCGCCGCGCTGCCCGCCGTCCTGCGCGGCGCGCTAGCCCGCTTCTGCCTGCGCTGATCGACATCATCGGCCTACGCCACGGCCAGCACCATCCGATGCACTGGCGCCGTTCCATGTCAGCGTGTCGCCCCATCGGCTGACAACGTCTCGTGTGATGGCGCGGCCCCATGAATTGGGAAGCGTCCGATAAGTTTTGCGCTATAGAGGTCGCCGACTCTGTATAGAGGCCCGCCTGTAACGCATGGGGAGGAGAGCGATATAACGTCGCAAGACGCGGGGGGATTGATTACGCTGTGTGACTCGTCAACGGAGTTCCGCCATGCAAACGAATCCACTCGCGCTGTTCGGAGACCATCTGGCCTGCTTGCGCAAGGCGCGCGGCTGGTCGCAGGAGAAACTGGCGCTCGAGAGCGGTCTGGCTCGCTCGTACGTCAGCGGCATCGAGCGCGGTCGACGCAACGTCGCCCTGGTCAATATCTGCGTACTGGCCGATACGCTCGGCGTGCCAACGTCCGAAATGCTGCGCTTTGCGCAGGCGGCCGGTGCCGCTGACACCGCAGCGCTACCCGATCGTACGCCATTGCCGCAGATCAGCCGTTCGCTGTGCCGCCTCGAAAACCGCGATCAGGTCTGGCTCGCCGAGATCATTCGAAGCCTCAGCTCCCGCCTGAGTCAGGCGGCGCCGCCGTCGGCGACCGACGCTTACGCAGACCGATGCGGCCCCTTGTCTGTCGCACACGGCGGTACCTGTGGCGATGCGCGAGATAGGCGCAATCGGCACGAAGCGCGCGACGGCATCGACGATACCGAGGATCTCGACGATTTCGACGACCTCGATGACGCCGCCGCCCCGCCCGCGGCTCTCCCCAACGCCGCTAGACGGACGCCCACCGCCCCAGCGTTCTCCGCAGGCTTTCCTGCCCATCTTCAACTCGCCGCGCCGAGGGAAGCTGGCTACCGCGTTGCCGACGGCACCGGCACCGACGCCGCCCATCCCGTCGCGCGCATCTGTGACCCCGGGCGCACCCCATCCGAACGCCACGACACATCCGTCACGTCGGCCAATGCCGCCAGATCCGACGCCATCGCACGCGATGACTCGCGGCGTTTCCCCACCGGCGATGACGAGTGAGCGAAAGCGAGGCAATTGATTCTTAGGACATTGCGCAAAGTCCCCCCAGCATCGCGGGGACGTTGCGTGAGCGTTCGTCTTGTAAGCGTGACCTGGCCTTCCGTAAAAACGCTCGCTTCGTCGAGCGTCTTACATCCCCGCAATGGACGTATCACTGCGCCGTGCCTATTTCATGCACGCCAAGCCTATCAAGCATGACAGCCGGCCGATGACTGCCGACCATTCGCGCCGCTCGACACAACGTCCGGTTCGCCCCGTCAACATCGAGTGACATCCCAAGACGGAAACTTTCAGAATCGCGTGATGGCTTGCGCCGGCATGTCCGGTGTCACACTGCGCGGCTCCGGTTCACGGGAGTGCGACAAAGCGTATCGAAATGCCTGCAGAGCGGTACGCAAACTGGCGCCACCACTACCGTCTGAAAGCACGCACTCCTTGTGCCTTCTCCGAAAGTCCGCAAAAAATCCGCGTTGCGGACCCGGTAGTTCGTGCCTCGCAAACGGGGGATACCCGAGGCACCGTCCCCAATGCCGGCTTTTTGTTTCAATCTTCTTGTCCCTAACAAGGAAAACATTCTTATGGACACCAATTTATTCAGATTCGGCCGACACCTGGCCGGTTTGCGCAAGAAGTACAACTGGGCGCAAGACAAGCTTGCCCTGGAAAGCGGTCTGGCGCGCTCATACCTGAGCGGTGTCGAGCGAGGCAAGCGCAATATCTCGCTGCGCAACATTTGCATTCTCGCCGACACGTTGGGACTGCCACCGCATGAGTTGCTGGCGTTCGATTCGTCGAACGGCATGCTGGCTGACGCGGGGGTGGCGGTGCCCTGCGATCCGTATCCCTCGCTCAACCGGGCAATGCAGAAATTGTCGGACCGCGATCAGGCGTGGATGGCCGATCTGGTCCGCACGCTGAGCTTGCGTCTGGGCCACGGCGTGTTGCGCGACGAATGAGAACGGGGCGATTGATCGCGGGACGCGACGTCCGCGCAACGCGCGCGTGTCCGGCGCCGGGCGACGCCGGCTCGCGCGCCGGCGTCGCTCCTCGGGTTCAGTCGTTCCCGAGGAAGGCGTCCACCGCGCGGTGAAACGCAATCGGATTGGCCAGATTCATGCCGTGCGATGCGTCCTGGATCACCATGCGACGGGCTTCCGGCATGGCGCACGCGAGCGCGTTCAGCACATCGGGATAGGGTGCGGGACTTTGCGCGCCGCCCATTAGAAGCACCGGCGCATGCAACGCGCCAAGGGCGTCGATCGGCAACGGCGTACGCGGCTCGGCCACCTGACCGATCAGGGTGTGAGCGTTGTCGCGCACCATCTGCTTGAACCACGGCACCATGCGCCGCCACGTATCCGGGCCGCTCACGGTGTCGATAAAGATCGCCAGTCCGCCGTCGATATCCCCGGACTCGATGGCAGCAAGCGCCTGTTCGCGGAAGCTGCCCCGCTCGCGGTCGAGTGGCGTCTGCGCCGGGCCGCCGCTGATTTCCACGCCCGGGTCCGCCAGTATCAGCGAGCGTACGGTGTCGGGCGCGAGCAGTGCCGTGCGCAACGCGACATAGCCGCCGCGCGAATGGCCGAGCATATGGACCGGGCCGACGCCCAACGCCGTGACGAATGCGGCCAGGTCCTCGGCGTGCTGCTCCCCCGAGAACGTACCGTCATGGCCGCCCCAGGCTTCGGGCCAGTAGTGACGCAGACTCACCGAGATGACCCGCCGCCGCTGCCCCAACGGCGCCATGTTCGGCTTGAAGTAACGGCAATCGCAAAGCGAACCGTGAACCAGCAAGAGCGGCGCGCCACTGGCGTCGGCGGGGGCAGGGGTCTCGACGTACGCCATCGGATAACCGTTGACGTCGATCGTTTGCGGTACAGGAACCGGCATGGGAGACACATCAGGTAAGGCGGGGCCGCCAGTATACCGAGCTTGCCGCGGTGCGCCATCGGCATGCCATGGCGCCTTGGAGAGCGGGAACAACGCGCTAGTGTATGCTTGCGACTCCCTTCATTCCTGCGGTTTCCCGGTATGGCACTCAAAGCCACCATATACAAGGCCGAGGTGCAGATCACCAACCTCGACCGCCACTACTACGCCGCCCATAGCCTGACGCTCGCCCGACATCCGTCGGAAACCGACGAACGCATGATGGTGCGCCTGCTGGCCTTCATGCTGTATGCCGATGAACGGCTCGCGTTCGGCAAGGGCCTCTCCAACGCCGACGAGCCCGACCTGTGGGAACACGACTTCGGGGGCGACATCGTCCGCTGGATCGACGTCGGGCAACCCGACGCGCGGCGCCTTGTCAAAGCCGCGGGCCGTGCGACGCATGTCGACGTCGTGGCGTACGGTGGCAAACCCGCCGCCGTCTGGTGGCAGGCGACCGAGTCGCAGATCACCCGCTTGTCGAACCTCACGGTGCGCATGCTCGATGAGGCGTCCGCCGAGGCGCTCACGGCACTCGCCGCGCGCACGATGCGCCTCCAGTGCACGATTCAGGACGGTGAAGTCTGGATCGCCGACGACAGCCACAATTTCGCCGTCAACCTCGTGACGTTGCGCGCGGCCGCCAACGACTGACCGGCTTCGGTCATTCCCCGACGGCGGAGCGGCGCGCTGTGCCGCTGCGCCGCGTCACAACGTCACCGCCCCGCCCTCGCCTTCCTCGCCCACCGCACCCTCCTCGCGGCTCGTCGCCCTCCGCGACTCCGGCCTCGCCGCAGTACGCGCGACACCACAAGCTGCGTTACACTTGACGTTAACGTCAATCGAGTGAACGCGGCTGCGCCGTCGACGCCTGCCGGAAGGACCGGACATGTGTGCCATGCGCCCGCGCCGTTACCGTCAGTGCGGTAGGTGCGTGCCGCCTCCTCGCTGGCCCTATCGCCATGACTCATTCCTATACGCGTCTGCCCCGCAACTCATGGACATCCTGATCTTTTCTCCGGACGGCAAGACCGCCGCCTACGAAGCCGGCCTCGCCGAGCATCTGCCGCAGGCCGGCATTCGCGGCTGGCAGCCTGGCGATGCAGCACCCGCCGACTACCTGGTGCTCTGGAAGCCGAATGCCGAAGTGTTGCAACCGCGCGAGCGCCTGAAAGCGATTTTCAACCTGGGCGCCGGGGTGGACGGTGTGCTCGGCACGCACGGCGAAGACGCGCATCGCCTGCCGGCGGGCGTGCCGCTGGTCCGTCTCGAAGACGCCGGCATGGCCGACCAGATGGCGCAGTACGTGAGCGCCGCCGCATTGCGCTACTTCCGCCGTCTCGACGAATTCGATGCGCAGCAAACCCGAGGTCAGTGGAAGTTCCAGAAGCCGAACCGTCTCGCGGATTTCCCCGTCGCGGTGCTCGGTTACGGCACGCTCGGCGCGCACGTCGCCCAGGCACTGAAGGCGTTCGGCTTTCCGGTACGTGCATGGACCCGCAGCCAGCGCAGCGACGATAGCGGCATCGAATTGCACCACGGCGACGCCGGCTTCGATGCCTGCGTGTCCGGCGCCCGCATACTCGTCAACCTGCTGCCGCTCACGCCGCAAACGGTCGATGTGCTCAACGCCAAGCTGTTTGCGAAGTTGGCGCAAGGAGCGTTCCTGATCAACGTCGCGCGCGGCGCGCACCTGGTGGAAGACGACCTCCTTGCCGCGCTGGACAGCGGCCAGATCGCCGCAGCCACGCTCGACGTGTTTCGCACCGAGCCGTTGCCGGCAGACCATCCGTTCTGGCACGCACCTCGCCTGACGCTCACACCGCACATTTCCGCCCTGACGTTGCGCGACGAAACGGTCGCGCAGATCGCCGGGAAGATCGCCGCGCTCGAACGCGGTGAAGCCATCACCGGCATCGTCGACCCGGCGCGCGGCTACTGAGCCGTCGCCCACGCGCGTCATTGCCCGAACCCCTCCAAGGAGACACCGCATGTCCTTGTCCACGCCTAATCTGCCGAAGCACGTGAAAGTGGTCGAAGTCGGCCCGCGCGACGGTCTGCAAAACGAAAAACAGCCGGTACCGACCGATATCAAGATTGCGCTGATCGACCGACTGTCGGCCGCCGGCTTCGCCAATATCGAAGCCACCTCGTTCGTCTCGCCCAAATGGGTGCCGCAGATGGCCGACGGCGCCGAGGTGATGGCGGGCATTACGCGTCGTCCCGGCACGATCTACTCGGTGCTCACGCCGAACCTGCGCGGCTTCGAGGGCGCGGTGGCGGCCAAGGCCGACGAAGTGGTGATCTTCGGCGCCGCGAGCGAAGCGTTCTCGCAACGCAATATCAACTGCTCCATCGTGGAAAGCATCGCGCGCTTCGAACCCGTCGCGCGCGCGGCGAAGGACGCCGGCCTGCGCCTGCGCGGCAGCATCTCGTGCGCGCTCGGCTGCCCGTACCAAGGGGAAGTGTCCGTCGCGAGCGTGGTCGACGTCGTGCAACGACTCGCGGCGCTCGGCTGCGACGAAATCGACATTGCCGACACCATCGGCGTGGGCACGCCCTCGCGCACCCGCGAAGTCATGGAAGCCTGCGCGAAGGTGTTCCCGATCGAGCGTCTGTCCGGCCACTTCCACGACACCTATGGCCAGGCGACGGCCAACGTCTACGCCGCGCTGCTCTCGGGCATTTCGATTTTCCACTCGTCCGTCGCCGGCCTCGGCGGCTGCCCGTACGCCAAGGGCGCGACGGGGAACGTGGCGACGGAAGACGTGGTGTATCTGCTGCATGGTCTCGGCATCGAGACCGGCATCGATCTGGACGCCGTCGTACGCACGGGCGACTTCATTTCGCGCGCCATCGACCGGCCGAACGCGTCACGCGTCGGCCGCGCCATGCTCGCGAAACTGCAGGACGGCGCGCCCACCTGCGTGTGATACCGCGCGGGCCAATGTGCCCGCGTCGACCCTGTGATTCGAAGACACTGACACGACCATGAGCGAGACACCCCGGACTCCCGAACCCGCCCAACAGGACGCTCTTCCCGAAGGCGCACGTCACGTTGCACGGCTGCTTGCCGGCCTGGGCCACGACCAGCCGATCGTGCTGTTGCCGAGCACCGGCAAGACCTCGGCCGAGGCCGCTGCCGGCCTGGGGTGCGATGTGGCCCAGATCGCCAAGTCGATCCTCTTTCGCCGCGCCGCCGACGACACCCCGGTGCTGGTCATCGCGAGCGGCATCAATCGCGTCGACGAGAAGAAGGTGGCGGCACAGGTCGGCGACCTTGCCCGCGCCGATGCGCGTTTCGTCAAGGAGAAGACAGGCTATTCAATTGGTGGCGTCAGCCCGATCGGGCACGTCGTGTCGCCGCTCACGCTGATCGACGAAGACCTGCTCAAGCTCACCAGTCTGTGGGCCGCCGCCGGGCACCCGCATGCCGTGTTCAACCTCACGCCGATGCAGCTCGTGGCGATGACGGGCGCGCCCGTCGTCGACGTGGCGCTGCGCGACTGAGCGAACGCTTCCCTACGTCACCCCAAGGCCATCATGACCCTGCCCGCGTCCCCTGTGCCATCGCCCTGCACCAACATCTGCCGCATGAATCCAGCGACGGGGTGGTGCTCTGGCTGCTGGCGCACGCTCGACGAAATTGCCGCATGGTCGACGATGGCCGAGGACGACAAGCGCCACATCTGGTCGCTGTTGCCCGCACGACGTGTCGAACACGAACCGCCGCCGGTGCAGTATCGCCGCGTGATCGCCAACGACCCCGGCTCGGGCAACGCATGACGCGCCCCGACGCATAACGCTTTCAATACCGCATATGGGAAAAATCGTTGCCATTGGCGAGACCTTCGCCGCCACCCACCATTTTTCGCCTGACTCGATCCGCGAATTTTCCGCGCTCGCACACGACTTCAATCCACTGCACCACGACGCGGATTACGCGGCCGCGGACCTGCGCTTCGGCGGACTGATCTCGTCGGGCACGCAGCAGATGTCGTATCTGGCCGCCCTGCTCGCCACGCACTATTCGAAAACGGCCCAACCGCTCGGGCTTGAATTCGACATGAAGTTGCGCCGCGCCGTGCACGCGGGCGACGACATCACCGTGCGCTGGACCGTGACCGACAGCCTGTGGAAAGACAAACTCGCGGGCGACATCGTGTCGCTCGACGGCGAGGCCGTCAATCAACGCGGCGAGACAGTGATCGCCGCCACGGCCAAGATCCTCGTGAGCGCCAAGCCGGCGTGACACGCCGCCAGCGCCCTGTGTTCCCTCTTATGCCCCTACGTCCATGACCTCGCATGCCCTGCCCGCCGGGCTTCGCGTGTTCGAGCGCGGCTGGCTCTCCTCGAACAATGTCCTGTTCCTCGGCGACGCGCCAACACTCGTCGACAGCGGCTACGTCACGCATGCCGAGCAGACGCTCGCGCTCGTCGCGCACGCGCTGCCGCATGGCCAGTCGCTCGAACGGCTCGTCAACACGCATCTGCACTCCGATCATTGCGGCGGCAACGCGGCACTTCAAGCGCGCTACGGTTGCCGTACATGGGTCCCCGCCGCCGATGCCGACCCCGTGCGCCACTGGGATGCACGGCGTCTGTCGTTCGAAGCAACGGGCCAGCAGTGCGCGCGCTTCACCTTCGACGACACCCTCTCGCCCGGCGACGCGATGACGCTCGGCGAGCGCGAATGGCTCGTTCTCGGTGCCCCGGGCCACGATCCGCACGCGCTGATGCTCTACAACGCCACCGACGGCATCCTGATTTCCGGCGATGCGCTGTGGGAACGCGGCTTCGGCGTGATCTTTCCGGAGCTCGACGGCGAGTCCGGGTTCGCCGAACAGGCCGCCGTGCTCAATCTCATCGAGCAACTCGATGTGGCGCAGGTCATTCCCGGACACGGCAAACCGTTCGGCGATATCGACGGCGCACTCGCCACCGCGCGCGCACGCCTCGACTATCTGCAAAGCGATCCGGCACGCAATGCGCGCAACGCCCTCAAGGTGCTGATCGTCTTCCGTCTCATGGCCGAGACGGAGATGACGGGCACGGTGCTCAAGGCCACCCTCGACACCGCGCGAGCCTGGCGCAGTGCGGCCGCGATGCTTGCGCCGCCGTCGGCCTGGCCCGACCTGCTCGACCGCCTCGTCGCGGAACTCGCCAAAGCAGGCGCCGTGCGCTACGAGCGTGAGACGGATACGTTGTACGCCGTCTAGGCGCACCGGGCTTTCGAGATCTTTGAAAAAACAACGCCGCTTGCCAGTCACGGCAAGCGGCGTTTGAGGACGTGACGTGCCGGACGAACGTTGCGGTCGCTAACGCGGCGCCCGTCCTGTGGCGTCTTGATGCTGACGCCGCTTGGCACGCGCTTTCATCCTAGTCGCGACGCCCTAGTCCCCCAAGGGGACTTTCCCTGATACGCGCGCGAATTCCCTCCACGGAACCGAAGCTTTCTTCGAGTGCCCGCTCACCGGACGACGAACGATTCCCCCTATAATCGAACGATCGTTCGCGAAATTAACCCGCTGCGAATTGAGCGCCGACGCAATGATGTCGTTCGCCGAACGTCCTGCCCGAGGAGACTTCATGGCCCTTCCCAAGATTCTGCAAAACCTGGCGCTGCCTGTCGTGGCGTCGCCGATGTTCATCGTGAGCTACCCGGAACTGGTGCTCGCACAGTGCAAGGCCGGGATCGTCGGCTCGTTCCCCGCGCTGAACGCGCGTGAGCCGCAAATTCTCGAAGACTGGCTCTCTCGCATCACCGAAGAACTCGCCGCGTATCAGGCGGCGAATCCGGACGCCATCGTGGGCCCACTCGCCGTCAATCAGATCGTGCATCAGTCGAACCAGCGCCTCGAACACGACGTGCGGGTATGCGTGGAGCATCGCGTGCCGATCTTCATCACGAGCTTGCGCGCGCCGCCCAAGGAGGTGCTCGACGCAGTACACAGCTACGGCGGCATCGTACTGCACGACGTGATCAATCTGCGCCATGCGAACAAGGCGCTCGAAGCCGGTGTGGATGGGCTGATCCTCGTCGCCGCTGGGGCGGGCGGGCACGCGGGCATGCTCTCGCCGTTCGCTCTGGTGGGCGAGGTGCGCAAGATCTTCGACGGCCCGATCGTGCTCTCCGGCGCGATTGCCAACGGCGGCTCGGTCCTGGCTGCCCAGGCCATGGGCGCCGATCTCGCCTATATCGGCACGCGGTTCATCGCCTCGTCGGAAGCCAACGCCAGCGACACGTACAAGCAGGCGATCGTCGAGGCGAGTGCCAACGACATCATCTACACGAACCTGTTCACCGGTGTGTCCGGCAACTACATTCGACAGAGCATACTGAATGCCGGCCTCGATCCCGATGACTTGCCCACGGCCGACAAGAGCGCCATGAACTTCTCCAAGGCGAAGGCATGGAAGGACATATGGGGTGCGGGTCAAGGGGTGGGATTGATGGACGATATTCGTCCGACGGCCGAAATCATCGCGCGTCTGAAGCAGGAATACGAGGACACGCGCAAACGACTGGCCTGCTGAGAGCGCAGGCTCGCGCCAAGCGCCAAGCGCCTTATGGTCTCGGCGCGCCGCGGTCCGACGAGCCGGCTGAGCAACGCCTGAAGATCGACGATGCGCAGGCCGTCGACGCGGAATGGCTTGCCGCCGCTCACGGATTTCGCATCGAAGGCGAGCGCGCATATCTTCAGGGATACGAACAATCATTGCCGCCAGAGTCGATTCAGGGCGGACAGCAGCATCAGTGGATGACGGCCAACGGTCGCCAGTACCTCGGCGGTGAATCCGGCGATTACCACGTGACGCCCGGGCAACGCGCCGGCGCGTAACTCGCGCCGGCCTGCCGTCCGCTCGGCCGGCGGTCAATACGTATATACGCCGCGCCCGGTCTTGCGTCCGAGATACCCGGCGGCGACCATTTCCTTGAGCAACGGGCACGGACGGTACTTCGAGTCCGCAAATGATTCGTAGTAGACGTTCATCACGGACAGGCAAACATCGAGACCGATCATGTCGGCGAGCGCCAACGGTCCGATCGGATGATTGCAGCCGAGCTTCATGCCTTCGTCGATCTCTTCGGGCGACGCCAGATGCTCGGCCAGCACGAAGAAGGCCTCGTTGATCATCGGCACCAGGATCCGGTTGACGACGAAGCCCGGCGCGTTCTTCACCGTGATCGGCGACTTGCCGAGTCGGCGCGCGAGGGCATCGACACGCGCATGCGTCTCGTCGGTCGTCTGCAAGCCGCGAATGATCTCCACGAGCGCCATCAGCGGCACCGGGTTGAAGAAGTGCATGCCGATGAATTGGGCCGGCTTGGCGACCACGGCGGCAAGCTGAGTGATCGAGATCGACGACGTGTTGGACGCGAGAATCGCACTGTCCTTCGTCGCGCCCTCGAGCTGTTTGAGGATCTTGACCTTCAGATCGAAGTTCTCTGTGGCCGCCTCGATCACGATGTCGGCGTCGGCCAGCGAGGCATAGTCGGTTGAGGTTGTGATGCGCGCCAGTGCGGCTTGCTTGTCGGCGGCCGTGAGCTTGTCTTTTTTGATCAGGCGATCGAGGCTGCCGGCAATCGTCGCCACGCCTTTCTGTACGGCGGCATCGCTGATATCGACCATCGTCACCGGCAGCCCGGCCACCGCACAGGCCTGTGCAATGCCGTTGCCCATGGTGCCTGCGCCAATGATGCCTACGTGTTGAATCGTCATGTCGTCTCTACTCCGTTTGTGCTCGGGGGATGGCGGGAATACCGTCTTGCGCGGTGCACAAATCATAGCGCGGACCCGTGGATTCGGTGACACATGAAACCGCTCTGCGAAACGACGCTGACGCGGGCGTGTGATCTGCCGGGCGTGTCGGTGTCGGCATCCACATCCGCAAACAATGACATCGCGATCGACCTGACGAACGAAGGGGGCAGACGCGCCCAATCGGCGTCTGCCCCCTTCGATGATTCCTTCGGCACGCGCATAAAGTCCGCGTGCGCGGGGAATGTCAGAACTTCATGCGAACGCCGCCGCCGAAGGTATCGCCACCCGAGAGCGTGCTCACCTTGTCGTTCATGTACGCGGCGTAGACATCCGTGCGCTTCGAGAGTGGGTAGTCATAGCCGAGCGCCCACGTCTTGCGGTTGACGTTGCTCGCGCCAGAACTCTTCGTATAGGCATACGACGCGAGCACGCTGCCGTTGCCCAGCGGCACCGACACGCCGAGCTGGCCACCGTTCTCCGACACACCGCCGCCGGCGATGTTGTTGCGGATGTACTGATACTGACCGAACAACTTCACCACGTGCAGATCGTACGTCGCCCCCAGTTGCACGGCCTGCTGGCTGCGAAAGCCCGTCATGCCGGCGAGGTCGTCCGGTTGCGAATCGAACTTCACCTGCTGGTAAGCGACGGTCGCCGCAAACGGACCGTTGAAGTACAACGCCGACGCGCTCCACTTGTTCTGCCCCGTCTCACCGGCCTTGTTGCCGAACGCATACGAGACGCTGCCCGACAGCCCCTTGAAGTTCGGCGTCGTGTACATCACCGCGTTGTTCCAGCCGGAGTCGCCCACGATGCCCTGACCGGCCACGCCGATGTACGTGTGGAACACCATCGGACTGAAGGTGTACGAATCGACGAACGGGTTGAACAGGATGGTCGAGACGAAGTACGACGTGGTGAGACGGCCGAGAGTGACCGTGCCGGCGGTGTCCGACGACAGACCGACGTATGCGTTGCGCGAGAACATCGAGTCGCCCTGGAAGCGGCCGTATTGACCGTTCTGCGGACGGAAGAAGTCTTCCAACACGAACACGGCCTTCAGGCCGCCACCGAGATCTTCATTGCCCTTCATGCCCCAGTACGACGTCGACATGCCGCCGCCGCCCTGCGTCCAGGCGCGATCGCTTCCCGGGTTCTTGACTGCGCCCATCCAGGCGTCGACCTGACCGTACAGCGTGACGTTCGATTGTGCGAACGCCGGCGCGCTCATGCATGCGCCCAACACGAGTGCCCCGCCAATGCCCTTGGCCATGCTCCGCTTCATTCACTTCTCCTTGGTTTATGTCTTTTGTGTGCCCGTTCCCGGTGTGCACGGGAGCGGCCGGCGCCCGCTGGCGAAGCGCCTCCCTGATAAACGGCCGTGATTCTCGCACAGGCTCGCCATGCGCAGATAGGCCGAAACGTCGAGAAAAAACGCACCACACGAAGTGGCCGGGAAATGGTGGGGAGACAAAATTCAGCCGACCATCCGCGCCAAAGTTAGTCTCGGTATAACGAAATCGATATGTCCCTTACATCAGCAAGTTAGCGATTGCTCACATTCGCCGTAATGTCGGGAAATAATGGAGGCGTGGGACGCGTGATTGGCAGACGTTGCTGGGAATGGGCGAGCGTATCCGATGTTGCACATGTGCAACGCCTGGTTCGTCCGAGGACATCGGAGGGGAGGGGAAAAACGGGAAACGGGGACAGCAACGCCGGCGCGGAACCGCGCGCGGCAACAAGCGTCAGCGACCGCGACGGCCGCCACCGCCACCGCCACCGCCGCGCGACCCGCGTGGCTCGCCTTGCGGCGAGTATTGGCGCTCACGCGGCTCCGCCGGGGCCGCCCAGTTCGGATAGGCCGCCTGACCGCGACCGCGATCGGCGCTGAAGCGGCTGATGTCTTCCCGCAGCGATGCCTTGTTCAAATCCAGCATGTCGCGCCCGCGCCCGCCCCCTGCCCAGGCAGGATAGGCACACACAAGCAGCAACAGGAAACAGTAACGAAGTCGGGCACTCATTTGGGTTCAGCCATCGCACCCGGCCCTAAGGTGGGGCCGGTTGGCACGAGACGCGGACGGCACCGGTGGGTTGCCTGTGCGCCATACGCCTCAAGAATGACTGTACCGGGTCGGTCGAATGAGCGTCGACCGAAAAGATGTTAACGCGTGGCGCGGTCTGCAACCGTTTGTAACGGCAGCATCACGGTGGCGCCAGACGCATCGCCAGCCCCGTTCGGCGGGACTGGGCGCGCGGCCCAGCCGCCGATGGCGAGACGGTGTTCAACCTCGGCAACGGTAACGTACCGCTTACTTCTCGATCTGCTTTTCGACGGACAGCGAGATTTCTCGCAGGCGCTCGCCGCGCGACGTGATCAAGTCCTGTGCCGTGACGGTGAAGTTGACCGGATGCGCATACTTCCGGCTCGCGCTCTGCCATTCGGCGGGCAAACCGGCAGCGTTTGTCGTGGTCGTGCGCAGCGTGGTCACGCCCCGGGTGCAGCGCGAGACCTGCGTGGCGAATCCCTGCGCCTCGCGGCGCAGATCCGCCGGCGTGATCTTCTGGTAATCCCAGACACATTCGTAAGTCGGTGCGAGACCCTTTGCCCGGAATACCTTGCAGTCGCCGCCCGGTACCGAGTAGGTCGCCTGATAGCTTTCGCCGCGGTCGTTCTTGGCCGCAAGCGGGCCGGAGATGTTGTCAAAGCCGGTCTGCGCGCTCTTGGCCAGCATGAGGATACCCTCGCACTGGTCGGCGGCGATCGCCGACTGCGCCGCACAGAGGCAGGCAAGCAGGGTCCATCGTTGTAGAGAATTCATTGCCATCGTTGGAATGTTCGACTGGGGCCCGGCGTCGTATCGCGCGATGACGATGCGGAAAGCCGCATGCCTTGCGATTACGTCGTGAATGGTGACATTAGACCCCAAAGTCGGCGCGGACGAAACCGGGGGCATGAGGGAAATCCTGTGTCAATTCGGGCGCTTGCCTACCGAACGGTTCGCCCTTGGCGCCCCCCTCATCCGAAAAGTCGATTCGCTTACCCGCGCGCGACCTATACTCAAGGGGCAGTCAAACTGCATGGGCGCGGCCGGGAACTGGAAACGGTTCAGTGCATGACGGCAATGCCTTTCGGTGCCAAGTCTACTTGGCCCATACCATGCCGCGCCGGTACACGCGGCTGGCGACGCCCCGATGGGGCATCAACCGGCGGCTCAGTCCGCCGGTTTTCATTGGGTCGTCGCGCGCCACCTATTCCCTGCCGCCGTCCGGCGCGGGATCGTCGGCGCCTCATGCCGACGGATTAGGCGAAAGTGCGGATTTCGCCCGTTGCAGTCGTCTGCAACTATCAAATCACTAGACCAATATTCGCCGGGCACGCAACTTCGGGAAGTCAACGGAGTGTTTGTGGATACCTGTACGTTATCGGCAATACTTGGCTTGCCGCGCGCACGCATGGTCGTGCGTTACGCGGGGTGAACCATGGGACACCCGACCCTTCCCGGCCGTCTTCGCCCCGGCACGCCAGACCCTGACATTGCGCTGGCGCATGACCCGTCGTGCCTGATGGAGTGCGTTCGCGGTCACGGCGGCACGCTGGCCCACGTGCTCGGCGCCCTCGGCACGTTCCGCTCCCGGCACGGTCATTGGCCCCGCCGCCTCTATCTCTATCCCGAGACCCTCGCCGCGCTGGTGCAGGATCTCACGCCACTGGGCTTCTACCGATGTCAGCAACGGCTCGACATCCTGGCGGACCTGGAGCGCGACCTCTTCTGTGCCGACGAAAGTGGCAACGTGTCGATCTACCGCATACAAGCCACGGTGGACCCGGTAGGCATTGACGCGGCCGCCGTCTGGCTGGGCCTGGCGCCACCGATGGCCGGCAACGCGCACGGCCCGGACGACACGCCACGTTCGTTGGCCACACCGAAACCACCCCGCTGACGACGACTTCCAAACCGCGGACAGCTGTCACGGCGCTATCGCATTGCGTGGCTAGTCTGGCCTGCCGCCAAGTACCGGCACCTTCATCTGACTGTTGAACCGCAACCGGACCCCGTCGCCTTGCGCGGGGCGATCTCACCTCCGCACCTTTTTCGTCGGAGAGATGTCATGAACCGAACCGCGATTGTTCTGGATGGTTTGATGCTGCTTTATCTCGCTGCGGCAACGGTCGTCGGCGTGCAATCGAGCGCCGCCGACGGGCATGCACTGCTCGCCAGCGTGCTTGGCGTGCTCCTCGCGCTTTGCGTGCTGGCGCTGATCGCCGCACCGTTCTATGTCTCGCTGGTCGTGCTCGTGGCGCAATCCGAGCGGCATCTGCGGCTGGCGACGTGGCTGCATCGTGCGATGCTGGCGATCATGGTGGCGTTGACACTCGTCTCGCTGCTCGCGCGCGACACCATCGAAGTCTCCGCGCCCCTCTTCGCGCTGGTTGCGCTCGTGTGCATCGTCAATCTCGTGGCGCTCTCGCGACGGCGAAACCATTTCGAGGCCTTCCACCTCTTCGAGCATTGACGCCGCGCCTCGCCGCCCCGGCCCCCTGTCCTGCCACGGCGCGCCGTCTCACGCGACGACCGGCCGTCTCATCGCCTCAATCGCTCCGCTTGAGGCCGCCGCTGAGGGCTTGCGTCGCGTCGGCTTCGAACGCCGCCACGTCACGCACCTTCAGGCGTAACCGCAGCGTGACGGCGTCATCGTAGCCAGCGTCGAGCACCTCGGCGCCATGACGCTCCGCCAACCGGCGCAGCGTCGCTTCGTGGGCAAAGGTGCAGCGGTAGCGCGGCTCGGTCGTCGGCTCGACCGCCGTGAGCGTGGCGAGCTTGAGCGCTTCGCTCACCGCCTGCCCGTAGGCACGGGTCAGGCCGCCCGCGCCCAGTTTGATACCGCCGTAATAGCGCACGACGACCGCCAGCACATTCGTCAGGCTCTTGTGCATGAGCACGTTGTACATGGGCTTGGCCGCCGTGCCGCCCGGCTCGCCATCGTCGTCGAAACCCGACGCGCCCTCGCACAACAACACCCAGCAATAATGCGTGGCGTTGGGATAACGCACGCGCAGCGCGCCGAGTTCGCGCATGGCCGCCTCGCGCGACGTTACCGGCATGACGATGCCAATGAACCGGCTCTTTTTGATGTCCAGCTCGGTCTCGACCGGCGCTGCCAATGCATACATACGGCTATGGTCCCCGGGCGCCTTACAGGCGCACCTCGCCGCGCGCGAGTTCGATGACGTTGCCGCCCACCAGGATCCGACGATCCGCCGTGACTTCGAGCGTCAACCGGCACGGTCGCTCGATGGCGTCGCCCTGCGACACGCGCGCGCGCACCGGCAGCGGATACCCTTGTCCGATCAGCCAGCCGCCAAGGTTGGCGCAAGCGGATCCCGTGCCCGGGTCCTCGCTCACACCGCCGCCCTGCGTCGTGAAGAAGTAGCGGGCCGTGACCTGCAACTCGCCGCCCGTCTCCTCGTCGATGGAAAACACGTAACCCGTTTTACGCTCCAGACTCGAGAGCGGCCAGCGCTCCAGACGCGCGCTGTCGGGTTGCGCCCGCGCGACCGCGTCGGCGTCGCGCAGCGGAATCAGTAGTTGATCGGCCCCGGTGTCGACCCATTGGGGCGACTGTGCGAGATCGTCGCGCCCCAGCCGCACCAGCGCCGCGATGTCGGCGTCGGCCTCGCTCGCAGGCTTGATCTTCGGCTCGCCCGACGACGGGGCCGTGAGCGTCCAGTGATCGCCGCTCGCCTGAACCGGCACCAGGCCGGCGGCAAATTGCAGCGTCACGCGGTCACCCAGGGCGCGCATGGCACGCAGCACGTGCGCCGTCCCCAGCGTGGGATGCCCGGCAAAACGCATCTCGTAACCGGGCGTGAAAATTCGCACGTGCGCATCGGCCGTCTCGGAGGGCAGAATGAACGTCGTCTCGGACAGATTGAACTGTCGCGCCAACGCGCCCATCTCGTCGTCGCTCAGCCCGCGCGCGTCTTCGAAAACGCACAGCGGATTGCCTCCGAAGGTCGTCTCGGCGAAAACGTTGACGATACGAAATGCATAGGTGCGGCTCATGACGAATCTCCAGTGGGGGCGGGTCGGACGACTGCACGGCCCTCAAGCCATGCGCGCACAAGTGTCCGATAACAGCCTGCCGTGCCTGCTCGCGCATTGGCCGGCCAGCTTTGGGAAAGAAGGTCCGTAGTCTCGCACATCGCGCACCGGCACGCGCGCCAACGCCCGCGCTTTCGGTCGTTTGAACCCCACGCATTAAGAATCGTCCACCTCGCGCCCGGAAGATCGGCGATTGTCATCGGCCTCAATTGTCACCTATAACGCGACAATTATTCCACAATCAAGCGGATTGTGGTTTCTCGCCAGGACTCTAAAATGACATTCATCGAGGCCAACCCAGCCTCTCAATGAAACGACGAAGACACAGGAGCCCATCATGCTGGACATCAGAAAAGCTGCAGACCGAGGCGTTGCCAACCATGGCTGGCTCAACTCGCGCCACACGTTCTCGTTCGCGAATTTTTACGATCCCAAGCAAGTCGGCTTTTCCGACCTGCTGGTGATCAACGACGACCGCGTGGCGCCGGCGCAAGGCTTCGGCAAGCATCCGCACCGTGACATGGAGATCTTTTCGTACGTGCTCGAGGGCGCGCTCGAACACAAGGACACCATGGGCACGGGGTCGGTGATCGAGCCGGGCGACGTGCAGTTGATGAGCGCGGGACGCGGCGTGGCACACAGCGAGTTCAACCACTCGCCCACCTCGCCGGTGCACTTCCTGCAGATCTGGATCGTGCCGAATCAGGCAGGCATTGCGCCCGAGTATCAGCAACAGCGCTTCACGCCGGAAGAAAAGCGCGGCCGACTGCGCCTGATCATCTCGCCGGATGGCAGCGACAACTCGCTGCACATCCATCAGGATGCGCGTGTGTACGCCGGTCTGTTCGACGGCGACGAGTCAGCCACGCTCACGCTTGCGCCGAACCGCTACGCCTATGTGCATGTTGCACGCGGTGGCGTGAGCTTGAACGGCGTGGCGCTGGCGGAAGGCGATGGAGTGCGCGTGCGCAACGAAACCGCCCTCACGCTCTCGCACGGCAACGACGCGGAAGTGCTCGTGTTCGACCTGCGCCCGGTGGAAACGCCTGACTTCTAACGCGCGGCAGCGCAGACGCACCGTACGGCGGCTTTCTCGCCTTGCGGTGCGTCACGCGTTCAAGATGGGCAACGATGCCCGCAACGTTTGATCAGGATCAGCCCCCTTCTTCGGCGTGCCACTATTGTGAAGAGATTGCAGATCCGATCTTGGGGAACGCGCCGTGTCGATTCTCGCCAGTACCGCCAGTCAGGACACGACCACTCGCCCAACAACGGCGCAGATGTGTGGACGAGTGTGCGCGGTGCGTGGCGCGGTCGTTGACGTTGCGTTCGAGACGAGCGACCTCCCCGCGGTCGATAGTGCGCTATGGATCACCCTGCGAGGCGGCTCGCCGATCCTCGCGGAAGTCCAGTCACACACCGGCGAGCGCACGATACGCGCGCTTGCGTTGCACGCGAGCGCAGGTCTCGCGCGTGGCGCGGCGGTGCGGGCCACCGGAAAGCCCATCGACGTGCCCGTAGGAGACGCCGTGCTGGGCAGGTTGCTCGACGTCGCCGGCACGACGCGCGACGGCGGTGAGCCTTTGTCCGAAGCCATCGAGCGCCGACCCATCCATCGCGCGCCGCCGCCCCTGTCATCACAGCGCGGCACGACGCGCCTGTTCGAGACGGGAATCAAGATCGTCGATTTGCTGGCCCCGCTCGCGCATGGCGGCAAGGCGGCCATGTTCGGGGGCGCCGGCGTCGGCAAGACCGTGCTCGTGATGGAACTGATTCACGTGATGGCCGCGCAGTATGGCGGAATGTCCGTGTTCGCCGGCGTCGGAGAGCGCTCGCGCGAAGGGCACGAAATGCTGGCGGACATGCGCGGCTCCGGCGTGTTGCCGCGCGCGGTCCTCGTCTATGGGCAGATGAACGAGCCCCCCGGTGCCCGCTGGCGTGTGCCGCTCACCGCGGTCACGATCGCCGAGTATTTTCGTGACGATCGCGGCCAGAACGTACTGCTGCTGATGGACAACATCTTTCGCTTCGTGCAGGCGGGCGCCGAGGTCTCGGGGCTGCTCGGACGCATGCCTTCGAGAGTCGGCTATCAGCCGACCCTCGCGAGCGAAGTTGCGGCCTTACAGGAGCGGATTGTGTCGGTGGGCAATGCGGCAGTCACGGCGATTGAAGCGGTCTACGTCCCCGCCGACGACTTCACCGACCCTGCCGTGACGACGCTCGCATCGCACGTCGACAGCATGATCGTCTTGTCGCGCTCGCTCGCCGCCGAGGGCATGTACCCCGCGATCGATCCGATCGCGTCGTCGTCGATCCTGCTCGATCCGCTCGTCGTGGGTGAGACGCACGCGGCGGTCGCCAACGAGGTTCGGCGTGTGATCGAACATCAGCGCGAACTGCAGGACGTCGTGGCGTTGCTCGGCATCGAGGAACTCGGCATCGACGATCGTCGTGCCGTGCAACGCGCGCGCCGATTGCAACGATTTCTTACGCAGCCGTTCACGGTCACCGAAGCCTTCTCGGGCCAGCCCGGCCGATCGGTCGCGCTCGCGGACACGATCGCCGGCAGCAAGGCGATTCTGGCGGGCGAGTGTGACGACTGGCAGGAGAGTTCCTTATATATGGTCGGAACGCTGGACGAGGCACGCGCGAAGGAAGCGCGCAGCAAAACGGCGACGGCCGGCGCTACGTGAGAGGAGGCCTCGCCATGACAGCGCGTTGCTTCACGCTGACGATCACCACGCCATCGCAAATCGTCGTCGACCGACTGGCGGTCTCGTCCATACGTGCCGAGGACGACAGTGGGGCCTTTGGCGTCCACGCCGGACACGCGGATCTTGTCACGCTGTTGAGTGCCTCCGTCGTGCGCTGGCGTGGGGAAGATGGCAGCGAGCATTACTGCGCGATCGACGGCGGTGTGCTGGTCGTGTCGGGCGGCACCGACGTTTCGCTTGCGTGCCGTGAAGCCATTTCGGGGACTTCGCTCGATCAGCTCGAAGCGGAAGTGCGCCGCGCGCGCGCCGCGCAACTCGACGCGATGCGGCGCGCGCGCGTCGAGCAGACACGGCTGCATGCGCAGGCAGTACGTCAGATGCTGCGCTATCTCCGGCCTCCGCCCAAGCAGGGAGCCGCGCAATGACATCCTGGCCACCTACGGGAGACACCGAGGGGAAAGACGGCGATCGCGTCGCGCAAGCGGCGAAGCGCGCTGCGAGCCACGAGCAGATCGCGCGCGCAAACCCGGAGCCGTCGCTTGGCGTGCGGCTCGGACAGATTGGGATTCTCGGCTGGACGATCGTTCTACCGATACTGCTCTGCCTTGCGCTCGGGCATTGGCTGGACCGCATTGCCGGCACGCGGGTACTTTTTGCGGCACCTCTGGTGATGATCGGCGCGGCCATCGGCCTATGGTCCGCATGGCGCTGGATGCATCGGCAGCAGAGGAGAGATCATGATTGACCTGAACCTATGGCCGTGGGGCAACACCATCATGCTCGCGACCGCCGGGGTCGCGGTGGGGCGGCTGGCTGGCGCGCTGCATTTCACGTCGCTGCACTGGGCCGTGGAGGGCTTCGCGCGAGGCCGCGTGACGCATGCGCTGGGGATACAGTTGGCGCGCCTCGCACTCACCGGCGCGGTGTTCGTAGGGCTGTCGAGAATGGGAGCGCTCGCCCTGTTAGGCGGGACCGGCGGCTTTCTCTGGGCGCGTGGCGTCGCGCTGCGAAGCCGGGGGGTGGCACCGTGATTCACGCGCCATTCATCGCGGAGCCGCTGCTACGAGCGGGCCCTCTGATCGTCACGGCGCCCGTGGTGGTGACGTGGGCGATCATGGCCGCGATGGCGGGCGCCTCGCTGCTGCTGACCCGCAAGCTGTCCGTCATGCCGTCGCGCGTGCAAACCGCGCTCGAACTGCTGGTCGGCACGCTCGACACTGAGATTCGCGCGACGATGCAGACCGACCCCGCGCTGTACCGTTCGCTCATCGGCACCTTGTTCCTGTTCGTCTTGATCGCAAACTGGTCGTCGCTCATTCCGGGGGTTGAACCGCCGACCGCGCATCTGGAAACCGACGCCGCGCTCGCGCTGCTCGTGCTTGCCGCGACGCTCGTGTCCGGCGTGCGCACGCGTGGCATTCGCGGCTACCTTGCCACCTTCGCCGAACCGGCGTGGGTGATGATTCCGTTGAACGTCGTCGAGCAAGTCACCCGAACGTTCTCGCTCGTGGTTCGCCTGTTTGGCAACGTGATGAGCGGCGTTTTCGTGGTCGGCATCGTGCTGTCGCTCGCCGGGCTGCTCGTGCCCATTCCGCTCATGGCGCTCGACCTGCTGACCGGCGCGGTTCAGGCTTACATTTTCGCGGTGCTCGCGATGGTCTTCATCGGCGCGGCCGTCGGCAAGTCAGGCGTTTCCGTTCACGACAAGCCTAAAGGACAGACATGAGCCTCATTGAAATCTTCAGCATCGCCGCGGCGGCACTGGCCGTGTCGTTCGGCGCGATCGGTCCTGCGCTTGCCGAGGGCCGTGCGGTCGCAGCCGCAATGGATGCCATCGCCCGCCAGCCTGATGCGGCGGGCACGTTATCGCGCACACTGTTCGTCGGGCTTGCCATGATCGAGACCATGGCGATTTATTGCCTTGTCGTCGCCTTGCTGCTGTTGTTTGCGAACCCATTCGTGAAATAGAGCGCGCGATGAAACTCGACTGGTCGACGCTGGCACTGCAAACGATCAACGCGCTCATTCTGGTGTGGCTGCTCGCGCGCTTTTTGTTCCGTCCGGTCGCGAAGATCATGGCCGAGCGTCAGGCCAGTGCCAATGCATTGATGAGCGACGCGACGGCCGCAAAGCTCGCGGCGCAGGCCGAGCGCGATGCAGCGCAGGCCGAACGCGAGCAACTTGCCGCACAGCGAGCACAGACGCTCGCGCACGTCGAGAGCGAAGCGCAAGCGCAGCGCGCGGCGCTGCTCGCCGCGGCGCAGGAAGACGCGTCTCGGCTTCGCGCCCAGGCTGCGGCGGAAATCGCGCGCGAGCGGGCGTCGCAGGCCGACGCGGCGGCGTCGGAAAAGCTGCAGCTCGCCGTCGACATTGCCGCGAAGTTGCTTGATCAACTGCCCGATGGCATGCGCGTGACGGCGTTCATCGCCGGACTGGCGAATGGCGTTCACCTGCTGTCGCCGGCCGCGCGCGCAGAAATGGCCGAGGACGCGTCACTGCGGCTCATAGCGCCGCGCGCATTGACGATGGATGAACGTGCGGCGTGCGCCGCAGCGCTCGCCACCGCGCTAGGGCGCCGCGTCGAATTCACTACCGAGGTCGATCGAGCGCTGATCGCAGGACTTGAGTTGTCGGGCACGCACGGCGTAGTCCGCAATAGTTGGCGAGATCGGTTGGCACAGATTCATGACGGGTTGCTTCGCGATGACGGCCGCCAACGCTGATGTCAACGACGACCCGGCGGCCGACGGGTGGCTCGCCCGCCAGCGTGCCGCGCTCGAGCGCCTCACTCCCGAACCGAGTGCGGCCAGCATCGGGCGCATCGAGCTGATCGCCGACGGCATTGCGTTTCTCTCGGGCCTGCCCGACGCGGCGCTTGACGAGGTTGTCGAGATCGAGTGCGGCGCACGCGGATTCATTCATTCGCTCGACGACACCACCGCCAGCATTGTGCTACTCGACGGCGACACGCCAGTGCGGGCCGGGATGCATGTCGTTCGTACCGGACGCGTGCTTGACGTACCCGTTGGCGATGCGCTGCTCGGACGCGTCGTCGATCCGCTTGGCAGACCGCTGGACGCAGGCGAGCCGCCCAAATGCGAAGCGCGCCTGCCCGTGGAACGCCCGGCGCCCGCAATCATCGAGCGCGACGTCGTGCATGAGCCGCTCGAGACAGGTGTACTGGTCGTCGATGCGCTCTTTGCCATCGGACGCGGCCAACGTGAGCTGATCATCGGAGACCGCGCAACTGGCAAGACCTCCCTTGCCATCGATGCAATCGTCAATCAGAAGCATGGCGACGTAATTTGCGTGTATGTCGCGGTCGGGCAACGCTCCACGGCGGTGCAGCGCGCCATCGATGCCGTGCGCGAGCACGGCGCGCCCGAGCGCTGTATTTTCGTCGTGGCATCTGCGGCAACGCCGCCCGGGCTGCAATGGATCGCGCCGTTTGCGGGCTTTTCGATTGCCGAGTTCTTTCGCGATCGCGGCCAGGACGCGTTGATCGTGATCGACGATTTGACAAAGCACGCGGCAACGCATCGCGAGCTTGCGTTGCTCACGCGCGAGCCGCCCGGGCGCGAGGCGTATCCCGGCGATATTTTCTACCTGCACGCGCGCCTGCTCGAACGCGCGGCCAGGTTGTCGGCAGCGCTCGGCGGCGGCTCGCTGACCGCGCTGCCGATCGCCGAGACGCACGCTGGCAATCTGTCGGCGTATATCCCGACGAACCTGATTTCGATCACGGATGGACAAATCGTGCTTGACGCTGCGCTTTTCGCCGCGAATCAACGGCCCGCAGTGGATGTCGGATTGAGCGTGAGCCGCGTCGGTGGCAAGGCGCAGCGCGCGGCACTGCGCGATGTCGCGGGCCGTTTGCGGCTCGACTACGCGCAGTTTCTCGAACTCGAAATGTTCAGCCATTTCGGCGGTCTTGCTGACGCGCGCGTCAACGCGAAAATCGAGCGGGGCAGGCGGATCCGTGCGCTGATCACACAACCGCGCTTCAGCGCATTGCGCGTGACCGATCAGATTGCGTTGCTCGCGGCCCTGGATGAGGGTGTCTTCGACGGCATCTCGCGCGACGTCACCGCCTGGGTTCGCGACAAACTGAAGCGCGCGGACGAGGCGGCTCGCGATGCGGCCGCTGAGGCGTGGCCGTTGTCCGCGCTCGACGACGCACAGCGCAAGCATCAGGTCGAGCGGATCCGCACGCTTGTCGAACGGTCCGTGCATGAGCACGTCAATGGGAGTACCGGGCGGTGATATCGCGATGACCAGCAAGCTCAGTGAAATTGAGAGCCGCGCCGCGTCAGCGACGCAACTCGACGCGGTGATTGGTGCGATGCGTGGCATTGCGGCAGCGCGCGAGCGTGAGGCGCAGGCTCGGCTTGCCGGTATTCGCTCGAGCGCAGCCATCGTCGGCGATGCCATCGGCAGGGTGCTGGCGGCCGTGCCTTCAGACGACGCGACCGATCCCGGAACGGCGGAAACCGGCACCCGCATTCTGATCGTCGTGTGCACAGAGCAGGGTTTCGTTGGCGGCTTCAATGAGCATCTGCTCGCGAAGGTCGAGTGCCTGAAGGGGAACGCGCCAGCCGACCTCTTCGTGGTTGGTACGCGAGGCGCGATGCTGGCTCGAGAGCGTGCATTGCCGTACGCGCTGTCTGTGCCGATGGCGTCGCATGCGGACGACGCGATGCGGGTGGCCGGACAGATCGCCGATGCGGTGTTCTCGCGTTTTCGCCATCATGCATCGTCGGCGCTTTGGCTCGTCCATGCGACGCCCGGCCCTGCCCTCGACGAACGCATCGTGACTCGCCAGCTCGTGCCGTTCGAGTTCGCGCGATTCCGACTGTCATCGCACAGGCAGCCGCCGCTCGTCAATCTTCCACTCGACGTATTGCTGACTGGGCTCACCGAACGCTATGTGTACCTCGAGCTATGCGAAGGCCTGATGCAATCGTTCGCGTCGGAAAATGCAGCGCGCCTGGCGGCGATGCTCTCGGCGAGTCATCACGTGAGGGACCAGCTTTCGGCGCTCACGCGCGAGTCTCGTATCGTCCGGCAAGACGCGATTACCACTGAAATCGCCGAGTTGTCGGCGGCCAGGGCCTATGCGCAACCCTCGCCCCCCATGCAGCGTCGATAGCGCGGGATGGGGACACGCTGGATTCGGTGCCAATCCAGCAACTCGGCGATCTCGGCAAGCACTCCATTCGTGAACACCAGGAGCGCCCAACCGCGCGTCGGTGCCCGGCTCACCGGTTCACGCGTCCCCGTCCTCGATGGACAGCGGCAGCGCGTGCGCGTCCTCGCGCCAGGCGCCATCGCCGAGCGAGCGTTCCACCACGCTCAGACAGCACGCATCGAACGCCTTTTCAATAGCATCACGATCCATGCCGCGTCCGATGAACACCACTTCGTTGATGCGGTCACCCCAGGGCGCCTCCCAATTCGTCTCGATGGCGGCGCGCTGCGGATCGCCCTCGGGCGGCCATACGGCCTGATCCACGGCCGCCCACCACTGCCCCATCGGCTCCAGCGTCGCCGTATTGCCCGCGCGCGAGTACGCGAGCGCCCACGCCGGGTGACTTGCGGCCCAGACATAGCCCTTCGCACGGATCAGACCGTCGAATGGCTGCGACATGAACGATGCAAAGCGCGCCGGATGCAACGGCTCACGCCGACGCAGCACAAAGCTCGTCACCCCGTAGGTGTCGGCCTCTGACACAGGCTCGCCCTCGAGCGCCTGCGCCCAGCCGGCCATTCGCTCTGCCCGCTCGGGATCGAAAAGTCCCGTGCCCAGCACGTCGGCGAGCGGCACCTGCCCGTGCTCGCCCAGCACGATGCGGGCCGACGGATTGAGACCGGCGATCAGCGCCTTGACGGCGTCGAGCCGCGCCGCGTCCACGCGATCCCCCTTGCTCACGACCACCACATCCGCAAACTCGATCTGCTCGGTCAGCAGTTCGGCCAGACGTCGCTCATCCTCCTCACCGGCCACCTCGCCGCGCTGCGAGAGCGTGTCGACACTGTGGAAGTCTTCCAGCACATGGAGGGCGTCGACGACCGTTACCATCGTGTCGAGACGAGCGATGTCGGCGAGCGATTTGCCCGCCTCATCGCGAAATTCAAACGTCGCGGCCACCGGCATCGGCTCGGCAATACCCGTCGACTCGATGAGCAGGTAATCGAAGCGCCCCTCCTGCGCCAGATCGCGCACCGCGATGAGCAAATCCTCGCGCAACGTACAACAGATGCAGCCGTTGCTCATCTCGACGAGACGCTCCTGCGTTCGCGAGAGCGCCGCGCCCGCCTTGGCCGCACCGCGCTCCACGAACGACGCATCGATGTTCACCTCGCTCATGTCGTTGACGAGCACCGCCACACGCAGCCCGTCGCGATTGCGCAGCACATGGTTGAGTAGCGTGGTCTTGCCGGCGCCGAGAAAGCCGGACAGCACGGTGACGGGCAGGCGACGGTCGGCGTCGCCGAATGCCTCGGAAGGAAGCGTCATGGCAGCAAAGTCCTGTGATCTTGTGGGTTCGGCACGGCGCGCATGGCGCACACAGCACGCGTCACGTTCGCCCGTCCCCAACGCCGCACGATTTGCGGCTCGATTAATGCAACCAAGTTGCAATATGACGCGATGATACTGAGGCCGAGGGAATTTTGCAACTCAGTTGCAAATAACGAACATGCGTCGATGGCATCGGCACGACACATTGCCGCGCGAGACGCGGCCCCCTGGGAACCCGCAGATGGCTGCGTCGGTCTGCAAGGTCTGCGATACTGCGCGAGCGGCGTTGAGCGCGTCTGCGCGCAGGACAACGCGAGCGCCTCGGCGGCGTGTCCGAGCGCGTTCGGCCTACCGCTCGCCTGCGAACACCGCCACCCGAATGTCTTCGCGGCTTATTCAAATCATTACCCAACGCGTTAGCCCACTCGATATGCGCATTTCCAAGAACGCTTCCCATGCTCCTCGTGCCACCGGCTTCCTGCGTCGCGCGACGCACGGACTCACACTGGCGACCGTGGTCGGCTTGACCGGGTTCGCGCAGGGGGCATGGGCCCATGCGCACGTCGTCTCGAGCGATCCGGCCGCGCAGGCGAGTGTCGCGGCGCCGAAGGCCGTGCGCGTAACGTTCGACTCGACGCTCGAAGGCGCGCTCTCGAAACTTGGCGTCGTCGACGCCCAGGGCAGGCCGGTCACGCAGGCCAAGGCCGAACTCGACGCCTCGCGCAAAACGCTCACCCTGTCGCTTCCCGCGCTTGCCGCGGGTCGCTATCAAGCGAACTGGGTCGCCGTCGCGAGTGACGGCCATCGTACGCAGGGCAACATCAAGTTCTCCGTGAAGTGATGTCGGCCGATCTGGCCGCCGGCACCTGGCAGCCTGCCACCGCGGGGCTGCTAAACCTCGCGCTGGCACTGGCCCTCGGCGTGCTGCTGCTGCGCAGTCCGCACGCAGTGCGGCGCGGTCTCACCCTGCGCGTGCTGCCGGCCTTTGCGGCGGGCCTCGCCGTACTCGCGTGGATCGCCTACGTGTTCGCCAGCACCGATGCGATGACAGGCGGCGATTGGGAAAGCACGGCCGCCATGATGGGCGACGTATGGGTGGTGCTCACCCAAACCCACTTCGGCCGGATGCAATGGATCGCCGCGCTCGGCGTCGCACTGCTGTGCGCGGGCGTCTGGGCCTGGTACGACGCGCGACGCCGCCTGCGCGCGGCGCTGCCGATCGCCGACGATCCTCGCGACCGGCATCATCGTCGCGAGCATCGTCAGGAGCGCTATGCGCGCATGGTCTACGCCGCCGGCGCCGTGACGCTGGCGCTCGCCCGCGCCGGGACGGGGCACGCGGCCGATGCGGCCGTGCCGTGGCTCGCCGTTGGCATTCACACGCTGCATGTCGCCGCCGCAGCCTCATGGACCGGCGCGCTGCTCGTGGCCGGATGCGCGATCCCGGGCTGGCGTCATTGGCCAGTGGGCGCGCGGGCAGCGTATGGCGAACGGCTTTCCTCGGTCGCCGCGCTGGCCATGGTCGTCGCGCTGGTGACGGGGGCGTTCAACGCATGGCGCACCCTCGGTGAGACGCCCTCGCTGTGGTTCGCCCCCCAGAACGCGCCGTACTTCGCCTGGCTCGTCACGAAGCTCGTGCTCGTCGGCATTGCCGCATTGCTGGGTGCGTGGAACCGTTGGCATTTCTTGCCGCGTCTTGCGCTGGACACGGGCGAGACGCCGCTGGATACGACGACCTTCGCGCGCGTGGTCGCCATCGAGGCGCTCGTGCTCGTGATGGTGATGAGCCTTGCGGCCAAGCTTGGCACGACGATGCCGCCGGGCGGCTGACCGAATTCGACAGCAAGAAACGGAGCGCGGCATCGCGACCCGTTCCCTACACTGAAGGCAAGTCCTCAGTCGTCCGGAGCCCCCTGCGATGCCCACCTATCCAATGACCGCCAAACGTCCCCTTCAGCCCGGCGCCCCGACCGGCAGCCCGAGTCGTTCGCAGACCCGGACGCCGACTGTCCCGGCGAGCCAGCTTTCGGCCAAATCGCGCTACGCGACCGACGACGCCAAGTGGGCCGCGGTCGCGGCGCGCGACAAACAGGCGGATGGCGAATTCTTCTATGCCGTGCGTACGACCGGCGTGTATTGCCGCCCCTCGTGTGGCGCGCGGCTCGCGCGGCGCGAAAACGTGACGTTCCATGCCGATAGCGCCGCAGCCGAGCGCGCGGGCTTTCGTGCCTGCAAGCGTTGCCAGCCTGCGCTTGGCGCGTCCGGCGCGCGCCAAGCCCGTCACGCCGCGCTGGTGAGCGCCGCTTGCCGGCAGATCGAGGCGGCCGAGGTGCCACTGCGACTGGACGCACTCGCGGCCGAGGCCGGCCTAAGCCCGCACTATTTCCACCGACTCTTTCGCGCGATCACGGGCGTGACCCCACGCGCTTATGCCAACGCGCGTCGCGCCGAGCGTGTGCGCGACATACTGTCCGCCGCCGAGAGCGTCACGTCGGCGTACTACGACGCCGGCTTCAATTCCAACGGCCGCTTCTACGCGAGTGCCGACACCCTGCTCGGCATGAAGCCCGCGGCGTACCGCGCGGGCGGCAAGGCCGAATCGATCCGCTTCGCCGTGGCGCAGTGCTCGCTCGGCGCATTGCTGGTCGCCGCCACGCCGCGCGGACTCTGTGCCGTGTCGTTGGGCGACGACCCCGATACGCTGGTGAAGGCGTTGCAAGACCGCTTTCCGCACGCGGAACTGGTCGGGGCCGACCCCGAGTTCGAGCGATGGGTGGCCCAGGTGGTGGGGTTCGTGGAGTCGCCGCGCGTCGGTCTGTCGTTGCCGCTCGATGTGCGCGGCACGGCGTTCCAGCAACGCGTGTGGCAAGCGCTGCGCGAGGTGCCTGCCGGTGCGACCGCCAGCTACACGCAGATCGCCGAGCGCATTGGGGCCCCTCGTGCGGTGCGTGCGGTAGCACAGGCATGCGCATCGAACCCGTTGGCCGTCGTGATTCCGTGCCACCGCGTCGTGCGCCACGACGGCGCGCTGTCGGGCTATCGCTGGGGCGTCGAGCGCAAACGCGCCTTGCTCGCCCATGAAGGCGAGGAAAGTGGCGACGCGACGACCCAGGTGACGCAGTGAGCGCGCGCGTGCTGTCGCTCGATTGGGCCGCCCTCGAAGACGAACTCAATGGCTATGGTGCGGCGCGCATTCCACAACTGCTGAACGCGAGCGAGTGCGCCGCGCTTTGCGCGATGTACGGCGAGACCGGCGCGCCACTGAGCACTACGCCCACGTCGCCGCGTTTCCGCAGCCGTATCGTGATGGCGCGTCACGGGTTCGGGCAGGGCGAATATCAGTACTTCGCTTACCCGCTGCCGCCGCAGGTCGCCGCGTTGCGCGAAGCGTTCTACGCGCCGTTGCGCGATATCGCGCACCGCTGGCACGCGGCGATGGGCATCGACACGCAATATCCGCCCACACACCGCGACTATCTCGCGCAATGTCACCGCGCAGGTCAGCGCCGCCCCACGCCATTGCTGCTGCGCTATGCGGCCGGCGACTACAATTGCCTGCATCAAGACCTCTACGGAGAACACGTCTTCCCGTTGCAGGTGGCCATTCTCCTGTCTCAGCCCGGCGAGGATTTCACGGGCGGCGAGTTCGTCGTCACCGAACAGCGCCCGCGCATGCAGTCGCGCGCCGAGGTGGTGCCGCTCATGCGCGGCGATGCGGTCGTGTTCGCCGTGCATCACCGTCCGGTGAACGGTACGCGCGGGGTGTATCGCGTCAATCTGCGACACGGGGTGAGCCGGGTGCGCAGCGGCCATCGACACACGCTCGGCGTGATCCTGCACGACGCCACATGACACTCGACCTTTTCGGCTCAGCGCACGACGACACCGACCACGGCACGCCGCCATTCGACGCACTCGGTCCGGGAGCATTCGTGTTGCGAGGGTTCGCGCAATCACAACTGACGGCCTTGCAGGCCGATATCGACGCGGTGATCGCGCAAGCGCCGCTGCGTCACTGGCTGACGCCGGGCGGCAAGCGCATGTCAGTCGCCATGACGAATTGCGGGGACGTGGGATGGATCAGCGACCGACAGGGATACCGCTACGGCACGCACGATCCTCTCTCGCAACAACCGTGGCCGTCGATGCCGGCATCGTTTGTCGCGCTCGCGCGCCGCGCCGCCGGCGCTGCGGGGTATCGCGACTTCGCGCCAGACGCCTGTCTCGTCAATCGTTACTCGCTGGATGCGCGGCTCACGTTGCATCAGGATCACGATGAGCGCGATCTGGGCGCGCCCATCGTGTCGGTGTCGCTCGGACTTCCCGCAACGTTTCTGTGGGGCGGAGTACACCGTGGCGATCGCACCCGCCGCATTCGTCTGGCCCCGGGCGACGTGGTCGTCTGGGGTGGGCCGTCGCGACTCGTCTATCACGGCATTGCGGGCGTCGAAGGCAGTTTCGACGCGCAAGCCGTGCGTTACAACCTCACGTTCCGGCAGGCACGCTGATCGCGCCAACGATCGACACGCACCGCCGTCATCTCACGCTCAGTAGCCGACGGTAAAGCGCGCGCGCGGATGCGCGTTGCGCTCGAGTTCGTCGACCAGGGCGATGGCATAGTCTTCCATCGAGATCCAGCTCTTGCCGTTCGCATCGACGAGCAGACCTTCGCCACCGAGACGGAACTGGCCCGTGCGCTCGCCCGGCTCGAACAATGCCGACGGCGACAGGAACGTCCAGTTCAGCGGTGACGCCTTCGGCTCGGCGCGCAGCACTTGCAGGAACGCGCGGCCTGCGCTGGCTTCCGGCTTGTATGCCTCCGGGAATTCCGGCGTATCGATCAGCGCCTTGCCCGGCGCGACGTCCAGACTGCCCGCGCCGCCCACCACGAGCAGACGCGGCACCCCGGCCCGCTTGACGGCGTCGATCAGCTTGGCGGCGTCCATGGATGCGAAGCGACCCGCGCTGATCACGGCATCGTGTCCGGCGAGCAGCGGCGCGAGCGACGCCGGGTCAGCGGCGTCGCCCTTGGCGACGGTGAGTCCCTGTTCGGCTTCGACGCGTTCGGGATTGCGGGCGATCCCCGTCACAGTGTGATTGCGTTGCAGCAGTTCGGCGGCAACGCGCGTACCCACGCGGCCGGTAATACCAATCAAGGCGACTTTCATCGGGATTCTCCTGGAAGTGACGAGTGAATTCGGGATAGGTGGCAGACGCTCAGAGCGCGCAGCCGTCGGGACCGCACTGGGGCAACGTACTGGCGTCGCCGTCCGGGGAGGACGCCGCCTGCGCAGACAACAGACGCTCGCGCAACGCGTCGCGCCACACGTCGGGCTGCCCCAGATAATGTCCCACTTCGAGGCGCTCGATGTGACCGCCGATCGCCAGCGCGAACGTCGGGAAGCCGCTGCCGCCGACGCGGGCAAGCCACGCGCGGCTATCGCGGAAGTGCCGCATGAGGGCGTCGGCCGCCTGCGCATCGAGCGCTTGCGCGAAGGCCCCCCGGTCGAGACCGAGATTCGCCGCGACATCGATGAGCACATGGCGATCGGCAATGCGTTTGCCATCGGCATAATGGGCGTGCTGCAGCGCCGCGAACATGTCGAGCCCGCGGCCGGCCAACGCTTCGGCCGCCAGCGCGGCGGCCGTGGGCGGCGCGGAGTCGAACACGGCGGTGCCATCGCGCAGCAGACCGTCGAAATAGGCGTCGCCGAACGGCTGGCCGGTCAACGCCGCAATGCGACGGTCATGCGGCATGACGTAATCGCGCAGCTGCGGCGTAACCGGTTGCGCGTTCGGCCCGGCCATCATGCCGCCACCGTGAAACACGACATCGAGGCCGACCACGTCGCGCGCAGCGCGCACGAGCGGCGCCGCCGCGTAGCACCATCCGCACAGCGGGTCGGCGATGTAATGCAGAGTTGCCTGGGTCATCTCGATCTGTCCTTTGTCTTGCGACGCCGCCCTTCGACGCCTCTCATGTTTGCCATCGTAGTCGCGTCAGTCGCGCAAAAAAAGCCCATAATGGCGATCACTTTGTTGCATCGATCGAGCAAATCATGGATCGTCTGACGGCAATGCGGGTCTTTACCGAAGTGGCCGAACGCGGTTCGCTGACGGCGGCCGCGCAGCGGTTGGATATGTCGCGGGCGATGGTCTCGCGCTATCTGGCCGAACTCGAGGCGTGGCTCGGCACGCGGCTGCTGCATCGGACGACCCGTGCGGTCAGCCTCACCGACGCCGGGAGCGACGCGTTGCCGCGTTGTCGCGAGATGCTGGGTATCGCCGACGATCTGGCGTGTGCCTCGCACGCCGACAGTGCGCCGCGCGGCCTGTTGCGAGTGGCTTGCAGCACGTCGCTCGCTCAGGCATTCCTGGCGGCGGCGGTCACGCGGTTCATCCTGCGGTATCCCGGTGTCGCCATCGATCTCGTGGTGGCGGACCGCACCGTCGACCTGGTGGACGAGCGCATCGACCTGGCGATTCGCGTAACGTCCGAGCCGTCGCCCGGACTGATTGCCCGTCGTCTCGCCACGTGCCATTCGGTGGTCTGCGCGGCACCGTCATATCTCCGGCGCCATGGCACGCCGGAGCGCGCCGAAGACCTCGCCCTGCACAACTGCCTGACCTACACGTACTTCGGCAAAAGCCTCTGGCAATTCACGCACAACGGCACACCGCTGGGCGTGCCCGTCGGCGGCAATCTATCGGCCAATGAAGTCAATGTAGTCTTCGCCGCTACGCTCGCGGGCGCGGGTATCTCGATGCAACCGGTGTATTCGGCGCTGCCGCATCTGCGCGATGGCACCTTGCGTGCGCTGCTGCCCAATTACGTGCCACGCGAGATGACCGTCTACGGCGTCTACATGTCGCGCAAACAGATGCCCAGCGCATTGCGCGCCCTGCTCGACGATCTGGTCGAACAGTTCCGCACCGAGCTGTTCGAGGACACGGGCTACGCCGTGCCTCCCGTGACGCCCGCCGCTTGAGCCACCCGCGCCACACGCGTCGATTGCGTCGCGTGCGCCGCCCCACCGCGTTTTGTCTGTCGCGACGTCGCGACGGCGTCACCGAATTGTCACACTGCCCGCGTAAAAACGTCGTCTGCCCAGCCTGCCCCGGCAGGCCGACGACGCGGCTCCCGCTCGTCAGCCGTTGCCGACCGGACGCGGGTGTGCACGCCTGCCTCGCCGAACGCCTCTGCCCGACTCGCCCATCAAGGACATCATGACGCACGACGCCAAGCCCCAACCTCACGATCCCGCGCTCGACGCCGCCCCAGCGCACGACGACAACCCGGCCGATCCGTCGCGCCGCCGTCTGCTTCAAGGCCTGGCCGCCATCGGTGCGGCCAGCGCGGCGGGCGCCACGACGGCACTGAGCGGCTGCGCCGCCGAAGGCGGTGCCGGCGCACCCACGGCCGTCGCCGCAGGCGGCACGTTCGATGCCCAGCTCAAGGCCAACATCAAGACGGTGGTCGTGATCTATCTCGAGAACCGCAGCTTCAACAATCTGTTCGCCGATTTCCCCGGGTTGGAAAAGCCGCTCGCGAAAGTGCCGGCGTCGGTCTGCACCCAACTCGACCGCGACGGCAAAACGCCGATGCCGCTGCTGCCGCCGATCTTCGAGGGTCTCGTGCCGCGCGCTCAGACGATCGGCGGAAAGAAGTATCACATCGCCGAGAAGGACATCGCGCGGCAGCCGAACGCCCCATTCATGCTCAAGGACGCCGAGGGCCAGTTGCTGCCGACGTCGGTCATCACGCGCGATCTATGGCACCTGTTCTGGCAGAACCAGATGCAGATCAACGGCGGCACGAACAACCAGTTCGCCGCATGGGCCAACTCGGGCGGTCTGACGATGGGTTACTACGGCGAGACGGCCAAGACGCTCGACATGTACAAGATCGCGCAGCAGTACACAATGTGCGACAACTTCTTCATGGCGGCTTTCGGCGGTTCGTTCCTGAACCACCAGTTCCTGATCTCCGGACGCCCGCCGGTGTATCCGAACGCCGCGCAAAGTCCGGCCAAGGACAAGATCGCCGTGCTGGCCGACGGGCCGCAAGGTGTACGTCTGGCGGTGTCGCCGGCGTCGCCCGCGTCGGCGGCTGACGGTCCGCCGAAGTTCGTGCGCGACGGTGCCATCACGCCCGACAACTTTGCGGTGAATACGATGATGCCGGCTTATCAGCCGTCGCCGATCAAGCCCGCGGCCTCCGGCGACAAGCGTCTGGCCGATCCGTCGAACCCCGCCACGCTGCCCCCGCAAACGTTCCCCACCATTGGCGATGTGCTCTCGACGAAGGGCGTGTCGTGGGCGTGGTACGCGGGCGCGTGGCAGTCGGCGCTCGATCACAAGGGCGGTGCGGACAAACCGAACTTCCAGTATCACCATCAACCGTTCAACTACTTCGCCCAGTACGCGCCCGGCACGGCCGCACGCGAGATGCATCTGCGCGATGGTGGTGAAGGCGACAGCCCGATCGCGAACAAATTCATCGCCGACGCCATCGCCGGCAAGCTGCCCGCCGTCACGTTCTACAAGCCGCAGGGCAACCTGAACCAACACGCGGGGTATTCGGATGTGGAGTCCGGCGACCAACACGTGGCGAACGTGCTGGCCCATCTGATGAAGTCGCCGCAGTGGCAAAACATGATGGTCGTGATTACGTACGACGAGAATGGCGGCTGGTGGGATCACGTCGCGCCGCCGCAGGGCGACCGCTGGGGACCGGGCTCACGCGTTCCGGCGTTAGTGGTCTCGCCGTTCGCCAAACGCGGCAATGTCGATCACACGTTCTACGACACCACGTCGATCCTGCGCTTTATCACGCGCCTGTACGATCTGCCGACGCTCGAAGGCATCGCCCATCGCAACGCCGCCTTCGCGGCGCGCGGGGCCATGCCGCCGGGCGATCTGACGAAGACGCTGTCGTTCGCTTGAGGAAGGTGAAGGCCCGCGTCACGTGTGCAAAGCGAAGGCGTTGATGACGTCGACGTGCGCGTGGCGCAACTGAGCAAAAGGGCATCTGCGTGTCCGCACTCCGATCTTTGGGGAGCTGTTTCACGCGGGTGCGCTTTCCGTTTCCGTGGCACCGCGTAAGTGGCACGCGGCGCATGCCCCCGGGTGAGACCGATCAGCCTTGCCCGTCGAGTTCGTCCGAGCGCAGCAGCAGTTTGTCGAGCAGTTGCTCGTACACGCGCATCTCGTCGTCAGTCAGCGTGTCGAACAATCGGTCGTAGTGGGCGCGCGCCGCATCGATCACCACGCGCCATACGCGCTCGCCCTCCGGCGTGAGCGTGACCTTGACCGCTCGGCCGTCGTGTTCGTCCGGCGCACGACGCACCAGTCCGCGCGATACCAGCCCGTCTGCCCCCCGGCTCGCCTGACTCTTGTCGAGATTCGCGCGACGCGCCAGCTCCGAGTTCGACAACGCCCCCGCCGTGCCCACCGCCGCCAACACGCGCGACTCGGCCAGACTCAATTGCGCCGCGTCGGCATACGACTGCGCGATACGTTTGTCGTGCTGCTTCATCAGGCGGTGCATCTTGTACGTCAAGAACTGGTCGAGCGATGGGTGGACAGGCCGCATCTCAGTGTTTTTCCCTAGTCGAAAACGGTCGATATTTTGTTGCGAGCGCAACCTTAGCACACTAGAATGGTTGCGTTAGCAACTATATGCTCGTTGGCGCTTTTGCCATTCGCGCGCTGCGCTTGCGCCGTCTCCCCGCTGACACGAGACTCGCTGCGTACGTGCCGAGCCGAACTTTTGGGTGTCGCATCATGCATCGACCAGAGACCACCCCGCGCGCATCGCTTTATCACGCGTACCGCGTCCATCCGCACTTTGCGCCGCAGGGCGGGACAACCCCGGACGTCCCTGTCACCGTCGTGGGCGGCGGCCCCATCGGTATGGTCACCGCACTCGCGCTGGCACGCCATGGGGTGCGCTGTGTCGTGCTCCAGGCCGAACAGCAAGTCTCGGAAGGCAGCCGCGCCATCGTCTTCACGCGTCGCTCGCAGGAGATTCTGCAAGCCGTGGGCGTGGCCGACGCGGTGCTCGCCAAGGGCCTGCCATGGACCAGCGGGAATTCCTACTATCGCGGCCAGCGCGTCTTCCGCATGGAGTCGCCGGTGGACGAAGACGACCGATTCGCGCCGCTGATCAACTTGCAACAGAACGTGCTCGAGAGTTATCTGGTGGACGCCGTCGAGCGCCAGCCGCTCATCGAGATGCGATGGGGCAACAAGCTCGTTGCGCTGACGCAGGATGACCACGGCGTGGCACTGCAGATCGATACGCCCGAGGGCGAGTACACGCAACGCACGCGCTGGCTCGTCGCCGCCGACGGCGCGCGCTCGACGGTGCGCACCGCGCTGGGCCTGCGTTTCGAAGGGGCGAGCTACGAAGGCCGCTTCGTCATCGCCGACATCCGCATCGATCTCGATCTGCCCACCGAGCGCCTGGCGTACTTCGCCCCCGACTGGAATCCCGGCAACACGGTGCTCATGCATCGCGAGCCGGATGGCATCTGGCGCGTGGATTATCAATTGCCGGCGTCGGAGACGTCCGAGCACGCGCTGCAACCCGAGACGATTCGCGAGCGCATCGACGCGCAGCTCGACATGATGGGTCTCGGCGGCACGCCGTGGGAACTCGACTGGTGTTCGGTCTATTCGGCGCGCGCGCTTACGCTGCCCGACTACGTGCACGGACGCATTCTCTTCGCGGGCGACGCCGCTCACCTGCTGCCGATCTTCGGCGTGCGTGGGGCCAACACTGGCTTCCAGGACGCCATCGATCTGTCGTGGAAACTTGCCGCAGTTGCCAAGGGTGCGGCACCGGCGTCGTTGCTCGCGTCGTACACAAACGACCGCGTGGGCGCGGCGCGCGAGATCATCGCGGAGGCCGGCAAGAGCACACGCTTCATGACGCCGCCCTCACATGGCTTCCGTGTGTTGCGCGACGCCGTGCTCGATCTCTCGCTCGATCACGAATTCGTGCGGCCGCTGTTCCACTGGCGCACCTCGCGCGCGCACGACTATCGCGACTCGCCGCTCAACAGCCCCAGCGACGACAACGCGCGGATGACGGCGGGACCCGGCGTCGGTGCGCCGGCGCCGAACGTCAAGCTCGGCGACAACGACTATCTGTACGACCACCTCGGCGCCGCGTTCCATCTGGTGACGTTTGGCGATGCTCCGCTCGACGATGCCGTGCGTCATGCGCTGGTGACGTGGCGCGAGCGCGGTGTGCCGGTGAAGGTGATCGCGTTCGCGCCGTCGGAAGACGACGTGACGGGCGCGGACCTCACGCTGCCCGATCCGACGGGCCATGCCGCGACGAAGTACGGTGCCGCCAGCGGCACGGCGTACCTCGTGCGTCCCGATCATCATGTCTGCGCCCGCTGGCAGCAGCTCGACGCCACGCGTCTTGCCAGCGCGCTCGCACAGGCGACGGCCCACGCCTGAGCCGTCACCTCACACAAGGAAGCTCTGCCATGACCGCCCAACCAACCGCCATCGCCGGACTCGAGGAGATTTACGACACCCTCGCGCTGGCCATCGACGCCGCACCGGACGACAAGCGCGAGCTGCTGCTCGCCAAAGTCGTTCTGCTGTTGGCACACGAGATCGACGATCCACAGCGCGTGATCGACTGCATTCAGCAAGCCGCCCGCAGCGCGCAGGATTAAACACGGTTCCCTTCGGCGTCCGCCCTCGATGGCGGACCCGTTTTCATCACACCGCCACACAATATCCGAGGCGGGGAGCGTTGGAGAAGACACCCATCATGAGTCGTATCACGTCTGCCGCCGGTATCGCCGGCGGAATCGCTGCACCCGCATCGCCCGCCGCTGTCGCCCTCGATGGCACGCCGGCGTCGCAGTGTCTTCCGAACGAGGCCCTGGAGCGCGAAGTCGTACGCAAGGTCTCGCGCCGCCTGCTCGGCTTCCTGTTCGTGCTGTTCCTGTTCTCGTTTCTCGATCGCATCAACGTCGGCTTCGCCGCGCTCACGATGAGCCAGGATCTGAAGCTCACGAGCACGATGTTCGGCATGGCCTCGACCGTGTTCTACCTCACGTATGTGCTGTGCGGTGTGCCGAGCAATCTGATGCTCGTGAAGGTCGGCGCGCGTCGCTGGATCGGCACGATTCTGATCGCGTGGGGCTTCGCTTCGAGCGCCACGATGTTCGCGCACGACGCCACCAGCCTCTATCTGATTCGCGCCATCGTCGGCATTACCGAGGCAGGCTTCCTGCCGGGCATGCTGCTCTATATGGGCGACTGGTTCCCTTCGGCCGCGCGCGCACGCGCCAATGCCTGGTTCATGATCGCCATGCCGGTGACGTCCGCACTCGGCGCCGCCGCATCGGGCTATTTGCTGCGGCTCGACGGCGTAGGCGGACTCGCCGGGTGGCAGTGGCTCTTCGTGCTCGAAGGACTGCCGACGGTCTTGCTCGGCGTCGTCACCTGGTGGTATCTGGACGACAAACCCGCCGACGCGCGCTGGTTGAGCGTCGCCGAAAAGCGCGCGCTCGACACGATGATCGCCCGCGACCGTGCCGCCGCGCTCACGCAACAGACGGGCGGTGCGGCGCACGCCGGCAACAGTATGTGGCGCGCCATTCTCACACCGAGCGTGGCGAAGTTTGCGCTGGGGTATTTCTGCCTCGTCAACACGCTCTCGCTGGCGTCGCTGTGGATTCCGCAGATCGTGAAGAGCTTCGGCACGACGAGCAGCAACGTGACCATCGGCCTGCTCGCGGCGATTCCGTCGGTCTGCACGATTGCCGGCATGATCTGGTGGGGACGCCGCTCCGACCGGTTGCAGGAACGCCGCTGGCATCTGGTGCTGCCCATGCTCTTCTCTGCGGCGGGCTGGGTCGTCACGTGCTTCGCGCCAGAGCCGTCGCTGCGCCTCGCCGGGGTAGCGATGGCCTCGACCGGCGCCTACACCGCCATGGCGATCTTCTGGACGGTGCCCGACCGCAGTCTCGCCCCGCATACGCGCGCGCTCGGACTGGCGGTCATCAACGCCGTCGGCAATCTCGGCTCGGCGCTCAGTCCGATTGTCGTGGGCGCACTCAAGGACTGGACGCACTCGTTCACCTCGGGCCTGATGTTCGCTGCCGTGAGCTTGCTCGTCGGCATTGCGGTGCTGTGGTTCGCCCCGCTGGGGCAGCGTCGCGGCAACCGCTGATTCCGGTCACGGCATGACGGACACCGTTCCGGGCCATAATGCGAAACGTCTTCGCGTTCAAGGAACCCCGTCATGCCAGTGACACCCCCTGTGGCCGCCCAAGGCCCCACGCTCGTCGTTCTGATCGACGCCGATAACGCCGCGCCCGCCATCGTCGAAGGACTGCTCACCGAAGTGGCCAAGTACGGCGTGGCGAGCGTGAAGCGCATCTACGGCGACTGGACCAAACCCAATCTCGACGGCTGGAAGAAGTGCCTGCTCGAATACTCGATCCAGCCGATTCAGCAGTTCCGCTACACCGTCGGCAAGAACGCCACCGACAGCGCCATGATCATCGACGCGATGGATCTGCTCTACACGGGACGCTTCGACGGCTTCTGCCTCGTCTCCAGCGACAGCGATTTCACGCGGCTCGCCTCGCGCATTCGTGAGCAGGGACTGATCGTGTACGGCTTCGGCGAGCGCAAGACGCCGCAGCCGTTCGTCACGGCCTGCGACAAGTTCATCTACACGGAATTGCTGCGTCAGGACGACGAGCCGGACGGCGACGAAGCCCCGGCGCCGCGCAAGCGCCGCAGCGCGTCGGACCTGAAGCGCGACACGCGCCTCGTGCGGCTGCTGCGTAACGCGGTGACCGGCGTGTCGGACGAGGACGGCTGGGCGAGTCTTGGCCCCATCGGCAGCCATATCGCCAAACAGGCGCCGGACTTCGACTCGCGCAATTATGGCTTCGGCAAGCTGAGCGACCTCGTGGCGACCATCGGCCTGTTCGACGTCGAGCAGCGCACGGGCAGCGGTGGGAACAAGAGCCTCTGGGTACGGATCAAGCCCAGGCGCGGCACGGCGAAACGCGGCGAATGAGCGCGCTCGAAACTTTTTTCGACGATATCGCGCGAAACACTTGTCAGGTTCCGGAATTCCCCCTATACTCGCGGTCTTTCTAGGCTCGTAGCTCAGCTGGTTAGAGCACCACCTTGACATGGTGGGGGTCGTTGGTTCGAGTCCAATCGAGCCTACCAACGAATCAAAAGCACAAGGCGTTGCGCGTTTTTCGCGTAACGCCTTTTGTTTTTTCCGCGACCGCGCGAAGACCATCGCCCGCGTTACAAAACGACACATCCCCGACAAACTGGTAGCACCTGCCGCGCGGGGTCATCGATACACTGGCTTCAACGGTTCGACGAAAGGCATCAGGATGGGAATGCTTCCCGGCTTGCACCGCCTTCGCGAATCGATCCGACTCACTGGCTTCATTGCCCACGCGCACGCAGTCGCACCATGTCATCAAATGATGCATCGACCTGCGAGCGCCTCCGGAGGACATTATGAAACGCATTCTTATCGTCGCTGCCCTCGGCGCTGTCGCCGCTGTCGCGTCGAGCGCCGCGTCGGCCCATGTGGATGTTGGTGTCTATCTGGGGTTGCCCGCCCCTGTGATTGAAGCGCCGCCGGTCTATGTGGCACCGCAGCCTGTCTATGTGCAGCCGCGCCCCATGTACGAAGCCCCGCGTCCGGTTGTCTACTACGGTCGCGACCGCTGGGACGACTGGCGTGATCGCCGCTGGGAAGACCGTCACGATCGCGGCCACCACCGCGGCTGGGGCTGGCGTCACGGCGACGACGACTGATCCTAGAACGAACGAAGCGGTCCGCCGATTGGCGTCGGTGGGCTTTTTACGCGGGAAGCGGCACTGTCGCTTTCCGCGTTCTTTTGTTCATCGCATCGACACGTCGCGCAACTCCCGCTTCATCCATTCCACGAACACGCGCGTGCGCGATGGCAACAGTCGCGCGTGGGGATACACGATATTGACCGGCCGTGCCGGTCCTTCGTAGTCCTTGAGCACGCGTACCAGACGGCCGTCGGCCATCGGCGCGGCGACCTGATACGAGAGGAAGCAGCCGTAGCCCATTCCGCCCAGGCACGCGTCAATGGCCGTGAGGCCATGGCTGACCTCGAGATTGCCGTCGACCGGTACGACGAATTCGCGTCCGCCCTCCCAGAACCGCCACTGTCCGAAGCCGCCACCATGCGAGCGGATGCAATTTTTGCCCGCCAGGTCGCGCGGGTGCTTCACTTCCCCCTGCTCGGCCAGACACGCCGGACTCGCCACCACCACGCGACGAATGGCCCCGAGGCTTTGCGCAACGAGTGTGGAGTCGTCCAGCGGCGAGATGCGAATCCCGACGTCGATGCCTTCCTCCCAGAGATTCACCACGCGATCGTTGAGCAACAGACGGCATTTGACGGCCGGATACGCGCGCAGGAAGCGATATAGCGCGGGCGCGACGTGCAACTGTCCAAACAGCACCGGCGCCGTGACCACGAGTGTGCCGCTCGGCGCCTCGTGCCGCGCCGCCAGTCGCGCTTCCGCCTCCTGGAGTTCGCTCAGGATCTGACGGCACGTGTCGAGATACGTCCGCCCCTCTTCAGTGAGCGCGATACGGCGCGTGGTGCGATTGAGCAGCCGGACATCGAGCGATGTCTCGAGCGCCGCCAGCGTGCGCACGACCGCCGGGAGGGAGGAGTCGAGCGCGCGCGCCGCCGCACTCAGGCTGCCCTGATCGACGATGGCGACGAACGTCTGCATGGCACGAAGTTTATCCATACCGCACATCATTACTCCGAATATTGGAGCAGTCAAATCAGCTCTGCGGCATTTATCCGGAAATCGGCTTGATGGAAAATCGGTGCATCGCGTGACACGCCTGAGCGCAGGACTCACGCGGCCTCGCTCACCACCGGAGACATCTCATGGCCCACCCCGCCGAAACGCATGCCCCCTCACCCGAGCCGTCCTTGCGCCCAACGCGTCCGATTCGCCTGTATCGGCATGCGCTGTCAGGCCATTGCCATCGTGTCGAACTGATGCTGCACCTGTTGGATCTGCCATACGAGACCATCGACATCGACCTGATGACGGGGGAGCAAAAGCAACCGGCGTTTCTTGCGCTCAACCCGTTCGGGCAAGTACCCGTGATCGACGATGACGGGCAGGTGATCGCCGATTCGAATGCGATTCTCGTCTACCTCGCAAGTCGCTACGATGCGCACGGGACCTGGTTGCCCCGTGCCCCCCTGACGGCCGCCGCGGTGCAGCGCTGGCTGTCGGTGGCCGCCGGCGATCTGGCCTTCGGACCGGCGGCCGCGCGCGTGGTTGTCGTGTTCAAGCGTCCCATCGACGCCACGGCGATGATCGAGCGCGCCACACTCCTCCTGTCGCGCATGCAAGCCCATCTGTCGGCACCGCAGGCGACGCCGTTTCTCGCCGGCGACACGCCAACGATTGCCGACGTGGCGTGCTATACGTATCTCGCGCATGCGCCCGAGGGCAACGTCCCGCTCGAACCGTATCCGGCCGTGCTTGCGTGGTTGGCCCGTGTCGCCGCGTTGCCGCGCTTCGTGCCGATGGTGTCGAGCGCTTGCGGCCTGAACGCCGCCTGAGCCTCGGGAGGACATCATGAATACGTCCGAATCCCCTTCGGTCCCCACGTCACCGTTCCATACAGGCGAACTCGCCGTGCAGACACTGGCCGGTTCGCGTGAAGCGATAGCGGATATCGGGGCGCGGGTGATCCGCAGCGCGATGCCCGATCAGCATCGTCAGTTCTTCGCCCAGTTGCCGTTTCTGGTCGTGGGTGCGCTCGACGCGCGGGGGCAACCCTGGGCAACGCTGTTAAGCGGCACGCCCGGCTTCGCCCAGGCGCCGGAGCCGACGTTGCTGCGGGTGAATGCCTTGCCGCCCGCCACCGATCCTTTGTACGGCGCCGTGACGCCAGGCGCGCCGGTGGGCGTGTTGGGGCTCGAGCCGTCGACACGCCGCCGGAATCGTGTGAACGGACAGGTCGTCGACGCAGATGCGCAGGGCTTTGCGATTCGCGTTGCGCAGAGCTTCGGCAACTGCCCGCAGTACATCCACAAACGCGACATCACGCCGCAAGCGCACGCGGGACGGGCACTGGCCGAGCCGCCGCGGACATCGCTCGACGACGATGCGCAATGGCAGATCGCGAGCGCCGACACGTTCTTCATCGCCACGCATTACGCGGGCGACGGCGCGACCGAGCGCAGCGCCGGTACGGACGTCTCGCATCGCGGCGGCAAGCCGGGCTTCGTGCGTGTCGACGATGCCAACACGCTGACGTGGCCCGACTTCCGTGGCAACGCCTACTACAACACGCTGGGCAATCTGCACGCCAATCCGAGGGCGGGACTGGTGTTCGTCGACTTTGCGTCGGGCGACTTTCTGCACGTGGCAGGCGACGCGGAAATTCTTTGGCAGGACGAAACGACGAGCGGCTTCGCCGGCGCACAGCGGCTTGTGCGCATGCGGGTGCGCGAGGTTCGGCGCGTGCATGGCGCGCTGCCGGCCGCGTGGCGCGATGGCGAGACGTCACCGAGCGTCGAACGCACGGGCGCATGGCCAACCGCTTGATACTGCGCGCTCACACCCCATTCGCCTCGGGCTCACCTCGGGCTCACTTCAGGCTCACCTCGGGTTCGCCTCGCGCTTGCCGCAAGGGTTCGCTGCGTGTAAAGTGTGCCCACGCCCGTCGAGTGACGGGCGCCTCTCTTCTCCTCATCGATCCATGACTGTTCACACGTCCCTTCGACTTGCCGTAGCACCGCCGCAACGCGCGGTGGGTGCACGTCTGCGCGGACGTTTTGCAGCAGTCGCGCCTCCCCCGCCGGCCGGCGTGGCACCGCCCGCTGGGGTGGTCGCTGCCGCAGTCGCCGATACCGGCATCGTGGCCTGACGCCACGGTTGGCGCGCCGGGCGTTCGTCGCCCGGCACAACACCTTTTCATTCGAATTTCAGTTTCGATCCGCCTGTCAGCGCATCGTGCGTCGAACGCCGTGACGTTGTGTCATGCCGTGTCGGCGACGGCGTCGCGTCACGGGGAGCGGCGTTCTTGAGCCGTTTTCATTGACGTCGCGCCCGGCAGGCTGGACATCCTGTTCAGGGGAAGATCGATGCAATCAGAAGGTCTCGCGTGGCGCCGGCACGGCGCGACGCTCTTGTTTGTCCTGCTTTGGAGCGGCGGCGCACTGGCTGCCAAATGGGGGCTGGCGCATGCGTCGGCGTTTGCGTTTCTCGTCATTCGACTGGGGGTGGCGCTGGCTGCGCTCACACTCATCGCACTGACGCGCCGTCAATGGTGGCCGGCCGCGAACACCCGGTGGCAGGTGGCGGGCACCGGTGTGCTGCTCATTGGCGGCTATCAGGCGGCGTACCTGCTGGCGCTCTCGCACGGCGTCACGCCCGGCGCACTCGCCACGGTGCTGGGCGTGCAGCCGATTCTCACGCTGGTGGCGCTGGAGCGGGCGCATAGCGCGCGACGTCTCACCGGACTTGCGCTCGCTCTCGCCGGTCTCGCACTGGTCGTCGCGCAAAGCCTGATGTCGGCGCGGTTGTCGGCGGCGGGCTCGCTGTGGGCGCTGGCCGCGCTGGCGTGCATGACGCTGGGTACCCTCGCGCAGAAAGGCTCGCGACAAACGCCGCTCGACGTACTGCCGCTGCAATACGCGGTCGGGTTCGCGCTGGCGTTGCTCGTCGTGCCCACGCAACCGTGGCACGTCGACGCGTCGCTCGGTTTCTGGCTGCCGCTGCTCTATATGGCGCTCGTGATTTCGGTCGGCGCGACGCTGCTGCTCTACCGCATGATCGCGACGGGCAATCTCGTCACCGTCACCAGCCTGTTCTATCTGGTGCCCGTAGTGACGGCGCTGCTCGACTGGGGCATCTTCGGCCATCGTCCCACGGCGCTCGCCGTCGCAGGCACGGCCGCGATCCTGCTGGGACTGCGATTGGCGCTTCGATAGGTCAGTCGCGCGTCATCTCGGCTAAGATTGTCGGCTACCGGGTGACAATGCTGGGGCGAATCCCCTCGTTGTCACCTGGATCTTCTTATGACTGGGAGCTTGCGGATGGATTTACTCGACGACATGCGGATCTTCGTCACTGCGGTCGATGCCATGAGCTTCACGGGCGCGGCGGCGAAGCTCAGCCTATCGAAACAGTTCGTGAGCCGCCGTATCTCGTCGCTGGAGCAGGCGCTTGGCGTGCGTTTGTTGTTGCGGACGACGCGGCGACTCGCGGTCACGGACCTCGGCCGCGTCTATTACGAGCGCGCGCGGCGCATTCTCGACGACGTGGAGGCGGCCAACCTCGCCGTGAGCAGTCAAGGGGAGCGCCCGCGTGGCAATCTGCGGGTCTCCGCCCCCATGTCATTCGGCACGATGTTTCTCGGGTCGGTCATTCCGTCGTTTCTCACGACCTATCCGGACGTCACCATCGAGCTGGAACTCAACGACCGCACCGTCGACATCATCGGCGAAGGCTACGACGTGGCGGTGCGCATCGGTGCACTGGCCGATTCGTCGCTGATCGGCCGGGCGGTCGCGCCCATGCGCATGGTGACCTGCGCCAGCCCGCGGTATCTGGAGGCGCACGATGCGCCGCAAACGCCGGAAGCGCTGCGCGAGCACGCCCTGCTGCCCTATGGGCATAGCCAGCGCGTGAGCTGGACGTACACGCGAGACGGTCATCCGGTCGAAATTCCGGTGACCGGTCGCCTGCGCGTGAACAATGGCGAACTGGCACGTGACGCCGCCGTGGCCGGGCTCGGCATCACGTGGCTGCCGGTGTTCATCGTGGCGCCCGCCTTGCTGAGTGGGCGGCTGGTCACGGTCCTCGACGCGTTCGCGCCCGCCCCGTCGGCGATCCACGTGGTCTATCCGCAGCATCGACAGGCATCGCTCGTGATTCGCGCGTTTTCCGATTTCCTGTCGTCCGCATGTAGCGTGGCCGGTACTCAATGGTGACCTTTTGCGCAATGTTTGGCGTCCCGACGCACGGGAATCGGCCGTCAGACTTGACCATCCATAGCCCGGACGGGGATACTTGACAGGTTAAAAACCCAGCTTTTCCACGCCGATGACCACGATTCTGCAACACATTCCCACGGGACAACGGGTCGGCATCGCCTTTTCGGGCGGTCTCGACACCAGCGCTGCGCTGCTTTGGATGCGCCAAAAGGGCGCGATTCCGTACGCTTACACGGCCAATCTGGGTCAGCCGGACGAACCCGACTATGACGAAATCCCGCGCCGCGCCATGGGTTACGGCGCCGAGAACGCCCGTCTGATCGACTGCCGTGCGCAACTCGTGGCCGAGGGCATCGCCGCTCTGCAATCGGGCGCGTTCCACATCTCGACCGCCGGCGTCACGTACTTCAACACCACGCCGATCGGCCGCGCCGTCACGGGCACGATGCTCGTCGCGGCAATGAAGGAAGATGACGTCAATATCTGGGGCGATGGCAGCACGTACAAGGGCAATGACATCGAGCGCTTCTACCGCTACGGTCTCTTGACCAACCCGGGCCTGCAAATCTACAAGCCGTGGCTCGACCAGACGTTCATCGACGAACTGGGCGGCCGCAAGGAAATGTCGGAATTCCTGATCGCCAACGGCTTCGATTACAAGATGTCGGTCGAGAAGGCCTATTCGACGGACTCGAACATGCTGGGGGCGACGCACGAAGCCAAGGACCTCGAGCACCTGAATTCGGGCATCAAGATCGTGCAGCCGATCATGGGCGTGCCGTTCTGGCGCGACGACTGCGCGATCAAGGCCGAAGAAGTCACCGTGCGCTTCGAAGAAGGCCAGCCGGTGGCGCTCAATGGCAAGACGTTCGCGAGCGCCGTCGAGTTGTTCGAGGAAGCCAATCGCATCGGCGGCCGTCACGGCCTGGGCATGAGCGATCAGATCGAGAACCGCATCATCGAAGCCAAGAGCCGTGGCATCTATGAAGCCCCGGGCCTCGCGCTGCTGTTCATCGCGTACGAGCGTCTGGTCACCGGCATCCACAACGAAGACACCATCGAGCAATATCGCGAGAATGGCCGCCGCCTCGGCCGTCTGCTGTATCAGGGCCGCTGGTTCGACCCGCAAGCCATCATGCTGCGCGAGTCGGCACAGCGCTGGGTGGCACGTGCCGTGACCGGCGAAGTGACCGTCGAGCTGCGTCGCGGCAACGATTACTCGCTGCTCAACACGACGTCGCCGAACCTGACGTACAAGCCCGAGCGTCTGACGATGGAAAAGGGGGACTCGGTGTTCACGCCGCTCGACCGTATCGGCCAGCTCACGATGCGCACGCTCGACATCGTCGACACGCGCGAGAAGCTCATGACCTATGCCAAGGCCGGTCTGCTCACCGCATCGAGCGGCGACGCCCTGCCGCAGCTCGAAAGCAAGAAGGACTGAGTCGGCCAACACTCGCCGTGCCTCTCGGGGCGCTGCGAGTATCGCCCGCCACAACAGGCGGCGCGCCCTGAAAGGAGCGCGCCGCCTTTGTTTTTGGTCTGTCACGGTTCACACGCTAAGATAGCGTCAAAATCAGCCACATCCCCAATCGTTACGCATTCGGGCTGCGCGCCGTGTCACGTTTCGCGGACAGGCGCATGCGATGGAGACCCTGCGTTGGTACGCTTGATATTGCTGTTGCTCGGCGTCGATTACTTGCGCCGCCGCGCCCTCGCCCTGATTTGGATCGGGGCAATTTTCTTCGCTTTCGGGCTGGCGCTGATCGTCGATGCCCTCGACGGGGTGGTGCACTTCCCGCTCAACGTGTTCGCCTGGCTGTTGCTGCTCGAAGGCCTGGCGACGCTGGCCATCGTCAGCATCGGCGTTGGCGGCCAGCGCATCGTGCGCGGACTCAAGGGCGGCACCTTTACCCTCGCCGCGTTGCTGGTGCTCTTCTTTCATCAACAGCACGGTAACTTCTGGCTGTCGATGTTGTTCGGTACGCTATTCCTCGCCGATGGGCTGCTGCAATGCGTGGCGGCCTATGTCGTGCGGTATCCGCGCTGGATGTGGGCCACGGCGGGCGGATTGGTCGAGATTGCCGTGGCGATCTTCTTCTATCAGCCGTATCCGACGCACTACAAGGGCACCTTGCCCTACGCCATCGGGCTGGGGCTCGCGTTCACCGGGTGGAACTTACTGGTCCTCGCCATGCGCGCGCGGCGCCTGCGCCGCGACTTCCGCGTCGAGCAGGTTCTCGGCAGCCCCAGCGACAAACGCGGCTTGTGGAGGAATCGTCCCCGCGCACCGCGCTGGGAGGGCCCACCCGCCGACGGCGAACCCGCGTTGACGGTGCACGTCTGGACGCCATCGGGCTCGTCCAAGGCCCCGGCGCGCCGTCACCCGGTCATCGATCGTTATATCGCCGCCGTCGACGGGAATGGTGTGATCTCGACGGGTCACGCCGCGCTGGAGAGTCACGAAGGCGTGTATGTGAGTCTGTATCCCGCCAAGGAAATCGACCGTTCTCCGGATCAATTCGGGCAACTGCTGCGCGCCACGCGCGAGAATGACGTCCCCGGCGTGTTCCAGCCGGACTATGCAACGGAATCGAAGGCCTGGTGCGCGTCCACCGTCAAGGTGCGTATTCGCAATTACAGCCCGCGTCAGCTAGGCACGTTCTGGCAGGCTTACCGTCAGGACGCCACCTATAACCTCACGCACCGCAACTGCTCGAGCAGTGTGGCCAAGGCGCTCGAGGCCGCAATCGAAGGCCGCGTGGGTCAACTGCCCGGCGGGGCGGATGCCGGCTGGTGGACGTTCGTACGTCTGTGGCTCACGCCCGAGTTGTGGGTCGCCGCGCAACTGCGCAAGCGGGCCGAGACGATGGCGTGGACGCCGGGCCTGGTGCTCGATTACGCGCGTGCCGTGAGCATGCTTGTCGACCCGCGTCCGTTCGGCTGGATCACGATGTCGTCGCTCGCGCTGCGTCGCATGCGCCGGGCGCGTCGCGCGTGGCAGGACGCCGCCGATCAGGCGAGCGTCGCACAATCGCAGGAAAATCGGCCCTAGCACGGCCGACGGAACACCGAAACGCCCGAGACATCTGAATGGCGACGGCGTAACGTCATGGATACGACGCAAGGCAATGGCAGCAGGTCCGCGGGCGACGCGTGAGCTTCACTCACGCATGCTTCAGAAGCACAACTCAATACGAGGACAGTTCAGTATGTTCCATCGCCTGTGGCGCTTTATCAGCGCCGCCCTGTTTGCCAGTCTGGTCATCGGCCGCGCGGCCCACGCGATCACGCCCGAAACCGCGCCCGCCACACTTCCACACGGGGCTATCGTCGACCGGCAGCCGCTCGATGCCGACCACGGCTTGCCCGAAGCCGGCGAGCAATTCCGCATTCGTTACAGCTCCATCGATGGCGTGGGTGGCACTGAAGCGCGAGAAGACACGGGTGCCGTCTTCCTTCCCAAAGGACCGACACCGCCCGGTGGCTGGCCGGTCGTTGTGTGGGCGCACGGTACGGTGGGCGTCGCCAGCGCGTGCGCGCCGTCGCTCAATGTGCGCAGCCAGCGCGACATGCAATATCTGGGCACATGGCTCTCGCTCGGCTTCGCGATCGTGGCCCCCGATTACGCGGGTCTGGGCTCGCCCGGGCTGCACCACTATCTGAATTCGCGTGCGCAAGCCTACAGCGTGCTCGACAGCCTGCTGGCTGCACGCAGCGTCTTCCCGTTGCAGAACCGCGTCGTCCTCGTCGGGCAATCGCAGGGCGCGCACGCGGCGTTCTCGGCCGCCGGTTATCAGCCGCAATACGCGCCTGACGTCAAAGTGATCGCAACCGTGCTCACGGGCACGCCGTATTTCAACGCGCAGACGTCGGCCGCCATGCTGTTCGCGAGCCAACCCGATCCGGGCGCGCCGGATCCGAAGATTCCGTACGCGATGTACCTGTTCCTGTCGGCAGCCGACCGCGATCCGACGATGCAGGCGTCGCGCTACTTCTCACCGCAGGCGTTGCCTGTACTGAACGAAGCCCGCACGCTTTGCATCGACGAACTGACCGATCACTCCACGGCCGCCGGCCTGAATGCGGGCAACAGCATGCAGCCGGATATCCAGAAGCTGCTCGACAACCAGACGCCGTCACTGCGCTACCCGACGCTGCATATCAAGCATCCCGTGTTCATCGGCATGGGCATGAACGACATCGACGTGCCGGTCATCATGCAACAAGCGTTTGCGCGCGATGTGGCCCAAGCGGGAACCACCACCCTGGTGCGTACGTACGAAGGGCTCGATCACGATGCGACCGTCAATCCGTCGCTCCGCGATTCGGTGCCATTCGTCCTCGACCTCATGTCGACGAGAAAGCGTGCGCACGCACAATAATTAGAAGGATGCCTCGAAATTTTGGGTCGAAAAAGCAGAGAGATTGATGGATGGCAGCGATAAGTAGCTGATTTTATTGTTGTTATTTTGTGTTGCATATGTGCAACATGCGGGTAACTACGTAAAATTACATATGGTGCGTCGCAACACAGCGTCCTATACTGAATTCGTCTCCTCCATGTCTCCTCCTGATATGGATTAAGCCCGCCATTCGCGGGCTTTCTTTTTTTGCGCGGCCGGAATTCGCTCGACCGTCCGGCGCGGTCATGACCCAGCGCGCTCAGTCGATAGCGGCCGCACACGCGTCCGTCGGCGTGGCCAGCACGCCCCCAACCCCCGGAATGATCTTCAGCCCCGCCGACGCCACCCGGCAGGGGGCAGCCATCAATCCGCACCCTGACACCGACGTCACGAACGGGAGAATGGCGAACAAGGCCCACCACCGGCGCAGATTGCGCGGGGCGGGTTTCGACGCCAATGTCGCGTCCCCCACGTCGGGGATGCGGAGCGCTTGCCTGTCGACCGTTGCCGGGCGGGAGCGCGAAGCGTCAATGGTGTGATGGGACATCGGGGGGCGCAGCGTCATGAGGGGGTGTCCTGATAAGGGCGAAATGCCAGTCGTTCATGTGATTTGCCGCGGGCGTCGCAAAGCGAGCGAGGCGCCGTGGCTCAGGCAGCAGGCGTCGTGTGGCCGATGTACGTGAAGCGCGGCACCGAACCGCTGTCCGTCTCCACCGGTTCATTCCAGATGCGCAACAGACGGGTGCTCATGGGTAGCCCTTCGCGCGGGTACAGCCGCGTATAGACGACCACCGGCTCATCGGTCTCATCGGCGCGGGCGACACCTAGCGCGAGATAACAATTGCCTTTGTAATGACGGTAGACGCCCGGGCGGAACGCCTCGATTTCCGGCGTGGATTCGGCCGACGGCGCGGACATATTCGATACCATCGTTCTCTTCTCCTGCTGACCACAACCGGATACGGTCGGGCAAAAAATGCTCGTTGAAGTTCCGCGTCAGCGCGGCACCGCGATCCCAACCGATTTCGCGAGCGGCGCGGGCGAGATGCCTGAAGCGCCACGGAACGGCTCATCGAGGTTGACGATCAACGCGATCACCATCCCGATCGCGCCCATGTGGATCGCGATGATGAAATTACTTTTCCACGAGCCCGGATACCGGCCGTTCATCGCCATCGCCGCCAGCATGAAGAGCGCGATGACCCACCAGAACACGTCGGGCACGGTTTTCGTCGAGTTTTCGAAACGTCCTTGGCGGGCCTCCTCCAACCGATCGAGCAAGGTCCGGATCGAACTGGCGCTGTCCTCGTGTTTCGCGACCACCCGACGCGTAGCCCCGACAAACGCCGTCAATGCCGCTTCGGTCACGGGCGACAGATCCGGGTCGGCGGTGCTCAACGTCTTCCATTCGTCGGTGACGGCGGACGTCACGTAGCTGCGCAGCAACACACGCGCCGCCTGCGCGTCGCTGTCGCCAACCGCCTTGAGTTCTCGATCGAGACGTCGGACCACCGACGCCTCGCGCAGCGCCTGATCGTCCGCATGGCCGAGGTTGGCGCGCACGTCGGTCAACACATGGGCGAGCACGAAAACGATGAATGCGAGCAGGCTACCGTGGACGACATCGGATACCGTGCCGCGCACCTCGGACGGATCGGCTAATCGATCGAACAGCCAGACACGCGCCAGCCACGCGACGGCCACGGCGAGCAGCGCTGTGCCGATGGCCATGCTGACAAGCAACAGCCCCGTCGGCATCAACGTCATTTGGTTCACCAGCCATTGCATTCGCGTTCCCCCGCATCCGTCTCGACAAAGCTTTGCGAAACTTACATGGCGGCAGTAAGCGCTGCACCGCCGCCGATGCGGCGACTATACCTGATGCGCGCCCGGCGACAAGCTGGCGACGACCTGACGATGCGTGGCCGCCGGGGCGCACGCGAACAGCGCCGCCCGCTCGAAAAGCCATCTGGGTGCCTGGTTCGCGAACCTTGTGCTCAAGACCACGCGTTGCGAAGCTTGCGAGCGACGTCGATGTGCACCGCCACGTCGCCCACCGGCCCCCGCAGCACCTCGCCCTCGCGCGGCTTCGGGAGAATTTCGTACAGCGGCAACATCGTGTCGGAGACGAAACGGCTGCGCGTGCCGTACACGTGGCGATCGCCCATTCCCGTTTGCTGATGCACGTAAAACCGCTGAGGCACGACCAATTGCAGCGATTCCTTCGCGCGCGTCATCGCCACATACAAGAGGCGACGCTCTTCCTCGATGTCCTCGTCGTCGCCCGTGCTCATGTCCGACGGAATGCAGCCGTCGACGACGTTGAGCACATAGACCGAACGCCACTCCTGCCCTTTCGCACTGTGGATCGTCGACAGAATCAGGTAGTCCTCGTCAAGCAACGGCGGGCCGGATTGCGCACTCGTGGCGTCGGGAGGATCGAGCGTCAATTCGGTCAGAAACTGCTCACGCGACCCATACGTACCCGCAATGCGGGCGAGCTGTTCGAGGTCCGCCTGGCGCACGGCCGCGTCGTCGAAGCGTTGTGTCAGCAGCGGCGCATACCAGCGCAGCGCCAGATCGACATCGGCCGGCCATGACAGCCGCGTGTCGTGCAACGCGATGAAGACGTCGACGAACGCGCGCCAATCGGCAGCGGCCGCCGACGGTGGCTTGAAGTCCGCGAGCACCTGCGCGGGCATGGCGGAGGCCGACATGGCGTCGAGCAATCGGGTGGCGCTCACGGGCCCGATTCCGGGGATCAACTGGGCCACACGAAACCCCGACAAGCGGCTGGCCGGGTTGTGCGCCCAACGCAGGATCGACAACATATCCTTGACGTGCGCCGCTTCGAGAAACTTCAAGCCGCCGAATTTCACGAACGGGATATTGCGGCGTGTGAGTTCCAGCTCCAGCGCCGCGCTATGGCTACCGGTGCGGAACAGCACCGCCTGCTGCATCAATCGGGTGCCGGTCTCACGTTGCGCCAGCACCTGATCCGCCACCCAGCGGGCCTGCCCCGACTCGTCGCTCACATTGACGAGTTGCGGCAGATGCGTCGATTGCCGATCGGTCCACAATGCCTTCGCGTAGCGCTCGTTCGACTCGGCGATCACGGCATTGGACGCATCGAGAATCGGTTGTGTCGAACGGTAATTCCGCTCGAGCGTGACCACATGGGCGGGCTCGGCAAATTGCCCGGGAAAGTCGAGGATGTTTCGGATGGTGGCCGCGCGGAACGCATAAATCGACTGCGCATCATCCCCCACGACGGTGAGGCCGCGTCCGTCGGGCTTCATCGCGAGCAGGATCTGCGCCTGCAGCCGATTGGTGTCCTGGTATTCGTCGACGAGCACGTGGTCGAAGCGCTCGCCCAGTTCGCGCGCGAGTTCCGGCGCGCTCATCGTCTCGGCCCAGTACAGCAGCAGATCGTCGTAATCGAGAACGTGTTGCGCTTGCTTCGCGTCGACGTAGGCACCGAAGAGCGTCTTGAGCTGCGCCTCCCATTGCGCGCACCACGGGAAATGCTTCGCGAGCACTTCCGCAAGCGGTGCCTGACTGTTCACCACGCGCGAATAGATCGAGAGGCATGTGCCCTTGAGCGGGAAGCGCGACTGCGTGGCGGAAAAGCCGAGGTCATGGCGCGCAAGGCCCAGCAGATCTTCGGCATCGCTGCGGTCGTGAATGGTGAACGCTTCCGACAGGCCGATGCGCGTTGCCACATCGCGCAGAATGCGAGCGCCAATGGCGTGAAACGTGCCGGCCCACGGCAGCGACGGCGGTTGCGACGACGCCAGCCCCAGCACCTTTTGCAGCACCGCGCCCACGCGTCGCTCCATTTCGCCGGCGGCGCGACGCGAGAAAGTGAGCAACAAGATACGGTTGGGGTCGGCCCCGCGAACGATGAGGTTGGCGACGCGATGCGCAAGCGTGCTGGTCTTGCCCGAGCCCGCGCCGGCGATGACGAGCAATGGCCCGCCGGGCGCGCCATCGTCACCGACACCATAGTCGACGGCTTCGCGCTGGCGGTCGTTGAGTTCGGCCCACGGATCGCGGGCGGGGGCGGTCGGCTGTTCGGACATGCGAGATCTGGGAGCGCCACGAAAAGACGGGCCGTGGCCCGCAAGTACGCTCATCGAGTACTGTATATTTATACATTATAACGATGGCTTCGACGCCCATCGAGTCCCTTCGGAAATTGAGACGAATTCCGGCTGTCGCCCGTCTGACGGCCCACTCACCTACCTCATGACGATTCGTACCGGCACATCGTCCTGGACCGATCCGACGCTCATTGCGTGCGGACGCTTCTACCCGCCGGGCGTCGATACGCCCGAGGCGCGGCTGCGCCATTACGCGTCGCAGTTCGATCTGGTCGAGGTCGACAGCAGCTACTACCGGCTACCCGACGCCGCCATGGCATGGCGCTGGACGCAACGCACGCCCCCGTCGTTTCGCTTTCACATCAAGGCATTTCGGGCGTTCACCGGCCATACGACGCCGCGCGCGGCACTGCCGCGCGATATCGCGCAGGCGCTGGGTGCGGGGGACGACGCAAACGCAGGGCCAGAGGGCCCGCTTGCGTCGCTTGGATCGCTCGCGCCGCACGACCTCCCCGCGGAACTTCGCGACGAACTCTGGCGACGCTATCTCGAAGCCATCGAGCCGTTGCGTCAGTGCGGGCAACTGGCGGCCATTCACTTCCAGTTCTCCCCGCGGGTGCAGAACGACCGCGCCGGGCGGGCCCTGGTCTTCGAGACCGCGCGACGGCTCGATGGCGAACGGCACGCCGTGGAATTTCGTCACCGTAGCTGGTTCGACACGCCCTCGCGCGAAGCCGCCACGCTGGCCATGCTGCGCGAGACGGGGGCGGCGCACACCATCGTCGACAGCCCCGACGGATTCGACAACACGGTGCCTGCGGTCTGGGCGACGACGCGCGACGACCTGTGCGTCGTCCGTCTTCATGGCCGCAACGCCGCCGCCTGGAACCGACGAGGCATCGCCGCCTCCTCGGGACGCTTCGTCTACGAGTACAGCGCGAGCGAGTTGATCGACATCTCGGCGCGCGTCCAGCGACTGGCCGCGAACGTCGACGACACGCACGTCCTCTTCAATACGAACCACGAAGATCAGGGGATGAAGAACGCGTCGGCGTTCGCGCGCACGCTCACGACGCTTGCGCACGGCATCGTTTAGGGGCGGTGCGCGTCGTCGGTTGGCCGGGCGCCAGCCTTGAGCGTCTTGCGCCATGCGGGCAGGTCGCCGAGTCGCGCGCCTTCCGGTACGGCTCCGTGCTTGCCAGACCCGACGCGTTGCGCGCGATAGATGCCTGTATGCCCCGAACACAGGTACGCCAGCACGCACGCAATCGCGGCATAGCCCCCGATCTGCGGGCCGAAAATCTCGATGGCCATCAACGTCGAGGCGATGGGCGTGTTGGCCGCACCCGCGAACACGGCGACAAAACCGACGCCTGCGAGCACCGCCGCCGGCAACGTCAACACATGCGATAAGGCGTTGCCCAGCGTCGCGCCGATATAGAACAGCGGCGTGACTTCGCCGCCCTTGAAGCCCGAGCCGAGCGTGACGACGGTGAAGACCGCCTTGCCAAGAAAGTCGTACCACGGCAACGACGTATGAAACGCATCGACGATGGTCGGGATGCCCAACCCGAGGTACTGCGGCGTGCCCAGCACTGTGGCCGCCACTGCGACTACCAGCCCGCCGGCGAATGGACGCAGCGGAGCGTAGGCGATACGCCGCTTCATGAAGGCCGACGTGGCGTGCGTCGCCTGGGCGAACGCCATCCCCGCGAGTCCGCACAACACCCCAGCGGCGGCGGCACTGAGCGCCCCGGTGATCGACAGCGACGCGGCGAACGCGCCAGGCGCAATCGTGTACACGGTGTGATGCACGCCCCAGGCGCGCGTAACCGCGTCGCCCACGAGCGCCGCGACGAGGCACGGCAACAGGGCGTCGTAGCGCAGGCGTCCGATGGCGAGCACCTCCAGGCCGAACACGGCGCCAGCGAGCGGCGTGCCGAAAACCGAGGCGAAGCCTGCGGCGATGCCCGACATCAGCAGCACACGACGCTGCTCACCGGACAGACGGAAGACATGCGTGAGCTGATCGGCCAGTGCGCCGCCCATCTGCACGGCCGTGCCCTCGCGCCCGGCGGACCCACCGACCAGATGCGTGACAACCGTGCCGAACAGCACCAGCGGCGCCATGCGCAACGGCACGACACGCCGCGGATCGTGAATCTCGTCGATCAGCAGATTGTTGCCGGCTTCGACGCTCGCGCCGAGCCGCAGATAGAGCCAGCCCACCGCGAAGCCGGCGATGGGCAGCAGCCCGAGCAGCCACGGGTGAGCCAGACGCGTCTCGGTCGCGAGATCCAGCGCGACAAGAAACAGGGCCGATGCACTTCCGGCCATGATGCCGACGAGCGCCGCGAGCGAACTGGCGCGTGCCGCGCGCGGCAGCACGCCGAACAAGTCGCGCACGGGGGAGTCTTGAAACATCTTCATGATGTCCAACAGGGGGGACGAGCGACGCCGTCGACAAATTGCCTGAACACTACCGAGAATGAAAGAAACGCTCGCGCGCATAGCCCGCAACCTCCCGGCACGCCAGGATCTTGCAGGCATCATCAGCCCCGGGGAGGGGCGGTTTGCGCAACGAACGCCGGAGGTATGCCATCTCCGTGAAGCAGCCGACATGCTATCAGGAAGCACGAGCCCTCACAATGCGTGACATTCGCTGCGCCGAAATGCCGAACCGGATCGGCGCATTCCGATAAATCGGCGCATTGACGTTTCGCCGCCGCTCGCATCGCTAGAATCGGTGTCCGGTTCACGGAGAGCGGGTATGGCAGCGGACAGCGAATACATCGAACGCGTCAGGGGGTACGACTGGGACGACGTCACCGGGTTGTGGCGCGACATCCAGCGCTGCGCCACGCCTGGATGGGACGCGGGCAAGGCGCTGGAATATCTCGTACTGAAGGGGTTCGAGCTGGGCGGCGCGACGGTGAGGTGGCCGTATACGGTCAAGTTCGTCGATGAGAAGATCCTCGAGCAGATCGACGGCGTGATCTACGCCGCGGGCATCGCGGCCATGGTCGAATGCAAGGACTATTCGGCCCCCTCCAGTCGAACCAAACGGCGCATCGGCGCCGACCCGATTGCAACGCTCCAGGCGAAGCTGACGCGCCGTCCCGCCGCGCTGATCGGGTGCCTGTTCGCCAGCGGCGAATGCACCGAAGCGGCGGAACAACGGGTCAATTTCACCAAACCGGCGACCATCCTTTGCTGGACCGGCGACGATATCGATCGCTGTGTCCATCGACGAAACTTCACGCAGACCCTGCAGCGCAAATTCCGAATCTGCGTCGAGGAAGGCAAGCACCTCACGAAATGTTCGACCCAAGGAGACAGTCAGATGGAAATGCGGAACATCATTTGTCCCTCACAGGACAGCGTGAACTTTCTGAACGCGTGGCTGCCCCCCGAAATTTCCGCGTCGTCGCACTTCTTTTTCCCGTCGCCGCTCAGTGATGCGCCGGCAACCGCCAGGAACGTCCTCGCTACACACCCCCTTCAGGCGCTGCTCATCCGCGACGCCCACACGACGAATCCCGTGCTGATCAGCGATCTGGAGGTGTATGCGGAGGAAAGGTTGATGTTGTCGGCACCGAAGCAGCAGTTCGAAATCGAGGTCGTCTCACCGACACTGTTGGTGATGCTGTTCGAAACGCCGGAAATCTTCACCGCAGTCTTTGGCGAGCGAGCGACCGATTTCCTGCACTTGATGGGCAGCTACGATCCCGAGCGGGCGATCGGCGAAGCCGGCGCCACGGTGGCGAACATCATCGCCCATCTCGACGACACCACCCGTGCTTTGCTGCGCGCGACGCCGACGGCGCGTCGGATCCTTTCGCGCATCGCCAAACTCGACGCCAAGCCTTACCTGCGCGATGACGACTGGGACGCTGCCTGGTATCGCGACCGGCCGCAGCCGACACGGTCGTATTGAATCGCCGACGGGTTCGGCCGCGCCAACGCGTGTTCGATACCCCGCCCTCAGGCCGCCAACGCCCGGCACTGACCGACGACACGCTCGAAGCACGCTGTCACGAAATCGACCGACGCTTCGGTCGTAAAGCGCCCGAGGCTCACACGCACCGTGCGGCTCGCGGCGTCGTTGTCGAGACCAATAGCACTCAGCACGTGAGACGGCTGCCCCGACGCCGAGTTGCAGGCCGACGTCGACGACACGGCCAGCTTGCCGTTGAGCATGAACGTAGCAAAACCCGGATGTCGCACCGTCAAGCTCAACGTATGAGGGATACGCTGCGCCGTCGCGGCGTTGTGCACAATGTCACCGAGTCCCAGCACACCATCGAGCAGGCGGCGACTCAGTTGCGCGATGCGCGCGTTGTCGGTCGTCATGGCCTGCATGGCGAGTTCGCATGCGGTGCCCATGCCGACGATCTGATGCGTCGCCAGCGTGCCGGAGCGCAGGCCTCGCTCGTGACCGCCGCCATGCATCTGCGGGGCGATGCGCGTCATGACATCCTGGCGCACGTATAGGGCACCGATGCCCTTGGGGCCGTAGACCTTGTGCGCCGACATCGACATCAGGTCGATGCCCATCGTCTTGACGTCGATGGGGGTCTTGCCAAGCGCCTGCGCCGCATCGACATGCAGCAACGCCCCAGCCGCATGCACCACCTTCGCGACGGCCGCCACGTCGGTCAGCGTGCCGAGTTCGTTATTGACGAGCATGACCGACACCAGTCCGGTGTCGGGCCGCAGTGCCGCCGCCACGGCATCGGCGGTGATCTCGCCGGTGGCCGACGGCGTCAGATACGTGACGGATGCGCCGCGCGATGCCAGACACGCCATCGTGTCGAGAATCGCCTTGTGTTCGAGCGCGCTCGTCACGAAATGTGCGCGCGACTGCCCGCGTTCCGCATAGCCTTTGAGTGCGAGATTGTTCGATTCGGTCGCGCCGGACGTCCACACGATCTCGGCCGCCTCGGCACCAATGAGTGCCGCCACCTGGGCCCGCGAGCGCTCCACCAGACGGCGCGCACTCACGCCCGCCGCATGCGAACTGGAGGCTGGGTTACCGAAGACACCGTCCACGCCGAGACAATCGGCCATTGCGGCAATTACGGCGGCATCCGCCGGCGTCGTGGCCGCGTAATCGAAGTAATGGAGCGGTTCTCTCTCGCGCATGATCGGCCTCGGATAAAAAGTGCATCGATCGTACGCGCCACAAACGAGAAAAGGCTTGCGAAATCCCCCGTTGACCGGACGTTTCAGGCAAATCTCTTCCCAAAATATGACGAAATCAGGAATTTCCTTCCAGGCGGGAGTGAGCGCCGTCACTGGCTGGGAATCGCACCGTCACCTCGAGTCCGCCACCGGGCGCATCGCCGAGCGACACATCGGCACGATGCATTCGAACGATTTCCCTGACGATGGCAAGTCCCAGCCCGGAACCATCCGCCGTCTGGACCGCTTGCGGGGCCGACCCATCGTGCTCGCGGCGATAGAAACGCTCGAACACCGCCTCACGCTCGCACTCGGGAATGCCGGGGCCGTTGTCGATGACTTGCAGCACCGGCACATCGCCATCACACCAGGTGCGCACCGTAATGACAGCACCGTCGCCGGCATAACGAATGGCGTTATCGATGAGATTGCCGCACAACTCGGACAGCAACTCGCGCTGCGCCACCACGGGCACCGGCCCGTCATGCTCAAAACCCAGATCGATCCCGCGCGAGCGCGCCACCGGCGACCAGTCGAGGGCCACGCTGCGCGCCAAATCGTCCAGCCGTAGCGACACCATCGCCACCGGAGGGCCGCCTTCCGCCTCCAGACGCGACAGCGACAGCAGTTGCCGAACGCTCTTCGCGGCCTGCTTCACCGCATGGTTGAGTCGCTCCACACGCTCACGCGCCCCGGCACTGAGCGATTCCCTGAGCGTGAGTTCGGACTCTGCCTGAATGATGGCGAGCGGGGTTTTCAACTGGTGCGCCGCGTCGGCGAAGAACCGTTGCCGCGAGGCCTGCATGCGGCCCACGCGGCCCACATACTGATTGATGGATTCGACGAGCGGCTTGACCTCGGTCGGCAGATCGACATTGTCGAGCGGCGTCGTGTCGTCTTCATCGCGCGCCGCCACCTTGGCGGACAGCCGATTCAGCGGCCGCAGCCCACGCGTCACGCCCAGCCAGACGATGGCAAGCGCCAACACAACGAGCAGCACCTCCTGCTGCAGCGCGCCCGTAAGAATCTGACGCGCCAGTTCGTGGCGAGACTCCGTCGTCTCACCCACGACGATCCACACAACACGCGTCTGCGCGTTCGGCACGTCATGCACGGGCAGTTGCAGTGCCCCCATGCGCAGCGTCTCGCCGCGATACGTGGCGTCGTAGAACACGGCGTGATATGGCCCGGGCACGAGTCGTCCGGGAGGCATCGGCAGATCGTGATAGCCCGTCACCGCGCGGCCGCCCGCTTCACGAATCACGTAATAAATCTTGCCGCCGCGATCCGATTCGAACATCTCCAGCGCGAGATACGGCAGATTGACCTGCACTTCTCCGTCGATCAGTTGTGTGCCCTCGCGAATCGACTTGATCGAAAACTCCAGCGACCGGTCGAACGCCGAATTGGCCGCGCTCATCGCGCGCTGATAGGTCAGCCAGGTATCGAGCGCGAGCAACCCAAGCAGCGGGAATAATAGCCAGAGCGCCAGTTGACGGCGAAGGTTAGGTTGCGACATGGAGGGCGACGTCAGACGTGCGGATCATGCGGCAGGCGGTGCCGCGTCCGACTTCACTTCGAGCAGATAGCCCAGTCCGCGCAGCGTGACGATCGCCACGCCGCTGCCTTCGAGCTTCTTTCTCAAGCGGTAGACGTAGATTTCGATGGCGTCTGGATTCACGGATTCATCGATGCCGAAGAGCTTCTCCGAGAGCGCTTCCTTGTTGATCGCACGTCCGCCACGCACGATCAGCACTTCGAGCACGGCCCGCTCGCGCTTGGTGAGCGCCAGCAGTTCGCCGCCGAGACGGAAGCTGCGCTCAACGCCATCGAATACCAGCGGCCCGCACGCCACATCGGCGCTTTCGTGATGCTGGGCACGACGGATCAGCGCACGAGCGCGTGCTTCCAGCTCATCGAGTTCGAACGGTTTTGAAAGATAATCGTCGGCCCCAAGGTTGAGGCCCTTCACGCGATCTTCGAGCGAGCCATGCGCCGTAAGAATCAGCACGGGCACGCGGTTACGGCGCGCGCGCAGTCGTCGCAGAATTTCCAGGCCGTCCAGACGCGGCAGCCCCAGATCGAGAATCACGAGCGAATACTCCTGCGTGCGCAACACGTGGTCGGCAGCCTCGCCGTCGTGCATGCAATCGACGGCGAAGTGCGCCTGCGTCAACGCCTCGGAGAGCGATTTGGCCAGACTCGGATTGTCTTCGACAAGCAGGATGCGCATGAGACCTAGGGAAATCCATGACCCAAAAAAGGGGGCTTGGGCCCGCTTCGATACGAAATCGAAAGCGAATTGAAAGTTTCGGCAAATTACCATGCGCCACACGAAAACGACAAACCCATTCAAGGGGTCTTCCGGAGGATGACATGAAGCAACAGCAATCGCTTGGCGCGATGGTCGCGACCGCAGCGCTCTTCGCAGCCGCTATGCCCGCAGCCCATGCGCAGGTGCCCGCCGGCTATCCGGCGAACTATCAGGCCACGGTCGACGCGGCCAGGAAGGAAGGCAAGCTCATCGTGTACTCGGTGACGGATACGGCGCTCGTGCGTCCGCTCATCAAGGACTTCGAGTCGCTGTACGGTGTGAAGGTCGAATACAACGACATGAACAGCACCGAGCTGTACAACCGCTACATCAGCGAGAGCGCGGCCGACAGTACCAGCGCCGACGTGCTCTGGAGTTCCGCGATGGACCTTCAGGTCAAGCTCGTGAACGACGGCATGACGGCGAGCTACGAATCGCCCGAATCCACTCACATTCCACAATGGGCGCAGTATCAGAAGCAGGCCTACGGCACAACGTACGAGCCGCTCGCCATCGTCTACAACAAGCGTTTGTTGCCGGCGAACGAGGTACCGCAGACGCGCATGGAACTGATCAAGCTGCTGCACGCGAACCCGGCCAAGTTCAAGGGCAAGGTCACCACCTACGATATCGAAAAGTCGGGCGTGGGCTTCAACTACCTGACGCAGGACGCCCGCGTGAACCCGGAGGTGACATGGGAACTCGTGGCCGCTTTCGGCGCGCTCAACCCGAAGCTGCAATCGAGCACCGGCGCGATGATGGAGCGCATCTCGTCGGGCGAGAACCTGATCGGCTACAACATCCTCGGCTCCTACGCGTTTGCCAAGGCGAAGAAGGACCCGTCCATCGGCTACGTTTATCCGCGCGACTACACGCAGGTGGTGAGCCGTCTCGTCATGATTTCGAAGAAGGCCAGGCATTCGAACGCGGCCAGGCTCTGGGTCGACTATCTGCTCTCGAAGCGTGGCCAGACCCTGCTCGCCAATCAGGCCAACCTGTTCTCGATTCGAGCGGACGTCGACGGCGAGACGTCGATGGCGAACCTCACGCAACAACTCGGCTCGGCGCTCAAGCCGATCCCGATCGGTGCGGGCCTGCTGGTCTACCTCGATCAGTCCAAGCGTCTTGAATTCCTCAAGCGCTGGCAGCAGTCCATCAAGCGCTGAGCGGCATGCGTGTCGCACGCGCTTCATGGCTGACGTGACACGACGGGTCGCCCCCGCCCCGCGATCATCGCGTCACCGGCAACACCCTTAAGTCCGGCGGCTGCATCGGCGGCCTGCCTCTCCCCAAGCCTTTCTCGATATGCGCCCCGCGGGGTGCAGGGAGACCCTCATGCTGTCATCTTCTACCGCTGACCGCTCTGCGGTGCCCGCCGGTCGTCCCCCTGCCGGGGCGACACCTCACGGCACTACACCCTGGCGTGCACTCGCGGCCACGTCGCGCTGGCTGGTCATCGCCGTGCTCACCGTTGCCGTGATGCTGCCGCTGTCGTTCATCGTCGTGCAGAGCCTGCTCTCGGCCCCGTTCTTCGATGCCAACCGCACGTTCGGTATCGACGGCTATCGCTTCGTCTTTGCCGACCCCGACTTCTGGTCGGCGGTGAAGAACTCGTTCACCATCGCGTTCGGGATGCTGTTCATTTCGATCCCGCTCGGCGGCATTCTCGCCTTCCTCATGGTGCGCACCGATTTGCCGGGGCGTCGCTGGCTCGAACCGCTGCTGCTCACGCCGGTGTTCGTCTCGCCGATGGTGCTCGCCTTCGGCTACGTCGTGGCCGCCGGCCCCGTCGGCTTCTACGCCGTGTGGTTCCGCGAACTCACCGGTCTCGACGCGCCCTGGTCGATCTACTCGATCTTCGCGATCACCGTGATCGTCGGCCTCACGCATGTGCCGCACGTCTACCTCTATTCGTCGGCCGCACTCCGCAATCTCGGCTCCGACGTGGAAGAGGCGGCCCGCGTGGCAGGTGCACGCCCGTTCCGGGTGGCGCTCGACGTCAGCCTGCCGATGACCCTGCCCGCCCTGCTCTTCGCTGGCGTGCTCGTGTTCTTCCTCGGCTTCGAGGTCTTCGGTCTGCCGCTCGTCCTGGGCGATCCTGAAGGTCACCTCGTGCTGGCGACATACCTGTACAAGCTCACCAACAAGCTCGGTGTGCCGTCATATCACCTGATGGCGGCGGTGGCGATGTGCATCGTCGCGATCACCTTTCCGCTCGTGCTGCTGCAACGTCGCCTGCTCAAGCGCGCGAACAAGTACGTGACCGTCAAGGGCAAGGCGGGGCGTCAGACCGCGCTGCCGCTGGGCGTGTGGCGTTGGGTCGCGCTGGCGATCGTCGGTGCCTGGCTGCTGGTGACGGTCTTCGTGCCGATCTCGGGCATCGTGCTGCGCTCGTTCGTCACGCATTGGGGTGAAGGCGTGGTCCTGAGCGACGTGCTCACGCTCGCAAACTTCACCGAGCTCTTCGAGCAAGACAATCTCGTGCGCGCCATTCTCAACACGCTGGGCATCGGCGTGATCGGCGGCGCCATCGCGGTGGGCTTCTACTCGCTCGTGGCATTCGCCGGCCACCGGCGCAACGACTGGGCCACGAAGCTGCTCGACTATCTCGTGCTGCTGCCTCGCGCCGTGCCTGGCCTGCTCGCCGGTCTGGCCTTCCTGTGGATCTTTCTGTTCGTGCCCGGACTGCGCGAACTCAAGAATTCGATGTGGAGCATCTGGGTAGCCTATACGGTCGTGTGGCTCGCGTACGGCATGCGCCTCATCCAGAGCGCGCTGCTCCAGGTCGGCCCGGAGCTGGAAGAGGCCGGACGAAGTGTCGGCGCCACGCGCAGCCGCGTGAGCCTCGACGTCACCCTGCCGCTCGTGCGCTTCGGTCTGCTCGCCGCGTGGCTGCTCATCTTCATGATCTTCGAGCGCGAGTATTCGACCGCCGTCTATTTGCTCTCGCCTGGCACGGAAGTCATCGGCTCGCTGCTCGTGTCGCTGTGGGCGACCGGCGCGGTCGATCAGGTCGCCGCGCTCTCTGTCATCAACATTGCGATGGTCGGCGCCGGTCTGGGCGTGGCGTTGCGCTTCGGAGTCAAATTGCATGGATAAGCTCATCGTTGACAACCTCTTTCTGAGCTACGGCGCCAACCCGATCCTCAAGGGCGTGTCGTTCGAACTCAAAGCGGGTGAAGTCGTGTGTCTGCTCGGCGCGTCGGGTAGCGGCAAGACCACGTTGCTGCGCGCGGTGGCGGGGCTCGAACAGCCGTCGCAAGGCCGCATCGCGCTCGACGATCAGGTCTTCTTCGACGGCGCACAGGGCATCGACTGCCCTGTCGAGCAACGCTCGCTCGGCCTGGTGTTCCAGTCGTACGCGCTGTGGCCGCATCGCACCGTCGCGGACAACGTTGGCTATGGTCTGAAGCTGCGTAAGGTCGGTGCGGCGGAGCGGCGCGAGCGCGTGCAGAACGCACTCGACCAGCTTGGCCTCGGTCATCTGGCGGCGCGCTTTCCGTTCCAGCTCTCGGGCGGACAGCAGCAGCGCGTGGCCATTGCGCGTGCGCTGGTCTACAACCCGCCCGTCATTCTGCTCGACGAACCGCTCTCGAACCTCGACGCCAAGTTGCGCGAAGAAGCGCGTGCGTGGCTGCGCGAGCTGATCGTCTCGCTCGGCTTGTCGGCGCTGTGCGTTACGCACGATCAGACAGAGGCCATGGCGATGTCGGATCGGATCCTGCTGCTGCGCAACGGACGCATCGAGCAGGAAGGCTCGCCCGCCGAACTCTACGGCGCGCCGCGCTCGCTGTACACGGCCGAATTCATGGGCAGCAACAACCGGATCGATGCGACGGTGAGCGCCGTCGACGGCGATCTCGTCACGCTCGCGGGCGATGGCTTCGCCCTGCAAGCCCGGGCGCGCGACACGCTCGCACCGGGACAGGACGCGCAGGCTGTCATTCGCCTGGAGCGCGTGCAGGTGGCCGACGGCCCGGGCCAAAACCGCATGAGCGCACAGCTCGTCACGTCGATGTATCTCGGCGACCGCTGGGAGTACCTGTTCCATTGCGGATCGCTGCGCTTCCGGGCGTTCGGCCAGATGGCACGCGAGCCAGGCCATCACTGGGTGGAATTTCCGGCGAACGATTGTTGGGCCTTCGCGCAGGCGCAAGCCTGACACGGGCGCGCCGCCGCGTCAGCGCGCCCCCTGCTTTTCACGCGACGCGCGGGCGCTCTCCCGCGCAACACCACGAGAAACAGAAGAGAGGAGACACCCATGAAAATAAGCAGTATCGGTCTGGCCGCATTGAGCGCTGTCGGCATGCTCAATGCCGGCCTGACGCACGCGGCATCGAACGTGACGATCTACGGGATCATGGACGCCGGGGTGGAATATGTGAATCACGCCAGCGACGCCGGTGGCGCGGCACGCGCCGTTTCCGGCGGCAAGAATACGTCGCGCTTCGGTTTCAAGGGCAGCGAAGACCTTGGCGGCGACCTCAAGGCCATCTTCCAGCTCGAGAGCGGCATCAGCATCGTCAACGGCCAGTTCGACGACGGCCCCGGCGCGATCTTCGATCGTCGTGCGGTGGTTGGGCTCAAGCACAAACAATGGGGCCAGGTCACGCTCGGTCGTACATTCACGACGACGTACGACTACATGCTTCAGTTCGATCCGATGGGCTACGCGCCGAACTACTCGTGGGCGACCAGCGCCACGGCCACCGGCGCACGCAAGGATGGACTGTTCTCACGCTCGGCCAACGCCGTGCGTTACGACGGTGAGTTCAACGGGTTCAAGCTCGGCGCGTTGTATGGCTTCGGCAATGTGGCAGGCAGTACGAAGACCTCATCGAAGTACGACTTCGCTGTCGGCTACGAGAACGGCCCGCTTGCGCTCGTCGCCACGTACGACCGGCAGAACGGCGCGGGCAGCAGCGTCGCGCCGGCCGACACGACCGACTACATCCAGGGAATTCATGCCGGGGCGAGCTATCGCTTTGGCCATGCGAAAGTGATGGCGGGCTACCGGAACTACAAGAAGACGTTTGTGACGGCGGGCACTGCGTCGCTGCGCAGCGACATGTACTGGCTGGGCGGGTCCTATGACTTCACGCCGGCATTCACGTTGTACGGCGCGATCTATCATCAGAACATCAAGGACGCGAGCGACGCAGATCCGACGCTGATCTCGCTGCGCGCGCAGTACGCGATGTCCAAGCGCACGGCGCTGTACCTGTCTGGCGGTTACGCGTTCGCCAAACATGGTCAGAACGTGAGCCTGTCGCGTGACCTGACCGGTGCGGCCGACACGCAGGTCGGCGTCACGGCCGGCATCCAGCATCGCTTCTAACGCTTTTCCTCGACGACGGCCCGGCGCCAGTGGTGGGTAAGCCGCTTGCCGGGTCGTCGTGCTTTTTTTGAGGCGATCCCTCTCTGGCGTCAGGAGAGGGATTCGATATGCGTCGAGTGTGCGTAGACCTGGCCGAACCGGTTCGCCAGGAAATTTGCCAGGGCAATCTGTTCCTGACGCACGAAACCGCGCTGAGGCAACTGCCCGCCGAAGAACATATCGACCGCCGCGCAGATGGCCGACGCCGTCGTGATCTGGATCGCGCTGGCGCTGTGGCCGTTGTTGCGCTCGGCGAAGATTTTCCGCGCGAAGACTTCCTGCGTCAGCACGCCGCGGCGAAGGCCGCTCACGACCACGAAGATCAGCACCACGTCCTGCAGGGTGCTGGGCACCGCACGCTTGAGGATCGTCTTGATCGTTTCCTGATCGTCCTTGAGGCGCAGTTCGTTGAGCAGTACCTTCATCAACGCGCCGTGGCCCGGATAGCGCACGGACTTGTAATCGAGATCGCGCACGCGTCCGCTGAGCGTCTCGCATAGCGTGCCCAATCCGCCCGACGTGTTGAACGCTTCGTACTCCACGCCATCCAGCGAAAAGTGCTCCAGATCCTCCAGCGGCTGAACGCTCAGTCTGACCCCGTCGCGAATCGCTTCGCACGGCTGGCAGTACTCGTTGATGAGCCCGTCGACGCTCCACGTCAGGTTGTACTTGAGCGAGTTGGTAGGAAATGCCGGTAACGCCCCGACACGCATCTTCACGGAGTCGACCTGTTCGAAGGTGGCCGCGAGATGATGGGCCGCGATGGCGATGAATCCGGGGGCCAGGCCGCATTGCGGCATCAGCACGGTCGACGCGCCCTCGGCCAATTGCTGGACCGCGTGCGTCGCGGCCACGTCCTCGGTCAGATCGAAGTAGTGGCACCCTGCTGCGACGGCGGCCGTAGCGGCGCTCGTGGCCATTGTGTAGGGCAGCGCATTGACGACGGCATCATGGCCCGAGATGGCCCGTTGCAGCGAGCCGGTATCGCATCCCGTCAGTTCGACGAACGTGTGGGCATGGTTGCGCACCACGGCAGCCGCCTGCGCGTTGCGGTCGAAAACCGTGACCCGGTAGTCGCCGCTATCGTGCAACAAGCGCGCAATGGTCTGGCCGATGTGTCCCGCGCCAAGCAAGGCGATCTTCTTCATGGTCTTCCCCTCGAATGGAAACGTCGAACGGCAGGGCTGGCCAGCATCGCGCCGAATCGACGGCTTCGACGTTTGTGCAAGCACCGCCACATCCATTCTAGGGAGAGTGCCGGATGAAATGTAGCGTCATTTCGTCGAAATTCATGATTTAACTGCCGAAATGACGAACATCATGACGAACTACGATGCTGTGGGCCGCGGCCATAAGAAACGTCGACCGGCTCGGCATTCGCGCAATGTGCTGCTCGGAGGAATGGGGAAGAAGGGGATTCGGGCGGGCACGGTGTCCGCCGATCGCCGATACACGGTGTGTCAGTGAGTCGCTGTCGCCAAGCCGAGATACCCCTGGTAGCCCACATACAAGCCGACCATTACGATCAGGGCGCTGGAGAAATAGGGCGCCTTGCGTGCGAACTCGCCGAAGCCGCTCCACCGTCTGGACACGTGTTTGACGCTAAGCGCGGCGAGCGTGCCGGAGGCCACCATGGTGAGCGCCAGTCCAATGCTGAAGCACAGCACCAGTCCCGCCCCCAGGGCGAACTTTTTGAGTTGAAGGCAAAGCAGCAGCACCGTAATCGACGCCGGGCATGGCACCAGTCCACCCGTCAGACCGAACATCACGATCTGCCCGGTCGTGACGTCCCGATTCGCGAAGCGGCGTTTGATATCGTCGGCGTGCGCCCGCTCGTGGGCGTCCTGGTAGTCATCCGAAGCCACGTCCAGGCCGCCATGCGAATGATCGTGCTCCGTGAACTCGACATCGTAGCCATGACGATGGAAGCCATGCTCCAGCAGCAGGCGCGCCGTGAACGCGTGAGGCTCCGGAATCTCTTCGACAGATTCGAGATACCCGTCACGCGGCACAAACGTGAACGTCTGCTTGGCACCTCCCGGACGCTCGGTCTCGAGTCGTACGTTCTCCGCCGCCCAATCCTGGCCGTGATGTCCTTGGCGGGATAAACGAAAGCGCGGAGGCACGCCCTCCTCGAAGATCGCCAGACGGACCAGACCGTGCCCCGTATCGATGACGCGCGTCTCATCATGTTCGTGGTCGTGGCTGTGGTCATGACCGTGGTGGTGGTCGTGGTGATGTTGGTCGCGCCAGGTGCGCCAGACCATCCAGCAGGCGACGGCGACGATCAGCACCGCCGAGGCGATCTGAAAGTACGGCTCGGTCGCTTGCGCGTCCCAATTCCGGCCGAGATACAAGCCGCCTAACGCCACGCCCCAAACGACCGCCGTGTGCGACACCGTCGCGGACAGGCCGAGCAACACCGCTTGTCCAATCGTGCCGCGAATCGCCACGATGAACGCGGCCATCATCGTCTTGGAATGTCCAGGCTCCAGTCCGTGGAGCGCCCCGAGCAAGATTGCGCTGGGGATGAAAAGCCACGCGTTACCCTGCTGAAGTAGGTTGGCGAAGTCGGCCATGTCGGAGAAGGTGCATAGTGTGGGTGCGCCAATATACTCCACCCCAGTATATTGGCGCCACTTTTTTCTACACGTTTCTCGCGTCGCTCCCCCTCAAGCCTTCGCAAGGGGCGGGGATTGCTCAGGCACACGGGGACGACGGGAGCGCTCTCGGCGACGTCGATGGGGACTGCGCGTCCGGCAAGCGATCACCGAACCGTCGCTGCAATTCCTCAAACGACACCAACTCACCGGCGATGGCGCTCGCGGCGACCGTCGGCGGACTGGCCAGCCAAACCTTGCCGGGTCCGGAGCGCCCTGGGAAGTTCCGATTGATGGCACTGATCGTCACCTGCTCGGCGTGCGTCGACGACCCCGGGCCACAGTTCGCACACGCGCCGCATGCGGGCTGCAACAATTCCGCCCCCACCTGCTCGAACGCTTTCAGGTAGCGACGATGCTCGCAGTAGTCCCGAACGGCAACGGTCCCGAACTGCAGATACAACTTCACATGCGAGGGCACCTTCAGTCCGCGCTCCGCCGCCCATGACAGGACCGCATGGTAATAGTCGAAGTCTTCACGCTTGCCGGCGGTGCAGGATCCCCCATAGGCAATATCGAAGCGAATCGGCCCTTCGGTGACATCGGTGATCGGCACGCCGTTTCCGGGATCGCCCGGCCGCGCCACCATCGGGACGACCGCGCTGCAATCGATGCGAATGACGTCCGCATAGACCGCGCCCTCATCACTGTGCATCCAGTCTTCGATGACGAACGTCACGCCTCGGCGTTCGCGCAGGAATCGAACCGTTTCCTCGTCTGGCGCAACGATGCCGGTGAATCCGCCCAGTTCGGCGGTCATGTTCGTCAACGTAGCACGCTCGTCCGTCGACAACTGCTTGATCGCCTCTCCCGTGAACTCGAAGATCCTGCCCACGCCCGCGCCTGCCTTGATGCGGGGCGCCGCGAGCAGTTCGAGCACGATGTCCTTTGCCGTCACGCCCGCGGGAATCCGACCCACGAGATCGATGCGCAGCGACTCGGGCGCCGTCAAGCGCACCGCACCGGTGACCATGCTGTTGGCCATGTCAGTCGTTCCCACGCCGAACGCCACGCAACCCACCGCACCGCTATGCGGCGTATGGGAGTCCGTGCCGACGACGACCTGACCCGGCAATGCGTAACGCTCGGCCATAACGGCGTGCGAGATACCTTCGGACCCTTTCCCATGGCCCACGTCGGCGTCGCCGAGATAGCCATGATGGCGAATGCCGTACTCGCGGACGAAGTCGCGATGCGCGCTGGACAAGTGGTACACGCCGGTCATCAACCCGTTCTGGCTATGCACCGGGCTACGATTCGAATACGAGAGATGATCTTCGAAGGCGATGATCGACTGCGGCTCGTGGAGCACGGTCGGTCGTCCGAATGCCGCATGCAGCATGTGCATGCACATGCCCGTGTAGTACTCGTGGATAAAGCGCCAGTCCGCCTTCACGAAGCCGCCGGCGCCCGGTTGCAGACCGCCATCGACATCGTCGGTCACGACGCGATGACGTAACAGGATCTTCTCCGCGAGGGTCTGCGGCCGGGGCGACGCATTCGCCATGGCATAAGGACGAACGTCGCGCATGCGTGACTGACCGTACTTGAGCAAGCCACCGTGCCTCAGAATCGCGGCAGCGAGTGTGTCACGCGGCGCCACCAGTTCCTCGATGTCGATCGCCTCACCCCGCTGGATTCGGTCAATCAGTCCGAAGTCCGTCGACGTGAACAAGCCGACGTTGTCGGCGTTCTGTCGATAGATGCGCTCGAAGCTCTCCGCGATGACCAGGACGATGCCCGCACGACGTTCCGCGACCGGACTGTGCTCGCGCGATGAGCCTTTCCCGTAGCGTTTGCCAGCCACGGTCACGCTGAACCCGCCGTGCTTCACGCTGTCCGTGCCGATCGGTGTCCGCTCGCCGGCCTTCAGGCCAACGTAGGGATAGCGTCCCAGACGGTCGTCGTAATACGTCAGCACCGGAATCGGCGTGATCTCGTCGGTCGACACATCGTTGCGCAGCGACCCCGCCTGTGCAAGATTCAATGCACGCCCTTGAAGCTGGGCATCGATCGCGTCGGGGTCTTCGCCGAGGAAGAGAATGCGGCCTGGAATGTGAAGTTCGGTCATGCAGCGCTCCTGGTCCCGGCAATGTACCGAACGCTCACGCGATCCTGAAGTGCCGATTCATGCAGGTCGCCATCCCGATTTGCGAAGGCCCCGGCTTGCGCGCGCGACGCGCCTCTGACACATAGCTGGCGCGCCTTTCCCCGCAGGTGGCAATGTTTGCCACAACGTTGGCAGGAATTGCCGCATTACGTCACTTTCGGTCTTGCGCACCGCATCCCATAATTTCCTCACGGCGCGAGCGACGCTTCGCTCCAGCGAGCCGGGTTGCCATTGCGGCGCCGGCGCACGACCGAAAGTCAGTGAGGAAATCATGAGTCATGCCACCACCACTACGCAATATGTTCAGCCGCGTAGTTCGGTAAAGCACCTTCCCGTCAATTTGTTTGCGTCAGTCATGGGTATTTCCGGACTGTCGCTTGCGTGGCGTGGCGCCCATCAGCTCTTCGGCGCCGATGTGGAGATCGCGGAGGGGATTGGCCTCATCGCCATCCTCACGTTCCTGGTCCTGGCAATCGGTTACGCCGTCAAGTGGGCGCGGTATCCCGCGGTCGTCAAAGCGGAATTCAATCATCCCGTCGCGGGCAACTTCTTCGGCACCATCACGATTGCTGTGCTGCTGCTCTCGTCCGTCGTCGGCTTCTACAGCGCAGTGCTCGGCGAAGTCGTCTGGACCCTCGGATCCATTCTGACGATCGGTCTGGCCTTCGTTATCGCGGGTCGGCTGTTCCGCGGCCAGGAGGATCCGGCCCACGCGGCGCCGGCCTGGTTGATTCCCGGCGTTGCCACACTCGATATCGCCGTGGCCGGGGGCACGATGCCGATGGCGTGGGCGCACGAGCTCAACATGTTCGCGATTGCCATCGGCACGATGATGGCGCTCGTGTTCTTCACGATGATCTTCTCGCGCGTGGTGCATCATGAACCGCTGCCGGCCGGCATGGTGCCGTCGCTGATCATCATGATTGCACCGTTCGAGGTGGGCTTCCTGGCGTACGTGAACGTCACCCACCATGTGGACATGTTTGCCGGCCTGCTCTTTTACTTCGGCCTGTTCCTGTTCATCTCGCTCTCGTTCAAGGTCTTCCGCCGGTCGATTCCCTTCGCTGCCTCGTGGTGGGCCATCAGCTTCCCGATCGCCGCGCTGTCCAATGCGGCCATCAAGTACGCGGCCTACTCGGATACCTGGGTGCTCAAGGGGCTGGCCGGCCTTATTTTGGCCTTCCTGAGCGCTGCCATTCTCGTGCTCTTCCTGCGCACGTTGCACCGCTTGTTCACGCATCGACTTCTGGTCGGCTGAAATTGCCGGCTCTGCTATGGCGCCCTCTGCCCGGAGGGCGTTTTCATTATTATCGCCCCTACGCTACATCGGTAATTCGGTATGTCTTGGATCGTGCTCAGTGTCGCTGGACTTCTGGAAATTGCTTTCGCCTTCGGGATGAAATGGTCGGCGGGGTTCAGCCGGCTCTGGCCAAGCGTTTATGCCGCCATCACAGGACTTGGCAGCATCTGGTTGTTGAACACGTCGCTCAGATCGCTTCCGGTCGGCACGGCCTATGCAGTTTGGACAGGGATTGGCGCAGCCGGCACGGCCGTCATCGGCATGATCTTCCTCGGCGAATCGGCGTCGGTGGCGCGCGTGGTATGCATCGCACTCATTCTGTCCGGCGTCGTCGGCTTGCGCATTACGGCCGGCGCGATTGCTTAGCGTCGCGCCAAGCGATATCGGTAGGCCGTGCCGACTGGCACGGCACCAAGAGGCGGGGCGGCGCGTCAGTCGTGTGCCGCTAAGCGGCCATGCGAAAGCGTCGCCGATAGTCCACCGGGGAGACACTGAGCTTGCGCAGGAAAGCGCGCCGCAGTCCATTAGGATCGGCAAAACCCGTCAGACTCGCTACTTTCTTCAAGGGGTGTTGGGTTTCCTCGAGCAGTCTGCGTGCCGCATCGATGCGGGCGTCCTCGACGAACGATGCGGGGGTCGTGCCACATTCCTGTTTGAAGATGCGCGCGAAATTTCGCGCACTCATTCCGGCACGCTCCGCAAGCGCTTCCACCGATAGCGACTGCGACAGATTCTGAAGCACCCATTCCTGCACATCCCGGATGGCGCTCTTCTCCGACGCCTGTGCGGTCAGATACGCGCTGAACTGAGATTGTCCACCTGGGCGCTTGAGAAACATGACGAACTGACGCGCGACCTTCATGGCGACCGCTCGCCCCAGGTCTTCTTCCACGAGCGCCAATGCGAGGTCCAGACCCGCCGTTACGCCCGCCGACGTGTAGATGCCGTTGTCCCTGACGAAGATTTGGTCCGGCTGAACATCCACGTTCGGATAAAGGCGGCTCAGGCGTGCCGTGTAGTTCCAGTGTGTGGTGGCCTTACGACCGTCGAGCAAGCCTGCGCGCGCAAGCAAGAGAGCACCCGAACATACCGATCCGATACGACGCGCCGTCTTTGCGTAACGCAATATCCATTGACGGATCGCTGCATCGTCCTCCAGCAGTTGCATCGATGGGCTACCCGCAATCAACAGCGTATCGATATCCGCGCTGCTCGTGTCCAGCGTCGTATCGGGGGTGATCGTCATTCCGTTCGACGCCAGCAAAACGCCCGACGTCGTGGAGACAATTTCGAACTGATAGGTCGAAGGCGCGCCGGCCTGCCGCGCCGCTTCGTGAAAGACTTCCACCGGCCCGACAAGGTCGAGCATCTGCACGTTTGGAAAGGTGAGCACTGCAACTTTCATGGCCGCGACCTGTAGTCCCGATGACATTACAGTGTAGTTGCCGTGAACCGCGCTTGCCAGTCGATGGCCGAGAATTTACGTATTCTGGCCGAGATGAATCCATCGCGCCGCGCTATGGGCGGATTGATGCCAGGACTACCTGGCCCGGAACGACGCTCCCTCCGCATGGAGGAAGCGTGTCAGGACCGGGCGACTGTACGCCAGCCCCCGGCCTCACTCCACCGTCACCGACTTGGCCAGATTCCGCGGCTTGTCGACATCGGTGCCGCGTGCGCAGGCGGTGTGATACGCGAGCAATTGCAGCGGCACGACGTGCAGAATCGGCGACAGCTGGCCGTAGTGCTCCGGCATGCGAATCACGTGGATGCCGTCGGCGTTCGCGATCTGCGTGTCCGCGTCGGCGAAAACATACAACTGGCCGCCACGCGCACGCACTTCCTGCATGTTCGACTTCAGCTTCTCGACCAGCGCATCGCGCGGCGCGACCGTTACCACCGGCATCTCTTCCGTCACCAGCGCCAGCGGACCATGTTTGAGTTCGCCCGCCGGATACGCCTCGGCGTGAATGTACGAGATTTCCTTGAGCTTGAGCGCGCCTTCCAACGCGATCGGGTAATGCAGCCCGCGCCCGAGGAACAGCGCATTCTCGCGACGCGCAAAGTCCTCCGCCCACGCGATGATCTGCGGCTCCAACGCCAGCACGCTATGTAGCGCCGCCGGCAAGTGTCGCAACTGCGTCAGATAGTCCGCTTCCTGAGCCGCCGTCAACCGCCCGCGCAGCTTCGCGATCGTCAGCGTCAGCAGGAACAGTGCCGTCAACTGCGTGGTGAACGCCTTCGTCGACGCCACGCCGATCTCGGTCCCCGCGCGCGTCAGGTAGTGCAGCGCCGTCTGACGCACCATCGCACTCGTGCCCACATTGCAGATCGCCAGCGTGTTCGTCATGCCCAGCGACTGCGCATGTTGCAGCGCCGCCATCGTGTCGGCCGTCTCGCCCGACTGCGAAATCGTCACCACCAGCGTCTTCGGATTCGGCACGCTGTCGCGATAGCGATACTCGCTCGCCACTTCCACTTGCGTCGGAATCTGCGCCAGCGATTCGAGCCAGTACTTGGCCGTCAGGCCCGAGTAATAGCTCGTGCCACACGCCAGAATCAGGATCGAGTCGACACTGCTCAGCACCGCTTCGGCCTTCTCGCCGAAGAGCGTCGGCGAAATGCCTTCCACGCCCTCCATCGTGTCGCCGATCGCACGCGGCTGCTCGAAGATTTCCTTCTGCATGTAGTGACGATACGGCCCCAGCTCCACCGCGCCCGTGTACGCCTGCACCGTGCGCACTTCGCGCTCGACGGCCGCATCGTTACGGTCCACGATCGTCACGCCCTCGAGCGTGAGTTCGACGACATCGCCCTCTTCCAGGTAGATGAACTGATCGGTCGTGCCGGCCAGCGCCAGCGCATCCGAGGCGAGGAAGTTCTCGCCCTCACCCACGCCCACGACCAGCGGCGACCCCGCGCGCGCGCCCACCACGCGGTGCGGCTCCTGCTTGCGGAACACCGCGATGGCGTAAGCGCCGTGCAGACGGCGCGTCGCCAGACGCACCGCGTGATACAGATCGCCCGCGGCGCCGTTCGACAGCAGGTGATGCACCAGGTGCGCGATGACCTCGGTGTCGGTCTGCGACACGAATTCGTAGCCAAGGCCGCGCAGCTCGTCACGCAGGCTCTCATGGTTTTCGATGATGCCGTTGTGCACCAGCGCCACGTCGTCGCGCGAGAAGATCGGATGCGCATTGTCCGTGATCGGCGCGCCATGCGTCGCCCAGCGGGTGTGGGCAATGCCCGTCTCGCCGCCCAGGTGCGTCTGCGCCAGTTGCTCATCGAGATCCGCCACGCGCGATACGCTGCGCGCACGCTGCGGCACACCATCCTTCAATACCGCCACGCCGCACGAGTCGTAGCCGCGGTACTCCAGACGACGCAGCCCTTCGACCAACACCGGTACTACATTACGTCGCGCCACCGCGCCGACAATGCCGCACATATTCGCTTCCCTTCGTGCCAGAGATCCTGGCGCATTCGATCGGATTCAATCCGTTTTGACTCGCCGGCGCCCGCTTTGGCTTGCGTGCGTGTCGCGCGCCGGTCCATAACCGCCGATTTTACTGCTTCTGCTTGCGCGGACGGATGTAACCCGTCTTCGCTTCCTGCGTCTTGCCGTTGAGCACCAGCGAATCTTCCGGCGTATCCTTCCACACCGTGGTGCCGGCAGCAATCGTCGTGCCGCGCCGCACCGTCACCGGCGCCACGAGCTGCGTGTCCGAGCCGATGAAGACGTCGTCCTCGATCACCGTGCGATGCTTGTTGGCGCCATCGTAATTGCAAGTGATGGTGCCCGCGCCGATGTTGACCCGCGCGCCCACCGTCGAGTCGCCGACATAGGCCAGATGGTTGGCCTTCGAGCCCTTCGCGAGCGACGCATTCTTCACTTCCACGAAGTTGCCGATGTGCACTTCGTCGGCCAGATCTGCGCCCGGTCGCAGACGTGCATACGGCCCCACGTGCGCGTCGGCGCCCACCACGGCGCCGTCCAGATGACTGAACGCCTCGATGTGCGTGCCCGCGCCGATGGTGCTGTTGCGAATCACGCAGTTCGGACCGATGGTCGCGCCATCGCCAATCGTCACTCTGCCTTCGAACACGCAATTCACATCGATCGAGACGTCGGTGCCGCACGCGATCTCGCCGCGCAGGTCGAAGCGCGCCGGATCGATCAGGGTCACGCCCGCCGCCAGCAGCGCGCCCGCCGCATTGCGCTGGTAGTCACGCTCCAGCTCGGCAAGCTGCGCCTTGTCGTTCACGCCGTTGGGCTCCCACGCGAAGGCCGGCTGCGTGGTGACGACCGGCACGCCGTCCGCGACCGCACACGCGATCACGTCAGTAAGGTAGTACTCGCCTTGCGCGTTCTGATTCTTCAAACCGGCCAGCCAGCCCTTGAGTGCGCGCGTCGGCGCCACGATGATGCCGGTGTTGATTTCGCGAATGGCCAGTTCAGCCTCGTTGGCATCTTTCTGTTCGACGATGCGCAGCACGTTGCCCGCCGCGTCGCGCACGATCCGGCCATACCCGGTCGGGTTGTCCAGATCGACGGTGAGCACGCCCAGCTTCTCGCTGCCCGCAGCGTCGAGCAGCCCCTGCAAGGTCTCGGGGCGCGTGAGCGGCACGTCGCCGTAAAGCACCAGCGTCGGCACCGACTCGTCGAGCAGCGACGCCGCTTGCTGCACGGCGTGTCCGGTGCCCAGCTGCTGCGCCTGCTCGGCGAAATGCACACCGTCGCCGGCCACCGCGTCGCGCACGGCCTCGCCACCGTGACCTATCACCACGATGAGCTTGCCCGGCGTGAGCTTGCGTGCGGTCGCAATCACGTGCGACAGAAGCGGCCGGCCGGCCAGCGGCTGCAACACCTTGGGCAGCTTCGAGCGCATGCGCTTACCCATGCCGGCGGCGAGAATCACAATATTCATGGCGTCGTGACGATTCGAGAGTGGAAATCCGTGTGTCGGGGTCGGGCGGCCGCGCCGGTTCGTCCGGCAGGCTGCGTCAGGTTTCAATGCAGCGAGTGGGGTCGCTCGCGATCAGTCGTCGAATTGCGTAATACGGATGATGCCCGCGTCGTTCTCGTCGCCGCACGGCGCTTCGTCGAACGCAATATCGCCGAGCGGATCGGGCTGCCCCGTCGCACGCAGATTCTTGAAGTCATGAAGGTTCGTATCCATCAGATGCGACGGCACCACATTCGACAGCGCACTGAAAATCGATTTGATGCGCCCGGGATGCTGCTTCTCCCACAGGCGAATCAGCGACTTCATCTCGGCACGCTTCAGGTTCGGCTGGCTACCGCACAGCGTGCACGGAATGATCGGGAACTGCTTGTACTCGGCGTAGCGTTCGAGATCCGATTCGCGCACGTAGGCAAGCGGGCGGATCACCACATTCTTGCCGTCGTCCGACTGCAGCTTCGGCGGCATGCCCTTGAGCTTGCCACCGTAGAACAAATTCAGGAAGACGGTCTCGATGATGTCGTCGCGGTGGTGGCCCAGCGCAACCTTGGTCGCGCCGAGCTCGCCCGCCACGCGATAGAGAATGCCGCGACGCAGGCGCGAGCACAGCGAGCACGTGGTCTTGCCCTCCGGCACCACGCGCTTGACGATCGAGTACGTGTCCTGGTTCTCGATGTGGAAATCCACGCCGATGGAACGGAAGTAGTCGGGCAGCACATGCTCCGGGAAACCCGGCTGCTTCTGGTCGAGGTTGACGGCCACGATCGAGAAGTCGATCGGCGCACGCTCGCGAAGCTTGAGCAGGATGTCGAGCATGGCATAGCTGTCCTTGCCGCCGGACATGCACACCATTACACGATCGCCCTGCTCGATCATGTTGTAGTCGCCAATGGCCTGTCCCGTCAGACGGAACAGCCGCTTCTCGAGCTTGTTGTTCTCGAACGCGAGCTTCTGCGCTTTCTTCACGCTATCGGGGGCGACGGTTCCGGTCGCGACCAGCGGCGCGCTGGTCTCGGGCATGACGGCACTCATGTCAGGCATCCTTCATCTTGAACACTTCGATGCCGACCGAGTGGCAATCGGGATAGACGTCGGGTTTCTCGGTCGACACGCCCACGGCACGCACGCGCGGATGCGCAAGCAGCGCACTCGCGACGTCGTCGCACAGCGTTTCCTGCAGGTGGATATGGCCCAGCCCCACGCGTTTGGCAATGGTCTCGCGCATGAAGTCATAATCGACCACTTCGTCGAGCTTGTCCGCCAAGGGCGTGCTCTCGGCGAGCGGCACGAACAGTTGCACATTGATCAGCACGCGCTGCTCGCCACGCTTCTCGTAATCGTGCACGCCGATGTTGATGAACACTTCATAGTCGCGCAGGAACATGCGGCGGCAGTCCATCAGGCGAGGGTGAGAAAGAGCGCTATGCATTTTGAAAACCTTAATGACAATCAACGAGACCGGTCGGCATCGGCCGGTTCGGTCAGAAATTTCACGTCACGCGACGAACTCGCGAGATGTTGCCCACCATCGACATACAACACGGTGCCGGTCACCGCAGGCGCGTCGGCCAGATACGCCACCGCCTGCGCGATGTCCTCCGGCGTCGACGATGCGCCCAACGGCGTGGCCGCATGCGCCGCCGCAAAGCCCGTCGGGGTCTGGTCGACAGACAGCAGCGTCACGCCCGGTGCCACGCCGACCACGCGCAAGCGGGGCGCGAACGCCTGGGCAAGCAACGTCGTCGCCACCGCCAGCGCGGCCTTCGACAACGTGTACGACAGGTAATCAGGGTTCGGATTCGCCAGCTTCTGATCCAGCAGATTGACGACGACGCCTCGCCCCGACTCGCCCAATGCGGCATGCATCTCGCGCGCGAGCACGAGCGGTGCGCCCGCATTCACGCGCATGTGGCGCTCCAGCGCCTGGTAGCCGAAATCGCCCGCGCTATCGTACTCGAAGCGCGAGGCATTGTTGACAAGGCAGGTGGGCACGCCCAGCGCCTCGCTACACCGGCCGATGAGCCCTGCCGTGGCGGCTTCGTCCGCGAGCGATGCCTGCAACGCGACCGCCCGGCGCCCCAGCGCCTCGATGGCCGCGACGGTCTCGAGCGCCTCGTCGTGCGAACGCTCGTAGTGAACGGCGATGTCCCACCCCACACCGGCGAGGCGCAGCGCGATCGCGCGGCCGATCCGGCGCGCGCCGCCCGTCACGAGCGCAACACGCGGCACCGGCGGTACAGCCGGCGGGCAGGCGGCATCACCTGCGGCGGACGTAGGGCGTGGCGTCGATGCAACGGTCATGCGGCGAATTCCTGTCAGAGGGCGGTTGGGTCGATGCACTTCGGACGGCGATGGGCTTGAATCAATGCTCGGTGCCGTCGCGCGCGACGCCCTCGCGCAGCATCCATGCAACGGACATGCATCGCAAACACTGGCGAAAACCGCGAAAAAACGACTGAAAATTGACGAAAACCGGCAAAAATTACCCAGAAATCGTCCGCAGACGCGTCAATGCCAACCAAAGCAGCCAGCCGACACTGTCTCCGCTACAATGCCCGCATGAATCAGGCCGCACCGAAACCCCATAGTTTACCCGTTCCCGAGCCAGACGCGCTCGAACACTCGCGCCGCCTCACGGCCTATCTTGCCGACGCCATCGACGCGGCCGGCGGCTGGCTGCCGTTCGATCGCTTCATGGAACTGGCGCTATATGCGCCCGGCCTCGGTTATTACGCTGCCGGTGCCGCGAAATTCGGGCGCCTGGCCGCCGACGGAAGTGACTTCGTCACCGCGCCGGAGCTCACGCCGTTCTTCGCGCGCACGCTGGCCCGCCAGATCGGTGAGATCTTCGAACAAACGGGCGACGCGCAAGTGCTGGAATTCGGCGCGGGGTCCGGACGTCTTGCGGCCGACCTGCTGCTCGCGCTCGACGCCGAAGGCACGCCCTGCGAGCGCTACTCGATCATGGAACTCTCCGGCGAGCTGCGAGCGCGCCAGCGCGAGACCATCGCCAACGCCGCGCCACATCTGCTCGATCGCGTCACGTGGCTTGATAGGTTGCCCGACGCCTTCCACGGCGTGATGCTCGGCAACGAAGTGCTCGACGCCATGCCGGTGCGCCTATGGACACGCCGCCCGGACGACGCCGGGCAGCCGGTCTGGTTCGAACGCGGCGTAGTGCGTACGCAAGACGGTTTCGCCTGGGAAGCCCGTCGCCATACCGGCCCATTGCCGCAGGCCCTCGACGCGCTGGCCGATCTGCCGCCGACGCAGGAATATCGGACGGAGACCCACGAAGCCGCCTCGGCTTTCGTGCGCAGCGTGGCCCCCCTGCTCGCGCGCGGCGTCTTGCTGCTCGTCGACTACGGCTTCCCCGCGCGCGAGTACTATCATCCGCAGCGCGCAGACGGCACCCTGATGTGCCACTACCGCCACCACGCGCACGACGATCCGTTCTATTACCCCGGCTTGCAGGACATCACGGCTCACGTGGAGTTTTCAGGGATTGCCGATGCCGGCGTCGAAGCCGGTCTCGATCTGCTGGGCTTCACCTCGCAAGCCCGATTCCTGATGAACGCCGGCATCATCGAGCTGATGAGCGCGCTCGATCCGTCCGATCCGAAGGTGTTCCTGCCGGCGGCCGCCGCCGCGCAGAAGCTGCTCTCGGAAGCCGAGATGGGCGAACTCTTCAAGGTCATCGCGTTCGGTCGCGGCATGGACGAGTGGGCGGGCCTGCTCGGCTTCGCCACCGGCGACCGCAGCCACGCCCTCTGACCCCCCTTCACCGCGAGGCCACCCCGATATGTTTCGCTGGATGTTCACGATCTTCATCGCGATCTGCATCCTCTCGGCGGCCTCGCCGTGGCTCACCAAGCTCGGCATCGGCCGATTGCCCGGGGATCTGCGCCTTCGCTGGCGCGGCCGCGAGATGGTGTTCCCGTTCGCCTCGACCGTCGTGCTCTCGCTCGTCTTCAATCTGCTGATTCGCCTGCTGTAGCCAGCGGCGGCGACGCAACACCTGTTGCAACGTCCGTCAGCCCCACACGCGCCTCGCGGTTCCCCCCGGCGCCGCCAGCCCCCGCTCCGCGCGTCCCCCCCGCGGCCCCGATTCGCGGCCGATCGCCGGCCCGACGCATGTCCGCGTGCGTCGCCGTCACAGCGGCGCGCCGGACGGCAGCCATCGCTAGGGTTAACTACGATTTGATCATTTGTTGCAAAAAATTTACCATGCAACAAATGATTCAATCATGAATCAAAGTGAGGCCATTTCAGGAGCAGGACATGATCAAGATGCGATTGACCGGGATGATGTTGGGCGTAGCGATGGGTGTCGCCACGGGAGCGGCGCTGGCGCAGCCCGCTTCGGCGACGCTGCAGAAGATCGAGAGCAGCGGCGTGATCTCGATTGGGCATCGCGAGTCGTCGATTCCGTTTTCGTACTACGACAACAATCACAACGTCATCGGTTATTCGCAGGACCTGTGCAACAAGGTCGTCGATGCGGTCAAGACGCGCCTGAAGAAACCTGACCTGCAAGTGCGCTTCATCCCCGTCACTTCGCAAAACCGCATCGCCCTCGTGCAGAACGGCACCGTCGATATTGAGTGCGGCGTGACGACGAACCTGAAGGCGCGTCAGGCGCAGGTCGATTTTTCGAACACCTTCTTCGTCGCGGGCACGCGGTTGCTCGTGAACAAGCACTCGGGCATCAAGGACTTCCCGGATCTGGCGGGCAAGCCGGTCGTGACCAATGCGGGCACGACGTCGGAGCGCATCCTGAACAGGATGAACAACGAGAAGAAGATGAACATGAGCGTGATCTCGGGCAAGGACTATGGGGAATCCTTCACCATGCTCCAGGGCGGTCGCGTGCAGGCGTTCATGATGGACGACGTGCTGCTCGCCGGCGCGCGCACGATGGGCCGCAACCCCGACGACTGGGTCGTCACGGGCACACCGCAATCGTTCGAGGCTTACGGTTTCATGACGAGACACGGCGATACCGAGTTCAAGAAACTCGTCGACGACACGCTCGCCGGCGTGATGAAGAGCGGCGAGATCAACGCGATGTACAAGAAGTGGTTCGAATCGCCGGTGCCGCCGAAGCAGATCAACTTCAACTTCGCGATGAGCGAACAGCTCAAGCAGCTCTACGCGAATCCGAACGACAAGGCGTTCGAGTAAGCGACCTTCGTAGGTCGCGGGCATGCGCAGACGCGAACGTCTCGCATGCCCCCAGCGACTCAGTTCCCCTCGCCCCCCAGCCCCGCCGCCTCGACCGCATCGATTCTTGCGGCCTGCACGGCGTCGCGAATCTTCACAGGATTGTCGGCATACCGTCGCGCCACCGCGCCCGCATCGATGCTGCGCGCCGCGCCAAGCGCCGCCATCAACCGATCGCGTTGCGGATAGGGTGCCGTGGCGAAATCCCCGCCGCGACCACGCGCATCGGCTTCGCAGGCCTGAAGTATCTCCACGAACCGGTCGGGCTTGCGCAGGGCGTCGCACCGCTCAAGCAGACGCACGAGCGCCGCCGCGCCAAACTTCGGACTTGCGTGGATGTTGCCATGCTCGCGTGCCACGACCTGCGCCAGCTCACGGCAATCGACCGGCACGCGCAAACGCGCGCACAACGGCTTGAGCAAGTCGACACTGCGCCCCTCATGGCCGATGTGACGCGGCAACACGTCGTCAGGCGTGGTGCCTTTGCCGAGATCGTGCGTGAGGGCGGCGAAGCGTACCGGCAGCGAATAGCCCTGCGTCGCGGCGTAGTCGAGCACCATCATCACATGCACGCCGGTGTCCACTTCGGGATGGAAGTCGGCGCGCTGCGGCACCCCCCATAGCCGGGCCACCTCGGGCAGAACGCGATCGATCGCGCCACACGCGCGCAAGACATCGAACATGCGCGACGGCCGATGCTCCATCAGCCCGCGTGAAACTTCCTGCCAGACGCGCTCGGCCACCAGCGCATCAACCTCGCCGTTGGCCGTCATCTCGCGCATGAGCATGAGCGTCTCGTCGGCCACCGAAAAATCCGTGAAGCGCGCGGCAAAACGGGCGCACCGAAGAATCCGCACGGGATCTTCCGCGAAGGCCTCGCCGACATGGCGAAACAGCCTCGCTTCCAGATCGCGCCGGCCGCCATAGGGATCGACCAGTTGATCCGACAGACTGCCGTCGGGCATGACCTCGCGCGCCATCGCATTGATGGTGAAATCGCGTCGCACGAGGTCTTCTTCGAGAGTGACTTCGGGGGCGAAGTAGAACGAAAATCCGTGATAGCCGCGCGCCGTCTTGCGCTCGGTGCGGGCGAGCGCGTACTCGGCCTGCGTCTTGGGATGCAGAAACACCGGGAAGTCGCGGCCCACCGGTTTGAAGCCCTGCCGCACCATCTCCTCGGGCGTCGCACCCACCACCACGTAGTCCCGATCCTTGACCGGCAAACCCAGCATGGCGTCGCGAATCGCGCCGCCAACCGCGTAAATCTTCATGGACGCGCTTCGTAGTAAGCCACACGCTGCGTCTCGCCGCGTCCCGCAGCCACCCACGCCTGCACGGCCGCCAATTCGCGAATGCGATCGACATACGCCTGCGCGCGCGCCGACAACGCCGGCTCGAACGTTGCGAAACGCATCACCACAGGGGCGTAGAACGCATCGGCAATGGTGAAGTCGCCAAACAGGAACGGGCCGTCGTAGCGCGCGAGGCAATCCTCCCAGATCGCTTCGATACGACGGACATCGGCAAGCACTTCATCCGTCGCGGCTGCCCCCGGCCAATGCACGCCGACGTTCATCCACATATGCGTGCGCAGGGCGGTGAATCCGCTGTGCATTTCGGCACAAACGCTGCGCGCATGGGCTCGCGCTTCACGCGACATCGGCCATAGCGGCAGATGCGGATAGCTCTCTGCCAGGTACTCGCAGATGGCCAACGAGTCCCAGACGGTAATGCCGTTGTCGATCAGGCACGGGACTTTACCGGTGGGCGAATAACGCAGAATCTGTTCACGCGAGTCGGGCTGCGCGAGCCAGACGTTGCATTCTTCGAAGGCGATGCCGAAGTGCTTGAGCACGACCCACGGACGCATCGACCACGACGAGTACCTCTTGTTGGCAATGATCAGTTGCATGAAGACGTTCCTTGCGCGCATGACGCATCGGGGAGTGACGCGCCGGATTGAAAAGAGTGAGGTGTCAGCGCCCCGCGTAACGCCGGTAGTCAGACAGACGACGCTCCTCGCTATCGCCGTCGAGATAATCGACGGCAATCTCGAGCCCATTCGGCACAAGCCCGAGTTCGGGCGCCAGCGGGCCGCTCATGACGTTATCGACACGCATCGAATCGAGGTTGTCGCGCGTGATGATCGGCTCGCCCGGTAGCCGCTCGAAAAAGGCGGCCTGCAGGCGCGCGGCGCCCTCGGGCAATCGCAGGATCGGCCGCTCGCAGCCGCACGCGGCGCCCGCAAAGCGAACGAGCGCTTCAAGCGTGTAGACCTCCGGTCCGCCCAGTTCGTACGTCTTGCCAAGCGTCGCGTCGTTGTCGATCGCACTCGCGAAGGCCTGCGCCACATCCATCACGTAAATGGGCTGAAAGCGCGCCGTGGCGCACGCGAGCGGCACAACGGGCAAACGCCGCTGCAGCGCCGCGAAGGTATTCAGAAAGTGGTCGCCCGGACCGAATACCACCGACGGACGAAAGATCGTGACGGGAATGCCCGTCGCTCGAATTGCGACTTCGCCGTCGCCCTTCGAGCGCTGGTACATGCTCGGGCCATTCGAATCGGCGCCCAGGGCGCTCATGTGGATGAGCCGCGCGATGCCCCGGTCGCTGCACGCTTGTGCGATCTTGCGCGGCAGCTCGACGTGCGCGCGCGCGAACGCGCGGCCATAGGGCGTGCCACGGTCGCTGTGCAGAATGCCCACGAGATTGATGACCGCGTCGCTGCCCGCGATCACGCGCTCCAGCGCGCGCGGATCGTGCACGTCGCATTCGACGAGTTCCACACCCGGCAGCACGCCGAGCGCCTTGGCGGCGTCGACGCGCCGCGTTGGCAGGCGCACGGCGTATCCCATCGACACCAGCCGGGCCACCAGATGGCTGCCGACGAAGCCGGTGCCACCCACGACACAAACGTTATGGCGCATGCGTCACCTCCGCGACATGACGGTGGGTTCGCGGCTCCGACCGCTGCCGGGTCACTGGGGCAGAATGATGCCGAGCCGCTCCTTGAGCGATTGCGGACGACCCGTGATCAGGGCCGAGTAGTACGTGGTGTTCGACAACACGTTCTCGACATAGGTGCGCGTCTCGTTGAACGGGATCGTCTCGGCGAAGATGGCCCCCTCGACCGGACGATCCAGCGTGGAGCGCCACGTGCGCGGACGTCCCGGGCCGGCGTTGTAACCGGCCGACGCCAGCACCGCCGAGCCGTCGAACTTGTTGTAGATATCCGCCAGATAGCTCGTGCCCAGACGGATATTCGTGTCGATGTCGTGCATCATGCCCGGCTGGTAGTCCATGCCGATCTGCCGCGCGACCATCTTCGCGGTGGCCGGCATGATCTGCATCAGACCGCCTGCCCCGACCGACGAGCGGGCATTGATGATGAAGCGCGACTCCTGCCGGATCAGACCGTAGGCCCACGCTTCGTCAAGATCGACGGCCGCGGCCAGCGGCTCCACCTTGTCGCGGAACGGCATCAGGTAGCGCAACGTGAAGTCGTGCTCGACCTTCGTGCGATCGGCCGTGTTGACCGTGCGGTCGAACAGTTCGATCTGGTTGGCGTACTGTGCGGCGGCGAGCAACTGGCGGTCGGTCATGTTGCGCAGTTCCCAATTCCACTCGCGATTGCCTTCGAAACGCAAACCGAGATCGTAGAACTTCGCGGCGCGCCGGAATCCGGCGTTCGCCTGGTTCGCATCGACCTCGGCCTGGGTGACGGTCGTGCGCGGTGGCAGCGACGTCTTGTTGCCCAGTTCCTCGTTCGCCAGTTGTCCGTAGAAGTTGGGCTGCATGGCGATCTTCTGGAATTGCGCGCGCGCGGCATCGCCCTTCCCGGCTTCGCGCAGCGCACGGCCGTACCAGTAAGTCCAGACACCGTCGTCGCGCAACGCCGCCGGCATCGCTTCAATGCCGGTGCGCACGAGATTCCAGTCGCCCGCGCGCAGCGCCGCACGAATCTTCCACTCCTGCGCCGTCACCGAGAGCTTGGCGTTTCCGGCCTGACGGTACCAGGTGATCGCCATCGGATTCTGCGACAACGCCCCGCGCATGCCGATGCTGCCCCAGCCGATGGCGCGCTCGTCCGGCGACAGACTGCCCGCGACGCTGGAGAAACTGCTCGCCGCCAGCATGGCGTCGCTGCGGGCCATGCGCACGACGGCGAGCAGCGTGAGCTGGCGCGACGCTTCCGAGCCGTCCACCCCACGCGCGAGAATCTGCGCCGGACGCGTGGCGGCCATGTCGAGCAGGCTGTCGTCCGGGCGCGTGGCGCCCAGCGCATCGGCGATCTGCTTGCCGAGCGAGGTGTAGTTTTCCTCGTAAGCCAGGCGAATCTGGTGCCAGACCTCCTTGCGCGGCAACTGGCCGCTTGCGGCCAGCGTATTGATCATGTCGACGCAACCCTCGCCGTAGTATTTCGGCGTGGTCAGCAGGTCGGTAGCGGCCTGCGTGACATTTTCGCCACGCGCGGCACGCGACATCAGCGCGTAGCATTTGACCTGCGTGTCATCGTCGAGCACGAACTTCGGATATTCGGCATCGAACGTCTGCCAGTCGTGACGCTTGCCCAGCACCAGCAACCAGTCGTTGCGCAGACGGTCGGCGATCGCCTGACCGTCATACGTGCGCAAGAAGGCGCGGATATCATCGTCCGGCGCATCGATGAGCGCCTTGCCCGAGCGGTCGAACATGCGCGGCTTGATCTGGAAGTACTGGACGTAAGACGGCACGTCGTAGCCGGAGAGCATGGCTGCGAGCGCCGTGGCGCGCGGCGCGTCGTTGGCGCGAGCCGCTTCGCGCAGTTGCACGAAGATGTCGTCGGGCGAGCGCTGCGAGAGCAGGTCGGCAGATGCCGTTGAACGGCTTGCCGCCGAATGCGCCTTGGCGCGACCGGTTGCCTGGGTCGTGCTGCAGGCAACGAGCGTGGCAGCGGTCAGGGCCAGCGCAACGGCGCGATATACTCGGGTCAAACGATCTGACATCTTCGGGGGAGCGTCGGGTAAAAAGTGAATCCAAGCATAGCACGGGACCCCGCCCAACCGGCGGCCCAAACGTCCGGAAATGGGACCGAATCGGTCGCCGGAAAGGCACGTTTGCGCAAGGCCTTGCTCGACACGCGCACCACGCTCGCCGGACGCGCCGCACGCGACGCCGCACTCGCCGCCCGGCTGGCCGACGAGCTGACGCGTCGCGCGCCGCGCTGTGTCGGCTTCTACTGGCCGATTCAGGGCGAATTCGACGCCCGCGAAGTCATCTCGGCATGGCTCACGCAGGCGTCGCCCAAGGGGTTGCGCCTGGCCGCACTGCCGGTCGTGACCGCCCCGGCCGCGCCGCTCGTCTTTCACCGCTGGACCCCCGATACCCGCATGACGGAAGGCCGCTACCGCATTCCCGTCCCGCTCGAGGCCGACGTGCTCGTGCCCGACCTGCTGTTGATTCCCTGCGTGGGCTTTACGCGCGACGGCCTGCGACTCGGTTACGGCGGGGGTTTCTACGACCGCACCCTGCATTCGATGTCCCCGGCGCCGCAAACGCTCGGCATCGCTTACGACGCACTCGAAATCGACGGTCTCACGGCCGAAGCCCACGATCTGGCGCTCGACGTCATCGTGACCGAATCGACCACCTTCGCGCGCGCCGACACCCCCGCTCGCGAATCCAGCCCCCCCTCGCCATGACAACGCTCAAGATCCTGCCGCTCGGCGACAGCGCGCTCGTGTGCGAAGCGGGCACCTCGCCCACGCTCGCGTCCCAACGCCGCGTCTGGCACGCGGCGGCCCTCGCGAAGGATTGGCCTCACGTGCGCGACGTCGTGCCCGGCATGAACAACCTCACGCTGGTGTTCGACCCGTTGGCCACAGATATCGACGTGCTGAGCGAGCGCCTGCGTGACGCCTGGCAGACGCAGCCCGTCGCCGGGGAAGTCGGACGCGACATCGAGATCCCCGTGCACTACGGCGGCAAGCACGGCCCAGACCTTGCCGACGTGGCGAAGCACGCACGTCTGCAACCGAAGACGGTCGTGCAACGTCATACCGCACCGGAATACATCGTCTACTTCCTGGGTTTCCAGCCGGGCTTCGCCTATCTGGGCGGGCTCGATGAGTCGATTGCCACGCCACGCCGCGCCGAGCCTCGCCTGTCGGTACCGGCGGGGTCGGTCGGCATTGGCGGCAACCAGACCGGCATCTATCCGCTCGCCTCCCCCGGCGGCTGGCAAATCATCGGCCACACGTCCAGCGCGCTGTTCGACCCCACCGCGACACCGCCCGCCTTGCTGGCGCCGGGCGACCGTGTGCGCTTCACCATCGCGAGTCTCGACCTGTGATCGATATCCTGCGTGCCGGCCTGCTCACCACGGTCCAGGATCTGGGCCGCGCCCGTCTGCGTGAATTCGGCATTGCCAGCGGCGGCGCCGTCGATGCGCTGGCGTGCGCCGTCGCCAACCGTCTTGCGGGCAACGACCCCAACGCCGCCACGCTGGAAATCACGATGGGGGCGTGCGTGCTGCGCTTTGCGAGCGCGACCCTCGTGGCGCTGGCCGGTGCCGATTGCCATGCCGATCTCGACGGCGTCCCCGTGTGGTCATGGTGGCGCTTCCCCGTCGCGCGCGGTCAGACATTGACGTTGCGCCCGGCACGCTTCGGCATGCGCACTTATCTGGCCGTGGCGGGCGGCGTCGATGTCCCCGAGACACTCGGCTCGCGCAGCACCGATCTGGCGGCCGGCTTCGGCGGCTTCGAGGGCCGTGCCCTGCGCGACGGCGACCGCATCGCCATCGGGCAACCCAGCGCCGCCGCGCGCAAGGCCGCGCCGTTGGGGGTACGTCCGCCGGTGTGGTTGTCCGATCCGCTGGCGCACCGCGTGCGGGTGCTGCCCGGTCCGGAATACGACGACTTCATGGCCGCCTCGCACAAGGGCTTCTGGGAGAATCCCTGGCACGTCACGCCCAACAGCAACCGCATGGGCTACCGGCTGTCGGGCCCGGAGCCGCTCGCGCGCAAGAAGAATCGCAGCCACGATCTGCTCTCGCACGGTGTGGTGCCGGGGGTGATTCAGGTGCCGCCGTCGGGGCAGCCGATCATTCTGATGGCCGACGCCCAGACCACCGGCGGCTACCCGAAGATCGGCGTCGTGATCAGCGCCGATCTGTGGCGGCTCGGACAGGCGCGGCTCGGCAGCACATTGTATTTTTCGGAATGCAGCGGCGCCGAGGCGCGCGAAGCGCTGCACGAACAGCGGCGCTATCTGGCCCAGATCGAGCGCGCGCTCGCGTGGCACGATCACGGCATTCTGACGACATCGCGGCGGCCGGCCATCTCGCGCAAGGCCTGACGCCACGCCCGCCCATCGTCGTCCCCCGCAGGAGAATCCCGGATGAAAATCGATCTTAACGTCGACCTCGGAGAAGGTTGCAACTACGACGAAGCACTCCTCGCCCAGGTCAGCTCGGCCAATGTGGCGTGTGGCTGGCACGCGGGCGACGCGGGCACGATGCAGCAGGTGGTGCGCTGGGCGCTGGCGTGCGGCGTGGCCATCGGCGCGCACCCGAGCTTTCCCGACCGCGAAAATTTCGGCCGCACGGAAATGCAGCTTCCGCTCGACGACATCCGCGCGGGCATGCTGTATCAGATCGGCGCCCTCGCCGCGATCGTGCGCGCCCAAGGCGGCTGGCTCTCGCACGTCAAGCCGCACGGCGCGCTCTACAATCAGGCGGCGCGTGACCCGGCACTGGCCGAGACGATCGTCGAAGCCATTCGCGCGTTCGACACCGACCTGGCGATTTTCGGGCTGGCGGGCGGCGAGTTGGTGAAGGCGGCGCGGGCTGCCGGCATGCAGGCCGTCGATGAAGTCTTCGCCGACCGGGGCTATAACCCGGACGGCTCGCTGGTCAAACGTGGCACGCCTGGCGCGTTGATCGAGCGCGAGGAAGATGCGCTCGCCCAAACGCTGATGATGGTGCGCGAGCAACGCGTGCGCGCCATCGACGGCACGCTCGTGCCGATTCGGGCGCAAACCGTCTGTCTGCACGGTGACGGCGAACACGCACTCGATTTCGCACGGCGCATTCGCGGCTTCCTGCTCGACGAGGGCATCGACGTCGCGCCAGTTCATCTGATCTGACTTCGCCGCCATCCCAAGTCAAAAAACGCCGTCCGAGGGTAGTTCAGATCCCCCGGACGGCGTTTTCATGTCGATGCCGGCAAGCATCGGCACCTGCGCGGCACAGCGTTAGCGCCAATTGCGTCGATTTTGCTGATCGCCGCTTGATCGCCGTTATTGGCCGAGCGTCGGCATGACGAGCGACGACGCGGCATTCGCCGGGCGTCCCTCCGACCAGCGACGCGTGACCACCTTCGAGCGCGTGTAGAAGCGCACCGACTCGGGTCCGTAGATGTGCTGGTCGCCGAACAGTGAATTGCGCCATCCGCCGAACGAGAAGTACGACACCGGCACCGGAATTGGCACGTTCACGCCGACCATGCCGACTTCGATCTCGTCTTCGAAGCGCCGCGCGGCACCGCCCGACGTCGTGAACACCGCCGTGCCGTTGGCGTACGGATTACGGTTGATGAGCGCGATCGCTTCTTCCAGCGTCTTCACACGCACCACGGCCAGCACTGGCCCGAAAATCTCGTGGCGATAAATCGACATCTCCGGCGTCACGTTGTCGAACAGGCACGGGCCGATGAAGAAGCCGTCGTCGCGCTGCGCGACCTTGAGGCCACGGCCGTCCACCACGAGCTTCGCACCTTCGCCGACACCGGCATCGACATAGCCGCGCACCTTGTCGCAATGCGCGCGGGTAATCAGCGGCCCCATCTGCGCGACGGGGTCGGCACCGTCGCCGACCGGCAGCGACGTCGCGGCTTGCGCCAGACGTGCCACCAACGCATCCGCCACGTCGCCGACGGCCACGGCCACCGAGATGGCCATGCAACGCTCCCCCGCCGAACCGTACGCGGCGCCGATCAGCGCATCGACGGTGAAATCGAGGTCGGCGTCCGGCATCACCACGCCATGGTTCTTCGCGCCGCCGAGCGCCTGCACGCGCTTGCCGTGCGCCGACGCCGTGCTGTAGATGTATTGCGCGATCGGCGTCGAGCCGACGAACGACACGGCGTTCACGTCCGGATGCGTGAGCAGCGCATCGACCGCCGCCTTGTCGCCGTTCACGACGTTGAGAACACCGTCGGGCAGCCCGGCGTCCTTGGCCAGGCGCGCGAGCAACAGCGCCGCCGAGGGCACCTTCTCCGACGGCTTGAGCACGAAGGTGTTGCCGCAGGCCACGGCCATCGGGAACATCCACAACGGCACCATCGCGGGGAAGTTGAACGGCGTGATGCCTGCGCAGACGCCGACCGGCTGGTGAATCGAATACGTGTCCACGCCCGTGCCCACCTGTGGCGCGATCTCGCCCTTGAGCAACTGCGGAATGCCCATGGCGAACTCGACCACTTCGATACCGCGCGTGACTTCGCCGCGGGCGTCGTCGAGCGTCTTGCCATGTTCCTGCGTGATCAGTTGCACAAGTGCTTCGCGATGCGTTTCGAGCAGCTCGCGGTACTTCATCATCACGCGGGCGCGCTTCATCGGCGGCGTGGCACGCCAGCCGGGCAAGGCGGCGCGTGCGGCCGTCACGGCGCCCGCGACATCCGTCGCGCCGCCCAGGGCTACCTGGCGGATAACTTCGCCGGTGGCCGGGTTCGTCACTTCGCCGAAGCGGCGATCGGCATCTCCAGACGCGACGCTTGCGCCGCCAATCCAATGCTCGATACGTTCGGTGCTCACTCGTTGATTCATGTCGATGTCCGTGAAATCGCTGTCGGTGGGCGAGCGTCCGCCCGAGGCGGGCGTTCGCCCTGACTGTCTGAAGGATGGCGGGGCGTCGCGCGGCGGCCGCCCAGCCTTGCTGTGGATGTCGCTTACGCCGTCTCGCGAATGGCTTCCGACACGATGCCGAACAACTCGTCGATCTGCGCTTCGCTGATGATGAGCGGCGGCGAGAACGCCAGGATGTCGCCCGTGTAACGCACCAGTGCTCCCTTCTCGAAGCACTTGACGAAGATTTCATGCGCGCGTGCGCCCGGCTTGCCGTCGCGGTTGGACAGCTCGATGCCGCCGACCATGCCGAGGTTCCGGATGTCGATGACGTTCGGCAGATCGCGCAGACCGTGAATGACCTTCTCGAAATGCGGCGCAAGCGTTGCGGCGCGTTCGAACAGGCCTTCACTCTTGTACAGATCGAGCGCGGCGCACGCCGCGGCCGCGGCCAGCGGATGACCCGAGTAGGTATAGCCGTGGAAGAACTCGATCGCGCCCGAGTTACCGGCGTCGACGATGGTGTCGTGCACGCCCGTCTTCACCGCGACGGCGCCCATCGGAACGGCGGCATTGTTCACGCCCTTGGCCATCGTCATGATGTCCGGCGTCACGCCGAAATACTGAGCGGCGAACGGCTTGCCCAGGCGGCCAAGTCCGGTGATGACTTCGTCGAAAATCAGCAGAATGCCGTGCTTGTCGCAGATCTCGCGCAGCTTTTGCAGATAGCCGTGAGGCGGCACCAGCACCCCGGTCGAACCGGCGAGCGGCTCGACGATCACGGCGGCGATGGTCGACGCGTCGTGCAGCGTCACCAAACGTTCGAGTTCGTCGGCCAGATGGGCGCCCCAGGCCGGCTGCCCCTTCGTGAAGGCCGCCTCCTTGATGTTGAGCGTGTGCGGCAGATGGTCGACCGCCGGCAGCAGTTGCCCCGAATAGGCCTTGCGGTTCGGCGAGATGCCGCCGACCGAAATCCCGCCGAAGCCCACACCGTGATAACCGCGCTCGCGACCGATGAGCCGTGTGCGCTGGCCTTCGCCGCGCGCACGATGGTAGGCCAGGGCGATCTTCAGGGCGGTGTCGACCGACTCCGAGCCCGAGTTCGTGAAGAAAATGCGATCGAGCCCCTGCGGCGTGATCGCGGCGATCTTGCTCGCGGCCTCGAACGCCTTCGGGTGTCCCATCTGGAACGTCGGTGCAAAGTCCATCTCACCGGCCTGCTGGCGGATCGCCTCGACAATCTCGGTGCGACAGTGGCCGGCGTTCACACACCACAGACCGGCGGTGCCGTCGAGAATCTTGCGATTGTCCGACGACGTGTAATACATGCCCTCGGCCTTCACCAACAGGCGCGGCGAGCTTTTGAACTGACGGTTGTTGGTGAACGGCATCCAGAACGCCGTCATGTCGAGATTCAGGTCTTTCATGTTCATCGCGGGGTCTCCCCAGAGCTTGGCTCGATCAGAATGTCCCGCGCTCGGCACGACGGCGCGCCACGGGTGGATGGGATCGATCCTACGAGAGACGAACCGATACAGACATGTACAGTCACTCGCAAAATGTATATTCTGTATTGGTCAATCGCCTAAACTGTATTGGCAACAGCCGATGCCCCGATACCATGGTCCAACCGCTTGCCTTTTCCCTGAACCGCGCCCAACCGGAAGCACTCGTCGATCAGATCGTGCGGGAGGTCGAGCGAGCGTTACAGCGTCAGACGCTGCACGGCGGCATGCGCATGCCGTCGATCCGGTCACTGGCCAAGGCGCACGGCATCAGCACGTTCACGGTGGTCGAGGCGTATGACCGGCTCGTCGCGCGCGGCACGCTCGTGGCCCGGCGCGGCGCGGGCTTCTTCGTCGCGGGGGCGGCCGACGCGCGAGACACGGGGCTGACCAGCCCCGGCGGGGCGCTGGCGGTGAGCACCACGGCCAGCGAAGTCACCAATGCGTGGCTGCTTTCCGAGATCTTCGCGGACGACGCGATCGCGGTGAAGAGCGGCTGCGGATGGTTGCCTGACAGCTGGCTCGACGAAGACGGGCTGCATGGCGCGCTGCGTTCGCTCTCGAAGGGGCCGGGCGCGCATTTCGCGCACTACGGACATCCGCGGGGGTATGGGCCGTTGCGTCAGTGGCTGGCGCGGCGCCTCGGCGAGTTGTCCATCGACGTGCCGCCCGAGCACATCGTGCTCACGCATGGCGCGACGCAGGCGCTCGATCTGGTGGTGCGCACGCTGCTCAAGCCGGGCGATACGGTATTGGTCGAGGCACCGGCGTACTGCAATCTGCTGGCGGTGTTGCGTCTGGCGGGCCTCAACGTCGTGGGCATTCCACGCACGGAGGCCGGTCTGGATCTCGCCGCGTTGGAGCAGGCGGCGCAGACGCACCGTCCGCGCGCGCTGTTCGTGAATCCGGCGTTGCAGAATCCGTTGGGCACCTCGCTCACCCCGGCGGCGGCGCATCGCATCTTGCAGTGTGCCGAGCAGCATGGTTTCTGGATCGTCGAAGACGACATCTATCGGGAACTGGCGCCGGCGGGCACACCGTCACTGGCGGCGATGGATGGTCTGTCGCGCGTGATCTACGTGTCGAGCTTTTCGAAGACAATTTCGCCGTCCGTGCGCGTGGGCTATCTGGCGTGTTCGCGCGATCTCGCGCATGAGATCGCGCGCAGCAAGATGGTCGCGGGCCTCACGTCCTCGGAGATCAACGAGCGCATCGTGCATGCGATTCTCACCGAGGGACGTCACCGAAAGCATATCGAAAGACTGTCGGACCGGCTGACGCGTTCGCGCGCGCGTCTCATCACGCAGTTGCAGTCGCACGGGGTGACACTGCTGGCGCAGCCGGAAGGCGGGATGTTTGTGTGCGGCAGCTTGCCGGAGACGGCACAACCGGCGCGCGAACTGGCCGAAGCGGCGCTGTCTGAGAGCATCATGTTGGCACCGGGCGAGTTCTTCCTGGCGCACAACGAGCCCTGCCGCTGGTTCCGCTTCAACGTCGCCTATTCGGACGACGCACGCCTGTTCCGCTTTCTCGATCGGGTAGCGACGGGGAAGTTGGCGGCTTGACGCCATGTGTCGGCCGATGCGATCTGCTTGGCGAGACCGCCGACATGCCGTCGACATCCAACCGACCAAGGTTCGCCAGCAACGTCAGCTTCGCCGTTACTTGGCAGACTTGGCAGCGCTCTCGACGAAGGCGGCAGTGTACGTCTTCGACAAGTCGATGTCGGCCGCTTTCACCGCTGGCATAATCGCGGACAGCACCTTCAGCACAGCTTGCGGTCCGCCCGCAGGCATACGCCCGTCGCTCGTGAACATAGGCAAAAATGACTTCATGGCAGCGACATACAGTGTCCTTTTGCCGTTGTAGTAATTACGCGGCAACAGATCGACGATTTGCTCGGCACTGTGAGCATGCAGGTATCGCAGTGCGCCGACAATCGCTTTGACCAGCCGCCCCGTCTCGTCCCGATGTGCATCGACCCAAGCCGTGGGCATGTAAATACATGCCGCAGGATAGATGTCGCCGAGGGCATCACGCGTGCCCGCTTCGGTGCGCAGATCCACCAGCACCTTGGCCTCGCCCGTCGATAGCAGTTCAACCGCGGTGGGATCGGTCGTCATACCGGCGACGATCAGATGTTGTCGCATGGCAGAAATGAAAGTCTTGCCGGCATCGACCGGCACCAGACGATAATCATCTCTATCAAGACCCACTTTGCTTGCCAGATATTGGGTCAGGAAATCGGTCGACGAACCGAGCCCGGTCACGCCTAGCGACTTTCCCTGAAAGTCGATCAGCGAGCCAATCGTTTCCTGCTGGGTGGTTGAAACCAGCTCTACCTCGCCAGGCACGCTTGAGAACTGCACCACGGATTCGACTTCGGTCCCCTTGCTTTGCAGATCGATGGTGTGGTCGTAGAAACCCGCCACGCCCTGCACCGAGCCGGCAATCATCTCGTTCTCGGCATTGACCCCGGCCGGCTCCGTGACGACGGCGACATCCAGCCCCTGCTTTGCGAAGTAGCCAAGTCGCGTCGCCAACAACACCGGCAAATAGATGATCTTGTCCTCGCCGCCGACCATGATCGTGATCTTCTCGGCGGCGTGGACGACGCTCGCGAGCGAACAGAATCCGGCCATCATGACCGTCGTGACGGCAATACGCCTCAAAGTGCTCATGCTTGTTCCCGTGTACGCTGTATAAAGTCAGGCGGCATTGCTGCGAGGCATGCCGTCTATATCCTGAGGCGCGCTACGTTACGTTTGCCGGCAATCGGACAACGGCACTGAGTCCGACGCCGCCCGGCCGGCTCGACAACTCGACGACACCGCCGCAAGCCTTTGCCGCCTCGTTGACAATGGCGAGGCCGAGCCCGAACCCATTGTTGTCGGAAACGTTACCGCGGCTGAAGCGCTCGAAGACGTGCGGCTTGAGTGCGTCCGATATGCCCGGCCCCGTGTCGTCGACCTGCAGAATGGCGTCCGCACCCGCAAGCCCTGCATGGACGGTCACATTGCCTCCGCGCGGCGTATAGCGCACCGCGTTATCCACCAGATTGAAAAGTAGCGCGTGGACCAGCGCTGGATAAGACTTCACGCAAACGTCTGTACTGCTCGAACTCAAGCCGAGATCGATACCCCTGTCATCCGCCAGCAGCGACAGGTCAACCAGTACCTGCTGCGTCAATTCGAGCAGATTCACGTTCTGACGCGGCAGATGGGTGCCGCGAGCGGCTTCCGCGTGAGAGAGGCTCAGCAACTGGTTGATGAGATCCTTGAGACGCCGGGTGCATGCACGCACGGCGCGAAGGGTTTCCTTCAACTCGGGATCGACGGCAAGGTGGGTGGCGTAGTCGAGTTGGGTGCTGACAAGCGCGACCGGCGTGCGCAGCTGGTGCGCCGCGTCTGCGACAAACCTTTTCTGTATGTTGACCTGTGCGGTCAGACGCGTTGCGTATTGGTTGATCGTCTCGACGATGGGTTGCAGCTCGCCTTGCAACTGCACTGTTTCCAGCGGCGTCAGATCGTCCGTTTCGCGCGCTTCCAAATCTCTGCGAAGCAACAAAAGCGGCCTCAGTTCGAGCGTCAATCCGACGATCATGAGCGCCAGCGCCACCGCGAGCAGCACCGACTCCTGGATAAGGACAGGCCGCCATAGCGTGGCGATCAGACGATGGAAGGCGTTGTGGCTCTCGGCTACGCTCACCGACACGGATGTCGTGTGTCCGTTCCGGTACACGCGGCGCATCAGCGTCACCATGCGCAGGTCATTGCCGCGATACTGAATATCGCTATAAGAAGGGGCGCCATTATCCGGCGCAGCGCCTTGGGGCAGATCCGGCCAGCCGGCGAGCAGTTCGCCGGGGGTTGCGCGCACCTGGAAATAGACGCGATCCTGCGCCCGTGAAGCGAACATTCGGAGTGCTGCCGGCGGTGTTTCTGCGCTCAATCGTTCGTCCTGCCAGCGCACCTGCCCGGCCATCACCTCGGCGGACGCCAGCAGCCGGCGGTCCTGAACCAGGCGCGCGGTACTGCGCGCATTCTCCAACGACAGCCCCGCCATCAACGCCAATACCAGTGTCATGGGCACCAGGACCCACAGCAGCAGGCGAACGCGCAACTGGTTCATGTCGTTGCGCCGGCATCGCGCAACAAGTAGCCCAAGCCGCGCAGGGTGAGGATACGTGCCTGGGAGCCCGCAAGCTTGCGGCGCAGACGGTGCACGTAGGTCTCGATGGCGTTTTCGCTCGCCTCGCTGCCTAGATCGAATACCTTGACCATCAACTGCGCCTTCGTGACCGTCTTGCCCTGGCGCAGCATCAGCGTTTCAAGCACATCGTGCTCGCGCAGTGTCAGCTCGAGCGGCAGGCCCGCTGCCCGGAACTCGTGGGTATCCAGATCGAACTGCAAATCGGCGCATTGCACGATCGATTGGCTGCTACGCCCCCGCCTCCGAATCAGCGCCTTGATGCGCGCAACGAGTTCCCTCAGTTCGAACGGCTTGTCCACATAGTCATCCGCACCGTGATCCAGACAGTCGACCTTGGCGTCAACCGATGCGTTGGCCGTCACGACCAGCACCGGCATATCGTTGCGCCGTCGACGGATGTTGCGCAACACGCTGCGCCCATCCATGCCCGGCAGACGAAGGTCGAGCAACAACAAATCGTACTGCGACTGCTCGATGTGATGAATCGCTGTCGAGCCGTCATGCACGCACTCGACAGTAAAGCGCTCTGCCTGCAATGCCTTGCTGAGCCAGAGCGCAAATTCCAGGTTGTCTTCTACAAGTAGTAGTTTCATCGAGCTATTAAACAGTCCACGCAGAAACTGTGTCGGCAATCCGCCTCCGGTTGCGCAAAACAAGCGACAGGACAGCGGCGGGTCGCACGTAGCGGGACGAAACGTCGCCTGCAGAGATCACGAATCTCGCAAAGGACGGTGATCGATGATCCCGGGTTTCTCGGCTCAGGGATATTCGACTGGCCAAGCGACGTCGGACTTCAAGTCGTCTTGGCGAAGCCGCGGCTTGGGCGCGTTTCACCCGAGTGCCGCACTTGCGCCGAATGTTCGTCTCGCACCGTTTCCTCGCGGTCGCTCACGCTGCGCCGATCAGGAGGTATCCGCGCAAGCGCAGACAGCTCCTGTCAGACGTCATTTTTTGCGGAAAGGGGCATTTGGCAGCAAATTACGTGCCCCTTCCGATTCAGGCAATCGGTTATTTCCCTCCCTTGGCTTCGCTCGCCAGCAGCGTATTGGCTTTGATCGCGAAGTCATTTGTGTACGTCGCGTCGAGATTGATCGGCTTAACGATCTTGCCGGCCAGCTTTTCCACGGCGAGGACGGTTTCGGGGCCGCCCTTCGGCATCAGGCCATCCGGCAGAAACTGGCCCTTGTCCTGCTCGAGCGCTTTGATGTATTCCTCCTTGCTCGACAGCTGATTGCTGACGAAATCCTTTGGCAGATGATCTGCGATCTCCGCGGCGCTATGCGTATGGATCCAGTGCATGGTGGCGACCATCGCGTTGACAACGGCCTGCGTTTCAACCGGGTGTGCCTGTACCCACTCGCCTCGCGCAAGCACGCTGGCCGTCGGCCAGTAGCCGCCCAGCCACTTGTTGACGCCCGGGCCGGTGGCAAGATCGATCGCGGAGTAGCCGAGACGCATTTTCTCGACGGCGTTGACGGTCGGTTGAGTCGTCATTCCGCAGACAATTCGGTTGTGCTTGAGCGCACCGATCAGGGTCGGCCCCGCACCAACGCCTACGCGGGTGAAGTCTTTTGACGTCAGGTGGTAGCGGGCGGCAAGGTAGAGCGTCAGGTCGTCGGTTCCCGACCCGACGTCGGTCACGCCCACCACCTTGCCTTTCCAGTCGGCCGGCGTCTTGACGCCAGCGTCAGTCGCACACATTTCTCGCTCGCCTGGCGCGCCGCTGAGCTGGACGATGCCGATCACGTTCTTGCCATGCTGCTGGAAATCGATGGTATGCAGGTACCAGGCCCCCGCCATCTCGACCTGCCCGGACACCACGGCCTCTTCCGCGCCAACACCGCCGGCCGTTTCCGTGCTCAACTGCATGTCAACGCCGTACTTCTTGAAGAAGCCGAGATTCTGCGCGAGTTGGTACGGTAGATAGATCTGCTTGTCGATCCCGCCGATCATCATGCTCACTTTGGGTAGCGTGGCCGCCATGGCGTGGCCGCTGAACAGGCCCACGGCGCACAGCACGCCCGCCAAAACCTTTACTGCGTGTGATTTCTGTTTCATGACTCTCATCTCCTTGGATATTCGGGATTGCGCGAGGCGATCCCTAGTCGGTGGTTTCCACTCGTGTTGCATAAGTTGGGCGGGGTCAAACGCCCGGCATGTTGCTATCGGCACCCGTTGGCGGCTGCCAGGAAAGCAGTCGCTTTTCCAGCATGGCCATCAACACTTCCGCGCTGAGCGCGACGACACCGATGATCAGCATCGCGCCGAAGACACCATTGGCGTCGAACGTGTTCTGGGCCGTCGCGATCACCAGGCCCAGGCCTTGCTGCGCGCCCAGAAATTCACCGACGATGGCCCCGATGATCGAGAAACCCAAGGCGACGTGCAGGCTCGCGATAATCCACGTCATCGCGGACGGGAAGACGACGTTCGCGATGACATCGAAGCGCGATCCGCCCAGAATGCGCACGTTGGCGATCAGGTTGCGATCGACGCTGCGCACGCCCTGGAACGCGTTGAAGAACACGACAAAGAACACGAGGACGGCGGCCAGCACCACCTTCGACGGCATGCCGAGCCCCAGCCACATGACGAGCACCGAGCCCAACACGATCCGCGGCAGCGCGTTGACGATCTTGATGAATGGGCCGACCACGTCTGCCAGATACGGGATCTCGCCCAACAGCACGCCGAACAGGATGCCGGACGTCACGCCTGCAATAAAGCCGAGGAGCGACTCTTCGATCGTGACCCAGATCTGCAGCCAAATAGAGCCGTAAGCTGTCCCGCTGCGCGCCCATTCAATGAGTCGAGCGACGATCCCGCTCGGCGATCCGAAGAAGAATGGGTCGATGACTCCCCAGGATGAAAACAGCTGCCAGCCGCCGACCAACAGTACGAACAGGGTTGCGCGCCCCAACCAAACCAGGTTCTTGCGGCGCTGTGCCTTGCGTCGCGCGGCGGCCGCCACCGTCACCGAATCGCTTCCTGCCAACGCGCCGTTAAGCTTTGCACTTGAGTTCGAGCTGGTCATGCCGAGGCCCCCCTGACCTTCGCTGCGGAGGTCGTTCGGGAATAGGCTTGCTCGACTTCCTCGCGCAGCGAATCCCAGATTTGTTGATAAAGATCGAGAAACCGCGGATGGAAGCGGATCTCCTGCACTTCGCCGCGCGGCCTCGGCAGGTCGATGTCGAACACCGCCTTGACGGTGGCAGGCCCTGCGGTCATCACCACGACGCGATCGGCGAGGGCGATCGCCTCCTCAAGGTCGTGCGTCACGAACAGGACCGAAGGTCGGGTGCGCTCCCACAGCGTCAGCAATTCGTTGGACATGATGGCCCGCGTTTGCACATCAAGCGCAGAGAACGGCTCATCCATGAGAAGCATGGAGGGTTTGTTGATGAGTGCGGCGGCAAGGCTGACGCGCTTGCGCATGCCCCCGGACAGCTGATACGGGAAGTAGTCTTCGAAGCCCGACAGACCGACGATCCGCAGCCACTCACGCGCCTCGTCCATCGCGGCCGCTTTCGGGACGCCACGAAACGACGGCCCGAGCGCCACATTCTTCAGGATCGACTTCCAGGGAAGGAGTGCGTCGTTCTGGAAGACGAAGCCGGCACCGCCGGAAATTCCGTCGACGGCCTGGCCAGATACCTTGACAACGCCGGCGCTGGGTCGATACAACCCTGCCGCCAGCGTCAAGGTTGTGGACTTTCCGCATCCGGTCGGCCCCACCACCGCGCAGAACATGCCCGGCTCGATGACGAGGCTGACATCGCGCAACACCGTCTTTTCCGTGCCGTCTCGCGTGGGAAATCGCTTCGTCACCCCGGAGAACTGAATACCTCCTTGCCCTGCTGAATTCTCTACCATCGCAAACCTTATATCGTGTACCCATCGACATCCGACCGCATGGTGGACGCCGATGAGTGAATTGCAAAAATCACACACTGCCCACATCGAGTTCTCTTCGAACCCGTATCGGGCTACCCCGTCAGTGACCCATTACCGATAAGCAGGAAAGGGCTCGTGAATAAAGCTTCACTGAAACTTCCGAGTAAATGGTCACCTCCACAAAAAATAGGAGTCCTATATACGTTCGACTACACAACACTCGAAAGAGAAATCCCCTTGCGTCATGCGGCTTTCGGGACAGCGCGAAGCGTAGCAAGTACGGGAAGCGATAGCGGCAAGCCGCATTTGCTTCGATATTTCATGCCAATCCGCTCGCCAACGTCGGATCAGAAATGCCAGATGCCGCCGGCCTCGATACGTTTTGCCGTCGCGGCAGACAGTCCCGTCGAGTTCTGGAACGTCTTTTGCCCCCACATCACCTCGATGCCCACGTCGACGGTGCGGAATGGTCGATAAATCAGGTTGAGGTGAACGGTCTTGGTAGTGACGGCGTTCTGCGGATCGGCGGGCAGGAACGACGCCAATCGCTGGTGGTTGTATCCGAATCCAATGTTCGAACGCAGCTTGTCGGTCCACCAATGCTGGAAGAACAGGCCTCCCCCAAGCTCGGGCTGAATCTGGACATCCGTGGCCCCTGTGGGGTTGGCGGCCGTTCCGTTGTTGATCGCGAGCACGGAAGCCGTGTTGGCACCGAAATCGTCCGGAATGTATCGGCCCAATGCGCCGTACCAGACCTGGCCGCCGAAATTGTCACGACCATATCCGCCGCCCGCCTTGGGCAGATTGAATGTCGCACCCATCAGCATCGCGCCCGCAAGCTTTGTCGTGCGCGATCCATTCTGGTCGGTAAAGCCGAGCTCACGGGCAATCCCTGAAACCTGAAAGTGGCCCCAGGCGGCTTCGCGCTCGTACTTCACGCTCAGATCCGGGAACGGGTTCGATTTCGTCACGGCCTCGATGTTGCCGCGCGTATCCTGGTAGCCGGTCTGCGGGTTTTCCAGTGCGAACGACACGGCACTGCCTTTGCCGAGCGGCAGCGTGTAACGGACTTGCGGCGTGCGCGCGGCCGGGAGGCCTGCCTGTCCGGCGTTGTCGAATGTCTCCACCGCGTCCGGGTCGTCGATGAAGTTCGAATTCGCCATACCGACGAGGAACCCGCCAATCGTGCCGTAAGCGGTGACCACGCGGGCACCCCAGCTATTGTTCTGCAATGCCTGGTTGTTGTCGCCACCCGAGACGAAGCCGTAGAAGTCGAGTCCGAAATTGGTGGTGATGTTGCCGTACGGGCTTGGCGTGCTGCTCCCCACGACCAGTCGTGAAACCTTGTCCTGGAAATGGAAGGTACGTGCCGATTGCGCTCGGGCGTTGCTGCCGGCAGGATCCAGATTGCCTATCGCAAACTTTGGCCCGAGATTTTCGGTGGGATCGTAAATGCCCTGAAAATTGATGAAGCCGCCAATACTGAGCGAGGTGTCGGTGCCCGGGACGATGAACGACCCCGGCATGGCCCCGCGACGGATGTACTGGTCCGAAATGCTCATCTGCTCGGCCTTCGTCGGCGGCAGACTCTCGGTCGGCGCTTGCGCCACGGACACCGCGACGGGATTCTTGGCTGTCTGGCTCTGCGCCATTTTCAACTGATCGAGCCGTACCGACAGATCGTGAATCTCCGCCTGAAGCTTGCTCATGTCATCGGCATGTGCTGCCGGCATCGCGCCGAGACCTGCAATTGCGCAGCACAGGACTTTCGCCGACAACGACTTGTCCAATTTCGAACGACGTTCTCGCCTCTTAGGTAACTTCGCCCACCGTTTCATCCGCTGTCTCCTGCATCTGATTGTTGTTCATGCAAACCCGCTCAAGGAAGCATCGTGAGCAGTGAACGAATCTTAGGGAGGACTAGCTGTCAACTGGCTGACGCTGGCGGGACTGAATTGACGGTGTTTACCCGGGGCGGCGGGGAAGTGGGCGGTGTAGGGTCTGCGGTCTAAGTCCCCTGCAGGAATTGCCTCGGAGGAGACGCGTCGGTCCGTTCGAGCAAGGCGAACCGGAGGCGCGCGTTGAGCAGGGCCGCCGGAAGTGTGCTGGCACCCGCGCCCGAGTCCACCACCACGGGAATCCGCGTCGCGTTGAAACCCACGGCAATGGCCATCACGCCATGAACGTTGGGCAATGACGTGCCATCGGCGATTCGAAATCGCTCGTTGGCCGCCGGATCGAACTGCTCGCTGACGAAGAAGCAGTCGTCATTTAAATTAAGGACCGAGACCTTGCTATCGGCCAGATCAAGATGACGGACACAGTGAGGTCTCGGTGTGGTGACGATAGGTGCGATCCGTGAAGTATCGATGGAACGCGAACCGTTCGAAATCGGCAGATTCCGAAATGTCGTTTGCCTGATCGTCACCACTGCAGCGTCATTTGACGCCGACCATCCCTGGCCGCCGCAAACGTCTCACGCCTACGCCACGCCCATCACCCCAAACCGCTCCCGATACGCCACCGGCGTCACGCCGTACTGGCGTTGAAACGCGCGGCGCAGGTTTTGTTCGTCGCCGAAGCCCACGCGCGCGGCGATGCGCTTGAGCGGCGCATCCGAATCGAGCAAGGCAAACCGGGCCGCCTCCAAGCGCATGCGCTCGACCGCCTTGGCCGGCGTCGACCCCGTCCGCGCGAGATAACTCCGCGCAAACGTGCGCGCGCTCATGTTCGCCTGCTCGGCCAGCCGCACCACCGACAGATCGCCATCGAGCCGTTCGGACATCCACGCATGCAAATCGCCAAACGGCGCTCCCGCCGCGACCTGCGCCTGCAATGGCGGGCTGAACTGCGATTGCCCCCCAGCACGCTTGAGGAACACCACCAGCCGACGCGCCGCCTGCAACGCGATATCCGCCCCCAAATCGTCCTCGACCAACGCCAACCCCAGGTCGATCCCCGCCGTAATGCCCGCCGAGGTCCAGACCGGATCCTCACGCACATAAATCGGATCCGACTCGACCCGCGCCTTCGGATAACACGCCTGCAACATCGCCGTGTCGAGCCAGTGCGTCGTCGCGCGACGTCCATCCAACAACCCCGCCGCCCCCAGAATGAACGCCCCCACACACACCGAACACACACGCCGCACACGCGGCGCGTAGGCGCGCAACCACTCGCCCACCTCACCCGGCACCGCCGGACGATGCGCCACCGCGCCGCCCACCGCGATCAATGTGTCGACGGACATCGTTTCGAGCGCGCGCATCGGCTCGGTGTGCAGCGTGATACCCGAGCCCGTCTCCACCGGCCCACCATGCTCGGACACCACCACGGTGCGATACGGTGTCGCTTGCCCCAACGCCGCGAAGTTGCGAATGACGGCGTGAAACGCGTCGAGCGGTCCGGCCAGATCCAGCAACACGAACGGCGGCACGATGAGAAAGGCAACGAGACGAGGTGGGTTCATGATCGCGAGAATGTCGGAGCGTCAGGCCGTCGCGGGCACCGCACGGCGCTTCGCGTCGACGGCATACCACACCGTCGCCAGCGCCGCGAGCGCCAGCAACGGGAAGGTCGCCTGGTTGATGGTGGCCCAGCCGAAGCGAGCGAGCAGTTGCCCCGCGAACAGACTCGCGAGCGCCGTCCCGGCGAAGGTGATGAATTCGTTGGCGGCCTGCGCGCGCGCACGCTCCGCCGGACGATACGACATCGTGAGCAACGTCGTGCCGCCCACGAACATGAAGTTCCATCCCACGCCGAGCAACGCCAACGCCGCATAGAAGTACGGCAGGCTCGTCGACGCGAGCGCCACGACACCGCACAGGGCGCTCATCGCAATGCCCGCCAGCAACACCGGCACCACGCCCCAGCGCTTGACGAGATGCCCCGAGAAGAACGACGGCGCATACATCCCCACCAAGTGCCACTCGATGATGTGCGCGCCGTCGTCGATGCTGTGCCCACACGTCACCGCCGCGATGGGCGTCGCCGTCATGACGAACATCATCACCATGAAGCCGATCAGGTTGTTCGCCAGCGCCGCCACATAAATCGGCTGACGCATGATCTCGCCGAGCGGCCTGGCCGGTAATGCATCCGCGTCGCCGGTGGCACTGGCAGCCGCATGCACCGGTAAATCGCGCAGCAATCCGACGAGCAACACCAACGATATCGCCGAGAGAATCGCCACGACGAGATACGATCCCGCGAACGTCACCGGCGCGAGCCAGTTTTTACTGCCTGCCGCGAGCGCCGGTCCGATCACCGCCGCCAGCACGCCGCCGGTGAGCACGATGGAAATCGCGCGTGGCTTGTCGTCGAGCGGCACGACGTCGGCCGCTGCCAGCCGGTAATAGCGCGCGAACGCCTGAAACACCCCCACACACGCCGTACCCGCGCAGAACATCGCAAAGTGACGCTCGTAGATCGCCATGACCGACACCAGCCCGCCGACCGTGCCGAACAATGCGCCCAGCGCGAAGCCGAGACGCTGACCGATACGCTGGATCAACATCGACGCAAAGATCGTGGTGATGGCGGACGCCACGGTAATCAGCGAAAACGGCAGCGTCGCATAACCTTTGTCGGACGCCAGCATGTAACCGACAAGCCCCGTCAACGTCAGGTCGACGGACATCGCCGCCGTGAATAACGCCTGGCACGCGGCCAGCACCGCGGCATAGCGGCGGCCCATCGAACGATCGGGGCGCCCGGAACGCTTCGGGCGCCCGCTGGGTTCGGAATCCGTGGGGCGCGCGGCGCGCCCGGCAATGGCATCGGTCATGAGCGTGTTGTCGAACAAGTCGGAGAGTCGTCGGGAGCCCTCATCTTGCCGTCGACCGGTTTGGCACGAATGCCAATCATGCATCAAAAAATGCCACCTCGTCGTCAGGCGTCTCGGGCGCCAAGCAGTCGTCCTGGCCGGCGACCTTCCTGGTGGTCATGCCACCGAATCGCGCCAACTCGGTGCGCACCAACTCAGCGCGCAGCCGCACCACACTGCTTCGTTCGGAAGACGACACGCCGATGAACCCCTGCGCAGAGTCCCATGCGTACGACATGATCGACCCTGACGATTCGACGCGCAGACGCCGCCCTCGCGGGCCTGCGCGCGCTTAGCGACGTTCGACGCTTTTGCTTGCGCGACCGTGCACCGTTACCTCGCATGCCCAATCCCGCCCATCGCTGGCACGGCCCTTGCGTTACTCCTCCGGTACCGGATCGACCGGTCTAACCAGGAAAGGGGAAGACGTACCATGAAACGACGCACGCTACTCCAGATGGCGGCCCTCTCGGGCGCCGCATCGCTGACGGGCATGGCGCCCAACTTGTTCGCGCAGAGCAAGTCGCCCATCAAGGTCGGCATCCTGCACTCGCTCTCGGGCACGATGGCCATCTCGGAGACGTCGCTCAAGGATGTCGCGCTCATGACGATCGCCGACATCAACGCCAAGGGTGGCGTGATGGGCCGCCCGCTCGAAGCCGTGGTGGTCGACCCGGCGTCGAACTGGCCGCTCTTCGCGGAAAAGGCGCGTCAGTTGCTCACCAAGGACAAGGTCGCCGCCGTGTTCGGCTGCTGGACGTCGGTGTCGCGCAAGTCGGTGCTGCCCGTCTTCGAAGAACTCAACGGCCTGCTCTATTACCCGGTGCAGTACGAAGGCGAAGAGATGTCGAAGAACGTCTTCTACACGGGCGCGGCGCCGAACCAGCAGGCGATCCCGGCCGTGGAATACGTGATGAGCAAGGAAGGCGGCGGCGCCAAGCGCTTCTTCCTGCTCGGCACCGACTACGTCTATCCGCGCACGACCAACAAGATCCTGCGCGCCTTCCTGCATTCGAAGGGCGTCGCCGACAAGGACATTCAGGAGGTCTACACGCCGTTCGGCCACAGTGATTACCAGACCATCGTCGCCAACATCAAGCAGTTCGCCCAGGGCGGCAAGACCACGGTCATCTCGACCATCAACGGCGACTCGAACGTACCGTTCTACAAGGAGCTCGGCAACCAGGGCCTGAAAGCCACCGACGTGCCGGTGGTGGCCTTCTCCGTCGGTGAAGAGGAACTGCGCGGCATCGACACGAAGCCGCTCGTCGGGCACCTCGCGGCATGGAACTACTTCATGTCGGTGAAGAACCCGACCAACGACGCGTTCAAGAAGGAGTGGTTCGCCTACGTCAAGGCCAAGGGCCTGCCCGGCGGCGACAAGCGCGTCACGAACGATCCGATGGAAGCCACGTTCGTCGGCATGCATATGTGGAAGCAGGCCGTCGAGAAAGCGGGCAGCGTCGACGTCGACAAGGTACGCACCGCGATGATCGGCCAGTCCTTCAAGTCGCCGGACGGCTTCGACATGGTCATGGACGGCAATCACCACCTGCACAAGCCGGTGATGATCGGCGAGATTCGCCCGGACGGGCAGTTCAACGTCGTGTGGAAAACCAAGACCACGGTGCGTGCGCAGCCGTGGAGCCCGTACATCGCGGGTAATGAAGGCAAGCCCGACAAGGTCTGACCCTCCTTCCATTCCCTGCGCCGGCGCCGGATCGATGGCCGCCGGCGCGCGCAGAGGTTTTGATGATAACGATAAGACGCTGGACCGCTGCCGCCCTTGTCCTGCTCTCGCTGGGCGCCGCGCTGACCACTCCCTCCCTGGCCCATGCCGCCGTCTCGAGCGCCGACCTCACGGCGCTGGCCGGCGACGACTTCGACGCCAAGTCGCAGGCCATCGATCATCTTGCGTCCGACGACTCGCCGCAGGCCGCCGCACTCCTCAAGGCGCTGGCCGACGACACGGTCGTGACCGTGGGCGATCGCCTCGCCATCCAGGACGGCGAGAAGACCCTCGATCCGATCACGGGCGCCCCGATCAAGGGCGACAACGCGGGATCGATCACGCTCAACAACGTGCTGCGCGCCAAGGTCGCTACGGCCGCCGCCGCCGGCGCCTTGCGCTCGCCCGATCACGACGCCCGGGCGCAAGCCATCGACACGATGCTGCAAAACCCGTCGCCCGCATTCAAGACGCTCATCGAACAGGCGCGCCAGAAGGAGACCGATCCGACGCTGCGCAAACGGCTCGACCAGCTCTGGGCACAGACGGCATTGCACGACACCGACGCGAAGAAGCGTCGTGAAGCCATCGATCTGATCGCCGCGGCGGGCGACCCTCAGATGCGCGATCTGCTGCTGCCCATCGTCGCGAAGCAAGCGGACGGCACCTATGCCGAACCCGACGCCAGCGTGCGCAGCGCCGCCGACATCGCCCTGACGAAACTGGCCGCAGCCCAGCGCCGCAGCGAGTTCTTCGGCACGCTTTTCGCCGGTCTGTCGCTCGGCAGTGTGCTGCTGCTCGCCGCGCTCGGCCTGGCCATCACCTATGGCCTGATCGGCGTCATCAACATGGCGCACGGCGAATTCCTGATGGTCGGCGCGTACGCCACGTATGTGGTGCAGACACTCTTTCAGCGCTTCCTGCCGGGGGCGTTCGACGCCTACCTGGTCGCCGCCGTACCCGCCGCCTTCCTTGTGGCGGCCTTCCTCGGCTTCGTGCTGGAGCGCACCGTCATCAAGCATCTGTACGGCCGCCCGCTCGAAACGCTGCTCACGACGTTCGGTATCAGCCTGCTCATGATCCAGGGCGTGCGCACGCTGTTCGGCGCGCAGAACGTGGAAGTGATCAATCCCTCGTGGATGAGCGGCGGCGTCGCCGTACTGCCCAACCTGATGTTGCCGTATAACCGCATCGCGATCCTGATATTCGCGCTGGTGGTCGTGGCGCTCACCTGGTCGGTGCTCAACCTCACGCGCCTGGGGCTGTTCATTCGCGCCGTCACGCAGAACCGGTCGATGGCCGCCTGCGTCGGCGTGAAGACGGGACGCGTCGACAGCTATGCCTTCGCGTTTGGCGCGGGCATTGCCGGACTGGGCGGATGCGCGCTCTCGCAGATCGGCAACGTCGGCCCGGACCTCGGGCAGAGTTACATCATCGACTCGTTCATGGCCGTGGTGCTGGGCGGCGTGGGACAACTGGCCGGGACCATCGTCGGTGCGTTCGGCCTGGGCATCGCCAACAAGCTGCTCGAACCGGTGTGGGGTGCCGTGCTCGCCAAGATCGCCGTGCTGATCCTGATCGTGCTGTTCATCCAGAAACGCCCGCAGGGCATGTTTGCGCTCAAAGGGCGCAGCGCGGAGGCCTGAATGCAGACGTCGAACTTCCTGCCCGAAGGGATCGCCCCTTCGATCTCGCTGGACGTGCCGCCGCGCGCCCGGCTCCTGCCGAAGCATGTCGCGCCCTTGCTGTTCGCGTTCGTGCTGGCGGTGACGATTCTCGTGCCGGTTTGCGCCCTGGTGCTGCCGGCCACGCACCCGTTGCATCTGTCGGCCTACGCGATGACGCTCGTGGGCAAGATCATGTGCTACGCAATTGCGGCGCTCGCGCTCGATCTGGTGTGGGGCTATTGCGGCATCCTGAGCCTGGGCCACGGCCTGTTCTTCGCGCTCGGCGGGTATGCCATGGGGATGTACCTGATGCGCGGCATCGGGCGCGACGGCGTGTATCACAGCAACTTGCCCGACTTCATGGTGTTTCTCGACTGGAAGTCGCTCCCCTGGTACTGGACCGGCACCGAGCATTTCGCCTGGGCGATGTTTCTCGTCGTGGCACTGCCCGGCGTGGTCGCGTGGCTCTTCGGGTATCTGGCCTTCCGCTCACGCGTGAAGGGGGTGTACCTGTCGATCATCACGCAGGCGCTCACGTTCGCCGCCATGCTGCTTTTCTATCGCAACGAAACCGGCTTCGGCGGCAACAACGGCTTCACCGACTTCAAGCGCATTCTCGGCTACTCGATCACGTCGGCAACCACGCGCACGGTGTTGTTCCTCGTGACGTTCGTCGTACTGATCGGTGCCTTCGTGCTGTGCCGCGCGCTGGTCGTCTCGAAGTTCGGCCGTGTGGTCACGGCCATTCGCGACGGCGAATCGCGCGCCATGTTCCTCGGCTACCGGCCGCTGAGCTACAAGCTGTTCGTGTGGACGTTGTCCGCCATGCTGTGCGGCATTGCGGGCGCGCTTTACGTGCCGCAGGTCGGCATCATCAACCCGAGCGAGATGGCGCCGGTCAACTCCATCGAGATGGCCATCTGGGTCGCCATCGGCGGACGCGGCTCGCTCGTGGGCGCGATTGCCGGTGCGTTCCTCGTCAACGGTGCGAAGAGCTTCTTCACGGCGTACTTCGCCGAGTACTGGCTGTTCTTCCTCGGCGCGATGTTCGTGCTCGTGCCCCTGCTGCTGCCGCAGGGCGTGATCGGCCTCGTCGCACAACTGTCCCGCAAGCGCACGCCACACGCGCCGGCCGCCGCCGAAGGCGATGCGCCGCACCCCGCCACCGGAGACCGCGCATGAGACCCGACATCGACATCAGTTGGCAAATCGCCGACGCCCCCGATGCATCCGTCACCGTCAGCGGCGACCCTACCGGGATGTCGCATCTCGTGGTGCCGGGCGAGATCGACACGTCGCACGGTCTTATCCTCTACCTCGAGAACATCTCCGTATCGTTCGACGGCTTTCGCGCCCTCAACGACCTGTCGCTGGCGATCAAGACCGACGAGCTGCGCTGCATCATTGGCCCGAACGGCGCGGGCAAGACAACGATGATGGACGTCGTGACGGGCAAGACCCGCCCCGACGCCGGCCGCGCCTTCCTCGGCCAGACGCTCGACCTCACCCGGCTCGACGAGCCGGCCATCGCGCAGGCGGGCGTGGGCCGCAAGTTCCAGAAACCGACGGTGTTCGAACATCACAGCGTGTGGGAGAACCTCGAACTCGCGTGTGCGGGCGACAAACGCTGGTTCCGCGCCCTATGGGACATGCTCACGCCGACCATGCGACGCCGCATCGAGGAAGTGCTCACGCTCACGCACCTGGAGCATCAGGCCCATGTGCGTGCGGGACAGTTGTCGCACGGCCAGAAGCAGCGCCTGGAGATCGGCATGTTGCTCATGCAGCAACCGCAACTCCTGCTGCTCGACGAACCCGCCGCCGGCATGACCGACGAAGAGACCGCGCAGCTCGCCGAGTTGCTCAACCGGCTGCGCGGGCATTGTTCGATGATGGTGGTCGAGCACGACATGGCGTTCGTCGCCGCGCTCGCCGGCGAGACGGGACTCGTGACCGTGATGGCCGAAGGGCGGGTGCTGGCGGAAGGCACGCTCGATGTCGTGCAACGCGACGAGCGCGTGATCGAATCGTATCTGGGACGCTGACCATGTTGGAAATTCACGCACTCAATCAGTACTACAGTGGCAGCCACATTCTGCGCAACGTGGAGTTCACCGTGCCCGACGGCCAGCTCACCGTGCTGCTCGGGCGCAACGGCGTGGGCAAGACCACACTGCTCAAGTGCCTCATGGGCGTGGTGCCGGTGAAGTCGGGCAGCATCGCGTGGCGCGGCACTGCCCTGACGTCAGCCCCCCCGTATGCGCGCGTGGCGCATGGGCTGGCGTACGTGCCGCAAGGACGCGAGATCTTCCCGCGTCTCACTGTCGAAGAGAATCTGTTGATCGGTGCGGCGAGCCGTCCCGCGCGCGAGGCCAAGCGCGGCGTGCCCGAGCACATCTACGAACTGTTCCCCGTATTGCGCGATATGAAGCAGCGGCGCGGCGGCGATCTGTCCGGCGGGCAACAACAGCAACTTGCCATTGGACGCGCGCTCATGAGCGACCCGCAACTGCTGATCCTCGACGAGCCGACCGAAGGCATTCAACCGTCGATCATCAAGGACATCGGGACAACATTGCGGCGTCTGGTCGACGAACGCGGCATGACGGTATTGCTGGTCGAGCAGTATTACGACTTTGCCCTGCAACTCGCGGATCACTATCGCGTGATGAGTCGGGGCGCCATCGTGGCGAGCGGCCTCGGCAAGGACATGGAAGCCGACGGCGTACGGCATCAGGTGGCCGTGTGAGACAGAGGCGGCAGGTTTCGATGTCGCGCGCGGGCGGCGCGTGCTAGATTCGCGCCATCCATTGCCGAACGATTTTCATGAATTCTCCGCACACGCCCAGCGCCGGCTGGCACGCCGCGCTGACGCTCGGCTTCGCCCGTCACGAAGCGCGCACCGTTCTCGCCACGCGACGCCACCACGGCCCGCTCGTCGTCCAGAAGTCACTTCATCCGGAAGGCCCCGGCATTTGTCATGCCGTTGTCGTACATCCGCCCGGCGGGATTGCGGGCGGCGACACGCTGTCCATCGACGTCGAGGTCGGTCCCAACGCGCACGCCGTATTGACCACGCCGGGGGCGACCAAGTGGTACAAGTCGCAAGGCCGATTCGGGACGCAGGACATCAGCCTCACCGTAAGCGACGGCGCGAAGCTCGACTGGCTGCCGCTCGAGAACATCGTGTTCGAGCATGCGGATGCGCGCCAATGCATCACCGTGAAGCTTGGCGAGAACGCGTCCGTCATCGGCTGGGACGCCACGCTGCTCGGCCGTCAGGCGGCAGGTGAGCAGTGGACGCACGGCCAATGGCGCGCGCGCTTCGAACTGCGCGATGCGACGGATCGTCTGCTGTGGGCGGAACAGGCCGTGCTCGACGCCGACGATGCGCAACGCACCGGCACCACCGCGCTGGCGGGTTTCCCCATCTTCGCCACGCTGTGGGCCGTCGGTGCCGCTTGCACACGCGAGCTGGCCGAGTCGCTCGCCCAAGGCCTGCCGTTCGACGACACGCTGCGCGCGGGGATCACGTGCCTGCCGGGCAACGTGCTCGTGCTGCGCGTGCTCGGCTACGACATGGAGACGGTACGGCGGTTGCTGGTCTCGCATTGGCTGACGCTGCGCCCGCTCGTTCACGGCGTGCCCGCCGAGCCGCTGCGACTCTGGGCGACGTAAGACGGCCTCCCTCCCGTCACACACACCACACGCACCATAACGGTGACGCGCGCGCTGCCGCGTCATCCTCTCCGGCCCGAATTCGCACCAATGCTGGGCTTCCCTCCCCGTTTTCGCCACTTCCCGTTGTCGTCGCCATTGCTGTCGCCGTAGCCGTCGGCACGGCACGTTGCGCGTGCGTGCGCTCCATCTCATCAGCCCCGTGACCTGAAGCATTGCCGGGCACGATTCCTGCTAGATCACTGTATCGACCGGTCAGACCAGATGTACCGGCCGCCGGAACACTCCTGTTACCGGAATGCTTCGCCCCCCGATCCACGAGGTTGCCTCTATGCTGCCGTTCATTCGTAGTGCCTTCTCTCACGACACCGTTGCCGCCACGCTCGGCGCACGCGCACGGACCCGTCGCGCGTTCACCACGCTGATGCTGGTCGTGAGCGCAATCACCGTCTTCGCCGTGGCCGTGCCGCGCACCGCGCATGCCGACGGACTCGACGACATCATCAAGCGTGGCACCCTGCGCGTAGCCGTGCCGCAAGACTTCCCGCCGTTCGGTTCGATCGGCGCCGACATGAAGCCGGTCGGCTACGACATCGACGCTGCCGCCTTGCTCGCCAAGGGCATGGGCGTGAAGCTGGAACTGGTGCCGGTGACGAGCGCCAACCGCATCCCCTACCTCACGACGAACAAGGCCGACCTGGTGATCTCCAGCCTCGGCAAGAACGCCGAGCGCGAGAAGGTCATCGATTTCTCGCAAGCGTATGCGCCGTTCTACAACGGCGTGTTCGGGCCCAAGGATCTCGCGGTGTCCAAGCCCGCCGACCTGTCGGGCAAGACCGTCGGTGTGACGCGCGGCGCCGTCGAAGACCTCGAACTCTCGAAGATCGCCCCGGCCGACGTCACGATCAAGCGCTTCGAAGACAACAACGGCACGATCTCGGCGTTCCTGTCCGGGCAGGTGCAATTGGTCGCCACGGGCAACGTCGTGGCTGCGGCCATTCTCGCCAAGCACCCGCCCAAGTTGCCGGAGCCGAAGTTTCTCATCAAGAACTCGCCGTGCTTCGTCGGCCTGAACAAGAACGAGCCGCGGCTGCTCGCCAAGGTCAACGAGATTCTCGCCGCGGCGAAGAAGGATGGCGCGCTGAGCAACGTCTCGCAGAAGTGGCTCGGCATGCCGCTGCCGACGAATCTCTGATCTTGACATCCCGCCCCTCGCGACTCCTCACCGGCTTCACATGCATTACGTTCTCGATTTTGCCGATCTGCGGCAATACCTGATGCTCTTCGTGCGCGGCGCCGCGCTGACGGTTGTGCTCACGGCCGTGTCCACGGTCGCGGGCGTGAGCCTCGGCGCGCTGTGCGCCGTCGCCCGCGAGGAAGGCGCGGTGTGGCTCAAAGCCATTACCGGGCTGTACGTCGAGCTGATCCGCAACACGCCGTTCATTGTGCAGCTCTTCTTCATCTTCTTCGGACTGCCGAGTCTTGGCATTCATATCGACGAGACGACCGCCGCCGTGCTCGCCATGAGCGTGAACCTGGGCGCGTACGCCACCGAGATCATTCGCGCTGGCATGCGAGCGGTGCCGCGCGGTCTGTCCGAAGCGGGACTGTCGCTCGCCATGACGCGCGGCCAGATCCTGCGTCATGTGATCTTGCCGCAGGCGTTTGCCAAGGTGTTCCCCGCACTCGCCAGCCAGATCGTGATCGTGATGCTGGGGTCGGCCGTCGTCTCGCAGATTTCCGTGCCCGATCTGTCATACGCCGCCAACTTCGTGCAGTCGCGCACGTTCCGGGCGTTCGAGAGCTATCTGATCGTCACCGCCGTGTACCTCGCGCTCGCGATCGCACTGCGCCGTGTGCTGACGCGCTGCGCACGGCGCCTCTTTCGCGGCACGGTCAACGTCAAGGCAGGTGCCCGATGATCGATTTCTCGACGTGGGACATGCTGCACGGCCTGCTGCTGGCAGCCCGCTGGACACTCGCCCTGTCGGCCATCGCCTTCGTCTGCGGCGGCGGCGTCGCCCTGATGTTGCTTGTCGTGCGCGTTGGACGCGTTTCCTGGGCAGCACGCGCCGTGGCGCTGTATATCGAAGTGTTCCAGGGCACGCCGCTGCTCATGCAGTTGTTCCTGGTGTTCTTCGGCTTGCCGCTGCTCGGTCTCGACGTCTCGCCCTGGGTCGCGGCGGCCGTGTGCCTCACGCTCTACACGAGCGCCTATCTCACGGAGATTTGGCGCGGTTGCGTCGACGCGATTCCGCACGGCCAATGGGAAGCCTCGTCGAGTCTCGCCATGCGATACGGCGAGCAACTGCGTCACGTGATCTTGCCGCAGGCACTGCGCATTGCCATCGCGCCCACGGTCGGCTTCTCGGTGCAGGTCGTCAAGAGCACGGCGCTCGCGTCGATCATCGGCTTCGACGAACTCACCAAGACCGGCACCATGCTCACCAACGCGACGTTCCAGCCGTTCACCGTGTACGGCCTCGTCGCGCTGCTCTACTTTGCTGCCTGCTATCCGCTGTCGCTGTGGGCGCGTCATCTCGAAAGGAAACTCCATGTCGCTCATTGAAGTCAGGGGCATGCAAAAGCGCTTCGGCGAAACCCCCGTGCTCAAGGGCATCGATCTGGACGTCGAGCGCGGCCAGGTCGTGTCGATCATCGGCAAGAGCGGGTCGGGCAAGAGCACATTGCTGCGCACGCTCAACGGCCTGGAGCGGTTCGACGCGGGCAGTGTCGCCGTGGAGGGCGTGCACGTCGGAGCGCGCGACACCGATCTGCGCGCATTGCGTCTGAAAGTCGGCATGGTGTTCCAGCAGTACAACCTGTTTCCGCATCTGTCGGCCGGCGAGAACGTGATGCTCGCGCAGAAGGTGGTGAAGAAGACGCCGGGCGCCGAAGCGCGCGACGTTGCCCGCGCCATGCTCGATAAGGTGGGACTGGCCGACAAGTTCGACAGCTATCCATCGCAGCTCTCGGGCGGTCAACAGCAGCGTGTGGCGATCGCCCGCTCGCTCGCCATGCGTCCGGCCGTGATGCTGTGCGACGAGATCACCTCGGCACTGGATCCCGAGTTGGTCGCCGAAGTGCTGGGGGTGCTCGAAAACCTCGCCGCCGAAGGCATGACGCTGATTCTCGTCACGCACGAGATGCGCTTCGCCCGTCATGTGTCGGACCGCGTGGTGTTCATGCATCAGGGCAAGATCTGGGAGTCCGGCGCGCCGGAAACCCTCTTCACGCAGCCGTCGACACCAGAATTGCAGCGCTTTCTCTGCCAATGACGACGCCGATGACCGACACCTGCCGCCGCGTCGTTTCGCACAGTTTTGGTGCGTGCCACGCAGGCGGCAAAACCCAGTGGCGCGGACAAGAACGTGCGCCTATGATGTGCGGCAACGGCGACCGCCCCACGACCCTTTCGCATTGACGTTCCCCCCCGTTCACGATGAAGCTCACTCCGCGCGAAAAAGACAAGTTGCTCATCTTCACCGCCGCCTTGCTCGCCGAACGTCGGCGTGCGCGCGGGCTGAAACTGAATTACCCGGAGGCCGTGGCCTTCATCAGCGCCGCCCTCATGGAAGGCGCGCGCGACGGACGCACCGTGGCCGACCTGATGCATTACGGCACCACGCTGCTCTCGCGCGACGACGTGATGGAAGGCGTGCCCGAAATGATTCCGGACATTCAGGTCGAAGCCACGTTTCCGGACGGCACCAAGCTCGTCACCGTGCACCACCCGATTCCCTGAAGGACGCACGCGCGGAATGCCGAGCGTACGAAGGTGGCCCTCATCGCCGTTCGTTCTCGGTCACCCTTGTCCTTCGCTTCGCATTCGATTCTCTGTCGTCGACAACCCCATCTTAAGGACGTCTCATGTCAGTGGCTCGCCTCCCTATTGCCCATGATGCCCATGAAGTGACCGTCGCGTACGCGGCGGATGCTTCCCCGGCCCCCGGTCGCACGTACCCTCGCGTCGTGCGTGTGACGACTGGCCTCGCGCTGCTCGCCGCTTCGAGTCTGGCGCTCGCGCACCCCGGTCATCCGGGCCATGACGCGGCGGGCAGTTTCGTCGCAGGTTTCGTGCATCCGCTCACCGGCGCCGATCACCTTTGCGCCATGATCGTGGTTGGCTTGTGGAGTGCGCTCACGTCGAAACGTGTCTGGCTCGCCCCGTTGGCTTTCGTCGCCATGCTTGCTGCAGGCGGGTTACTCGGCATGGCGTATGGCGCGGGGCTGCCGGGCGTCGAGCCGATGATTGCCGTCTCGCTGCTCGTGCTGGGACTCATGCTCGCGACGCGCGCGAAGCTACCCGCCGCAGCGGGGGCTGCTGTCGTCGGCGCGTTCGCGATCTTCCATGGGGTGGCTCACGGTGCGGAATTGCCGGTCGAGGCGAGCGCCATGCATTACATGGCCGGCTTTCTGCTCGCGACCGGCGTGCTGCACAGTCTGGGCATCGTGGCCGGCGTTGCGCTGCGTCGCCGTACCGCGTGGTTGCCGCGCGTGCTCGGCGCGGGCGTGCTCGCCTACGGCGCGGCGCTGCTCGTCGCGGCGGCCTGAACGGCCAAGGTTGCGCGCATCCTTCAATTCCTCCAAGAGACGCTCATGATTCCCGGAGAACTGTTGCCCGCCGCAGGTGACGTCACGCTGAACGAGGGTCGCCCGACCCTCAGCGTGAGCGTTGCCAACACCGGCGATCGCCCGATCCAGATCGGCTCGCATTTTCACTTCTACGAAGTCAACGACGCGCTGCAATTCGACCGCGAAGCGACGCGCGGCTTTCGCCTGAACATTGCGTCCGGCACCGCGGTGCGCTTCGAGCCGGGGCAGCAACGCACGGTCGAACTGGTCGCGTTGGCGGGGGACCGCCGCGTCTTCGGCTTCGCGGGTCGCGTGATGGGGGCGCTATGAAGATTTCACGCCGCGCCTATGCGGAAATGTTCGGCCCCACGACGGGCGACCGGCTGCGGCTCGCCGACACGGAACTCATCGTCGAGATCGAGCGCGACTATACGATCTACGGCGAAGAAGTGAAGTTCGGCGGCGGCAAGGTGATTCGCGACGGCATGGGCCAATCGCAGCGCACGCGTGCCGACGTCGTGGATACCGTCATCACCAATGCCGTCATCATCGACCACTGGGGCATCGTCAAAGCCGACATCGGACTCAAGGACGGCCGGATCTGGGGCATCGGCAAGGCGGGCAATCCGGACATCCAGCCCGGCGTGACCATTCCACTGGGCGGCGCGACGGAAGTGATCGCCGGCGAAGGCATGATCGTCACGGCAGGCGGCATCGACTCGCACATCCACTTCATTTGCCCGCAACAGATCGACGAGGCGCTCTCGTCCGGCGTGACCACGCTGCTCGGCGGCGGCACCGGGCCGGCGACCGGCACGAACGCCACCACCTGCACGCCGGGGCCGTGGCACCTGGAGCGCATGCTGCAAGCGGCCGACGGCTGGCCGATCAACCTCGGCTTTCTCGGCAAGGGCAACGTCAGCCAGCCCGCCCCGCTGATGGAGCAGATCGAGGCCGGCGCGATCGGCCTGAAGCTGCACGAAGACTGGGGCTCCACGCCGGCCGCCATCGACGCCTGCCTGTCGGTGGCCGATGCGACCGATACGCAGGTCGCCATCCACACCGACACGCTCAACGAGGGCGGCTTCGTCGAAGCCACCGTTGCGGCCATCAAGGGCCGCACGATCCACACGTACCACACCGAGGGCGCCGGGGGCGGTCACGCACCGGATATTCTCAAAGTGTGCGGCGAGGCGAACGTGCTGCCGTCGTCCACCAACCCGACGCGGCCGTACACCATCAACACGCTCGACGAGCATCTCGACATGTTGATGGTCTGCCATCACCTCGATCCGGCCATCGCGGAAGACATTGCGTTCGCCGAATCGCGCATTCGCCGCGAAACGATTGCCGCCGAAGACATCCTGCATGACCTTGGCGCACTGTCGATGATCTCGTCGGACTCTCAGGCCATGGGGCGCGTCGGCGAGGTCGTCATGCGCACGTGGCAGACGGCGCACAAGATGAAGGTGCAGCGCGGCGCGCTCGGCACCGACTCGGCGCAGGCCGACAACTTCCGCGTCAAGCGCTACGTGGCGAAGTACACGATCAACCCGGCGATCACACACGGCATGGCCCATGAGATCGGCTCGGTGGAGGTCGGCAAATGGGCCGACCTGGTCCTGTGGGAACCGGCGTTCTTCGGCGTGAAGCCGTCGCTGATTCTCAAGGGCGGCATGATTACGTCAGCGCTCATGGGGGACCCGAACGCGTCCATCCCGACGCCTCAGCCGGTGCACTATCGCGAAATGTTCGGCGCGCGCGCCGGGGCGCTGGCGCGCACGGCGCTCACGTTTGTGTCGCAGGCGGCGTACGATGGCGACGTGGCCGGCCGCTATGGACTGGCCAAGCGCATCGTGCCGGTGCGCAATATCCGGCAGGTGACCAAGGCCAACATGATCCACAACGACTGGCTGCCGCATATCAGCGTCGACCCCGAGACCTATCAGGTCATCGCCGACGGGCAGTTGCTGACCTGCGAGCCTGCGAGCGTGCTGCCGATGGCGCAACGTTACTTCCTCTTCTGAGCTATGTCGCAAGCCCCCGAATCGCCCCACCCGGCAGATAACGCCGCCCCTCCCACGACGCTGCGCCGCGTCGAGAAACGCCTCGAGGCCGGACGCCTGGCTGCGCCGCTCATGCGGCGTGCCCCGGCGCTCGTGCTGCCGTTCGATGCGCGCAGCAAGAGCCGCCTGCGCGCCACGCTGGAGACCGGCGAAGACGTCGCCCTGTTCCTGCCGCGTGGCACCGTGCTGCGCGGCGGTGACGGGCTCGTGGCCGACGACGGCGGTCTCATTCGCGTGGAAGCCGCCCCCGAGACGGTGCTGCTCGTCACGGCCGCCACGCCGCTCGCGCTGACCCGCGCGGCATACCATCTCGGCAATCGGCATACGCCTGTCGAAGTGGGCGATGGTTATCTCAAGCTCGAATACGACCCGGTGCTGCGCGACATGTTGCTGCGACTCGACGTCGACGTAGCCGAAGCCTTGATGCCGTTCGAACCCGAAGCGGGTGCCTATGGCGGCGGCCACAAGCATGGTCACGATGCGACCTTCGCCGAAGACATGGCGCTCGCCCAGCGCGTGTTCCATGAGCATCATGGACATTCGCACGAGCATGAGCATGATCACGGGCACGATCATGACCATGATCGCGGCCATGTTCACGGCCCGGGGTGCCATCACGATCACGCGGCGGTTCACGCGCATGGCCCGGATTGCGCGCACTCGCACGCTCACGACGATCATCACGGCCATGCCCATGTTCACGGCCCCGATTGCGGGCATGACCACTCCCATACGCCGGACAGCACCACTACCGGCAATGCGCCTTTCCCTGTGAGTCCGACCGATGACGGCAAGTCTGGCCAGTCCTCTCGCTGAACCGGTTGCCACCGCGTCGTTGCAGTCACTCGCGGCGCTGCTGCATCTCGCATCGCCGGCGCTGCCCATCGGCGCGTTCAGCTATTCACAAGGGCTCGAAGCCGCGGTGGAACATGGCATCATCCACGATGCCCCGAGCGCCGAGCGCTGGATTGCCAGCCAGCTCGACGGCGTATTCACGACCGGCGAGATGGCCCTGCTCGCCAGACAGTGGCGCCACTGGCAAGCGGGCGATGTCGCGTCGCTCACCCGTGTGAACGAATGGCTACTCGCCACGCGCGAGGCGGCCGAGTTGCGTGCGGAAACCGAGCAGATGGGCTGGTCGCTCACGCAACTGGCGATCTCCCTCGAATGGGGGAATCCGATACAGCGCGAACACCTGTCCTCGCTGCGTCCGATCGCGTTGCCAACGGCCTTCGCCTTTGCGGCGCTGACGCATGGCGCTCCGCTGCTGGACACGCTCGTCGCTTACGCGTTCAGTTGGCTCGAGAATCAGGTGGCCGGCGCGCTCAAAGCCGTGCCGCTCGGACAATTGGCCGCGCAACGGGTCATCGTGGCATTGCGCCCTCGTGTGGTCGATGCCGCGCATCGAGCCGCGTCGTTGCCGGATGACCGGATCAATACCTTTTCCCCGGCGCTCGCCATTCTCGCGTCGCGTCACGAAACACAGTATTCACGCTTGTTCCGTTCGTGAGACGCGATACGTCGCGTCCACGATTTTCGTCATTTCGCTATTTCGCTATTTCGCTATTTCGTCACCTCTCCTTTTTTCCGCCACCCACGACATTCGCCATGACGACTTCTGCCAACGCCCGTCGTACCAAGAAGAATCCGCCGCTGCGTGTCGGCATCGGAGGCCCGGTCGGCTCCGGCAAGACCACCCTGACCGAGATGCTCTGCAAAGCCATGCGCGAGCGCTACGATCTCGTCGTCATCACCAACGACATCTATACGAAGGAAGACCAGCGCCTGCTCACGGTTGCCGGTGCGCTGGCGCCCGAGCGCATCCTTGGCGTCGAGACCGGCGGTTGCCCGCACACGGCCATCCGGGAGGATGCATCGATCAACCTCGAGGCCGTCGAACGCATGCTCGAACGCTTTCCTGACGCCGACGTGGTGTTCATCGAATCAGGCGGCGACAACCTCGCGGCCACATTCAGTCCCGAACTCTCGGATCTCACGATCTACGTGATCGATGTGGCCGGTGGCGAGAAGATCCCCCGCAAGGGCGGCCCCGGCATCACCAAGTCCGATCTCCTCGTCATCAACAAGACCGATCTCGCCCCCTACGTCGGGGCATCGCTGGACATCATGCGGTCGGATACGCAAAAGATGCGCGGCATGCGTCCGTTCGTCATGGGGAACATGAGGGAAGGCAAAGGCCTTCAGGAGATCATCCGTTTTATCGAGGCACGGGGGATGCTGGCTTGAGGTCATGCACGAAGCCGCCGGCCGGGGATACGTCAGTCGTGGAATGGGTAGTCCCTGGGAGGCCAGGGACGACTGACGTTGTGTAATTTGAGAATGGTGACTTTGTTCTCCTTTAGACGGTAAATGATTCGGTATCGCTTGTGAGAAACAAGTTCTCGGGTATTGGGTAAGCGCCCGGGACGACCAATGGCAGGAAACGAGCGCAGTGTTTTCACTGCGCGTTTCAGCGAATCCTCAAAATCGAGGGCGACGTGGAGGTTGAAATTCTCCAGCGACATCCTGGCGATGGTGCGATCCCTTTGGGCATGCTTTGACCATTGGATCGTTGCAATCACAGCCGTTTCAGAACGCTCCGTCTCCACGCCTCAGCCTCGGCGCTGACCACCTCATCGGGTACCGTGCGGCCGGCGTCGGCGTCCCGCAGCCCCAGTAGGATGCCCACAAACTCGTCGACGTGGATCTCGCTGGGGTCATGCGGGAACTCGAAATACGCTTCATTGAGGTCGACGGAGCATCCGGTCTTTACGACTTCGCTGGGCAGCTTGCGGCCGGCGGCCACGTCGGCAAGTCCGCGGATCGTTGCTTCGTAGAGGATCTGCGCCTCTTCTTCAACGCTGAGCGCGTAATGCTCTATGCGCTCAACGGGCTCAACCGGCTCGGACGGCTCAAAAGGCGTGGAAGGAATGGCATGCGCCGGCGCTTGGCGCACGGCAAGATCGGCGCTTTGATCGACAATTGGCATCGTGGCTCCTGACAAGGATTTGGGCGGGGGGCCACTCACACGAGTGTGACCAAATTAATCGTCAGGGATGGGGGAGTCAATCGGGTGGGCTTGTTTCTCGGGCGATTCCTAGCCGGATCGCCCGCCTGTCTCAGGTCCGTTTCAGACTACCGCTGCGCCACGGAAAATCCATGCTCCCGCAGCAGTTGCAGCACCCCATGCGGGCCGCCGAGATGGAGCGTGCCGATGGCGACGAAGACCGGCTTGCCCGGGTCCGCCAGAAACAGCATGCGCGCCAGAAAACGCCGATTGCGCGAGTACAGAATGCGCTCGTCGATCGCGTCGGCCAGTGCCACGTTGCGGCGCACTTGCGCCGCCTTGCCCTGAGACCAGTCGAACACCAGCTCGGCATCCCCGGCCCGCCACAGACGGTGCAACTCCTCTACCTGCGCCGTGGCGGTCTTGGGTGTGAGCACCAGCTCCTGCGCCAGCAGTTCGTTTTGCTGAGCCGACGTCAGTCCGGTGAAGGCATCCATCTGCTCCGCCAGCGATTCGAGACCGACGATGCGCCCGCGATAGATGTTCTCCAACTGGTTCTCGGTGCCGTACTCCGTTTGCAGATCGGCCCCCATCGAATCCAGCGTCTCGACGAGCAGCGCCGCCAGCCACGGACGCATGTGACGAATCTCGGCCAGCATTGCCGGATTGCCCTTGAGACGCGCGCGCAGCTTACGCCACAGCGCCCCCGGGATAAGCCTCGGCAGACAGGCGCGTGAGCACATGCCGTACTTCTGCACGTCGTCCTGGGACATCGTCAGGTCGTCGGGCGACAACTCGAATGCCACCACCGACGACACGCGCAGCGCATCGACCACGACTTTGCGAAACGGGTAGTCGTCCGGCTTGCCGACGTGCAGGGTGCCCATCACGTAGATGGTCATGTCGCCCTTGCGGGCTTCGTAAAACGGGAGATTGGCGCCGGGCGGCGATTCGCCCGGCTCGGGCACGACCAGCGGCAACGTTCGCGGCGCCACGGCTTGCGGCGTTACGATCGACGCCGCGTCCAGCGTGATGGCGAACGTCATCAGCAGGCAACCGAGCAGCCAGCCGGCCAATGCAGCGCCCCGACTCACATGCGTCGCGCGTGGTGGTCCACCCAATCTCGTCATCCCTCAATGTCTTCAACCCGATGGCACGCCACCAGACGCCCGTCGAGCTTGCGCAGTTGCGGCACTTCTTCGCGGCAACGGTCTATCGCGTACGGACAGCGCGGTGCAAACGCACACCCCGGCGGTGGCCGCAGCGGCGAGGGCAACTCGCCGGTCAGCGCCATCTTCACGCGCCGCTCGGCGGCCTTGATCGCCGGCGTCGCCGACATCAGCGCCTTGGTGTACGGATGCAGCGGCTTGCCGAACACGGCGGCCTTGGGGCCGTGTTCGACCGCGCGGCCGAGATACATCACCATGACGTCGTCGGCCACATGCTCGACCACGGCGAGATTATGCGACACGAATACGTAACTCGTCGCGTATCGGTCCTGCAAATCCATGAAAAGATTCAGGATCTGTGCCTGAATTGAGACATCCAGGGCCGAAACCGGCTCGTCCGCGACCACGATGGCCGGCGACAGGATCATCGCCCGGGCAATCGCCACCCGCTGCCGCTGCCCGCCAGAGAACATGTGCGGATAGCGCGCCACATGTTCCGGACGCAGCCCCACCGTGCGCATCATCGCCGCGATCGTCTCGCCGCGTTCGGCACGGCTCGCCGAGGTGTTGATGGACAGCGGCTCGTCGAGCGCCTGCCCCACCGTCTTGCGAGGGTTGAGCGACGCATACGGGTTCTGGAACACCATCTGGATCCGCGTGCGCAGCGGCGCCAGCGCCCCCGCCGACGCCGCCGTGGTCTCGGTCGCGTCGACCACGAGTCTGCCGGACGTCGGTGCTTCGATCAACGTCAGCACCCGCGCCAGCGTCGATTTGCCGCACCCCGACTCACCGACCACGGCCAGCGTACGACCGGCGGCCAGCGAGAACGACACGCCGTTGAGTGCCTTGACCGTGGCCTGTGGGCGCATGAAGCCACGATTGACGGCGTAGAAGCGCGTCAAATCGTGCGCGGCGAGCACCACGCGGCTGCCGCCGCGGTCAGCTTCATGTGCGTCCGGGGCCTGCGGCACTCCCGGAGGTGTCGCGAAAACAGTTTCACTCATTGCGCACCTCCTGTCGTGCGTTCTTCCGCCAACGCATGCGGCAGCGGCTTGAAGCATCGCACCTGGGGCGAGCCCGAAGCGTTCGGCCCGACGTAGGGCTGCAACGCCGGGGGCACCGTGCGGCAATGGTCGTCGGCATACGGACAACGCGGCGAAAGCAGACAGCCCGTCGGCCGATCGTCGCGCCCCGGCACCATGCCCGGCAACGTACGCAGTCGCCGCACGCCCCGGTTGTGCTCGGGAATCGCTGCGAGCAACGCCTCCGTGTAGGGATGATGCGGGGCATCGAACAGCGCCGGCACCTGCTGGTTTTCGATCACCTGCCCCGCATACATGACGGCCACCCGGTGCGCGACTTCGGCCACGACGGCGAGATCATGGGAGATCAGCACGAGCGCCATGCCGTGATCCTTCTGCAATTGCAGCAGCAAGGCCATGATCTGCGCCTGGATGGTGACGTCGAGCGCGGTGGTCGGCTCGTCGGCAATGAGCAGCTTCGGGCGACAGGCAATCGCCATCGCAATCATCACCCGCTGGTTCATTCCGCCGGAGAGCTGATGCGGATACGCGCCGACCCGGTTCGCGGCATCGGGAATTTCGACCTGCTCCAGCAACTCGACGACGCGATTGTGCAACGCACGTCCGCGCAGCCCCATGTGGCGGCGCAACACCTCGGCGATCTGATAGCCAACGGTGTAGCTCGGATTCAGGCTGGAAAGCGCGTCCTGAAAGATCATCGACACGTCGCGGCCGACGATGCCGCGCCGCTCGCGCGACGACGCGCGCAGCAGATCGCGTCCGTCGAAGCGTACTTCATCGGCACGTACGCGGCCTGGCGCGTCGACCAGCCCCATGAGCGCGAGCATCGTCACACTCTTGCCCGAACCGGATTCGCCGACCACGCCAAGAATCTCACCCTGGCCGACATCGAGGTCAATGCCCTCGACCGCGCGTGCGCCGTCGAAGTCGACCGAAAGATTTCGAATGGAGAGCAGGCTCATGCGATTCGCTTCAATTTGGGGTCAAGTGCGTCGCGCAGGCCGTCGCCGACCAGGTTGATGGCGAGCACCGAGATGACGATCGCAAGTCCCGGCAGCGTCACAATCCACCAGGCACTTTCCATGTAGTCGCGTGCGGAGGCAAGCATCGAGCCCCACTCGGCGAGCGGCGGTTGCACGCCCAGGCCAAGAAAGCCGAGCGCCGCCGCATCGAGAATGGCCACCGAGAAACTCAGCGTGGCCTGCACGATGAGCGGCGCCGCGCAGTTCGGCAACACCGTCGAGAACATCAGTCGCAGCGTGCCCGCCCCGGCCATGCGCGAGGCAATGACATATTCGCGCTGCAACTCGCCAATCGCCGCTGCGCGCGTCAAACGCACATACGCCGGCAACGTCACGATCGCGATGGCGATGGTCGTGTTGGCGAGGCCCGGGCCGATCACGGCGACCACGGCCACGGCCAGCAACAGCGACGGCAACGCCATCATCATGTCCATCAACCGCATGATCGGCGTGTCGAGCCAGCGTGGGAAGAATGCCGCCAGCAGCCCCAGCAGAATGCCCGGAATCAGCGAGAGCACCACCGACGACAGACCGATCCAGAACGACAGGCGTGCGCCATAGATCAGACGCGAAAGAATGTCGCGGCCGGCCTCGTCGGTCCCGAGCAGGAACTGAAGCTTGCCGCCGTCGAACCAGGCGGGCGGAATCTTCACGAAGTCGCGATATTGCTCGATGGGGCTGTGCGGCGCGATCCATGGCGCGAAGATCGCCGCCACGAACATCGACAACAGCACGATGGCCGCGGCCGTTGCACCACGGTTCGCGGTGAAGCTGCGCAGGAACTCCCGGAACAACCGCGCACGAGGTGTGGCCGTCACGGCGGCGGGGGGCGGCAGCGTAGCCGGTGTATCGCTCATGATTGACGTCCCTCAGTGCCGGATGCGCGGGTTGACGACGCCATAGAGCACGTCGACCAGCAGGTTGACCAGGATCACGCCCGTTGCGATGAGCAAAATGCCGCCCTGCACCACCGGATAGTCGCGTCGCAGAATGGCATCGATCAGCCATTTGCCGATGCCGGGCCACGAGAACACGTTCTCGGTCAGCACCGCACCGGCGAGCAGCGCGCCGACTTGCAGACCAATCACGGTGATGACCGGAATCAGCGCATTGCGCAACGCATGCACGACGATCACGCGCCACGGGGAGAGTCCCTTCGCACGCGCCGTACGGATGTAGTCCTCGCGAAGCACTTCGAGCATTGCCGAGCGCGTCATTCGGGCAATCACCGCGAGCGGCACGGTGCCGAGCACAATGGTGGGCAGAATCAGATGACTCACCGCGGAACTGAACGCCCCTTCGTCGCCCGAGAGCAATGTGTCGATGAGCATGAAGCCGGTGACGTGCGGCACATCGTACTCCACGCCAATGCGGCCGGAGACGGGCGTCCATTGCAGGTAGACGGAGAAGAACATGATGAGCAGCAGGCCCCACCAGAAAATCGGCATGGAGTAGCCCGTGAGGGCCGCGCCCATCGTGGTGTGGTCGAGCATTTTGCCGCGCCGCAGCGACGCCGCCACGCCGGCGGGCAAGCCGACTGCGAGCGCGAAGATCATTGCGCACAGGGCAAGTTCGAGCGTCGCGGGAAAGCGGGCGAAGAACTCGTGAAGCACCCCCTCGTTGGTGACGATGGAGCGCCCGAGGTCGCCTTGCGCCGCGTGCTTCAGATAGACGAAATATTGCGTGGTGAGCGGCTGATCGAGACCCAGGCGCTTCATCGCCTCGGCGTGCATGACCGGGTCGAGATTTCGCTCGCCCACGAGCACTTCGATCGGATCGCCGGGAATCAGGTGAATGAGCGCGAACGCCAGGACGGTGATGCCGATGAACGTCGGGATCACCATGCCCAGTCGTCTCATGACGAATCTCAGCATAGGAGGTTTCCGTGGGGGCTTCGCGCACCGCCCATCCCCTGTGCGGGGACGGATGGCGCTATGCCGCGTGAATCAATCATGGACGATCCTTTGTCCTGTTGCGGCAGGCGGACTCGGGCGCGGCGGCCGAGTCTGCCTGCGTGATACCGGGATGACGACGGACGGCGACAGATAGCGACCGACACCCGGCGTCAGCCGGATGCGGTCATCAACGCGCCCGCCGGGTGCCTTACTCCAGCGATACGCCAATGAAGCTGTTGCGGCCGAACGGGCTCAGCTTGAAGCCCTTCACGTTCGTGGCCATCGGCTTGTACTGCGTGGAGTGCGCGATGGGCGAGAACGGCAGTTGTTGCGCGAAGATCTCCTGTGCCTGCGTGTAGAGCTTCGTGCGCAAGGCGACGTCCGTGGTCTGGCGTGCTTGCTTGATGAGATCGTCGAACGGCTTGTAGCACCACTTCGAGAAGTTGTTGCCGTTGACCGAATCGCAGCCGAGCAACACGCCGAGCCAATTGTCCGGGTCGCCGTTGTCGCCGGTCCAGCCAATGAGCAACGCGTCGTGCTCACCCGCCTTGGCGCGCTTGATGTACTCACCCCACTCGTACGTGACGATATTGGCCTTCACGCCGATCTTTGCCCAGTCGGCCTGAATCATCTCGGCCATGAGCTTGCCGTTCGGGTTATACGGACGTTGCACCGGCATGGCCCACAGCGTGATTTCCATGTTCTTCACGCCCGCCTTCTCAAGCAGCGCACGGGCTTTCTCCGGGTCGTAGCCAGCCGACTTGATGTTCTTGTCGTAGGACCACTGCGTCGGCGGCATCGGTGCGCCGTTCGACAACTGTCCGGCCGAGCCATAGACGGACTGGAGAATCGCCTTCTTGTTGATCGCCATGTCGAGTGCCTGGCGCACTTCCACACGATCGAGCGGCTTCTTCTGCACGTTGTACGCCACGTAGCCGAGGTTGAAGCCGACCTGGTCCGGCATCTTGAGCTTCGACGCCTTGCCCTGCGCCGCGATCTCGGCCTTGATCGCATCGACATCGGCCGGGCGCGGGTAGGTCGTGATCTGGCATTCGTTGCGCTTGAGCTTCTGAATGCGAACGTTGGCGTCGGTCGTGATCGCGAAGATCAGCTTGCTGACCTTCGGCGGCAGACTCGTGTTCCAGTATTCCTTGTTGCCATCGAAGCGCAGCGTGGCATCTTTCGTATAGCTGCGGAAGATGAACGGCCCGGTACCGACCGGCTTGAGCGCGATATCGCGAGCGTTGTTCGCCGCGAGCAGCTTGTCGGCGTACTCCTTCGAGAGGATCGATGCGAACGGCATCGCCAGGTTCTGAAGGAACGGGGCGTCGACCTTCTTCAGCACGAAGCGAACGGTGTACGGATCAACGACCTCGATGTGGTCGATATCAGCCTGCAGACCCATGTCGACGAAATACGGAAACTCCGTCGGATAGGCCTTGCGGAAGGGCATGTCGCGATCGCCCATGCGATCGAAGGTGAACTTCACATCCTCGGCATTGAAATCGCGCGTGGGTTTGAAGTACTCCGTGGTGTGGAACTTGACGCCCTTGCGCAGATGGAATGTGTAGATCTTGTTGTCCGGCGAGATGTCCCACGACTCCGCGAGTGAGGGCATCACGCCCGTCTCGCCCGGCTTGAACGCGATCAGGCGATTGTAGATGGCGTCGGCAGGATCGAAATCGGTGCCGGTAGTGAGCTGGCCCGGATCGAAGCCGACCGGGCTGCCCTCGGAGCAGTACACGAGGGTCTTGTTCGGGATTTCGACAGCTGCGGCGGGCCGGATCACGGCCACACCGGCAAGCAACGTCGCAGCCAAAAGCAAACGCAGGGTGTGAGTCTGTTTCATAGGCTCCTCGGGATCGGGTGTGATGCCCGGCAACGGTCTGTCGCCGAGCCTACCGGGGATATTACTGAAGCTTCCCCCGTGCCACAACACGCCAAATCCCTAGCAAACCGCCTATTTGTGGTGTTTTTGATTAGGAAATCACTGAATTGTGATTAGAATTGACTTCCCATCCGCCCACCGTTCGGCCAACGATTTCGCGACGCGTTACAGACCGAGTCGCTGCCACATCGCCTTGGTGGCCGACGCCGCGTTGAGGGTATAGAAGTGCAATCCGGGCACGCCCTGCGCGAGCAGCCGTTCGCATAGCGCCGTCACCACATCGAGCCCGAAGGCGCGGATCGAGTCGCGATCGTCGCCAAAGCCTTCGAGACGCTTGGCAATCCATCGCGGCACTTCAGCACCGCACATCTCCGAGAAGCGCATCATTTGCGAATAGTTCGTGATCGGCATGATCCCCGGCACGATCGGCACGTCGACACCGAGACGCGATGCATCGTCGACGAAACGGAAATAGGCATCCGCATTGAAGAAGTATTGCGTGATGGCCGCATTCGCCCCCGCCTTCACCTTGTGGGCGAAATGCTCGAGGTCCAGGCGCGGCGACTTCGCCTGCGGATGGTACTCCGGGTAGGCCGCCACCTCGATGTGGAACCATTCGCCGGTTTCGGCACGAATGAACTCGACCAGCTCCGACGCGTAACGAAACTCGCCGATCTCCCCCATTCCCGACGGCAGATCGCCGCGCAGCGCCACGATGTGGCGGATGCCGTGTTGGCGATACGTCTGCAGAATCTCGCGGATGTTGTCCTTGGTCGAACCGACGCAAGAAAGGTGGGGGGCCGCCTCCACGCCTTCGCGTTGGATTTCGACAACCGTATCGAGCGTACCCTGCTGCGTGGAGCCGCCGGCACCGAACGTCACCGAGACAAACTTGGGGCCGAGCGGGAAGAGTTGCTGGCGCGTGGCGCGCAGCTTCTCCGCGCCCTCCGCCGTCTTGGGCGGGAAGAATTCGAAACTGAAGGAAGGTTGCGTCATGATCGTTCTATTATCGAGAGAGTCGTTCATGCCGCGCGCGTCGCGTGCACGAAGAACTCCCGGTTGCCGTCACCGCCAGCGATAGGACTGTCGAGCCATGCGGCTACCGTCAGTCCCAACGTCTCACAGGCGGCGCGGATTTTTGTCTCCACTTGCGCATACTGCGCGGCATCTCGCACCAGGCCGCCGCGGCCAATGTGCTCACGCCCCACTTCGAACTGCGGTTTGACCAGCATCAGCAAATCGCCGGTCGCGCCCAGCAGCGGCGCCACGGCCGGCAACACCAGTGTGAGCGAAATGAACGACACATCCCCGACGATCAGGTCAAAGCCTGCCTCGGGAACAGCCGCCATCGTCGACGCCGGTTCGCCCTGTGCGCCGCCCTCCGCCGCCTGCTGTGCCAGACGCGCATCGAGCGTCTCACGCGACAGATGCCGCGCGTTGATCCCTTCGAGCGACACGAGCCGCGGCTCGCGCGCCAGTCGTCGATGCAGTTGCCCGTGACCGACGTCGACCCCGACCACCCGCGCCGCCCCCGCCTGCAAGAGGCAGTCGGCAAAACCGCCGGTCGACAACCCGACGTCGAGCGCGACGCGGCCGGTGACGTCGAGCCGCGTTTGCGCCAGCGCGCCCGCCAGCTTCAACCCGCCTCGCGACACGTAGCGGTCCTCGCCGGGCAGGCCGTCGGCGGCGGCACGTACTTCCAGATCTTCGTCGCTCGCCACAACCTCGCTGGCTTTCTTCACGGCCGTTTCGGTGCCCGCGTAATAAACACGTGCGGCATCGATCAGACGTTGCGCGGCGGTGCGCGATGCGGCCAAGCCTCGGGCGACGAGGGCTTGATCGGCACGAAGGGCTTGCGACATGACAGCGAATTTCCTGCAATACAAGGTCGACGACGACGCGTCGACCGTTACACGTTGGTAGCGCGGTCGCCGCCGAACACCAGCGCCGACAGAATCCACGAGATCAGGCTATACAGCAGCGAGCCGAAGAGCGCCGCCCAGAAGCCCGAGACTTCAAAGCCCTTGACGACATGCGCCGCCAGCCAGAACAACAGCGCATTGATCACGAAGATGAACAACCCGAGCGTGAGCACCGTGACCGGCAACGTCAGCACGACGAGCAACGGCCGGAGAAACGCGTTGATCAGGCCGAGCACGATCGCAACGACCAGGGCCGTCCCGATGCCCTTGAGCTGAATGCCCGACACAACGTGCGGCAAAACGAGAAGTGCAATGGCATTGATGAGCCAAATCAGCAGCAGACGCATGGCAAGCTCCGAAGGACAGGCCGGTGCGGGAGGTCGTTCCCGGCACCGGCAGTGACAAAAACCAACGCGGCGCACGATGTCGCCGCGCGAAACCGTTGCCCGTCACCCGTGCCTTGCAGCGCACCGGCGACGGTCGGTAAGACACGTTATTGATCGGTAGCGATCGCGACCGATCAATAACGGTAATGCGCCGGCTTGAACGGACCGTTCTTGTCGACGCTGATGTAGTTCGCCTGATCGTCGGTGAGCACCGTCAGTTCGGCGCCGATACGTCCCAGGTGCAGGCGCGCGACCTTCTCGTCCAAATGCTTCGGCAGCACGTACACGCTGTTCTTGTACTTGTCGCCATGCACGAACAATTCGATCTGCGCGAGCGTCTGATTGGTGAACGAGTTGCTCATCACGAACGACGGGTGGCCCGTGGCGCAGCCCAGGTTCACGAGGCGGCCTTCCGCCAGCAGGATGATGCGCTTGCCGTCCGGGAAGATGATGTGATCGACCTGCGGCTTGATGTTTTCCCACTCGTACTTGCGGGTCGACGCCACATTGATTTCCGAATCGAAGTGACCGATGTTGCACACGATGGCCTGGTGCTTCATGGCCGCCATGTGGTCGTGATCGATCACGTGGAAGTTGCCCGTGGCCGTCACGAAGATGTCGGCCTTGTCGGCGGCGTATTCCATCGTCACCACGCGGTAGCCTTCCATCGCGGCCTGCAGCGCGCAGATCGGATCGATTTCCGTGACCCACACCGTGGCGCCCAGACCGCGCAGGCTTTGCGCGCAGCCCTTGCCCACGTCACCGTAGCCCGCCACGAGGGCGATCTTGCCGGCGATCATCACGTCGGTCGCGCGCTTGATACCGTCGACCAGCGACTCGCGGCAGCCGTACAGGTTGTCGAACTTCGACTTGGTGACCGAGTCGTTCACGTTGATGGCCGGGAACGGCAGCGTGCCGTCCTTTTCCATCTGATACAGACGGTGCACGCCCGTGGTGGTTTCTTCGGTCACGCCCTGGATCTGGGCCAGGCGCTTGCTGTACCACTGCGGATCGATGGCGATGTGGCGCTTGATCGACGCATACAGCGCGACTTCTTCCTCGTTGGTCGGGTTGCCGACAACCGACAGATCCTTCTCGGCCTTGCTGCCCAGAATCAGCAGCAGCGTGGCGTCGCCGCCGTCGTCGAGAATCATGTTGGCGAACTCGCCGTTCGGCCATTCGAAGATGCGGTGGCTGTATTCCCAGTATTCGTCGAGCGACTCACCCTTGAAGGCGAACACGGGGATCCCGGCAGCGGCGATGGCCGCCGCGGCGTGATCCTGCGTCGAGAAGATGTTGCACGAGGCCCAGCGCACTTCGGCGCCGAGGGCGATAAGCGTCTCGATGAGCACGCCCGTCTGGATGGTCATGTGCAGCGAGCCGGCGATGCGCGCGCCCTTGAGCGGCTGGCTGGCCTTGAATTCGGCACGCGTGGCCACCAGACCCGGCATCTCGCTCTCGGCGATGGTCAGCTCTTTGCGGCCCCAATCGGCCAATTTGATATCGGCAACATGGAAATCGGAGAATTTTGAATCGACTACGGCGTTCATCACGCCTCCTTTCTCTAAAAGACTAGATAGTTGGGACGTGAGCGCCGTTCTTGGGGCCCACACGCCATGCGCTCCGGAGGTAACCGGCGGCCGGCGGGGCCAATAGGAAGGATCTTGAGCCTGGCAGCACGGTGGCTGTCGCAACGCTCCTCAAGACCCCGGCATTGTAGCAAAACTGATGCGCGCCGTCGGGGCAAGGGCAACGCCCGAAGGGATATTTTTCGAGGGGGAGGCGCGAGCGGCACGGCGCCCGTGCCGACCGGTCGTCAGATGGGCAGATGGGCGAGCAACGGCGCGGCAAAGACCATCACGATGCCGTTGATCATCATGACGAGACTGGCCACGACACCCTCTTCGCTGCCGATCTGGCGCGCCTTGGCGGTGCCGAAGCCGTGGGCCCCCGCGCCGAACGGCGCGCCGCGCGCCATACGGGTGCGCAGCGGCAACCACGACAGCAGCGCCTCGCCGAGCAACATGCCGATAAACCCGGTGATGATGACGAAAAGCCCCACCAGATCGCGCGAGCCGCCGACCTTGTCGGAGACCGCAAGGGCAAACGGTGTCGATATCGACCGGGCGAGCAGGCTGCGCGCCATTTCGGGGGGCAGCTCGAACAGGCGGGCAAGCACGAAGGAGCTTCCCACGGCCACGACCATCGCGACGAGCACGCCGACGATCAGTGCAAAGGCATGCCGGCGAATGATGTCGCGATGCTCATAGATCGGCACGGCAAACGCGATCGTCGTCGGGCCAAGCAGCCACACGAGCCAGCGCGAGTCTGAGATGTACGTCGTGTACGAAATGTCGCCGCCGACCATCACGGCGATGAGCAGGACCGGCGCAAGAATGGCCGGGCCGAGCCACACCTTGCCGAAACGCGCATAGAGACGCTTCGACACGTAATAGAAGACGACCGTGAGAACGAGCAGCAGGAGCGCCGTATGATTCATGGCAAGACCCGGCAAGCGCCAGCAGGATTGGGCGCCGCTGCGACAGCGGCGACTTGGCACACGTCACGCATCAGCGGGCGTCGTGCGCGTGCGCACGGCGAACGAGGGCGCGCTTGAGATGACGCTCGGCGCGGCAGGCCAGATCGACCGCCAACGCCGTCGAGACCATCACGAGCACCGTGCCGACGCCGATCACGGCGAGCAATTGCAGGCCCTCTTGGCGCAGCAGATCGGTGTATTGCATGACGGCCGCGACCATCGGCACGAAGAAGAGAATCATTTCCGCCAGAAACCAGTCGGCACCGCGCTTGATCTTCTCCGTCTTCAGCACACCGCTCATGAGCAGTGCCACCACGGCGAGCAGCCCCAGTACGCCACCCGGCAGCGGGAGATGAAAATGCCGCGATGCAGCATCCGCCACCAGATAGATACCGGTGAGCAGCGCGATCTGCCAAACCACGTCAACCACGCCCTTGCTACGGCGATACATACGGCTGGCAATCATCTTGGTCATGGCGGGCTCCCGGGTGTGGCATCAATATGAGACGGAGTATAGGAAGCACCGCAACATAAATATAATGAATTAGAATTATCAAATCGATTCCAAATTGGAATAATTTAAGTATTAACCCTAATGGTGCGTGAGAAAGCCATACAGGACGGGGCTTTCCCGCCGATCGCACCAAAGCGGTGCAAACGAGAGATCCAAAATGGAACTGCGCGCGTTGCGAGGATTTGTGGAAGTGGTGCGACAGCAGAGCTTCACGGCGGCGGCCGAGGCGCTGTTTGTCACGCAACCGACCGTGAGCAAGATGGTCAAGGCGTTGGAAGACGAGTTGGGTACGCCGCTGATGTTGCGCGAGGAGCGCGGCATGGGGCGCAGGCTCCAATTGACCGATGCGGGACGCGTCGTCTTCGAGCGCGGGCAGGATGTGCTCGCCGCTTACGCGCGCCTGCAGCAGGAGGTGGCCGATCTCGAGACGGTCGCGCGCGGCGAATTGTCGATCGGGATTCCGCCGCTCGGCGGCGACTTGTTCATCCCGGTGATCGGCGCGTTTCATCAGCACTACCCGGATATCGAGATGAAGCTCTTCGAAACCGGCTCGCGTGCCATCGAACAGGCGTTGCTGGCCGGCGACATCGAATTGGGCGCCGTGCTGCTGCCGGTCGATCCCACGATTCTCGACGTGCTGCCCGTGTGCCATTACCCGTTGCGGTTGATTGCACCGCGCGATTCACGCTGGGAAGGCCGCGCCTCCATCGGTCTGGGCGAGTTGCGCGACGAACCGTTTGTCTTTTACGGCGAGGGATTTGCCTTGTCCGAACTGGTCATCACCGCATGTCGTCGCGCGGGCTTCACGCCCAAGATTGCGGGACGCTCCAGCCAGTGGGACTTCATTGCGTCGATGGTGGACAACGGCGTCGGCATCGCCTTGCTGCCCGAGCCCTTCTGCGCGCGGCTCGACCCGAAACGCTTCGTGATCGCGAACGTGCGCGACCCCGAGATTCCGTGGGATCTGGCGATGGCGTGGCGGCGCGACTCGTATCTGTCGCACGCGGCGCGACGCTGGCTCGCGCTCGCGCGCGACCTGCTCGGCCCGGGCGGCGACGGCGAGGCCAAGGCGGCCATCGCCGGCGGCGCCCGGCGGACGTGACATCTGGCCGTCGACCGGCGACCGGCTGGCGATTGCGGTATCCTTGCCGCTGACATTTTCCCCTTGCCGCGTCAGCGCGGCGCATCGACACTCATGCGCATCATTACCGCGAATCTGAACGGCGTGCGATCGGCCGCCAAGAAGGGCTTTTTCGAGTGGTTCGGCAATCAGGACGCCGACATCCTGTGCGTGCAGGAAATCAAGGCGCAGTTGCCGGACATGACAGCGGACTTCCTCACGCCCCACGACTACCAGGGCCACTTCCATTACGCGCAGAAGAAGGGCTACAGCGGCGCGGGCGTCTACGTGCGACGCGAGCCGGACGACGTCGTCGTCGGCTGGGGCAATGCGGAGTTCGATGCCGAGGGCCGCTATGTCGAAGTGCGTTACGGCAACCTGTCGGTCATTTCGGTGTACATCCCGTCGGGCTCGAGTGGTGAGGAACGACAAACCGCCAAGTTCCGCTTCATGGCCGACTTCATGCCGCATCTGCTCGCGCTCAAGGCGGCGGGACGCGAGGTCGTCCTGTGCGGCGACGTGAACATCGCGCACAAGGAAATCGACATCAAGAACTGGAAGGGCAACCTGAAGAACTCAGGCTTCCTGCCAGAAGAGCGCGCCTGGCTCACCCAGTTGTTCGACGACCACGGCTATGTCGACGTCTTCCGCACGCTCGACCCGCGCGCCGATCAATACACGTGGTGGAGCAATCGCGGACAAGCCTATGCGAAGAACGTCGGCTGGCGCATCGACTACCAGATCGCCACGCCCGGCATCGCCGGCAAAGCCAAGACAACCTCCGTGTTTCGCGACATCAAGTTCAGCGACCACGCGCCGCTTACGGTCGACTACGATCACGCGCTGTAATCCAGACGCCCAAGGGGCCGGCACGCTCGTGCCGCGCCCGAGCCATAGCATCACAGCGAAGGCGACGAACGGTGCCGGCCCCTTCGCGTCAGCGCGACCCGCTTGCCGCGGGCACGCCATCGCCGTCGTCATCGTCGGCTCCCCAGGGGGCGACCTTCGGCAAGAGCAGCATGCCCGGCACGGCCAGCAACGTGCAGATGAGGAAGAACGTCACCCAGCCCACGCCGTCGACGATATACCCGGTGCCCGCGTTCGCGAACGTGCGTGGCACCGACGCCAGACTCGTGAACAGCGCGAACTGCGTCGCCGTGTAACGCGGGTCGGTGGTACGGGCAATGTAGGCGGTAAACGCCGCCGTGCCCAACCCGGCCGTGAACGCTTCGAAGGCGATCACCGCGCCCAGCCCCGTGACGACCGGCCCTGCCTTCGCCAGCCACGCGAAGCCCAGCACCGACACCAGTTGCAGCACGCCGAACACCCATAGCCCACGGTTGATGCCAAGTTTGATCAGCCAAACCCCGCCGATGATGCCCCCCGCCACGCTCGCCCACAGGCTCGTCGCCTTGGCGACCACGCCGATCTGCGTCTTCGTGAATCCCAGATCCAGGTAGAACGACGTGGCCAGCGACGTCGCCATCGAATCGCCCAACTTGTAGAGAAAGATAAACGCGAGCACCAACAGCGCCTTTGCCCAGCCGCCGCGCGTGACGAACTCGTGGAACGGCTCGACCACCGCCTCGCGCAGCGTCTTCGGCGGCGTACCGCGAATCGCCGGCTCCTTGACGACGAGCGTCATCACGATGCCCGGCAGCATGAACGCCGCCGTCGCGAAGAACACCTGCGACCACGGCAGATGATCGGCCATGATGAGAGCCAGGGACCCCGGCACGAGTCCCGCCACCTTGTAGGCATTCACGTGCATCGCCGTGCCGAGCCCCTGCTCGCGGTCGGACAGCAACTCACGCCGATAGGCATCCAGAGAAATGTCCAGACTGGCGCTGAAGAACGCCAGCGCGGCCGCGAGCGCGGCAATCGTCATCAGGTCGCGCTGCGGCGAATACGTTCCCATGAGCGCCACCACACCTGCCACCAGCAGTTGCGTGACGAACATCCAGCCGCGTCGCCGTCCCGGCTTCCATCCGAACACGTTGGGCGCGAAGCGATCCATGAGCGGCGCCCACAGGAACTTCCACGTGTACGGAAACTGGATGAGGGCGAACAGGCCGATGGCCTTGAGGTCCACGTGCTCGCTGCGCAGCCACGCCTGCACCAGGTTGAGCAGGATGAACAGCGGCAAGCCGGAGGTGAAACCGAGAATCACGCAGATGAGCATCCGCGTGGGGTGGAAGACGCGCCCGTCGTCGGGCGGCAGCGAATCGGTCATGGAAAGGACAGTTGGGGCCAGCCGCCCGCGGTGCACGGCACCCGGCCCCCTTTGCCTTCACCCGCCAGGGGCCCGGCGCTTCGCTGCCCCGTTAGCTGCCGTCGGTTCAGGAACGCTTGACGCGATAGACCGCAAGACTACCACGCCAGTTCGCGCCCACGGACACGAGTCGCCCGTTATGCAGCACGGCCCGATCGAGAATCTGCACACCGACGTCCGGGGCCAACGCCTCGAAGTCCTTGATGGTCAGCACGCGCACGTTCGGCGTGTTATGCCACTGGAACGGCAGGCTCTTCGACACCGGCATGCGTCCCTGCAACACCGACAGCCGGTGCGGCCAATAACCAAAATTCGGGAACGACACGATCGCTTCGCGGCCGACCCGCACGGTCTCGCGCAGAATGTCCGCCGTGCGGTGAAGCGTCTGCAAGGTCTGCGACAGAATGACCGTATCGAAGCTCTGATCCTCAAAGAGCTTCAGCCCGTCTTCCATGTTTTGCTGGATGACGTTGATGCCGCGCTGCGCCGAGGCCAGCACGCCAGCGTCGTCGATCTCTACGCCGTAGCCGCTCACGTCGAGTTCGTCGATCAGCAAACGCAGCAGCGAGCCGTCGCTGCACCCGAGATCGAGCACCTGCGACGACGGTTCGATCCATCGCGCGATCACCCGGAAATCGGGCCGCTCGGCCAGCGACGCCGCAATACGGCCCCGCGACGCCGCGAGCGCCGCCGCCTGGGCGCTGTTCACCGGTACCGTGGACTGACTCATACCCCGACCTCCTGGGCGATACGTTCGTAGTAGGCGCGCACCAGGTTGTGATAGCGCGCATCGGTGAGCAGGAAGGCGTCGTGCCCGTGCGGCGCGTCGATCTCGGCGTAGCTCACGGTACGGCGCGTGTCGAGCAGCGCCTTGACGATCTCGCGCGAGCGCGCGGGCGCGAAACGCCAATCGGTCGCGAACGACACAATCAGGTACTTGGCCGTGGTGTGCGACAACGCCTTCGCCAGATCGCCGCCCACGGTGCGGGCCGGGTCGAAATAATCGAGCGCGCGCGTGATCAGCAGATAGGTGTTGGCGTCGAAGTACTCGGCGAATTTGTCGCCCTGATAGCGCAGGTACGACTCCACCTCAAACTCCACGTCGAAGCTGAAGCGATAGCCTTCGTCCTGCGCGTTGCCGTCGCCCTTTACGCCGTCGGCCATCACCTCGGCACGGCGCAGCGCGCGGCCGAACTTGGTCGCCATGTCCTCGTCGGACAGATAGGTGATGTGGCCGATCATGCGCGCCACGCGCAGACCGCGACGCGGCACCACGCCATGCGCGTAATAGTTGCCACCGTAGAAGTCCGGATCGGAAAGGATGGCCGAGCGCGCCACTTCGTTGAAGGCGATGTTCTGCGCCGAGAGCTTCGGTGTGGAGGCGATCACCAGACAATGCCCAATGCGCTCCGGATACATGATGCTCCACGCCAACGCCTGCATGCCGCCGAGACTGCCGCCCATCACCGCCGCGAACTTGTGGATGCCGAACGCATCGGCCACGCGCGCCTGCGCATTGACCCAGTCTTCGACGGTCACGACGGGGAAGCGGGCGCCGTACGGTGTGCCTGTGGCTGGGTCGAGACTCATCGGCCCGGTCGAGCCGAAGCACGAGCCGAGGTTGTTCACGCCGATGACGAAGAAGCGATTCGTGTCGAGCGGCTTGCCGGGCCCGACCATGTTGTCCCACCAGCCGATGTCCTTGGGATTGTCGGCGGCGATACCGGCCACATGATGCGACGCATTGAGCGCGTGACACACCAGCACCGCATTGCTGCGATCGGCGTTCAATTCACCGTAGGTCTCGACCATCAGGTCGTAGCCGGCGAGCATGCTGCCGTTCTGCAGTGCCAGCGGCTCAGCGAAGTGCATCCGCTGCGGTGTGACGATTCCGATTGAAGATTCCATAACTCCCTTTCCGAAACATGCCGGGGCCAGCGCCCCAGTCGACAAGGGTCGACGGACGGCGTCCTGAAGCGTTCTGTGCGGGAAAAGGGGTCGACGGAAAAACGGCGGCGTGCGCGCACGACCTCTTTAGCCGCATTTTTAATGAATGCCCTCTGCCGGGAAGCCCCCTGTCAGAGTCATTCGCGCGCCCGCAAGCGAGTCACCAAATCGGCGCGCCAATCATCGCGTCAAAGCCTGTCAAACGTACGTCGGCCTCGGCGCGGGAAGCAAAAGTATAACGTAATCCGCGCCGTCGGCGCAGACCCGGGATCTTAGCGCAGGAGCGCGGCGATCTGGGGCTCGGCCCCCTCGACCGGCGAGCGCTTGAAGCCGCTCTTGGCGAAGCGATGCCAGCGGCCGAGCACGTAAGACACGAGCAGGTTGGCGCGCGAGTTGGCATCGAACGTCTCCGGCAGCGTGCCCTGTGCACACGCCAGACGCAACACCTGGCGCAGCGAGGCCTCGATGCGGTCGAGCAACTGGTTCATGCGCTCCTGCAAGCGCTCGTGTTCGCCGACCAGCGCTTCGCCGGTCAGCACGCGCGTCATGCCGGGGTTCTTCTCTGCGAACCCGAGCAGCATCAGCACGATGGCGCGTGCTTGCGTCACGCCGTCCTGATCCTGCGCGGAGATCTGGTTGATCAAACCGAAGATGGTCTGTTCGATGAACTCGATCAGACCCTCGAACATCTGGGCCTTGCTCGCGAAGTGGCGATAGAGCGCCGCTTCGGAAACGTCGAGACGCGCGGCGAGCGCGGCCGTGGTGATCTTTTCGCCCTTGGGCGTCTCGAGCATGGCGGCGAGGGTCTGCAACACCTGCACCCGGCGCTCACCCGGCTTGGGGCGGGTTGTCTTCACTGGCGCGGGCACGGCCTCAAGCGCATCGGCGGCGCCGTAACCGGCACCGCTCGAAGAGTTTTCCTGCTGCATCGTCTGGTCGTTATCGGTAGGTATTTTTGGGTCGGGCGGCTCGGGCTGCGCGTCTCGCACCGGCCCCGGTCGCAAGGCGCGCCCGTAACTCGCGCAGAGATTGTACTTTGATATCCACGTAGTGTGGGCGCCCACTGCGCGGCATGGCATCGCCAAGACTGTTTCTGGCCGGCAGATGCCCCGTGATCCAGACCGTCTTGATACCGAAATGCCGGAGGTGCTTGAGGTGGGAGCGCGTGTCTTCGACCAGCCACGTCCGATACGGCGCGAGGCCCTCGCGCACCAGCAGACGACGCAACATGATCGCGTCCGGTTTGGCGCGCCAGGCCCGGCGGTCCGCCATGTCCTCGATGCTCACGCAGCGCTCGAAATGTCGGCGAATGCCCAGCGCCTCGACAATCGGCAGGGCGTAATGCGCGGGCGCATTGGTCAGGAGAATTTTGCGCCCGGGCAGGCCGGCGAGCAGGCGGGCGATCCCGCGCTCGGCGCGCAGCACCTCGACCAGCGGCGGCAGCTCGTGCACGCGCGCCAGAAACTCATGTGGATCGATGGCGTGATGCTTGATGAGGCCCAGCAGCACGGCCCCATACTTCGCCGTGTAGTCGGTACGCAGACGATTGGCTTCGTCGGGCGGCAGCCCCAGCTTCTCGACGATATAGGCCGTCATCGCGCGATTGATGCGCGGAAAGATCGCGTGCGACGCGCGATGCAGCGTGTTGTCCAGATCGAACAGCCAGACCGGACCGCGCGTGCCGTGTTCGCTGCGGGCGCGGGGCGCCCGGCGTCGCCGGCTCAGAACGTGAGAAGAAGACACGAAGATAGCGGATTCATGCGAGGAGATACGGGGAGATGGCTGCCGCGCCCCGACAGCCACCCTTCCTGTCGCAGAACACATTGCCGCCATGGCTAGGCACGATGCTAGCGCGTGAATCCCGCTTTGACAAACCTCGGGGCGCAGCACCGCATCACGTGGGGATCGCCCCCCCGGACGATCCCCACGCCTGAACGACACGCGATGCTGCGCGATCTGGCCGTTGTCATGGCGCCTCGATGACGTCTTTCGCGTCATCGCCAGCGCCACCGATCAGAACGTGTGCTGAATGCCCAGCATCGTGCCGAACTGATTACCGCCCGTGGCAACCGAGCCGCCTGCGGCAATCGCCACCGCGCCGTTTTGGCTGTTTGCCACCCAGCCGACCAGGCCATACAGCGACGTGCGCTTCGAGAGCGAGTACGAGGCGCGGCCGATGAGCATCGTCGCGTTGGCACGGCTCTTCAACTGGTAGCGAATGGCCTGCGCGTCGAACGCCCACGTGATCGTCGGCAGATAGCTCACGCCGATGAAGTAGATGTCCGAGCGCAGCGAGGCGGCATCGGCGCTCACGTTACGGTGAATCCAGCCACCGCCCACGCGTCCCGTCGACCATTTGTAGTACGCGTTGATGACCGAGTGCGAGTCGGTGTAACGCGAGCTGGTCAGCGGGGCCGCGGCGCCCGTGTTGCCGCGCATCTGGTCGTACGATGCCGAAATGCCGAAGTTCTGGTAGTCGTAGCCGATCAGGCCCGTGAACTGCTTGCAGGCCTGGTAGTTGCCGGCGACGTTGCCCGCGCAGTTCGTGGCCGACGGACCGCCGGCGGACGAGCCATCGCGCCCGAAGCTATACGTCGCGCCGAGCGTCACGCCGGAGAATTTACCCATGTAGCCGACCGCGCTGTCGCTACGTGCGCTGGCGATGTACGGATCGACGCTGGCCAGCGAGAAGATCGACGGTCCGATCACGTCGGCGTTGCCGGTCACGTAGAACGTCATGTTGTTCTGACGGCCGAGGAGCACCGTGCCCCAATCGCCCGACAGACCGACGTTCGCCTGACGGCCGAACAGACGTCCGCCGTAGTTCAGGTTGCCGGTGCCCGGCTGGAAGCCGCTTTCCAACGTGAAGACGGCTTTCAGGCCGCCGCCCAGATCTTCCACGCCCTTGAAGCCGAAGCGCGACGGCACCTTGCCCGTGAGGGTCGGCTCGCCGATGAAGCTACCGCCCGTGGCGGCGTTGTTGTAGTAGGCGATGCCGGTATCGACGATCCCGTACAGCGTCACGTTGCTTTGTGCGTGCGCCAGGCCCGCCCCCAGCAGCAGGCCAGCGGCCAATGCATGTTTCACTTTCACTTCTGTCCCCTTGTTTTTGAAATACACAGCAACTACAGACTTCAACCTCCGGACCGTTGGCAACCTCGCCGGCCCAGTCTTTTGCAAGACGGCATGCTGGCCGCCTCGGGTACTGCCCTTGGAACCACCGCCCTGACTGCGCCCTCGGCCGGGTTCAAGTGCAGGGATGGCGCGACGTGCGATGCTGTTTTTTCCTCACGCCTCGCGTACGAAAGCGAAACGCGCTTCGCGGCGGGCAATGCGCCAACCCTGCGCGGTCCGCACGAACGTGTCTTCGAACTCCCCCATGACCTGCCGGCCCTGTGCCGGACGTCCGAATGGCCCCGGCACATCGTGTGCCGAGCCGCTCCAGAGCAACACCGTGCTGCTGCCGATTGCGCGCGTCGGCGACGTGACATCGATCAGCACGTTGCCTACGAGATGCCGCGTGAGCCGATCGACTGGACGCTGCGCATAGGCAGCCGCAATGGCGACGGGGCCAATGAGCGCGTCGCCGTTGGGGCGCACGAGCACCCCCGCCTCGGCAAACAGCGCGGCGAGTCCCTGCGCGTCGCGCCGGTCGTTGCAGGCGACGAAGCGCATCACCAGGTCGTGGCAAGCCTGTTTGGCCAGCAGGGCGTCGAGCGATTGCGGGTCGACGCCGGGCGTCAGGTCCTGATCGGCGGCATCGTTCGTCATGCGTCGCGCCCCTCGGTGGGTGCGGTGCCCGACGCGGGCCATGCCAGCCACGTCCGCATGGCCTGCGCCACGTCCTGCGGGCGCTCCATCGGACTCATATGGCCACTGTGTTCTATGACGTGCAGCACGCTCCCCGGGATGAGCCCCGCCATCACTTCGTGACGCGCGAGCGGGCTCCAGGTGTCCTGCCGGGCGCACAACACGAGCGTCGGACAGCGAACGCCGCCCAACAGCGACGTTGCATCCGGTCGACCGAGCAATGCATGAATCTGGGCGGCAAACTGATCGGGGTGGCTGCGCTCGATCATGTCGAGAATCGCGCCGAACAGCGGCGTGCCGATCTGGTCGGGATGCACCATCCCGGTCGCCCATACCTGCCCCATCGCCCGCATGCCGGCTTCGCGCGCGCGCGCGAGCAAGGCGGCGCGTCCGGCACGTTCCTTCTCGGCCGCCTCGCCGTCGGGCAGCGCCTGATAACCCGTGTCGAGCAGCGCAAGATGCGTGACGCGATGCGGTGCGCGACGCACCACTTCCAGCGCCACGCGTCCGCCCATCGAGTGCCCTGCGAGGGCGAAGCACGGCTCGGCGGTACTTGCCAACACGTGATCGGCCATCGCGTCGATGGTGTCGAGCATGCCCCACGTGGGAACGCGGCAATCGTATTGCGGCAGCGCTGCCGCGGTGGCTGCCCAGGCCACGTGATCGCAAAGCAAGCCGGGGAGCAGGAGCAACGGGGAACGTTCGACACTCATGGTTTTCCTCCCTGCGGCCAAGCACGATTCGGTATGCACACCTCGCCGTCGAAGAGCCAGCGCGCGGTGCGCAGCAGGCCGGCGCCGGCGACATCCGGCGCACCGTCGGCATCAACGCCGAGCGCGAGGCGCACGGTGAATTCGCCCGTCGGGTGTTCGATGGCGAGCAGCGGCGCGTCGTCGTCCGGCACCACGGCCATCGCGTGGCAAACGGTGCCCGGCAGCGCGGCAGCCGTCGCCACGCTCACTGCCGCCAACACGCCGATGGACGAGTGGCAACGATGTGGGATGAAACAACGTGTCGCGAGGGCGCCACCGGCCTTCGGCGGCGCGACGAGACACATCTTGGGCACCGTGCGCGAACGCACGTCGCCAAGATGCATGCGCGGGCCGACGGCCAGTCGAATGGCCTCGATCCGGTCGCGCATCGTCTGAAACGCTGGCGCCGAGTCGAGCTGCTCGCAAGACTCAGCGCCAGTGATGCCCAGGTCCGCCGCGCGCAGGAGCACGAGCGGCATGCCGTTGTCGATGCATGTCACCGTGATGCCGTCCACGACGTCCTGACGCTGCCCCGTCGGGAACAGCGCACCGCAGGAGGAACCTGCCGTATCGCGAAACATCAACGGAATCGGGGCAGCCGTGCCCGGCACACCGTCGATGGCCACGTCGCCGTCGTACTTCACCACGCCGCGCGGGGTCTGCACGGTGGCCACCGCCACCTGCCCCGTATTGAGCATGTGAATGCCGACGTCCGTCACGTCACCCGGTGCGCTCACGAGCCCCCGCTCGATCGCGAACGGCCCCACCCCGGCGAGAAGGTTGCCGCAGTTCTGTCCATAGTCGACACGCGCTTCATCGACCACGACCTGGGCAAAGAGATAGTCCACGTCGGCGTCGGGCCGCGTGGCGCGCGAGACGATGGCGACCTTGCTCGTGAGCGGATTCGCACCGCCCATGCCGTCGATCTGACGTGCGTCGGGCGAGCCCATCGCCGCGAGCAGCACGGCGTCGCGCGCGGCGCCCTGCTCAGGCAAATCCTCGGCGAGGAAGTACAACCCCTTCGAGGTGCCGCCCCGCATGACGGCCGCCCGGATACGCGTTTGCGAATGCGTCACGTCGCGGTCCTCATTCGCCTTGCAGCTCGTCGAGCGAATCGACGTAGCGCAAGCCCTTCGCGGCAAGGCGTTCGCGCATCTTGTAATAGTCGAGCCCCAGCGTGCCGCCCGCGAGCACACCGCGCTTGTAGGCTTCGTCGGCACCGCGTGCGGCCGCCGCCTTGGCCACGGCCTCGGCGTTCGCGAACGGCACCACGACCACGCCGTCGTCGTCCGCGACGATCACGTCGCCCGGGTTCACGATCTGATGGGCGCACACGACCGGCACGTTCACCGAGCCGAGCGTCTCCTTGACCGTGCCCTGTGACGAGATGGCCTTCGACCACACCGGAAACCGCATGTCGGTGAGCGTGCCGATGTCGCGACAGCCCGCATCGATGACGAGGCCGGCGACACCGCGCGCCTTCATCGACGTGGCGAGCAGGTCGCCGAAGTAGCCGTCGTCGCAAGGCGACGTCACGCCAACCACAACGATGTCGCCCGGCTGCGCCTGCTCCACGGCAACGTGCAGCATCCAGTTGTCCGAGGGCGGCGCGAGCACCGTGACCGCGCTGCCGGCCACCGCAGCGCCGGCGTAGATCGGGCGCAGGTACGTGGCCATCAGGCCGAGCCGGCTCTGCGCTTCGTGCACCGTGGCACTGCCTGCGCTGCGCAGCACGTCGAGCGTGGCGGCGTCGACACGGGGAATTTGACGAACGACGACGCCGCGGATCATGACAGTTGCTCCGTCACGACCGGCGTGAGGCGCATGAGCCCCTCTGCGTACTTGATGTCGCGCGCGGCGGCGATGCCGATGTTGCGCTTGGCCTGCACGCCGCGTTGCAACGCCACGCGCGTGTAGTAATCCCACAAGTGCTCCTGCCCCGCCATGCACTCGATGGCGGCACGCTTCGTGTCCCACACCGGCGTGATGTCGACGAAGGTGTTCGGGATCCATTCGCACTGCTCGGTCTGATGCGGCTCGAACGCGAGCACGGCGGGAGCGCCGATGATCTTTCCGCCCGGCTTGTGGCCCTCGGCCTGCGCAATGACGCGGGCTTCCTGCGTGACGTGCATCGCGAGCGGATGATCGAAGTTATACGGATCCTTCTCCGAGTGGCTCAGCACGAACGACGGTTGCAGCTCGCGATAGATGTCGACGAGCCGGAAGAGCGTTTCGTCGGATACGCGCATCGGGTAGTCGCCGATATCGAGGAATTCGATTTCCGCGCCGAGAATATCGGCCGCGCGCTGCGCTTCTTCGCGACGCGCGACCTTGACCTTCGCCTCGGTCATGTCCGCGCCCTTGCGCCAGAGCTTGGCCGACTCGCCACGCTCGCCGAAGGACAGGCACACGACCTTCATGCGATAACCCTGCGCGACATGCGTGGCAATCGTGCCCGCCGCACGCCAGACGAAGTCCGCCGAATGGGCGCTGACCACAAGGCCGGCCAATCCGCCGGTGAGGGTGTGCTGTGATGTGCTCATATGTTTGACGTCAATACGTGTTGTGCTGTGCCCGTTCAGGCACTTTCCAAGCCGACCAGCGTGCCGAGCAGTTCCGGCGATGCGGCCAGTTCGCTGCTGCGTCCCGTCCAGACCTCGCGGCCCCGGTCGAGCACCAGTGCGCGGTCCGTCAGCTCCAATCCCAGTTCCGCGTGCTGTTCCACGAGCACCACGCCCATGCCGCCGTCCGCGCGCAGCTTCCAGAACGCATCGACCAGTTGATCGACGATCACCGGTGCGAGCCCTTCGAATGGCTCGTCGAACAGCAGCACGCGCGGATTGCCGATCAACGCGCGGCCGATGGCCAGCATCTGCTGCTCGCCGCCCGAGAGTTGGTTGCCCAGGTTGCGACGCCGCTGGTGCAGGCGTGGGAACAGGTCGTACACGCGATCAAGCGTCCAGGCGCCGTCGGCCGGCCCCATCGCGGACACCTGCAGGTTTTCTTCGACGGTGAGCGACTTGAAGATCTCGCGTTCCTGTGGCACCAGCGCCAACCCGGCGCGCGCTCGCTTGTACGCGGGCCACGACGAGATATCGTCATGGCGATAACGCACCACGCCGCCGTGGCGCGTGGTCAGTCCCAGCAGGCTGAGCAGCAGCGTGCTCTTGCCCACGCCGTTGCGACCGAGAATGGCGAGCGCTTCTCCCGACGCCAGACGCAGGCTCACGTCTTCGAGCACAATGGTCTCGCCGTACCCGGCGCTGAGCCCGCCGGCTTCGAGCACGATGTCAGTCATGATGGCGACGCCCCAGATAAATGTCGCGCACGCGCGGATCGCGGCGCACGTCGTCCTTCTCGCCTTCCATCAGCACCGCGCCTTCGACCAGCACCGTGATGCGGCGCGCGAACCGGAAGACCAGATCCATGTCGTGTTCGATGACCATCACCGCCACGTCTTCGGGCAAGCGCTCCAGCAATTCGAATAGCTTGCGGCCCTGCCCTGACGGCACCCCGGCCACGGGTTCGTCGAGCAGCAGCACCTTGGGATCGAGCGCCAGACCGAGCGCGATTTCGACCTGACGACGTTGGCCGTAGGCCAACTCGTCGATGCGCCTGCCCGCGAGATCGAGCATGCCGAGCGCGCGCAAACGCTCCGCCGCTTCCTCTACGACTGCCGGACGGCTGGCCATCGGCTTGCCGACGCGACCGTCGAGGCCGCTGCGCGCCGAGAGGGCGAGCGCAACGTTCTCGGCCACGGTGAGTGTGTCGAATAGCGTGTTGAGCTGGAACGTGCGCGCCAGACCGAGCTTCACGCGCTTGTGCGACGGCATCGATGTCACGTCGGTGCCCCCCACGCGCACCACGCCCGCGTTCGGTTTGAGCACGCCCGTGAGCAGATTCATCAACGTGCTCTTGCCGGCGCCGTTCGGGCCGATCAGCGCGTGTCGCGCGCCCACGGGCAGCGACAGGCTGACGTTGCGTGTGACGTCGAGCTGGCCGAAACGCTTGGACAGCCCCTGAATGTCGAGTGCAGCGCTCACGGTGTCACCTCCTTGTCCGTGGTCGTTGCCTGGGTGTTGCCGATGGTGTCCGTCACGATCGCGCGCGGGTCGCGACGCCGCGCACGGGAGACGCGAGCGGCAAAGCGATCCACCAGTCCGATCAGGCCGTCGGGCGCGAAGCGCACCACGACAATGAGCAACACGCCGAGGGCGGCGAGCCAGTTCGTCGGGTCGATGGCCGCGATGCGATCGGACAACACCATGAAGACGATGGCACCGAGGGCCGCGCCATAGAGGCGTCCGGTGCCGCCCAGGGCGAGCATCACGAGCACGTTGGCCGACAGCGTAAACGACAGTGTGTCGAGGGCGACGATATTATTGACCTGTGCCGAGAGCGCGCCCGCGACGCCGGCCAGGGCGGCGGCGAGGGTGTAAAGCATCAGGCGCCGCAAGCCGACGCGCACACCGAGCAGCGACATACGCGTGGCGTTCTCGCGAATGCCCTTCACGGTCAGACCGAACGGCGAGTTCACGAGGAATTGCGTGAACAAATACACGACGAGCAGCACCGCGAGTGCGTAGAGATACGCCGTATGTCCATAGATATCGAACTCGAACTTGCCCAGCACCGGCGCGATGGTGTAGCCGGTCAGGCCGTCGTCGCCCATCGTGATCGACTTCGCGACGTTGCCGGCCTCATAGAGCAGCGTGGCGCACACGAGCGTGAGCATGATCTGCGTGAGCCCACTTACCCGTAGCACGACGACGCCGGTGACGAGCCCCACCAGCGCCGCTACCACGGCACCCGCGACCAGCCCGAGCAGCGGGTCGGGCGAGACGTGCAGCGCGAAGAGACCGGCCGCGTAGGCACCGCTGCCGAAGAATGCCGCGTGCCCGAGTGTCTCGATGCCGCAATAGCCCTGCACGAGATCAAGCGAGAGCGCAAAGATGATCATGATCAGCACGCTCGTGGCGAGCGCGAGATACAGATCGGCGAAGAAGTAAGTGGCAACGGCAGCGAGAAGCAACACCGCATCGAGTGCACCGAGACGTTTGCGTCGCAGCGCGGGGACAACGTGCGTCGTGCCTGCGGCCGACGGCAGCGGATTCGTATGAGACATCATGACCCTCCGCTCAGGCGCGCCCGACCAACCCTTGCGGGCGGATCAGCAGAATGGCCAGCACGGCCAGGTAAATCATGAAAGCGCCGAGCGCTGGCACGTAATAGCGCCCCAGCGTGTCGATCAGGCCGAGCAGCAGGCCTGCATAGAGCGAGCCGCGCAGACTGCCGAGACCACCGGCCGCCACCACGATCAGCACGAGCACCAGATACTTCAGACCGTAATAAGGCTCAAGCGGCAGGATCTGGCTCGACAGCGCGCCGCCTAGTCCGGACAGCCCGCATCCGATGGCAAATGTGATCGAGAACACGAGCGGCACGTCGATGCCAACGCAGCGCGCCATGCGCGGGTTGTCCACGGCCGCGCGCAGCTTCGCGCCGAACGGCGTGCGCTCCAGCCCCCACCAGATGCCGAGGGCCACGACCGCGCTGCAGACCAGGGCGAAGATGCGATAGATGGACACGGAGAATGCACCGAAGTCCCATGTGCCGCGCAGTGCCTCGGGAATGGGAATCGACTGCAGCTCGGTCCCGGCGAGATGCTTGGCCAGCGCGCAGATGATGAACGCGAGCCCGATCGTCATGAGCAATTGCCCCAGACCGTTGGCCGTGTAGACCCAGCGATACAACGTGCGTTCGAGCACAGCACCGAGCACCATGGTGCCCGCCACACCGACGAGCAACGCGGCGAAGAAATCGAGCCCGGCACGCTGCATGGCCCACAAGGTGAAATATCCGCCGATCATGGCGAAGGCGGAGTGCGCGAGATTGACCACGCGCATTACGCCCAACGTGACCGTGAGACCCACGGAGATGAGGAACAGCAACATCCCGTAGGCCACACCGTCGATCGACAACGACAGGAAAGTGGCAAGCGATTGCGTCATGACGAATTACCGAACGAACTGAGCGACAACGCCTGCGTTACTTGGCGGCCACTTGGGGGTGGCTCACATGCCACGGCTCGACCACCGACTTGAAGGTCTCGATGGGCTTGTTGCCCAGCTTTCCGTCGATGTTCTCCACCCGGCGGATATACACGTTCTGCACGATCTCACGCGTCTTCGGATCGATCGACACCGGACCCCGGGCGCTCGTCCAGGCGAAACCCTTCACGGCGGCGATCGCCTTGTCGCCATCCTTCTTGCCCTTTGTGGCCTTGATCATCTGTGCGATGACGGTCATCGAGTCGTAGGCCGACACCGAGGCAATCGACGGCAGCGCCCCCGGACCGTACTTCGCCTTGTAGGCCTTCACGAATGAGGTGTTTTCCGGCGACGTCAGGTACGGCGAATAATGCAGGGCGGTAATCGTGCCGATTGCGCTGTCGCCGATGGCCGGCAAATCGGACTCCATCGTCTCCGTCGTTGCGAAGAGCTGGATACCCGCTTTGTCGAGTTCGCGCTCCTTGAACGCCTTGACGAAGCCGGCTGACATCGGCCCCACCGGCATGAACAGGAAGAGGGCATCCGGCTTGGCATCGCGAACACGTTGCAGATAACTCGAAAAATCGGTCGTGCCGAGCGGCACCTTCACTTCGGTGGCAATCTTGCCGCCCGCCTTCTTGAACGTCTCGCTGTAGGCGTCGATCGCGTCGTAGCCTGGCGCGAAGTCGGCCACCACGATGGCCGCGTTCTTCACGCCCTTGCTGGCGGCGTACTCTACGAGCGGCACGCTCACGGCCCACTGCGTGAAGCCCGTACGCACGAAATACGGCGACTTGAGCGTCACACTGGACGTGCCCGAATTGCCAATGACGAGCGGCGTCTTGGTCTGCGTCGCCACATCGGCCATGGCCAGCACGTTCGGCGTGAACGAACCGCCGAACAGGTACTGCACCTGATCGCGCACCACCAGCTCCTGCGCCAGCTGACGCGTGCGTTGCGGGTTGACGCCGCCTTCGTCACGCTCAAGGATCACGAGCGTGTCGTCGCCCACTTTGCTCTTGTGCTGCTCGAGCCACAGGTTGACGCCGCGACGATACTCCGTGCCCCACCAGGACGCCGAGCCTGAGAACAGCCCCAGCATGCCGACCTTGATTTCCTCGGCATGCGCCGAGACAGCGGTGAATTGGCAAACACTCGCAAGTGCTACAGCAAGCCACAGATGGCGCTTCATCATGATGTCGTCTCCTCGTCGGCGTCGAGCGCCGCTCCGCTTTTTCGATGTGGCACGCCGGGGGGCGGGCCTTTTCAAGGTATGGGAAACAGCTTAGGCAGCCGAGCGCGGCGCGTCGAATGAAACTCCCGCGTCGAGCGTCGCGTTTTTCGTATATCCCCGAGATTTCCCTTACGTGACGGGACGCATTTCGCGAGCGAGATTTCGCAGTGCGAGACGTTTTGCGTTCCCATGGTGGAACGCCCGCCGCAAAAGGCGCGGCGGGAAGGCGTCACGGCACATTTCAAGTCGAATGACTCGGAAGGAAGAGAACGCGTCGACACATGCAAGCCATGGCGAAATCAGCGAATTTCGCCGCGCTCGCGAACCGTATCGCGAGCCTGTCACGCGTCTTACGTCGGATGCTGCATTGTCGGGGCCAGCGCGCGCAGCTCGTCGAGCAATTGCTCAGCGGCCGGGGACAGCAAGCCGTCGCGCCGCGTGGCGACACCGATCGCACGACGTGCATGCTGCAACGGCACCGGTACAACGGCCAGCTCGCCGGTGCGCAACTCCGACGTGATCTGCACCGGCGAGAGCAACGCAAGCCGGTCGCTCGATGACAATAACCCGCGTACCACCGGTGAACTGCTCGCGTGCACCTGCGTACGCGGCAATGCCAGACCCTCCGCATGAAACACGCGCTCGAATACCCGGCGCGCGGGCGTGGAGGGCAGCGGGCTCACCCAGCCGTACTCGGCCAGTTCCGCGAGCGTGGGCGTGCGGCCCGACGACAGGCAGGGATGGTCGGCACGGGCGACCACCGACAGGTGATCCTCGAACAGCGCCTCCTGGCGAATGTCCTGCGGCACGTCGCTCGCTCGCAAGGCGCCGACGATCATGTCGACGTCGGCCTGTCGCAACTGGCGAATCAGGGCTTCGTAGGTGCCGTCCACCACTGTCACATTCAGATACGGCGACTGGTACAGCAGACTGTCGATGGCTTTGGGCAGCAGAAAGCCACTGGACAGCGGCAACGCGGCAACGATCACGGTGCCTTGCTGACGCCCCCCGAATGGCGCGAGTTCGTCTTCGGCGATCGCCAGCTCGGCCAGCGCGCGCTTGACCGGGCCGAGCAACGCCTGCGCCTCGTCCGTCAGACGCGTGCCGCGCGGCGTGCGTCGAAACAGCTTGATACCGATCAGATCTTCGAGCTGATCGAGATTGCGCTGGATGGTCGGTTGAGAGCATTGCAGGCGGCTCGCCGCGAGCGGCCCGCTACCCAGCTCCGCGACCGCGATGAAGCTGGTGAGTTGCTGGGGAGCGACAACCGCCGCGAAGCGACTTGCGGCCCGCGCACCGCCGTCGGCCTGCGACGCCGTGGCGGCAAACGCGTCGCGATACCCGTTGGCCAACTCCGCGAGTGCGCGCGTGGCGCGCACACCCAGGCGCTGACCGGCCGCGTTCGGCGTCAGGCCGCGCGCGCTGCGGTGAAACAACGGAAAGCCCAGCTCCGCCTCGATATCGGAGATCGAGCGTGCAACGGCCGACTGTGAGAGATGCAGCATGCGCGCCGCACGCGCTACCGAATCGCATTCCAGCACGGCGACCATCGCGCGCAGGCCGCGCAATTTTCGGCACAGGAGCGTCGCCTCGTTGCTCTGTGGCGCACGGCTCCATGTGCCGCGCTCGTGACAGGCGAGTTGAGGGGCGGCCAACGGCGTGGTCAGGCTGATCGACGTGTCGATGGACATGCGCGGTGCGTCGCCGGGTTCAGCGCAGGGTCGGCACGCGGCGCGTGGCCATGAACTCGTCGAGCGTCTCGCCGCGCATGAGCGCATAGACTTCGAGGTTCGTCTTGCGCACCACGCGAGCGAATTTTTCGAGCACGAAGAAATTCACGCCGTGACGCACGAGTCCAAGCCAGTCCTGCGCTTGCACCATCGCCTGTTCGTCGGCGGTCAGACCGGCGGCGGTCATCGCAGCAACGGGGTCGCCGAGAAACGACTCCCGATTGTCGGCGCGAATCATGTGCCAGAAGAAGCGATTGAGCTTGAGCGTGCGATGGCTCACGCGCAAGTCGAACGCGTACGTGCCGGTGATCGCCTCGATGCCTTCGAGCTGCGGGTTCATGCGGCGTCCTCCTCGTAGAGCGCGACGGTCATGGCCGTCGTCGTCGCCAGGTAGTAGTTCAGATGCAGACGCTTGATGCGCGGGCCCAGCGCACCGCGCATCGACAGCCACATGATTTGCTCCACGCTCTCGGCACCGCCGCGCTCGACGTAATCCACATGCCTGAGTTCGGTCAGCGTCTCGGGCTGATGTTCGAGCAACGACAGGAATTCGCGATCCCACGCTTCGTCGTTGTAGCCCGCGCGCTCGCCGTGGATCTGGTGCGAGAGACCGCCCGTGCCCACCACCACCACGCGCAGATCTTCCGGATACGACTCGATGGCGCGGCGCACGGCCTGACCGAGGCGATAGCAGCGGCGCCCCGTCGGCAATGGGTATTGCAAAACGTTGATGGCGATCGGCACGACCGTACCCGGCCAGTCCGGCTTGTGCGGCCACAGCAGCGGCAGCGGCGACGCGCAGCCGTGATCGATGGGCTTGTCCTGAAATACGGTGATGTCGAATTCGTCGTTCACGAGCGACTCGGCAATGTGTGCCTGCAGCGCGACGTCGCCCCGAATCGGCGGCAACGGACGCAGCCCGGCCCCTTCGTCGGCGATCGGGAACGAGTCACCCACGCCGAGCGCGAACGTCGGATACATGTCGAAGAAAAACGTGGTCGCGTGATCGTTGTAGAAGAACACCAGCACATCGGCCTGCTTCTCCGCCAGCCACTTCGCCACGGGCTCGTAGCCCTGGAACAGCGGCGCCCACGCGGGATCCTGCTGCTTGCCCTTGTCGTACGCCACGCCGATGGTCGGCACATGCGACGTACCGATCCCCCCAATGATCTTTGCCACGTGAAGTCTCCGTCCTTTGTCTTGTCATGCGTGGGCGATGCCATGCGATCCCCCACCGTTATGCTGCGGCGAGTCTATACGGGATCCCATATGCACATAAAGCAGGGTATTTACTGATGCAATGTCTTATTATGGGATCCCATAATAAAAAAGCCGGGTCTGGAAGCCTCCAGAATGACCGGCACGAATTTCCGCCATCGAAAGGAGACGCATGCTGCATCCCACGCCCACCACGGTTCAGTTGCGCGAGATGATTCTCAAGGGTGAACTTGCGCCGGGCGAGCGTCTGGCCGAAGCCAAGCTCGCGGAGCAACTCGGTGTCTCGCGCATGCCGGTGCGGCAGGCATTGCCGGTGCTTGCCGAGGAAGGGCTGGTCGTGCGTGCCGGTCAGCGCGGCTACGCGGTGCGAGCGCATACGCGTGAGGAAAGTGTCGAGGCGCTGCATCTGCGTGGCGCGCTCGAAGGTTATGCCGCGCGTCTGCTGGCCGAAAAGGGCGCAAGCGCCGAGCTGCTCAAGCAGTTGCGCGACCTGTTGGCCGAAGGCGACGCCCTGCTCGCCGACCATACGATGACAGCCGAAGTACAGATCGGTTACGCGTCGCTCAACGCGCGCTTTCATGACCTGCTCGTCGTCGGCGCGCAGAATCCGCTGCTCGAAGGCTTCGTCGCGCGCTGCAATCTGGTGCCTTTCGTCGCGCCGCGTACGGTGGCCTTCGGACACAAGGACCGACGCCAGTACGCCGACATCATCGCGTACGCGCATCGCCAGCATCACGCGATTGTCGAGGCGATTGCCGCCCGTCAGCCCGATCGTGCCGAGTTCATGTGCCGCGAGCACATCGTCACCCAGGAACACAGCATGGGCGCGCAGTTGCTCTGACACGCGTCCCTCGACTTCATCCCGACCATCCTCTATCGACACGAGAGCGCGCCCGTCGACGGCGCGCCAAGGAGACAAACGAACATGTTTCTGAAAAATACCTGGTACGTCGCATGCACGCCGGACGAGTTCGCCGACAAGCCATTGGGCCGCAAGGTCTGCAACGAAGCGATGGTGTTTTTCCGTGAAGCCAACGGCAACGTCGCGGCCCTGGAAGACTTCTGTCCGCATCGCGGCGCGGCGCTGTCGCTGGGCTTCGTCAAGGACGGCCACCTCGTGTGCGGCTATCACGGCCTGACGGTCGACGGCGGCGGCAAGTGCACGAAGATGGTCGGCCAGCGCGTCGGCGGCTTCCCGAAAACGCGCGCGTATCCGTGCGTGGAGCGTTACGGCTTCGTGTGGGTCTGGCCGGGCGACGCCGCGCTCGCAAATCCCGACGAGATTCCTCACCTGGAATGGGCGGTGAGCGATCAGTGGGCCTACGGCGGTGGCCTGTATCACATCAAGTGCGACTATCGACTGATGATCGACAACCTGATGGATCTGACGCACGAGACCTACGTGCACGCGACGAGCATCGGTCAGGACGAGATCGAGGAAGCCCCGCCGAAGACGACGGTCGAGGGGGATAGCGTGATCACGGCGCGTCATATGGAGAACATCAAGGCCCCGCCGTTCTGGGCGAGCGCACTGCGCGCGAACGGCCTGGACGACCAGGTGCCGTGCGACCGCTGGCAGGTGTGCCGCTTCACGCCGCCGAGTCACGTGATGATCGAAGTGGGTGTGGCGCACGCGGGTCATGGCGGTTACGACGCCCCGGCCGACAAGAAGGCCGGCAGCATCGTGGTCGACTTCATCACGCCCGAGACCGACGAATCGATCTGGTACTTCTGGGGCATGGCGCGTAACTTCAAGCCCGAAGATGCCGAGCTGACCGCCGCGATCAAGCGCGGCCAGGGCGGTATCTTCGCCGAGGACCAGGAAGTGCTCGAAGCCCAGCAACGCAACCTCTCGGCGTATCCGGAGAAGAAGATCCTGAAGCTCAACATCGACGCCGGCGGCGTGCAGTCGCGCAAGGTGCTCGATCGGCTGATCGAGGCCGAACGGGCCGCAAAGGGGATCGCGGGCAGCCTGGGGAACGCGGAGAACGCGGCATGAAGGTCCGGCTCGCGAGCAAGCGCGATGTCGCCACCGACATCTGCGAATTCGAATGGGTGAGTGTCGACGGCACGCCCTTGCCGGCCTTCACCGCGGGTGCGCACATCGACGTGCATGTCGCCGACGGGCTCGTGCGGCAGTACTCGTTGTGCAATGCGCCCGGTGAGACCCATCGCTATTGCGTGGGTGTACTGCGCGACCCGGCGTCGCGCGGCGGTTCGACCGCCATGCATGCGCTCACGCCCGGCACGACGGTGGAGATCAGCGCGCCGCGCAATCACTTCCCGTTGGTGGAACACGCCACGCACAGCATCCTGCTTGCCGGAGGGATCGGCGTGACGCCGATTCTGTGCATGGCCGAAGCGTTGTGCGCCCGCGGCGCGTCGTTCGAAGTGCATTACGGCACGCGTGAACCGGCGCGCACGGCGTTTCGCGATCGTTTCGCGCGCGACGATCTCGCGGCGAAGACGCACCTGTACTTCGACAGCGAAGGCGAGCGCGCCGATCTCGACGCGATTCTTGCGCAACCGTCCGTCGGCAAGCACCTGTATGTCTGCGGCCCGGCAGGATTCATCGACGCCGTGCTGGCACGCGCAGAAGCGGCGCAGTGGCCGGAAGGCAATGTGCATCGCGAGTACTTCGCCGCACCGGTGCCGTCGGACACGGCGGGCGACAAGGCATTCCAGGTCAAGCTGCATTCGAGCGGTCGCGTGATCGACGTGAAGGCGGGCGAGACCATTGTCGCGGCGCTCGCCGCGCACGGCGTGGAAGTGCAGATGTCGTGCGAGCAAGGCGTGTGCGGCACGTGCCTCACGCGGGTGATCGACGGCACCCCGGAGCATCGCGATGTCTACCTGACCGACGACGAGCGCGCCGCCAACGACCAGATCCTGCCGTGCTGCTCGCGCAGCCGGTCGCCCATGCTGGTGCTCGATCTGTAACGCATCCTTGTCCTCACCGAAGGAAATCGCCCCGCTTCGCATCGCGAGCGGGGCTGACTTTTCTTGATGACCTGACCGCGTCGCGAACGCCATCGACGTCTCTATGTCGTGGGCCTCACAGCACCCGGGCCTTCGTCTCCCGGACGAGGAACGTCGAGATCAGCGCCATCGCGGCGAGCACGAGGAAGTAGACGATGACCGGCCAGATGTGGCCATGGCTCCAGGCAAGCAGACTCGCCGCGATCATCGGTGCGAGTCCGCCCCCCAGCACGGTACCGATCTGCTTGCCGAGCGACACGCCCGAGAAGCGTACGCGCGTATCGAACAGTTCCGAGAAGAAGCTGCCTTCGGGACCGAACATCATCGGGTGAATCAGGCCCGCGCCGATCACGATGGCGAGCACGACCAGCGCCGTCTCCTTGCTGCCCATCATCAGGAAGAACGGATAGATGAAGATCGCCGTGGCAGCCAGCCCCAACAGGAACATCGGACGGCGGCCCAGCTTGTCGGAGAGCATGCCGAACGTCGGGATCGTCAGCATGGCGAGCAGGTTCGCGTACAACACGCCGTCAGCCATCATGTTGCGCGGCAAGCCGAGCGTCTTGGTGCCATACGACAGCGAGAAAATCGCGACCAGGTAAAAGAAGCTCGTCTCGGCCAGGCAGATGAAGAACGTGACGAGCGTCGGCCGCCAGTAATGCGTGAGCACTTCCACGACCGGCACTTTCGCGATGTCGCGATGCTGCTCCGCCGCCTTGAAGCTCGGCGACTCCTCGACTTTCAGGCGCACGTAGGTGCCCAGCGCCACGAGCAGCAGGCTCACGAGAAACGGCACGCGCCAGCCCCACGCGAGCAGATCCTTTTCGGGCAGGCGGGTAATCAGCACGATAGCGAGCGACGCGCCAACGATCGACGTCGGCCCGGCGGCCTGGATCAGTCCGCCGAACAGGCCGCGTAAGTGCGCGGGGGCCGCCTCGACGGTCATCAGCAACCCGCCGACCGACTCGCCACCGAGCGCAAATCCCTGCACGAAGCGCAGCGTCACGAGCATGATCGGCGCCCACATGCCGACCTGGTCGTAGGTCGGCAACAGACCGATCATCGTGGTGGCCACGCCCATCAGAATCAGCGTGAACAGCAGGATCGACTTGCGACCGATGCGGTCGCCGAAGTGTCCGAATACAATGCCGCCGATCGGCCGCGCGAGGAAGCCTACGGCGAACGTGGCGAATACGGCGATCATGCCGGTCATCGCGTCGAGCTGCGGGAAGAACAGCCGATCGAACACGATGGGCGCGAGAAAGCCGTAGACGAAAAAGTCATACCACTCGATGGCGGTACCGAAGCAACTAGCCGCCACTACGCGGCCGAAATTCGCCGTCGCGCCAGCGGTGTTCGCTTCAGGGTGGTGCGCGTCGCCGGCCTGGGTGTGGCCGGACGTGGCGCCGGCAGTCGCCGGCGCAGTCTCAAACGGTTGTGACACGGTTGTCTCCTCCGGCCGTCTGTTCCGGTGTCCCGGCTGCGGCGGTATGGTGGTCCTGCATGACATCATCGGTGCGCTGGCGACTGGACGTCGCTCAGAACGGGTAATGACGCGGGGTGGTCTGCACCGTCATCCAGCGCAGATCGGTAAATTCGTGAATGCCGGCTTTGCCGCCGAAACGTCCCCAGCCGCTCGACTTCACGCCGCCGAACGGCATCTGCGCTTCGTCGTGCACTGTGGGGCCATTGATGTGGCAGATGCCCGATTCGATGCGCTTGGCCACGCCCATCGCGCGGGCGATGTCGCGACTGAACACGGCGCACGACAGGCCATAGGCGTTGTCGTTGGCGCAGGCGATGGCGGCTTCGTCGTCCTTCACGCGCACAATGCCCTTGACCGGACCGAACGACTCTTCGCGGTAGATCTGCATGTCCGGCGTGACGTGATCGAGCAACGTCGCAGGCATGAGCGTGGTGTCGGCACGGCCGCCGCACAGCAGCGTTGCGCCCTTGGCAAGCGCATCGTCGATCAACGCATTGCAGCGCGCGACGGTCGCCATGTCGATCACCGAGCCCAGTACGACCGGGCCGTCGCGCGGATCGCCCAGCGGCAGTGCGCGCGCCTTGGCGGCGAGCTTGTCGACGAAGGCGTCGGCAATCGATTCCGCCACCACGATGCGCTCCGTCGACATGCAGATCTGGCCGGAGTTGGCGAACGCGCCGAACGCGACACCGTTGACGGCCGCGTCGAGATCGGCATCGTCGAGCACAAGACACGGCGCCTTGCCGCCCAGCTCCAGCACCGCCGGCTTGAGATGCTCGGCGCACAGCGTGGCGATGATGCGGCCGACGCGCGTCGAGCCGGTGAAGTTCACGCGACGCACCGCAGGCGCGGCGATCAGCGCTTCGACGATGGCGCCCGCGTCTTTCGGTGCATTCGTAATGAAGTTCACGACGCCCGGCGGCAGACCGGCTTCGTCGAGCGCATCGGCAATCAGGCCGTGCGTGGCCGGGCACAGCTCCGAGCCCTTGAAGACGACGGTGTTGCCGCAGGCGAGCGGCAGCGCGAGCGAGCGCACGCCAAGAATCACCGGCGCGTTCCACGGCGCGATGCCCAGCACTACGCCGGCGGCCTGACGCACGCCCATCGCGAGGCTGCCCGGCACATCCGAGGGGATGATCTCGCCGGCGATCTGCGTCGTCATGGCGGCGGCTTCGCGCAGCCCCTGCGCCGCCAGATGCACGTTGAAGCCGGCCCACAGACCTGACGCTCCCGTTTCCGCCGCCATGGCCGCCTGAAACGCCTCGATCTTCGCTTCGAGCCGGTCGGCGGCCTTCATCAACAGCGCGCGCCGTTCGCCGGGACCGGTGTTCGACCAGGCGGGGAACGCGTCCCACGCGGCGCGCACCGCGGCGCGGGCGTCGTCGACCGTGGCGGCGGGGGCGCGCGAGGCGACCTCGCCGTCCAGCGGATTGCGTCGCTCGAACGTGGCGCCGTGTGTGGCGCCGACGCGCTTGCCGGCGATCAACATCGTCAGCGCTTTGGGATCTTGCTGGGCTTGCATGGTGTTTTGTCTCCTGGCTCGGTAGTTCGTCTCGGGATGGCACGCGCCGTGCGTCACGTCACCACGATCTCGACAAGACGCGTCTCGCCGCTCGCGAGTGCCTGCGACAGGACGCCGTGCAACTCGCCGCCCTGCGCGACGCGTTGCGCGCGCACGCCCATGCCTTCGGCCAGACGCACGAAATCCAGATCGGGCAGATCGGTCCCCTGCACCGGATCGGTGGGGCCGAAGCCGAACGACGGCGCGAAGTCCTGCAACGCGGCGTAGCGCCGATTATTCAGGATAACGAACGTGATTGGCAGCCTGGCTTGCGCCGCGCTCCACAAGCCTTGAATCGAGTACATCGCGGAGCCATCGCCAATCAGGCCGATGACGCGCCGCCCGGGATGCGCCATCGCCACCCCGACGGCCGCGGGCATCGAGTAGCCGAGACCGCCGCTGTTCATCGTGTAGAACGTGCCCGGCTGCGAGAACGGCAGGTATTGCTGCATGACAGAGCGTGCGCTCGGCGCCTCCTCGACGACGATGTCGTGCGCCGCGCGAACGCTCGCGAGCGTTTGCAGTGCGAAGGCCGTCGACATGCGCTCGCCTGCCGCGTTCGGCAGCGCCACCGGCGGCATGCTGCGCGGCGGCGGCAACGCGCGCTCGCCGGGCACCTCACGCGCAAGCAAGGCTTCGACACCGAGTCGCACGTTACCGACGACGGAGGCGCCGACCGGCGTCCACGCGGCCACGCCCGGATCTTCGATCAACTGGAACAGCGAAGCGCCCTCGGGCACGTGCGGCCCGGTCCCTTCCACGTGATACGTGAACGCCGGGGCGCCAATCACAAGAATCAGATCGTGGCCGCCCAGCAGATCGACGATCTTCTCGCGCATCGGCGGCAGGAAACCGGCAAACAGCCGGTGATCTTCCGGGAACGCGCAGCGCGCGGACATCGGTGCGGTGAAGACGCGCGCGTGATGCCGCTCGGCCAACGCGCGCACGGCATCGAACGCCCCGGCGCGGTCAATCGACGAGCCGACCACGAACACCGGACGCAAGCATGCATCGAGCGCCGCCCCCAGTTGGGCAAGTGCGAACGGATCGGGCTGCACCCGCGTGCTCACCTGACGCGGCGGCAACGCCTCGGCCGGCCGGTCCCAATCATCGACCGGAATGGAGACGAAGACCGGCCCCTTCGGTTCCTGCATGGCGATGTGATAGGCGCGGGCCAGCGCCATCGGCACGTCTTCGGCGCGCGCCGGCTCCAGACTGAACTTGACGTACGGTTGCGGCAACTCGGTCGCACGCACCGACGCGAGGAACGGATCGAACGGGAGAATCGAGCGCGCCTGCTGTCCGGCCGTCACGATGAGCGGCGTCTGGTTCTTGTAGGCGGTAAAGATGTTGCCCATCGCGTTGCCGACACCGGCGGCCGAGTGCAGGTTGACGAACGCCGCGTTGCCGCTCGCCTGCGCATAACCATCGGCCATGCCGACAACGACGGCCTCCTGCAGGCCCAGCACGTACTCGAAGTCCGGCGGGAAGTCGCGGAACAACGGCAGCTCGGTCGAACCGGGGTTGGCGAATACCTTTGTCATGCCATGGCGGCGCATCAGATCGATGACCACCTCGCGAACCGTCAGGGTCTGAGGGTCGCCGGCGCGTTGGCCGGCACGAAGTTCTCGGCTGTCTTTCATGGGGGCTGTCGTCTCCTGCCACCGTCTACGGGCGAACGCGTGACGGCGGGCGGTTGTCGTAGCTCGGGCCGCGCGATCAGTTGCGGGTCTCGGCGAGCGCTTCGACGAGTATAGGGAGTCGATATATGCACCGGAATTGCTTTTGCGTGCCGAAGTCATTACGATTTTGCATGACTTATGCGCCGCCCTGCTGCCACGTTGCCGGAGCGGCGCTCGGTCTCGTTCCGACCTCTGGAGTGCCCTCCCCCCTCATGAGCCTCAATCTCCAGCAATTGCGCGCTTTCACGACCATCGTCGAGACCGGCAGTCTCGGACGCGCCGCGACCGAGCTGCATCTCACGCAGCCCGCGCTGAGCCGTACCATCAAACGGCTCGAAGCCGATCTCGGCGCGCCGCTGTTCGAGCGTCACAGCAAGGGGATGGCCTTGACGGCATTCGGGCAAGCGTTGCTGCCGCACGCCATGTTGCTCGAGCGCGAAGCCGAGCATGCGCGTGAAGAAATCGATGCGCTGCGCGGGCTCGCGAAAGGCACGATCAAGGTCGGCGCGGTCGGCGCCATCGCCAGCCATGTGCTGCCGCTCGCGGTCGAGCGCGTGCTCGACCGCTGGCCGAACCTGCGCGTGGAAATCATCGAAGGGGTTTGGGACCGGCTCGCCCAGGGACTGATGCACCACGAGATCGATCTGGCGCTCTCGACTGTGGCCCCCGACACCGATGACATCGTCGCGATCTCCGACTGCCATTGGAAGGACGACAGCTATGTGGTCGCCGCGTGCGACCATCCGTTGCGCCAGCGCGGCACGCTCACACTGGCCGACACACTCGGAGAACGCTGGGCGATTCCGCCGCGCGGCACCGCGCCATACGCGCATGTGGAAAGCGTGTTCGCCTCGCATGGGCTGGCGTTGCCCAGCATTGTCGTGGAGACGCGCTCCGTCCCGGTGCTCAAGAGCATGGTCGCGCGATGCGGCTTTCTGACGTGGATGCCCGAGCCGATGTATGACGTCGAAGCACGCGCGCGTGTGATGGACACCCTGGCGATCCCGACCGTTCACGCCACGCGCACGCTCACGGCCTTCCGCCGCCGTCAAGGGATCTTGCCAAGCCCCGCCGCCAAGCTGCTCGACGAACTGCGTCGGCTGACGGCGCCCGGCTGATGCCGTGGGCGCCGGTCAGCCGCCCGCTGCCACGATCTGCGCGCGGTGGTACGGCGTGCCGCCGTACTCTTTGGGGCCGTGAATCGTCTCGACACACTCGATGCGCCACGGCACCGGGCGCGTGAAGCGAGGGCCATCGTAGGCGAACGTGTGGAACTCGCCGTTCTCACCGCACGCGTCGACGTGCGCCGGCAGGTCCGCCAGCAGCGAGGCATCGTATTCGCGGCCGACGAATTCCGGCCCGAGGTGCCGACCGTCCACACAGACGATCACCGCCCGATAGCCCAGCGAGATGAATTCGTGCGCGAGTGTCAGGCGCTCGCGTTGCCACAGCGGCAATACGGCGGTCATGCCCGCCGCCGCGCAGACCTTCTCTTCCCAATCGCGATGCGGCTGCAGATCGATATCGCCGAACAAGCCATGCGTGATGCCCTCGGCCCGCATCGCCAGCAAGCGGGCGACGAACGCCGCCTCGTATTCGCGCCAGCCGGCATGGCCGACGTCGAGCGCGATGCCGAGTGCGTCCGCCTGCGCCTGCATCAATTCACGCGGCAAACCATGCGAGCGCGAGCTGTCGCCCGTTTCGTCGAACATCGCAAGCAGACGACGCACCTCGTAGTGCGGCTCGCCGCGCGTGTCGCCAGACAATGCGTGATGCAGGGCAAGGCAGGAATCCTTGCCGCCGCTCCAGGAGAAAAAGGCGGGGGTGGGCATGCGGTCTCGCGAAAAAGGGGTCACACCAAAACAAAGCGGACCCCGCAGGGTCCGCCTTCGATACTCGGGGGGGCCGTGCGATGTTGGCATCGTCACCGCCCCCACACGTCGCACTCAATGCGAGCGGATCATCGTGCCGAATGGCTGTTCCGTCAGGATTTCGAGCAGCACCGAATGCTCGATGCGGCCGTCGACGATGTGCACCGACTTCACGCCGCTCTTCGCAGCGTCGAGTGCCGACGAGATCTTCGGCAGCATGCCGCCCGAGATCGTGCCGTCGGCGAATAGGTCGTCGATCTCGCGCGCCGACAGGTCGGTCAGCAGATTGCCGTCCTTGTCCATCACGCCCGGGATGTTGGTCATCATCACCAACTTCTCGGCGCCCAACACCGTGGCGAGCTTGCCGGCCACGAGGTCGGCGTTGATGTTGTACGCCTGGCCATCTTCCCCAACGCCGATCGGCGAAATCACCGGGATGAAAGCGTCGTCTTGCAGCGCACGCACCACGGCCGGATTGATCGAGTCGACTTCACCGACGAAACCGATGTCGAGCAGCTTGCCGGCGTTTTCGCGATCCGGAATCAACATCTTGCGCGCGTTGATCAGGCCGCCGTCCTTGCCGGTGAGACCCACCGCCTGGCCGCCGTACTGGTTGATCAGCATGACGATGTCCTGCTGGACTTCGCCGCCGAGCACCCACTCAACCACTTCCATCGTCTCTTCGTCGGTCACGCGCATGCCCTGGACGAACGTGCCCTGCTTGCCGATCTTCTTGAGCGCCTGATCGATCTGCGGACCGCCCCCATGCACCACCACCGGGTTGATGCCCACGAGCTTGAGAAGAATGACGTCGCGCGCGAAGCCTCGCTTCAGGCGCTCTTCGGTCATTGCGTTGCCGCCGTATTTAATCACCACGGTCTTGCCGTGATATTTGCGGATATACGGCATCGCCTCAGCCAGAACTTCGGCCTTGAGAGCAGGAGCGATGTCGTCGATGGAAGACGGTTGCAGATCGGACATGGCGGGAAGGTTTTTCGCAGGTGGACCAGAAACACGGCGAATTGTACAGCCAAGGCGCCCGGCCGTGCGGGGCTTTGACGGGATTCGACAGGGTCTGGGACTTGCGTCGGTCGATGCCCATGGCGACCCTTCGTCACATGCGGGGCGGCAACCGCAAATGCGGCGATTCTCGCCCCGTCAGCGGCGCAGGGCCGCGCGTGCGTATCTCCCCTTTGGCCTCTCCATGCACGCCCGTCAGCGGCCGATTTTTACCGCGTCCCCTTTCGCTCCCGATTTACGCGCTGCGCCCCCCCGCCAGAGGCCAGCCCCTGACAACGCCGCCGCTGTTGCAGTTGTGCAACTCGTTTCGCCGCGGGGCACCTGTCTATGCCCCGCCTGTCTTCGCGCGGCGCTGCTTGCGGCCGGTGCGGGAATCAGCGGCACCGCCGCCGCCCGTGCGACGTCCGCCAACCTCACCAACCCCACCGACCTCGCGACCATTGCCAATCCCGACTGACCCCGGCCGACGGCCCGGCACCCCGGGCGCGCCAGGCGCCGGTGACGGAGGCCGCCCCCCCGTGTAACGGGCGCCCACCCGGCCGCCGACACCCGCCGTGCCGCGAAACATCAGCTTCTGCCGGGTACCGAGCGTCTTGTTGGCCATGGCCCGAACCGCCGGCGCTCTATTGACTATGGGCGGCGCCGTGCGCCATGCCGGCCATACCGCTCATACCATTCATACCACTCATGCCGGCGCCCGCAGGCCCGCTCGCCGTCAGGTCGAGCACAGGGATCTGAACCTGCTGCTCGGACATCTTGTGATCGGCGGATTCGAAGCGCAACGTGACCGGTACGGTGTCGCCCTTCTTGAGCGGCGTCTTCAGGTCGCTGAGCATGATGTGATAGCCGCCCGGCTTGAGCTGCACGGGCTGATTGGCCGGCAGCGGCAAACCGCTCGGCAGGGCGCGCATTTTCATGAGCGTGCCTTCGAGCTTCATTTCATGCACTTCGGCGTTTGCGGCGGCGGGGGTGCTCACGCCCACGAGCGTGGTCGCCCGAGGCGCCTGCAACGTCATGAAAATGCCGGTCGCACTCTGACCCGGCACGGTGCCGCGTGCCCACGCGTCGGACACCGTCACCTGCCCCACCTGTGCGTAGGCCGAAGCCATGCCGAGACTCAGTGCGGCAACTGCCCATAGCTTGTGCTTCATGCAAACTCCTTATCGTTGTCGACGGAAGGCTTCCGCCCTGTATCGCATGAGAGGTTACGCGACACCCTGCCGCGCAAGACGTGGATGCTCATTGTAGTCGCGCCCCGCCTCACGCGGGAACGCGTTGCGTGATGCCGATCATCGGCGCCTCATCGGTTCTTCATCGGCACCCATGCGGCAGAGTGTCGCAGCGCCCTGCGACGCGGGATAGGCCGTGACCCGGACTTGGTACACTTGTCGTATGACCCATTTCCCCATCGAGCGAGCCAACGTCGTTCAGCTCTTCTGGTTGCGCTGTCTGGCCATCGTCGGCCAGTTGGCGACGATCGGCGTCGTGCAACTCTGGCTCGGCGTACGTCTGCCGCTCGAGCCGATGCTCACCATCATCGCCCTCGAAGTGCTGTTCAACGTCCTCACGTGGGTGCGCACGCGGCGAGGTATCGAGCGCGCCCGGCGCCGCACCGATCTGGACCTGATGAGCCAGTTGCTCGTCGATCTGGCCGCGCTCACGGCGCTGCTGTTCTTCTCGGGCGGCGCGACCAACCCGTTCGTCTCCCTCTTCCTGCCGGGCCTGGCGATCGCCGCCGCCGTGCTGCCATGGCGCAACGCGTCGCAACTGGCGCTGCTCTCGCTGGTCGCGTATGGCGCGCTGAACTTTCAGTACGTGCCGCTCGATCTGGCAGACCCGGGCAATCTGCTGCGCCTGCATCTGGCCGGCATGTGGGTCAACTTCGTGGTCAGCGTGCTCGTGATCGCGTGGTTCGTTTCGCGGATGTCGCGGGCCTTGCGCGCGCGCGACGCGCAACTCGCCCGCGCCGAACAGCGGCTGCTGCGCGACGAGCGGATGGCCGCTCTCGGCGCTCAGGCCGCGAGCGTGGCGCACGAACTCGGCACCCCGCTCTCGACCATGGCCGTGGTCGTCGGCGAACTGCGCAGCGAGAGCCTGGGCAATGCCGCGTTGAAGCCCTACGAGCCGGATCTGCAGACGCTTGAACAACAAATCGCGCTGTGCAAGAGCGCCATCGGCCACGTGCAGACGCGTGCGGCGGCACCGGTGCGGCAGGCGTTGGCCGAATGGTTGCCGGCGTTCACCACGCAATGGCGCTTACGGCATCCGCAAGTCCAGTTCCAGATGCACGTGCCGCCGAAGTTGACCGCGCGCATCGAAGACACCGTGCAAGTTGGCCAGATCCTGACCATCGTGCTCGATAACGCCGCGTATTTCAGCCCGTCGTCGGTCACCCTCGACGTGGCGGTCACGCCGGACGACATCCGCTTCACGGTCTGCGACGAAGGCCCCGGCATGACCGCCGAGCTGCGTACCCGGCTGGGAAATTCACCCGTCATGAGTACGCACGGCGGACAAGGCATGGGCCTGTATCTGGCCTTTGCCAGTGCCCAGCGTCTCGGCGGCGACATCGTCCTCACCCCCAACACGCCGCAAGGCACGCGCGCCGAGCTGCGCCTGCCGATGGCCACTTTCCTCTTCGGCTCGCGGAGTCAGACATGAACGCCTCCCACTTCCTTCTTATCGACGACGACGTCGTTTTCGCCGAAACGCTCGCCCGCGCGCTGACGCGGCGCGGCTACGACGTGCAGATCGCCGCCGACAGTGCCGCGGCGCTGCTCGCGGCGCGCACGCGCCAGTTCGACCTGATCTCGGTCGACCTCCATCTGGGCCATGACTCGGGACTGCCGCTCATCGCACCATTGCGCGCGTTGCAACCGAAATCACGCATGCTGGTGCTCACCGGCTACGCGAGCATTGCGACGGCGGTGCAAGCCGTCAAGGATGGCGCCGACAACTACCTGGCCAAGCCGGCCAACGCCGACACCATCCTCGCGTCGCTGCGCAGCGATGCGAGCGAGACCCAGGCCGACGAAGCCATCGAAAACCCCTCGCCGCTGTCGGTCGCGCGCCTCGAATGGGAGCACATTCAACGCGTGCTCACCGAGCACAACGGCAACATCTCCGCCACGGCACGCGCGCTGAACATGCATCGGCGCACGCTGCAGCGCAAACTGCTCAAGCGTCCGGTGAAGCAGTAACGCCCATCGTCAAATCGTCAAACGCAAAAAAAGGCCCCGAGGGGCCTTTTTCACATTGCAACGAACGTCACGCCATCACAGCACGTAGCGCGACAGATCTTCGTTCTGCGCCACTTCCTCGAGGAAGCGATTGACGTAGCCGGCGTCGATCGACACCACTTCGTTCGCCTGCTTGCCGGCGTTGTACGAGATGTCCTCGAGCAGCTTTTCGATGACGGTGTATAGACGTCGCGCCCCGATGTTTTCCGTCTTCTCGTTCACAGAGAAAGCGATTTCCGCGAGCCGCTTGATGCCGTCCGGCGCGAAGTCGAGCGTCACGTCTTCCGTGGCGAGCAAGGCCTGATACTGCTTCACGAGGCTGGCATCCGTCTGCGTGAGGATCGCTTCGAAATCCTGGACCGACAGCGATTCGAGTTCGACGCGAATCGGGAAGCGGCCCTGCAGTTCCGGAATCAGATCGCTCGGCTTGGCCAGATGGAACGCCCCGCTCGCGATGAACAGAATGTGATCCGTCTTGATCATGCCGAACTTCGTGCTCACGGTCGTGCCTTCCACGAGCGGCAGCAGGTCGCGCTGCACGCCCTGACGCGACACGTCGCCGCCACCCACTTCGCTGCGCGTGGCGATCTTGTCGATTTCGTCGAGGAACACGATGCCGTTCTGCTCGACGTTGCGCAAGGCCAGTTGCTTGACCTCCTCGTCGTTGAGCATCTTCGACGCTTCTTCGTCGGTCAGCACCTTGAGCGCGTCCTTGATCTTGAGCTTCTGGCGCTTCTTGCGCTGGTTGCCCAGATTCGCGAACATGCCCTTGATCTGCTCGGTCATCTCTTCCATGCCCGGCGGGCCCATGATCTCCATGCCCTGCGCCGGAATTTCCACTTCCAACTCGACTTCCTTGTCGTCGAGCTGACCTTCGCGCAGACGTTTGCGGAACGTCTGGCGCGTGGCGTTATCCTCGCTGCTGGCCTCGACCTCGTGCGACGCCGAACCGAAACGGATGTCGCGCGACGACTCGCGCCCGCTCGGCAGCAACAGATCGAGAATGCGATCCTCGGCGCGATCTTCCGCCGTGGTGCGCACCTTCTTCATTTCAGCTTCACGCGTCTGCTTGATCGCGATTTCCGCGAGGTCGCGCACGATGCTGTCCACGTCGCGCCCCACGTAGCCGACTTCGGTGAACTTGGTCGCCTCGACCTTGATGAATGGCGCGTCGGCCAGCTTGGCCAAACGGCGCGCGATTTCGGTCTTGCCGACACCGGTCGGACCGATCATCAGAATGTTCTTCGGCGTGATTTCCTGACGCAGGGGATCGGCCACCTGCTGACGGCGCCAGCGGTTGCGCAACGCCACCGCGACGGCCTTCTTGGCCTTGTGCTGGCCGATGATGTGTTTGTCGAGTTCGGAAACGATCTCTGAGGGGGTCATATGGGTCATGACGTTCGCCAAATTAGGGGGTTCGCACGGAGGGTGACGTCCGGCCGGTCACCTGCCGACCGGCCAATCGTGCCGCAGGAGGGAGGCCCGCTGCGGCACGCGCGTCGTCACTGCGCTGCCTTCGGGGGCAGCGCCTCGATGATGTGATTGCCGTTGGTGTAGATGCACATTTCGCCCGCGATCGTCAGCGCCTTCTTGACGACTTCCGCCGGCGTCAGGTCCGTGTTCTCGACCAGCGCGCGGGCGGCCGCCTGGGCGTACGATCCGCCCGAACCGATCGCGGCAACGCCACCCTCCGGATCGAGCACATCGCCGTTGCCGGTGATGACCAGCGTGGTCTCGGCATCAGCGACGATCATCATCGCTTCGAGCCGGCGCAGCATGCGGTCGGTACGCCAATCCTTGGCCAGTTCCACCGCCGAGCGCGTCAAATGCCCCTGGTGCTTCTGGAGCTTCGCCTCGAAACGATCGAGCAGCGAGAAGGCATCGGCCGTCGCACCCGCGAAGCCAACCATGACCTTGCCGTCGTAAATCGTGCGAACCTTGCGGGCGGTGCCCTTCATCACGATGTTGCCGAGGGTGACCTGACCGTCGCCGCCAAGCGCGACCTGATCGCCGCGCCGAACGCAGACGATGGTGGTGCCGTGATATTGCTCCATGCCTGTTCCTTTTCGGGGGCGACGTGCGCCCCGTAACGATTGGCCCGGCCGTGCGCGCCACACAACCGTGACGACGTGCCCGACCGGGCGAGATGTCACTGTAGTTTAGGGCAATCGAAAGAATATCAAGAGGCGTCGACGGCAACACGCCCGCCCTGCTTGACGCCCTCGAGGCGATGTCGCACAACGTGGCATGGATCGTGAAATTCGCGCGGCAATGCGCCGCGCGAATCGCCTACTGCGAGGAAATTTCTCGGAAATTACTCCGTTTTTGCGGCACGATCCCGCTCAGAACGTGGTGCGCAAACCCACGCGAACCGAGCGCCCCCCCTGCGGCGCAATGTCGCGCAGCACCGAGCTGGCCAAACGTACCTCCTGGTTGGTCAGGTTCTCTCCCTTCAAGTACGCCAGCCACTGCGCGCCACCCGCCTTGAACTGATAGGTGAGCGCCGCTCCGAGCGTGGTGTAGCCACGGGTCGTCAGATCGTTGGCAGGCACGCGGCCTTGAGGACTCGCGTGCACCATTTCCAGTCGCGCGCCCCAGTGACCCAACGCATAGGCAAGCGCCGCCGTCAGACGCAATGGTGCGATGCGCGGCAGCGGTTCGCCCGTCTCGCGGTTGCGCGCGATCGTGTAGTCGCCGCGCAGTTCGAGATCGAGGTTGCCGTGACCGCGCCAAAGGCGCGCACGGCCTTCGGCTTCCATTCCGTAGAGGTCGGCTGGCACACCCGCGTAGTGATAGACCGGCAAACTCTGGCCGCCCTCATCGATCGTGCGCCCCGTATTGTTGAGTGCGATGAAGTTGTTGAAGCGGCTGTAGAAGAGACCGACGCTGGCCTTGTTCGGGCCCTGTTCATAGCGTAGCGACAGGTCCGTCGAAAACGCCTTTTCAATCGCGGCCTGCGGACTGCCGATTTCCCAGACCCCGGTCGCCAGGTGCGGGCCGTTCGCATACAGCTCATAGAACGTGGGCGCGCGCTCGGTGTACGAGGTGTTGAGCGCGACCGACCACGCGGGGGCCAATGCGAAGACCGCACCCGCCGACACGCTGCCCGGCGTGAAGTCGCGCGACGGCAGATTGTCGAAGCGTTCATTACCGCCCGCCGTCGGCTTGACGCTCGAGTGCTCGATGCGCGCGCCGAACGAGAGGTTGATCGCCGGATGCATCGCCCACTCTTCGAGGGCAAACAGCGCGACGTTGCGCGTGTCGCTCTTCGGCACAAAGGCCTCTTCACCTAGCGCTGAGAAGGTGTTCTGCGAGAACTGCACGCCCACGGCGCCGTCGAGTGGCCCGAGCTTCGCGTGACGCGCTTCGATACGGCCTTCGTAGCCGTGATTCTTGAAGGTCGTCCCCGTCTCGCCGTTTTCGATTTCCTTGTGCTCGTAATCGGTGTAGCCAAAGTTGAACTTGAGAGCGGTGATCGGGCCGCTCAGGTCGCGGATCTCGCTGGCCAATGCCAAACGCTGCTGCCGCAGCCGAATGCGTGTGTCCGCCTCGGCCACGGTGCCGTAATCCGAGTCGTAACCGGAGTACGACAGGCCCGTATAGCCGTCGGCCCACGTCCACGACGCACCGACAGCCGCGCCACCCACCTGCCCCTGGCTGTTGGGCAAGGTGCCCGACGGTTGCGGCGTGTCGTCGTCGTCGCGGGCGCGTTGTTGCGCCGAACGGGCGAAGCCGGGAATGCGCAGGTCCGCGCTTTTTCGGGCGAAGCCGTCAACGTGGAACGCGAACTCGCCGTTGCCGAATTCAAGTTGCGCGGCCCCGGCACGCTCGCGGTTCGCACCGCCATAGCTGAAGTCCGTCGCACCGGAAATGCCGGTGATGGATTCTCGCGGAATGCGGTTGTCAATGGTGTTGATCACGCCGCCGACCGCATTGCCGCCATAGAGCAGTGCCGCAGGGCCCCGCACGACTTCTACGCGTTCGATCGTCAGCGGATCCTGCGCCACGGCGTGATCGTAGGATAGCGACGAGGCGTCGAGCGCCGCCGTGCCGTTCTGCAACACGCGAATGCGGTCGCCGTCGAGGCCACGAATGATGGGGCGACTGACGTTCGGGCCGTACGATGTGGCCGACACGCCCGGCAGCCCGTCAAGCGTCTCGCCCAACGTGCCTGCACGGCGCAACGCCAGCGCCTTCCCGTCGAGTTCGGTAAGTGGCACGGTCAAGTCGGCAGCGGCGCGCCCAAGCGGATTGCCGGTCACGAAGGTGGTTGGCAACGTCACTTCAGGCCTCGCCGGGACGGCAGCGGCAGACGTTGCTTCCAAGGGTGCATCGGACACATCGGCCGCCTGCACGGACGCGCTTGCCGCAGCGAGCGCGCTGAACGTCAGCGCTGCGGCGAGCGGGCGCGGCGAGTTCACCGGCCACGGGCGGCGTGCCCGGCGGGAAGCCGAAGGGGCCTCGATGGGGAAAGCGGGAGCTAGCAAGGGCGTCGCGCGCTCACGCGCGGCGTTCAAAGCAGAAAGTGCCATGTCGGTATCGGGTGTGTTGGGTCGGTGCGCGGGAGCCTCGTCAACGGGCTCCCGAGGATTCCGGGCCTCGGCGCGAACGAAGCCCCGCCGCGTCGGCGATGATGGGCCGACGAGCGTGCAGCCGCCGCCATCGCGGGCCCGAAGGCTGCGAGGGTCGGTACGGACCGTGGCAGGGATTCGCGCAGTCAGCGCGGAGAAGTTCGAATGGCGCGAATACGCGTGGCGTCAGATCGCGAGCGGCGGTGCGCGGGAGTCGAACGGTCGTCGGTGAACGCTCGGGTGACGGCGCCCGGTCGCGCGCTGGGGGAGGCTCGCGATGACGGTATCGCTTCCCCACGACAGGACGGCCACGGCCATGGCCGCGGCCAGCGTGGCGCCTTCGAACAGATGGCAATGGTGGTGGGAGTTGCCGAAATCGACGGACACCGTGCCGACCGCTTGGGCGCGACCGTCTGCGGCCATCGCGAGATCCGCACCTCCCGCCTCGTCCGGATCATTCGCCTCGCCCGCCGCTGACCGGCTCGCATCTGCCGAAACCGGCGGCACGCCGGACAACCTTCGGGCATGCAGAATTTCGTGTTGCAGCCCCCAGATCTGTACGCCGATCAGCGCAACGATGAGCCACGCGACCCAACCGCTTCGCCCACACCCCACCCGCGTGCGCAAACGCGCGCGCCAAAAGCGAGAAGCGGATTCGATAGACGGCATAGGCGGCCACAATTGCAACTGAGTTGCAATTGTGGCATAAAGTTGGCTCGACGGCGAGCGTCAGCAAGCGTTGCGTGCAAGCCACAGTTCCGGGAGGAACGGGCCGCGGTCGACCGGACGACGTCAAAAAACGGCAACAAAAAAGGCACGTCGAGACGACGTGCCTTTGGCAAACCGGGCGCCGACGGACCTGACCTGCCGCCACCGCGCGGCGTCGGGCCGGTTGTGCGATGCGATCAGTCGCCGAACAGCTTCTGACGCAATTCGCGACGCTCTTGCGCTTCGAGCGACAGGGTGGCGGTCGGGCGGGCGAGCAGACGCGGAACGCCGATCGGCTCTCCGGTTTCTTCGCACCAGCCATATTCGCCCGATTCGATGCGAGCGAGCGACTGTTGCACCTTCTTCAGCAGCTTGCGTTCACGATCGCGGGTACGCAGCTCAAGCGCGTGCTCCTCTTCAATCGTGGCGCGGTCGGCCGGATCCGGGACGAGAATGGTTTCGCGCAGGTTCTCGGTGGTTTGACCGGCGTTACGCAAAATGTCAGCCTGCAGGTTTTCCAGACGATCCTTGAAGAAGGCGAGTTGATCTTCATTCATGTAGTCCTTCTCGCCCATCTTCAGAATTTCGGCCTCGGTCAAAAGTCTTTTCTTGCTCATGGGTTTTTGTGGCGTCTCTTTCGGATAGTCCGGTGACGCCCCTGCAGCGAGTGGGACGTCTTGCTTACCGGCGATGCCGCGGGCGGCTTCTTGGGTTACGTTCCTACCGGACGATTTGGGCGCCCCGTGCTTGGCGGCGGCCTTTTCGCCCGTCTTCGAATTACCTGCTGGAGCCCGCTTGGCGCCCGCTTCCGACGCCGGCTCTGACCGGCGCGTGGGGCCTGCGGTGGCAGTCTTGCGAGAGGCGGTAGCCATGGCGGTGCTCCCCTGCCAGCCCTCCGAAGTGCCGCGTTGGTTCGCTGGCGGCAGCCCCAGTGGGCACGTATTGTAACCGAATCGTTCAACAGCCCTGATTAAGGGGTTTCCCGTTGCACGGTTCGCCGGTCCCGCTCAGACCAGACAGCGCTCCAGCCCTTGCAGGATGATCTCTTTCGGCAGCTCGGCACCAATAAACACCATCTTGGTGTTCGGCGTCTCATCGGGCTGCCATTTCGCGCCCACGTCGCTGCCCATCATCTGGTGAACGCCCTGGAACACGACCCGGCGGTCGATGCCACGCATGTTTAATACACCTTTATAACGCAATAAGCGTTCGCCGTACACCTGTAGGATGCTCCCGAGGAAATCCTCCAGCTTCGCCGGATCGAAGGCTTTCTCGCTGCGAAAGACAAACGATTTGATGGCGTCGTCGTGGTGGGCATGGGCGTGACCGTGGTCGTGCCCCTCGTGCGCGCACTGGTCATGATCGTGATCGCAGTGCGAGTGATCGTGATCATGGCTGTGATCGTGATCGTGCGCGTGGTCGTCGGCGCCCAGGAATTCCGGATCGATGTCGAGCTTGTCGTTCAGGTTGAAGCCGTGAAGGTCGAAGATCTGCTTGAGCTCGGCCTGGCCGAAGTCGACTTCCTGCTGCGGCGCGCGCGGATTCATGTGCGCGAGGCGATGCTTCAGGTCGTCCAGCGCCTCGGGCGTGACCAGATCGGCTTTGGTGATGAACAGGCGATCGGCAAACCCCACCTGGCGCTGCACCACTTCGTGCTGATCGAGCTGCTGCTGGGCGTGCTTCGCGTCGACCAGCGTGATGATGGCGTCGAGCCGGTAGGTGTCGGCCACCTCGTCGTCGATGAAGAAGGTTTGCGCCACCGGGCCGGGGTTGGCCAGGCCGGTCGTCTCGATGACCACGCGGTCGAACTGGATCGCACCCGCGTCGCGCTGGCTGTTCAGGTCGGACAGCGCCTTCACCAGGTCGCCACGGATCGTACAGCAGATGCAGCCGTTGCTCATCTGTACGATCTGCTCGGCGTTGTCGTGCACGAGGATGTCGTTATCGATGTTCTCTTCACCGAATTCATTTTCGATGACGGCGATCTTCATGCCATGCGCCTCGGTCAGGATGCGCTTGAGCAGCGTGGTTTTTCCGCTGCCGAGAAAGCCGGTCAGGATGGTGACGGGGGTCATGAATGCTATGTCCTGTTGTAATGCGGCGTACTCGACGCCGTCTCAATGTCGCCCACTGTACCCGAGGTAACGAAAAGCGGCTGGGGACGCGTCAGTTGGGGGCGCCCGCGCACTGTGCGCAAGTGCCATGAATCATCAGCTCGACCTGTTCGCCCACGAAACCCTTGGGCAGGCGCTTGAGTTCGCGCTCACTCAATTGGGGATGCTGGGGCCAATCGTCAAGACAGAAGGTCCGGTGGCAGCGTACGCAACGAAAATGTCCGTGTTGCGTATGCGGACGCGGCGATGCCGCACGCTGCGGGTCGACATGCTCGGCCATGACGAAGCGGAAGATTCGGTCGTCACCGGCCTGCTTGATGGCCCAGCCCTGCGCGACCAGCCAATCGAGCACGCGGTAGGCCGTTACGCGGTCGAGCGGATCGGCGTCGGTGGCCAGATCGGCCAGCACTTCCTGGTGCGTGAGCGGACGGCCCGCCTTGAGCAGCATCGCCAGCACGCGCACGCGTCCAGAGGTCACGCGGCCCGATTGCTCTTGCAAGCTCGTACGGGCGGCTTCCAGATAAGGTTGTAGTTGAATAAGGCTCATAAATCGATTTAAGCACAGCACCGCCAGCACTGCAACGGAGTTGCAAAAGTAGGCATTTCCCGAGCCCTGAAGGCCGCCGACCGAATCTGTCCGGAGGTGAACGGGCAATGCGTCATACAATTGACGCAAAAAACACCGCTCACCATGTCGCTCACCGCTCTCGCCCTCGTTGTTACCGCCGCATTCCTGCATGCCACCTGGAATTTCCTCGCCAAGCGCATCGACACGCGCGAAGGCGGCGGCCCGCAGCTCGTCTTCCTCTATGCGCTGCTGACCGTCGTGCTGTACACGCCGCTGGCGATGTTTTTCCTGATCGGTTCAAACGCCAGTTGGCCGAATGCGCTGGGTTGGGGCGTGATCGCCACGAGCGCCATGCTGCACTACGGCTACACGCTAGTCCTGCAGCGCGGCTACCGGGTGGGCGACCTGTCGGTCGTCTATCCGCTCGCACGGGGCACCGGGCCATTGCTGTCGTCGCTGGGCGCCATCGTGCTGCTGGGGGAACGCCCGGGCTGGCTGGCGCTTTTCGGGATCGGGCTGGTGGTCGTCGGCGTGCTGATCATCGCCGGGGGCGAGCGCCTGTTCCGGCGCGACACCATGCACGCGGGCGCGGGCTGGGGCGTGCTGACCGGCGGATTCATCGCAGCGTATACGCTGGCCGACGCCTACGCCATCCGCACCCTGCTGCTTGCACCGCTCGTCTATTACTACCTGGAGAATGTGCTGCGAGTCGTGCTCTCGGCACCGATGGCGTGCTCGCGTCCCGCCCGCATGGTCATGGTGTGGCAGGCGAACTGGCGCAAGATCGTGCTGATCTCGCTTATCTCGCCGATGTCCTACTTCCTGATCCTGACGGCGCTCAAGTACGCGCCGGTGTCGCACGTCGCCCCAGCGCGGGAGATGTCGATGATGATTGCCGCGCTGTTGGGCGTGCGGCTGCTGGGCGAAGGGGAGATGCACCGCCGCGTGGGCGGTGCCGTGTTGATCGCGCTGGGCGTGGTCGCACTGACACTGGGTTGACGCCCACAGAAGCGAGCGCTTACATACGCTGCAACCAAAGCCCCTTGAGATATTCGCCTTCGGGGAACTGGGTGAGCATGGGGTGATCCATGCCCGCCGACAGGCGCCGCAGAATGCGGGCGTCCACGCCGGCATCCACGGCCGCGCCCGCCACGATCTTCTGGAACAGATCGGCATCGATCGCGCCTGAGCACGAGTACGTCAGCAGCTGGCCGCCCGGGCGCAGCAGCTTGAAACCGGCCAGATTGATGTCCTTGTACGCCCGTGCGGCACGCTCCACGTGATGGGCCGACGGTGCGAACTTGGGCGGATCGAGCACGATCATGTCGAACAGGCGCCCCTCTTCGCGCAACGCGCGCAGGGTCTTGAAGACATCGGCGTCGCGCCATTCGGCGCGCGCGGCGTCGAAACCGTTGAGTTCGACATTGCGCGCGCCGATGGCCAACGCGTCGCCCGACGAGTCGATGGACAACACGCTCTGCGCCCCGCCCGCCAGCGCCGCCAGCGAAAAGCCCCCGGTATAGCAGAAGCAGTTGAGCACGTCGCGGCCCTTGGCCTGCTGCTTCACCAGCAGACGATTGTCGCGCTGATCGACATAGAAGCCGGTCTTGTGCCCGTTGCGCACGTCGACGTAATACTTCACGCCACACTCGTACGTCGTGAGCAAGTCGGGCGCCTGGGGCGGCTCAGCCCCCGCCAGCACGCCAGTGAGGCTCGGCAGACCTTCGCGCTCGCGCACGGCGGCGTCGGAGCGCTCGTAGACATTGGGGCAGCCGGTCGCGCCGACGAGGGCATTCACGATCGCGTCTTTCCAGACTTCCACGCCCGCCGCCATGAACTGGCAAACGATCTGGTCCGTCACCGGCGCACCGGGCGCGGACTGATAACGGTCGACGATCAGACCCGGCAGGCCGTCGGCCTCGCCGAAGATCAGGCGGGTCGCCCCGGTGTCGTGCACCATCTGCTCGCGATAAGCGAGGGCGGCGGTCACGCGACGCTTGAAGAACGCATGATCGACCGGCTCGTTTTCATCGAACGTCCACACGCGTGCGCGGATGGCCGAGACCGGGCTGAAGGCGGCGCGAGCGAGAAATCGCCCGTCGGCGGCGCGCACCACGACCGTCGCGCCGGAAGCCGGTTTGCCGTCCACGCGTGCCACGGCGGTGGCGTAAATCCAGGGGTGACGGCGCAGCAAGGACTTTTCTTTGCCGGGCTTGAGGGTCAAGGTATTCATGCGGGACGGACCAACGGTTGACGACGGGGTGACGGCAAGTCATCCAGCAGACGGAGAACATGCGGGACTTGCTGAGGAAGGACGCGATTCTACACCGAGTCGCGCCGCCCACCGCAACGCTCAGGGCTTCTTGCGCGAGCGCGGATGCGCCTGATCGTAAACCTTCGCGAGATGCTGGAAGTCGAGCTTCGTGTAGATCTGTGTCGTCGAAATATTGCTGTGCCCCAACATCTCCTGCACGGCGCGAAGATCGCCGGACGATTGCAGGACGTGCGTGGCGAACGAGTGACGCAGCATGTGCGGGTGCACGTGTGTCGGCAGCCCGGCCGCCAGCGCGTGGCGCGACAGCCCCTGCTGCACCGCGCGCGCGCCGATGCGCTTGCCGCGCGCCGACAGGAACAGCGCATGCGGCTCAGCCGTTGCCAGTTCTGCCCGCATGTCCAGCCAACCGGCCAGCGCCTGCGCCGCTTTCTCGCCCACGGGCACGCGGCGTCGCTTGTTCCCCTTGCCGGTCACGACCACCTCGCGTTCGGGCAAATCAAGCCAGCTCACGGAACGGTAGCCCTCGGCCTCGACGTAGCGATGATCGAGGCTCGTGAGTTCCGACAGGCGCAGGCCAGACGAGTACAGCAGCTCGAACATCGCCCGATTGCGCACGGCCTCGGCCGACGTGCCGGAGACGAACTCGACGAGCGCCGATGCCTGATCCGGCGACAGCGCTTTCGGCAACGGCTTGGGTTGTTTCGGCGCGCGCACGCCGTCGACGGGATTGGCCGCCAGCGACGTGCGCTGGGCAAGCCACGCGAAGTAGCCTCGCCAGGCGGAGAGCTTGCGGGCGATGGAGCGGCCGACGAGGCCCTCGCTGTGCAACTGCATGGCGAAGCGGCGAATGTCTCCATGCTCCAGCGATTCGAGCGGGCGGCCGCGCGCCAAACGCTGCAACTGGCGCAAGTCGCGCGTGTAGTTTTCCAGGGTGAGCTCGGCGAGCTTGCGCTCGCTGGCGAGCGACGTCAGGTAGTGGCGGATGCCCGGTTCGAGCGGCGTCTCGTCGTCCGACGCCTCTGCGTGCGCCCCGGGCTTGCGCGCGCGTTCCGGCGCGGCGCGCCCGGCGCGCGCCTTGGGCGTGGCCACGCTGGCAGGACGCGGCGATCGGGTCGAGGTGACCATAAGGCGTGGTGAAAGGTGCCGTCAGCGCGTCAGTCCGCCCGGGCGCCGGCGACGCGCATCAATCGTTCGCGCGCAGCTTGCTGAGCGCCGCGCCGGCCAGTTCCCCGATCTGCGTCAGGAAGTCGGTCGCCATGCCTTCATGGAAACGGCGGGCGTCTTCCGAGCCCATGACCAGCAGGCCGAAGACCGGCCCATCCGTGACTTGCGGGTCACGCAGCGCGAGCAGCGCCACCGACGCCGGATCGCTCGGCGCGCCGAGCCATGTCACGGCTTCGAAACCGGTGTTGGCACCGCAATAGGGAGTCGCCAGGCTCGAGGCGAAGATCTTGACCTCTTCGCTCACGCTGCGGGCGAACTCGGCCGGTTGGTACGGCGCGGCCACGTTCCACACACGAACGGCCGCAAAGGGGACGTTGAAAACGTCGCGCAGGCCGCGGGCAATCGCGTCGGGCAACGCGTGCGGATCGCGCTCGCCGAGCAGGCCGAGGTTCCAGCGATGCAGCTTGGCCGAGATGTCGTCGTTCTCGTGCCCGTAGCGCATCAATTCGGCGAGGCGTCGCTCGATCTGCTTGGTCTTTTCGCGCTGCATCTCGATCTGGCGCTCTTGCAGCGACACGGCGCGCTGGCCGTGCGGGCTGGTGAGCCGCACGCCGGCCAGCAATTCGGCATGGCGTTCGAAGAAGTCGGGATGCGCGATCAGGTATTCCGCAATATCTCGGTCGTTCATGAGTGTCCGTCTGCTGTTCGTCAACTGCCGCCGACCGCCGCTGCGCACGAGGCACAACGGTGGCGCACGGCCGCCTGGGTCGCTAAATCAGAGTCCGTCAGAAACCAAAATCTTACTGTGCTGCGCCCGCGGCCTGCCCGCGCGGAACACCGGGACCGACGTTTGGCGTCAGATCTCGATCGTCCCTTCGAAGACCGTGGTGGCGGGTCCCGTCATGATGACGGGACCGCTTGCGCCGTCCCAGTCGATGGTGAGCGTGCCGCCGTGCGTTTCGATGGCCACGGGCGCGGCCAGCAGCCCGCGGCGGATGCCTGCCACTGCCGCCGCGCATGCGCCGGTGCCGCAGGCGAGCGTCTCGCCCGCACCGCGCTCGTACACGCGCAGACGCGCCTGATGCTTGTCCACCACCTGCAGGAAGCCCGCATTCACGCGGCGCGGGAAGCGCGCATGACGCTCGATCAGCGGGCCGTCCGTTTCCACCGGCGCGGTATCGACGTTCTCCACCACCTGCACGGCATGCGGATTGCCCATCGAGACCACGGAAATCCACGTCGTCTTGCCGGCCACGTCGAGCGGCCAGAGCGTGTCGTCGCCCTCGCGACGACCTGCCAGCCCGCTGGCGTCGAACGGCACATCCGACGCCGTGAGGATCGGCGCGCCCATGTCCACGCTGACCTGGCCGTCGTCGCGCATCGTGAGCGTGATCAAGCCCTGCTGCACCTCGACGCGCACCGTGCGCTTGTCGGTCAACCCCGTGTCGCGCACGAACTTGACGAAGCAGCGCGCCCCATTGCCACAATGCTCCACCTCACCGCCGTCGGCGTTGAAGATGCGATAGCGGAAGTCAACGCCAGGCTGCGTCGAGCGTTCGACGAGCAGGAGCTGGTCTGCGCCGACGCCGAAATGGCGGTCGGCGAGCGCCCGCCACTGGTCGGGCGTGAAATCGATGGATTGCGAGATGCCGTCGATCACGACGAAGTCGTTGCCGGCACCCTGCATCTTGGTGAATTTGAGCTTCATGGCGCTATTGTAGTGGAGAAGGCCGACGCGCATCCGGCGCCTGTCAGTACACGCTTGGCTCGCCGGGCGGGCGCGTCTTGAAGCGCTTGTGCACCCAGTAGTACTGCTCCGGCATCTTCAGGATTTGTTCTTCGAGGAACGCGTTCATCCGGCGCGCATCGGCGTCGGGGTCGCCGCTGGGATAGTTTTCCCACACCGGGAAGACCTTGAGGCGGTAGCCCTTGTAGTTGGGCAGCACCTCGCCGATGAACGGCAGGATCTGGGCCCGGCCGACTTCGGCCAGACGGGACACGGACGTCAGCGTACAAGTGTTCACGCCGAAGAACGGCACAAACGTGGAATTTCGCGCGCCATAGTCCATGTCGGCCGCCAGCATGACCGGCTTGCCCTTTCGGAACATGCGCAGCACATCGCGGGCACTGTCGCCGCGCGCGATCATTTCCGCGTCGAAACGACCGCGCTGCTCGCGGGCCATGGCGTCGAACGCCGGGTTGGACATCGGCGTGTAGAGCGACGCGCACGGCCGGTGCAGCGAATAGTTGATGAACACCGAGCCCGCCTCGATGCCCACGAAGTGGAACCCGAGCAGGATCGTCGGTGGCATATTCGGGTCGAGCAGGTCGACCGCCGAGTCGAGTTCGATCAGCCGCTCCAGCTTCTTGCCGTCGGCGAACCATTGCACGCTGCGCTCCGCGTAGCTGCGAATGGCATGCACGAACGACGCCTTGGCCACGCGCTCACGCGTCGCCTCGTCCCAATGCGGGAAACACAGCCGCAAATTGGTGTGCACAACGCGCTTTCGCGAGCTGGGAATCAGGTACAACAGGTGCCCGAGACCCGCGCCAAAGCGCGCGACCCAGCCATAGGGCAGCAGGTTGAGCCCGCGCAGCAGGCCAACGCTCAGGTAGTAGCCGAGGGATTTCTTGGGTGTGGTTGCCATGTCGCAAGCAGGATTTCTTCAGGGGCGTATAATAAGCGACATCGCCGAGTTAACTGACAACTTGCGGGGCGATTCGAATGTGCCACCCTATCGAGGCAGCGCATACGACCAATTTTCCGCTAAAGCGTCGCCGCTTCCCCTCCGATGACGGCAACGTGAGTCGCCAAATTCGTTTAGAGGAGCCAGAAGTGGCGAACGATTATCTCTTTACTTCCGAATCGGTCTCCGAAGGTCACCCGGACAAGGTAGCCGACCAGATTTCGGATGCCGTGCTCGACGCCATCCTGAAGCAAGACAAGTACGCGCGCGTTGCCGCAGAAACGCTGTGCAACACGGGTCTCGTCGTGCTCGCGGGTGAAATCACCACGACCGCCACGGTCGACTATCAGCAAGTCGCGCGCGAGACCATCCGCCGCATCGGCTACGACAACACCGACTACGGTATCGACTACAAGGGTTGCGCGGTGCTGGTCGCCTACGACCGCCAGTCGCCGGACATCGCCCAGGGCGTGGACCGTGCGCATGACGACAACCTCGATCAGGGCGCCGGCGACCAGGGCCTGATGTTCGGCTACGCCTGCGACGAAACGCCGGAACTCATGCCGCTGCCGATCTATCTGTCGCACCGCCTGGTCGAGCGCCAGTCGCAAGTGCGCCGTGACGGTCGTCTGCCCTGGCTGCGCCCGGATGCCAAGTCGCAAGTCACCATCAAGTACGAAAACGGCCGTCCGCACAGCATCGACACCGTCGTGCTCTCGACGCAGCACCATCCGGACATCGCGCTGGAAGCCCTGCGCGAAGCCGTCATCGAAGAAGTCATCAAGCCGGTGCTGCCGGCCGACCTGATCAAGGGCGACATCAAGTTCCTGGTGAACCCGACCGGTCGCTTCGTGATCGGTGGCCCGCAGGGCGACGCCGGCCTCACGGGCCGCAAGATCATCGTCGACACGTACGGCGGCGCCGCACCGCACGGCGGTGGCGCGTTCTCGGGCAAGGATCCGTCGAAGGTCGATCGCTCGGCCGCCTACGCGGGCCGCTATGTCGCGAAGAACATCGTGGCGGCCGGTCTCGCCTCGAAGTGCGTGATCCAGGTCTCGTACGCCATCGGCGTGGCGCGACCGACGTCGGTCATGGTCAACACGTTCGGCACGGGCAAGATCAGCGATCAGCGTATCGCCGAGTTGGTCGAGAAGCACTTCGACCTGCGTCCTAAGGGCATCATCCAGATGCTCGACCTGCTGCGTCCGATCTACGAGAAGACCGCCGCCTACGGTCACTTCGGCCGTGAAGAGCCGGAATTCTCGTGGGAAGCGACCGACCGCGCCGACATCCTGTTGGCCGACGCCGGCCTGCGCGCGGTGGCCTGATCCGGCATCGCTAGCGTGGTGCCCGCCGGTCTCGACCGGCGAGCACCCAACAAAACCCCCGCTCGGGTCGAACCGGCGGGGGTTTTGTTTTATCGCGACGTCGGATGCCCGACGTCAGAGCTCAGAGGTCAGCGCATCAATTGCCGGATCATCGTGGCGAATACCTTGCCATACGGCGGGTTGAGCAGGCCGGCGCCGTTCCAGCGCGCCTGCCGGAAGATCGGCTTCTCCTTGGAGAACGTCCGGAAGCCCGCCTCACCGTGGTACCCCCCCATGCCCGACGGCCCCACGCCACCGAACGGCAGCGCATGCTCCGCAACGTGCAGCAGCGTGTCGTTGATCGTCACGCCGCCGGAAATCGTGCCGTCGACGACACGGCCAATGCGCGTATTGTCGGTATCGAACACATACAGCGCGAGCGGACGCGCACGCTCATTGACATAGGCGATGGCGGCGTCCAGGTCATCGTAGGGCACCACCGGCAACAGCGGCCCGAAGATCTCCTCGCGCATCACGCGCATGCCGTCATGCACGCCAGTGAGCACCACGGGCGGCAGACGCCTGCGCGCCGCCTGCGCCGGGGTATCGAACAGCGCGTGCGACGTGGCGCCCTGCGCCGCCGCCTCGGCGGCAAGCCCGGACAACCGCTCGAAGTGCCGCGACGACACAATGCTCGTGTATTGCGGATTGTTCACGGCGTCGGGGTACAGACGCGCCGCCACCTGCCGCGCCGTGGCAACGAAGGCGTCGAGCTTGTCGCGCGGCACGAGCACATAGTCGGGCGCCACACAGGTCTGACCCGCGTTGACCAGCTTGCCGAGCATGATGCGCTCCACCGCGTGCTCCCAGCGCGCGCCCGGCCCGATGATGGCCGGCGACTTGCCACCGAGTTCGAGCGTCACCGGCGTGAGGTGTTCGCTGGCCGCACGCATCACATGATGGCCGATCGACGTCGCGCCAGTGAACAGCAGATGGTCGAACGCCAGCGTCGAGAACGCCCTCGCGACCCGTGCATCGCCAGTCACGACCGTGACCCACTCCGGCGGGAACGTCTCGGCCACGGCGGCCGCAAACGCATCCGCGAAGCGCGGCGTGACCTCGGAGACCTTGATCATCACCCGATTGCCGGCGGCCAAGGCGTCGGTGAGCGGACCGACGGCCAGAAACAACGGGTAATTCCACGGCACGATCACACCGACGACGCCGAGCGGCTGCGGCACGACGGCGCGTCGCGCAGGCAGCATCCACAGGTTTGCCCAGCCGCGCGACCCGCGCATCCAGCGGCGCGTGTGCGCGAGCGCATGCTTCAGGTTGCCGTGCGACGGGAACAGTTCGAGCATGTCCGTTTCCTGCGCCGAGCGGCCGCCGAAATCCGCATCGATGGCGTTCGCGAACGTTTCACGATACTTGTGAAGCATCGCTTGCAGCGCTTTCAGGTGACGCTTGCGCGTCGGCCAATCGACTTGCGGCGCCGCGTCGTGTGCGCGGCGCATCGCGTCGAAGCGCGGCAATAGCGACGCGCGGGCGATGTCGTCGTCGGTCGAGGTATCCGGTGCCGACGACGGTGTCGCCTCATGCAACCCGTTCAATTCATGTTGGTATCCCATGCCTTCTCCTCCCTGAGGTCGCAGGTGGCCCCGTCGGTGCCGCCCAACGCCATCGATATATTGTTATCCGTTATGCGAGAAAAGCCCGGTCGAGCCAGGCACGTTGCACTGCCACCGCGAGCGTGTCCGGCATCACGCCGTACACCCGCCCGCCCGCGTTCGAGAATCGGCTCTCGATGAAGCCATGCGCCAACTCGGCCGGCGCGTGTTCGAGCAACAATGCCGCCTGTGCCAGCAGTACCACCTGCTGTGCAATCGCACGCGCGCGGGTCGCGTGCGTTGCCTGATCGGCCGCCAGCCAACCGTGCAACTGCGCCAACGCCGCGCGCAGCGGCGCATGCGATCCCGTGCGCTCACCGATCCATCGGAACCAGTACTGTGCGACGTCAGGCTCGCGGCTCATGGCGCGCAGCACGTCGAGACACATCACGTTGCCCGAGCCTTCCCAGATCGAATTGACGGGCGCCTCGCGATACAGCCGCGCGAGCGGGCCGGTCTCGACGTAGCCGTTGCCGCCCCACACCTCCATGCACTCGCCCGCGAGTTCGAGCGCGCGCTTGCATACCCAGAATTTCGCGGCGGGCAACACGATGCGGCGCCACGCCCGCTCACACAGCGAATCGTTGTCGGACACGCCCGCGTCGAACGCCTGCGCCAGCCGCATCGCCAGCCACGTCGCCGCTTCCGACTCCAGCGCCAGATCCGCGAGCACCGTCGTCATCAGATCCTGATCGACGAGCTTCGCCCCGAACGCCGAGCGATGGCGCGCGTGATGAATCGCCTGCACGACACCCGCGCGCATCATTGCCGCGCTGCCGATCACGCAGTCGAGCCGCGTATACGTCGCCATCTCGATGATCGTGGGAATACCGCGCCCCGGCGCACCCACGCGTGTGCCATACGCGCCCTGCAACTCGACTTCACTGCTCGCGTTGGAGCGATTGCCGAGCTTGTCCTTGAGACGTTGCACTTGCACACCGTTCTTGCGCCCGTCCGGCGCGTAGCGCGGCACGAAGAAGCAGGACAACGCTTCGCTGTCGGCGTCGCGTGCGAGCACCAGATGCGCGTCGCACTGCGGCGCCGAGAAGAACCATTTGTGCCCGACGAGCGAGAACGTGCCGTCGCCGCAATCGGTGGCCGTGGTGGTGTTGGTGCGCACGTCGGAGCCGCCTTGCTTCTCCGTCATCCCCATGCCGATAAGAATGGCGTGCTTCTGCGCGAGCGGCACGTCGCGCGGGTCGTGCTGTGGCGCGAGCAACTTGTCCTTGATCGACGCGAAGGCCGTGGGCTCCTTGGCGAGCACCGGAATGCTCGCGAACGTCATGGTCGTAGGGCACAACGCACCGGCCTCGTTCTGCGCGTGCAGGAAATACGCCGCCGTGCGCGCCGTCATCGCGCCGTCGCGCGGATGCGCCCACGGCAATGACTGCAGTTCGGCCCCCCGCAACAAACCCATGAGCGCATGCCACGACGGATGAAACTCGACGCGATCGATGCGATTGCCTTGCGAATCGAACGATTGCAGTTCCGGCGCGTGACGATTGGCCGCCTCCGCCCACGCCTGCACCTCGGCTTCGCCCAGGCGAGCGCCCTGACGGTAAAGCGTTGTCGCATGCCACCCCGCGCCGAAGGCCGCCACTGCGGCTTGCAACGCGGCGTCGGTGGCGTAAAGGTTGTAGTCCGTAAGCGGCGGCACCTGATTGGTGACGTCGTGGGTCTGCCAGGCTTGCGTCATCCGTGTCTCCGTATGCCCAATTGCCGTATGTGACGGTCACGCCATGGGGATCCTTTCATCATAGCGGCTAGGTCCGCGCGCTCCCATAAATTAGAGGATTGCTTCACATCCCCCCCGAGCGCAGGGATTGTCTGCTTACAATGAGTGCCGCTCCGAGGCGTCGCCCATGCGGCGGCACCGCGCGCAGCGAGACACGAGACAATCGCGCTCAGAACGACAAGCAAAAAGCAGCGAACAAAACGTCAAAAAAAGCGGTAGATGCAGTGCCCATCCAAGGGAGGATGACAGCATGGACTACGACTACATCATTGTCGGCGGCGGCTCGGCCGGTTGTGCGTTGGCGGCGCGATTGGCCGACGGTGCGCCGGGCAGCACGATCGCGCTGATCGAAGCGGGTCCGCCCGACAACAGCTTTCTCGTACGGCTGCCGCTCGGTCTCGCCGCATTGGTGCCGTTCCGATCGCGGCGCAACTATGGCTATCGCACAACGCCGCAGGCGGGGCTGGCCGGACGTCAGGGCTATCAGCCGCGCGGACGCGGTCTAGGTGGCTCGAGTTCGATCAACGCGATGATCTACACGCGCGGTCACCCGGACGATTACAACGCGTGGGCGCAGGCCGGCTGCACCGGCTGGGGATGGGACGACGTGCTGCCGTACTTCCGTCGCAACGAGAACAATGAACGCGGTGCGGATGCCTGGCACGGTACCGGCGGCCCGCTCAACGTTGCCGATCTGCGCACGGTCAATCCGTTCTCGCAACACTATGTCGACGCGGCGCGCGAAGCCGGGTATCCCGTGAGCGACGACTTCAACGGTCCGCACTACGAAGGCGCGGGCATCTATCAGGTGACCCAAAAAGACGGGCAGCGCTGGAACGCCGCGCGCGCCTATCTGCAAGGAAAATCACGCGCAAATCTTCATGTCATCACCGATGCGCTGGTGCAGCGCGTTGTCTTCGATGGCAAGCGCGCGACCGGCGTCAAAGTGCAACGGCGCGGCGCGCTGGAGACGCTGCGCGCACGCGCTGAAGTCGTGCTGAGCGCCGGAGCGTTCAATTCGCCGCAGTTGCTGATGTGCTCCGGAATCGGCCCTGCCGAACACTTGCGCTCGCATGGCGTGGAGGTGCACGTCGATGCCCCGGGTGTCGGAGAGAACCTGCAGGATCACATCGACTTCATCATCAACAAGTACGTGGCGCATCGCGATCTGGTCGGCTACACGCCCGCGGGATTGTGGCATCTGCTCACGCAAGGGCTGGACTATCTTCGCGAGCGGCGCGGCCTGTTCGCCAGCAACGTGGCCGAAGCCGGTGGCTTCCTCAAGAGCGATCCGTCACTGGCGTGCCCCGATTTGCAGATGCACTTCCTCGTGGGCATCTGCGACGACCATAATCGTCGGCTACATCTGCGGCGTGGCCTGTCGTTGCATGCCTGCGTACTGCGTCCGAAAAGCCGCGGACGCGTGACGCTTGCCAGCGCCGACATGCGCGACGCGCCGCGGATCGACCCGGCCTTTCTGCAAGCGCAGGAGGACGTCGACACGTTGCTGCGCGGGGTGCGCGTGATTCGTCGGATTCTCGCAGCGCCGTCGCTCGCGCGGTTCGGCGGCGAGGAGCTGCACAGCCGGGGCATCGAGTCGGACGAAGCGCTCACCGCGCTGATACGTGCGCGCGCCGACACCATCTACCACCCGGTCGGCACCTGCCGCATGGGCAGCGATGCGGCGTCGGTCGTCGATCCGGAACTGAGGGTTCGCGGCGTGGAAGGTTTGCGCGTGGTCGATGCGTCGATCATGCCCACGCTCATCGGCGGCAACACCAACGCCCCGTCGATGATGATCGGCGAAAAGGCCGCGGACCTGATGTTGTCCGGCGCGGGTCGATTGACGCAGCGCGTTGGATCGACATCCGTCGACACCGCGCCGCACGCACCAGCGACGTTAGCCGCCCGGGCGCAGCCACAGATCTAGGAAAGGCTCGCCCCACAGCCGGCTCGCCACCGCGCCCAAGCATAGCCAGGGACCAAACGGCAGCGGCTCGCGCAACGCGCGGCCGCGCCACACGCCGAGGCCCGCAAAAGCGAGCGTGGCCGCCACCGCGCCGAAGGCCAGCATCAGCGGCGTGCCGATCCACCCCAGCCATGCCCCACACGCGGCGACGAGCTTGGCGTCGCCGCCGCCCAGTCCGTCGACACCGGTCAGCGCCCGGTACGCGCCCGCCATCGCCGCCATGACGCCATATCCCAACGCAGCGCCAAGCACGGCTTCGTCGATGGGCAATGTCAGGCCCGCGACGCTGCCCAGCAAGCCCGCCCACAGTAGCGGCAACGTGAGCGCATCGGGCAACAACCGCGTATCAATGTCGATCAGCGCGAGCGCCAGCAGTGCCGCGCCGAAGCCGCACCATGCCAGCATCGCGAGGTACTGCATCGAAGGGACGAACGCCCACGCGAGCGTTGCGAACATGATCCCTACGGCTAGTTCGACAAGCGGATAGCGCAGGGAAATCGCCGCGCGGCAATTTGCGCAGCGGCCGCGCAGGAGGACAAAGCCTAGCACCGGGACATTGTGACGCGCCGCGATGCGCGTCTCGCAATGCGGGCAGTGCGATGGCGGCCAGGCGAGGTTGAAGGCGGGCACGACCGGCGGCGCCTCGCCCGCCCACGACGCCGCGTCGTATGCCCATTGCCGCTCCAGCATGCGCGGCAGGCGGCAGACGACCACGTTCAGGAAGCTGCCCACCAGCAGCCCCAGCGTCGCCATCGCGGCCACCACGGCTTCGCGCGGCAGCGCCCGGAAGGCGTCTCCAACGTTATCGATGAGCAACGCCATCATCAGAACATCGACTCCGCGTACTCACCCGCCGCGTGACCGATCTGCAACATGCCGCCCACGGTGAAGATGATCGTCAGCCCGACCAACGCCATCAGCACCGAGCGTAGCGCGGCAGATCGCGCCTTGACGCGCTCCGCGACTTCCTCGATGGTCATCAGGCCGATCTTGCGAATGCCGGCATCGAAGTTGGTGCGTCCCGAGTATTCGACCAGACGATCGAAGACTTCCTCGTTGAAGATGCCGGTATCCATCGCCTTGACCATGCTTCGCTCGCTCTTGAGCGACGCCCGCATGCGCAGCAAATGCGAGCGCATCCAGGGCGAGGCGCCCGCGAGCATGAGTGACACGGCGTCGAACACCGACGTCTTTGCGCCGGTCAGCGCGGCCAGTGACACCAGAAACTCCCCGGCGCGCACGTCGCGATACACGGCATAGGGGCCGAAGTTCTCGACGCGCTGCCGCATCGGCCCCGTCCATCGGCTCAGCGACAGCAAGACCGCCACCACGATCACGACCGGCACGCCATAGAGCAGTGGCCACCAGTTCGCCACGAACCCGGACACGATATACAGCCCCGCGCCCACGAGGGGAAACATCTCCGGCGGCATGATCTCGGTCATGATCGGCATCATGCCGTAGGCCACGCCCAACTGGATCGCGGCGAGCAGCACCGACATGAAGATCGGCAGCACAACGGCCCCGGCGATCGCCGCGCGCGTTTGCTGCTGCAAGGTAACCACCCGCGCCAGAAAGCGCAGCGTGCCGGCCAGGTCGCCCTTCTCGCCGGCCGAAATCACGATCAGATCTTCGTCGGGGATCGTGCCCTGCCACGACTTTCGCAGGTTCTTCGAGCTGGCGCGATCGCGCCATATCGCATAGAGGGGCGCCATCGGACTGCGCCGCTCCTTGGCGCGTGCATACCGACGCGAGAATAGCTCGAACGGATTGGCACCGTCCTCGATAGCGTCGGCAAAGTCGCTGTAGAACTTCGCTCGCATTTTGCGAAAGTGACGTTTCGCGCGACTCAGGCCCGGGTAAGAATCACGCGCGGGAGATAGCTTGGCAAGCAGACGATTGACGGCTTCTAGCATAGGAAATTGGGCGACGTTTCAAACAAGTTTCGTGAGGACGACTTACACACTCGAGAGTCGGCGCGGGGGTTGGGGCGATGTGGAGCCCCCTTTCCATATCTGGAATTTCTTGAGCTTGTAGAACGAGGCTTCGATGTCATGCGGATCGACGCGACCCTGCGCCATCTTGTAGATCGCATGCTCCATCGCCGATTTTCCGTGCATGACAGGGCTCGTGAGATCGCCATCGTGGTACGTACGCCAGTGGCGCTGCGCCTCCCAGAATTTCGACTGTCGCAGCAGTTCGAGCAACTCCTCGGTCACCTCGCACACCTCGGCCACGACCGTCTGCCCCGCCGTACCCCGTTCCTTGCAGTGCCCGCACCCCGGCCCCGCCACGCACACGCGCGCCGTGTCGATACCGAGACTACCGATCACGCCCAGCGTCATCTCGTCGAGCTTGCCGACGGCCGGCAACTTGCAGTGATCGCACAACACCGGGATCAGTTTTTGATACACCATCGCGGTGAGAAAGTTGGGCGACGTCACGGCCGAGACTGGCATGCCGATCTCGTCGCTGATCAGGCGCGGAATGATGCCGAAGGCGCTCGACGCGTGCACGGTCGAGAGTACCTGGTGGCCCGTCTCGGTCATCGATTTCGCGAAAGACCCGGTTTCGACATCGCGGATCTCGCCAGGCATGAGCTTGTCCGGGTCGCCGCGCAACAGCACCTTGGCTGCCGCACCGAAGGCCGATTCGCCGTGACCGTCTTCGGCACGCCGTTGAATCGGGATCTGCGTCACATGCGGCTGGATGTATTCGACCGGATCTTCGATGGAGAAGAATTTCTTACCGGCGTCGCGCTCGTACATCATCATGGTGCGCAGCGTCGTCGACTTTCCCGAGCCCGTCTCGCCGGCGATGATCGTCAATCCGGGGCTGCGATACACCGCGTTCTCCAGCACTTCGATCTGATCCTCGGAGTACCCGAGTTCAGCGAGCGTCATGACATCGTCGTCGACGGCCTCGTTCACAAGCAAACGCAGCACCACGTCGACGCCACGATTCTCCTTGATGCTCTGCAAGCGCAGTTGGTACTTGCGATTGCGCAGGTTCAGCGGAATGGAGCAACTCTGGTGCTGGGCTTCATCGAAGTGATTGTGGCTTCGGCTGCTGGGGTCGGCGCGCGAGTTGTAGGCCGCCGAAACGGCATCGAGCATGGCATGGTAGTCGCGCGAAAGGCGATCCAGCTCGCCGGTCGCACGAAGCTTGCCGTGGATGCGCATGCGCACGCGCACATGCCGGCCCTCGCGAAACTCGAAATGAATATCGGAGGCACGCGCATCGATCGCCCGCTCGATGATCAGATCGAAGTTTCGATAGGCGCCCGTGCGCTGCTCCTCGGCTCGGGCACCCGTTTCGCTATGCTGCTGGAGGCGCGACTGCATGAGCAGAATCTCTTCGGTCGTGCCCACGTAGACACCCTCGAGATCGAGCCGATGCGTCGCGCGTACTGCCTGTTCGAACCGCGCGAGCAGATCGGACCCCTGCATGCGAACGAACGTCGTGTGTTCGAGCAGCACCAGGAACAGGCGCGGCTTGATGGCCACGAGCACCAGCGATCCGTTCTCGGCGCCGGCCAGGGTAATGCCGAGATCCTGACGCCAGCCCTGCGTCTGGATATCTTCGATGCGAAGGTCGGCAATCGGCCGCGCCACCGCGCCGCCGCGTCCATTGACGCGCGAAAATGCCGCCTGGAAGCGGTCAGAGATCGTCGCCATTGCGCCGCCCTGGTGACCCCTGCCTTGCACTGCCCGCCTGCGTCGCGCCCATCGCATTGGGTAACAACAGGCGACGTGGCTTGCCGCCTCGCGCCACGTCGACGTAGTCGCTGCCGATCTTCACCACTCGCCAGTCGCCAAACCGGTCGCCGTCACTCACGCTGTAGCCAAAACGACCGTCAACGCGCAGATAGGCCACCGTGGTGTCGTCAACGCCGTGAATGAACAGCAGCTCTGGCGCTACGTCGGGCGTCGCGCCCGTGACGGGCTGAGGCTCGCCCCCCGCCGCCGCGCTCTGGGCGGCCGTGGCTTCCTGCGACGACTTGAGATGCGCACGCGCAAAGGTGTCGATCGTCTCGGCGGCACGCACAGGCGTGATCGCCATCGGCAACGAGAGCATCGCGGTCATCGCGAACCCTGCGGTGAGGCGAAGCTTAGTGGACATAGTATGTTCCTTGAGCGGAGAAGACCGGTTTGGTGTCGTCGATCACAATCGTCAACTCGCGCAACGACATGTTGCCCGCGCGCATCATCAAACCGGCCACGGAGTCGACAAAGGCCAGGTGCCCGGCCATCTTCCATTCGCCCTTGGCGATCGGCGGCGGCACATCACTGCGCCCCGCCGCCCCCGGTGGGGCATTGACGAGCGGTTTGGGCATGGACAGCGAAATGTCCATGCCGTAGTCGCCGAGCGATTGCAGACGGGCGCCTGCCGTGCGCAGGAACTGCGTGCGCGGCACGGGCGTCACGCGCGCATCGCCATCGTCGCCATCGTCGCTAACGTCTTCGTCGTCGGCGAGCGCTGTGGCGGCATTCGCGGCCGACGCCGTCGTAGCCGGCTTCGACACAGGTACGAGGGTATCGGGCGGCGTCATCATTTCCGTTGCATTGTCGAGATCGACGATTTGCGCGTTCGGGCGCTGGGAGAGAAGCAGATCGAACGTGCCACCCTCCTGGCGACGCCACTGGATCTCGCAGGCATGGGTGTTGCACGCGATGGCTGCGGGACGCCATCCGCCAGCACTCGCCGGCAATGACTGAATCGCGTATTGCAAGCGCCTGACATACGACGCCCCGGCCGAGAACGGCTCCGCGGCGATCGCCCGCGCAAGTGCCTGCTTGTAGGCGTCGATCGGATCGACCTGATTGGCCGCCGCAAGCTTCGCCTGCTGCATGTCGTCATACCAGGACCATCCCCACCAACCGGCGCCACCGACGAGACAGAGCGTCGCGAACGAGAGGGCCGCGATCTTCAGTTGCCGCGCCGGCAGAGGCTTGCGCACCTCCCGCAGCCGCGCATCCTGCGGGACATCCCCATGCATTTGCTTCGCGATGTCGTCCAGCGTGAGCGCCACGTCAGCACCGCCGCAACTCAAGGGGGCGATACCGGCAATCGTGATCTTGCCCTCGATCTCCGCGGCCCATTGCTCCAGCCTCGCGGCAACTTCAGCGGCGGGCATCACCAGATCCAGTTCCGGACGGCGATCGCGCAACGTAATGAAGAGCGTTGCCGAGGCATTGTCGGGATCGGGATGCAGGAACGCGACGTTTGGCGCATCGACCATGGCGCCGAGCACCGCGCCGAGTGCATATCGCTCCGGCACGCTTTGCCCTGTGATGGCGGGATCCATCGCAAACAATCCTACGGTACGCGTACCTGCGCCGTCATCCGCCACGGCGAAGTGCGACGCATCGCGGCTCCTGGCGAGACCCCGGATCTCCGTGGGCTCTTTTTGCAGGCCGAGCAATGTCTCCCACTGCGCACCGACAACGAGCTGGTTGGTCAATATGCGCGTCATGTCACACGCCCTCGGTCAGTTCCGGCGAAATCAGGATGACGACTTCCTTGACCTGCTGACGCGCCTCCTTCGTGCCGCCTTCGTAATTGAAGATGCCGTCGCGGTCGGTCGAATCGTCTGTGCGACGGAAGCCGCTGAGTACCAGCGTATCGCCCGACTTGAGCGACGCCCGCTGCATGGTCTGGATCGATGCCGTGATCGGCAACTGCATGAACGAGCCCACGCCGAGACCGTCATCGCCGCTCGAGCGTCCGTTCGCTCTGCCGCCGACCCCCACCTTGACGCCATCGGATCCAATTTCCGCGGTGACATCCGAACCGCCGTCGCTGACGCCCGCATTGCTGCCGCTGGGCGCCTCCTTACCCGTGCGCAAATTGATCTTGTCGAGCTTCCTGAGGTCGGACATGTCGATCTGCACCTGCAACATCACGCTTCGGTTGTCCATGAGCGTGGGCAACAGGTTCATCACGAAACCGGTGGTCAGCACGGACTGCTCGGCGGTCACGACCGCCTGTCCACCGTAGTTACCGGGCGACATTTTTGTTTGCGCGACAAAGCCCTGATTCTGGGTGACGGCAACCGGCGCCGGCTGGTTGTTCAGCGTGACGACCGTGGTGTCGATCACCGTGCTCACGCGCCCCTGTTGACTGAGCGCGCGGATAAACGCGTTGGAGCCCTTGAATCGCCCGCTGTCGAGTGTTCTGAGCTGCATACCGCCTTTGCGCGACATCAGCGATCCGCCGGCGGCGGGACCGGCCAGCCCCAGCGTAATGCCGCTCGCGGCCTGGTACACCAGGTCCCAGTCGACGCCGACGGCCGAATTTTCTTCCAGCGAGACGGAATACACCTGCACGCGCAACTTGACCTGACGGCCGAGCACCGCGTTCTCGGATTCGATATAACTCGCTACGCGTTCAACGACGTCGGCCGTGTCGCTCACGACCAGCGAACTCGTCACGACCGAGGGCGTGACACGTCCGCCCTCGGAGAGCATGTCCGTGACTGTCTTGACGAGATCCGACCAGTAATCGAGTTCGGACTCCACGCTCACGTTGGCGTCAGCGTTGAAGCTCAGGTCGACGCCGCCCGCCGAGCCGCTCGCCCCGCCACCGCCGGAGGCGCCGCGATTGGCCTGCATTTGCGAAGCCTTGCCCACGGACGCCCGATACGACGAGCTGCCGGGCATCATCTTGATCTGGAAGGTTCGTGTGACATACCTCGCGAAGTGAACGACACCGTCACGATAGGTCCAGTGCGTCCCGGTTCGATTGGCGATGGTGTCCAGCAAACCCGACAGCGTGCCGGAGAATTGCAACGGCACCGTCGGCTCGCCGGTCTCGGCACAGTTGAGTTGGAAGAGGTTCGTCGGACTGCCGCCGCCGTTACCCCCGCGACTCGGCCCGCGGGCACCAGGTGCGCCACCGCCCCCGGTGCCCGCGGCGCACGACACGTCCGAGGCCATGCGGATCGTCAGGCCATTGCCCCGGGCCACCTGTGCCAGCACGACCGACATCGGAAGCGGCGCACCGGTCGCAAAGCGTACGTTGCGCTTGAAGAAGTCCGGCAACGCGACCGACGCGTTGATCGGGACGGAGCGCTTCGCCAGCCACGCCCCCTCGACGTGTTCAATGGCGCGAATCGGGGCTGCCGAATGCGCGTCGAACGCCGATCGCGCGCTCGTTTGCGCTTGCGAGACGTTGGCATCGGTCTTGGAGAGCATGCCGGGCGTACCGCACGCCGTCAGGAACAGGGTGGCGCACAACACGCCTAGTCGCTTACTCATGGATTGCCGCTTCCGTGATGATGGCTGCGCCGGGGGGGGTGCGCTGCGCTTGTTATTGAGTGGCGTGAACGACGCGCAGCACCCGGTTGGCCTCGTGGACCTTCACGCGAATGGGGGCGTCGGTGTTCTGCAACGAGACCACGACCTGCTCGACGATGCCGAGGAAGTCGCCCGTGAACGTTGCCGGATACTCGATGGGGAAGTCGCGGTCGATTTCCCAGGCGAGTTGCCAGCCGTGCGCCTCCAGGTAGCGCGCAAGCGCCACGGAGACACGGCCGTCGCCCGGCGACATCAGCAGTTCGAGAAGCTCGCGGACTTCGACCTGTGCCGCCAGCGGCTCGGGCGATGCCGCGGCCTGCGAAGCCGCGTCTGGCGTCGAGTCCACATCCGGCGGCGCATCGTTCGGCGGTGCCATGTCCAGCGCGCTCGCGAACGAACGTTGCGACGATGCGCCTGCCGCCGCATCGCCCGACATCAACGGCTGATGGCTGGCGAACGCGATCGGCAGATCGGCAGATCGATGCGCCCCATCGGAAGTCTCGAAAGCGAAAGCCGTACTCGACCATACAGCTGACGCGACAGCAGCGGTCAGCACTATTTTGATGTGCATGGTTTCCTCACGTCGAATTCAATGCCGAAATGCTGGATGGGGTTCGACCATGGGATCAGGAGCCGCTGATGGTGAAATCGAGCTTGGCCTTGGTAAGATCGTTCTTCTCGTCCGCGTTAGTGCCGCCAGAATTCGACGACTTGCAAGCCTCCGCCAACTTGCCCATCTGGAAGCTTGTTTTCAGATTTTTAAGCGTCGTGCCGTTCACAGATATCGTCGCGAAGTTCGAATGCAACGTCGTCATGAATTTTTGACATTGGTCGCTGGGAACATCCTCCGACGTAACCTGAACCCCGAAATTCGGACCATCGTTGATAGCGGCAGTGATAGGTGCCATCTTCATGGTCCCGCCGAACCGGTTCAAGTATTCACCATCAACGTTACCCGGCGACGGCGTCATCGCCCCGAACAGCCCCATATTGTCCATATCCTTCGGGGTCGTCTTGGCGGTCAACTGCCCCGACAGCACGGCGTTCTGCACCGACACCACCGCCATCTGCCAGTCCTTGATCTCCTGGTTCACCCGGACCGAATTCATCAGCCTGGGCACACCCACCATCGCGCCGGCCATGATCAGCCCCATAACCGCCACGGCGACGGACAACTCCACCAGCGTCACACCGCGCTGACGGCGCTTGCTCCACCGGCCAACCATGTTGTTCTTCATTTGCACGAGTGCGCCCTCGTTCACTTGCATGTCCATACCCCTCTTCCTGAGCAAATCGATTGGAAAAGCCGCGCGCCTTTGCGGTGACATCCGTGCGCTGCGACAGGGGCGATTTATGCCTGAACACCCGGCACCGCGTTATCGCGTGTTATCCGAATTTTTCGCAAAATGACAATTCCGGGGGGCAGGAAAGCACCCATCTGCGTGCCAATTTCGATAAGTCGCTGTCTATCGCCAAACGGCGAACAAGCGTCCTGAAGGAAGTTCAGAGCAAGGAGGGGCAAGGATCGACGCGAACGAGTGTTGCGTCAGGGGTCGTCGTGGCCGTCAGAATCGGCCCAACCGCAGCAAGAGTATTCCCAACGTCGCGTGCCGACGTCATCATTCAGCGGTTTCACAAGGCGCGTGGCGCGCCTGCGTACGCAGATCGGGACGGTGACGCAACGCGCCGTGGAAGACCGGACGCACAGCGGATTTGCGCCGCCCGCCGCCGAAAACGCGACGCCGGTCGCGTCAGCGCACCGCAGTCATTCCACCTTCATGCCCGCGAGTTCCGGTCGTGCGGGCGGGTAGGACAGATTCAGGTCGGTCAGCGCCTGCACCAGCAACTCAGCCACCATCAGGTTGCGGTGACGTTTCGAGTCGGACGGCACGACGTACCACGGCGCGTGTTCCGTCGACGTGGCCGATAGCGCCGCCTCGTAAGCCTTGGTGTAATGCGGCCAGAAGCTGCGTTCCTTCAGATCGTTCAGTTCGAACTTCCAGTGCTTGTTCGGATCGTCGATGCGCTCCTGCAAGCGCTTGCGCTGCTCGTCGGACGAGATATACAGGAAGCACTTGACGATGCGCGTGTGGTTGTCAGCCAGCAGACGCTCGAAGTTGTTGATGTGCGCGTAGCGTCGCTTGCACTCGTCGGCGTCGATCCAGTCGTGCACGCGCGTGATGAGCACGTCTTCGTAATGGCTGCGATTGAAGATCACCAACTCGCCCGCCCCCGGCACGACGCTATGGACACGCCACAGAAAGTCGCGCGCCAGTTCCGTGGGCGTGGGCGACTTGAAATTCGCCACGCGAATGCCGAGCGGATCGACGTTCTGGAACACCGCGCGGATGGTGCTGTCCTTGCCGCTGGTGTCCATGCCCTGCAACACGAGCAGGACACGTTGCCGGCTGTTGGCGTGCAGAAGCGTCTGCAACTCGTCGAGCTTGAGCGCCAGCTCGGCCATGCGCGCCTTGTCGTCGCCCTTGCTCTCGCCGGTAAATGGCGTATCGGCCGGATCGTAATCCGACAGGTCGAGCTTCTTGCCGAGCGGTACGCGGTATTTCTCGAACATCGCCAACTCCTCGTGACAGGCCTGCGGGCTAGTATCTCGCAAAATCAAAAGCGCGGCGCCGAACCGGCCACCGCGCTTTTTGCCTGAGGGATTCTCGTCGCCGCGTTGGCGCCGGGTTCTCCCGCGTCAGGCCCCGAGCTTCTTCTTGAGCAACTCGTTGACCTGGGCCGGATTGGCCTTGCCCTTGGTGGCCTTCATCGCCTGGCCGACCAAGGCGTTGAATGCCTTCTCCTTGCCCGCGCGGAACTCTTCGACGGACTTGGCGTTGGCGGCCAGCACCTCGTCGATGATCTTCTCGATCGCACCCGTGTCGGTGATCTGCTTCAGCCCCTTCGCTTCGATGAGGCGATCCGCCGCGCCCTCATCGGTGGCGCGCTCCTCCCACATCAACTGGAAGACCTCCTTGGCGATCTTGTTGGAGATCGTGTTGTCGGCGATGCGAGCGAGCAGACCCGCGAGCTGCGCGCTCGAGACCGGGCTTTGCTCGATGCCGATGTCTTCACGGTTCAGCAGGGACGACAGCTCGCCCATGATCCAGTTCGCGGCCGGCTTGGCACTCGCCTTGCCCGCCTTCGCGACCACGGCTTCGAAGTATGACGCTTGGGCTTTCGATTGGGTGAGCACAGCGGCGTCGTAGTCGGACAAGCCGTACGACTCGACGAAGCGCGCCTGCATGCCGGCGGGCAGCTCGGGCAACCCGGCGCGCACGCGCTCGATCCATGCGTTATCGATCACGAGCGGCAGCAGATCCGGATCCGGGAAGTAGCGATAGTCGTGCGCGTCTTCCTTGCTGCGCATCGAACGCGTTTCCTTCTTGTCCGGATCGTACAGACGCGTTTCCTGCACCACCGTGCCGCCGTCTTCGATCAACTCGATCTGACGGCGCACTTCGTACTGAATCGCCTCTTCGAGAAAGCGGAACGAGTTCAGGTTCTTGATTTCGGCACGCGTGCCGAATGCCTGCTGACCGACCGGACGCACAGAGACGTTGGCGTCGCAGCGGAAAGAGCCTTCCTGCATGTTGCCATCGCAAATACCGAGCCACACCACGAGTCCGTGCAACGCTTTCGCGTACGCCACGGCTTCGGCCGCGCTGCGCATGTCGGGCTCGGTCACAATTTCGAGCAACGGCGTGCCGGCGCGGTTCAGGTCGATGCCGGTCATGCCGGCGAAGTCTTCGTGCAGCGACTTGCCCGCGTCTTCCTCAAGGTGCGCACGCGTGAGCGTCACGACTTTTTCATAGGCTTCGCGACCGGTGCGTGCATCCGCCTCGACCTGAATCTTCAACGAGCCGCCCTGCACCACCGGAATTTCATACTGGCTGATCTGATAGCCCTTCGGCAGGTCGGGGTAGAAGTAATTCTTGCGCGCGAAGATGCTGCGCGGCGCAATCGTCGCCCCAATGGCCAGGCCGAATTCGATCGCGCGCTCGACAGCCCCGCGATTGAGCACCGGCAACACGCCCGGCAGCGCCAGATCCACGGGGCAGGCCTGCGTGTTGGGGGCCGCGCCGAACTGCGTCGATGCGCCCGAGAAAATCTTGGAAGCGGTGGAGAGCTGTGTGTGCGTCTCCAGACCAATAACGACTTCCCATTGCATAAGGTTCACCCTGTCTCAACTTGTCGGCATGGCGCGTTCGCCCTGCCCTTGCCGCCGGTCGTCGCCGCGACGGTGACGCTCCGGCCTCTGTTCCTGTTCGCCGATGCTGGCTGGCGCTGGTTCGCGTCTACCGGCGAGTATCCGCCGCGCAAATCCCAGAGCGCGGATCGAAACTCACCGGCCAGGCGTTCTGGTAAATGCCCGGCGTGCAATACGCCTCGCAATTGGCATGACCGATGGTCACGTTGCCCGGATCCTGCCAGATGAGCAGTTTGCAGCTTCCGCTGTTCGCCCGCAGTTCGATGCTCGGACGCCACTGCGTCTGGTGGAAATCCGCCAGATTAAAGTGGCAGCTCCCGCGCTGGCCGACCCACAGACGCCAGTCGAGCGACTGCACCTGGTTGGCCGACACCTTGAGCGTTGCCTGCTCGCGGAAACCGTCTTCGTCCGTCTGCGAGCAGTAGCCCGACAGATTGATCTCGCGGTAGGCGATCGGCGTAGGACGCCCGAACGGCAGGCTGCACGACGCGAGCGTGAGCACCATGCCGGCGAGCGCCAGCCCCTTCGATACCCACGCGGCGTGCGGGGCGAGCGACGTCGTCAAGCGTTGGCGGCGCACGATCAGACGCCTGCCGGAGCGCGCTTGTGCCAGTCGGTCGCGCGCTGGAACGCGTCGGCCACTTGCAGCAGGCGGGCTTCGTCGAAGTAGTTGCCAATCAGTTGCAGACCGACCGGACGCGCATCGCGCCCCGCGCCGACCGGCAGGCTCATCCCCGGCAAACCGGCCAGGCTCACCGACAGCGTGTAGATGTCGGCCAGGTACATCTGCACCGGATCGGCGCTCTTCTCGCCGAGGTTCCACGCGACCGACGGCGCCACCGGACCCATGATGACGTCGCACTGCGCGAACGCATTCTGGAAGTCCTGCGCGATCAAACGGCGAATCTTCTGCGCCTGCAGGTAGTAGGCATCGTAGTAGCCGTGCGAGAGCACGTACGCGCCCACGAGAATGCGGCGTTTGACTTCGGTGCCGAAGCCTTCGGCGCGCGACTTCTTGTACATGTCGAGCAGATCGCGGTACTCGGCCGCGCGGTGGCCGTAGCGCACGCCGTCGAAACGCGACAGGTTCGACGAGGCTTCGGCCGGTGCCAACACGTAGTACACGGGAATCGACAGTTCGGTCTTCGGCAGCGACACCGGCACGCGCACGGCGCCGAGCCGCTCGAACTCACGCAATGCGTTGTCGATCGCTTCGCGCACGTCGGCGTCGAGACCTTCACCGAAGTACTCGGCCGGCAAGCCGATGCGCAGACCGGCCAACGGCTTGTCGGCCGTGGCGCCGTCGAGCGGCTTGCCCAGACCGCGCGCGAAGTCTTCGTCGGCGCGCTCCAGGCTGGTCGAGTCGCGTTCGTCGAAACCCGCCATGCCGTTGAGCATCCACGCGCAATCCGCCGCGCTATGACCGAACGGGCCGCCCTGGTCGAGCGACGAAGCGAACGCGATCATCCCGTAACGCGACACGCGGCCATACGTCGGCTTGATGCCGGTCACGCCGCAGAACGCCGCCGGCTGACGGATCGAGCCGCCGGTGTCGGTTCCGGTGGCGACCGGCGCGAGACGCGCGGCCACCGCGGCAGCCGACCCGCCCGACGAGCCGCCGGGCACGGCGCGCGTGTCCCACGGGTTCTTCACCGGGCCGTAATACGAGTTTTCGTTCGACGAGCCCATGGCGAACTCGTCCATATTGGTCTTGCCCAGCGTGACCATGCCCGCGTGCGCCAGGCGCTCGACGACGGCGGCGTCGTATGGACTGACGTAGTTCTCGAGCATGCGAGAGCCAGCGGTGCTGCGCCAGCCGCGCGTGACGAATACGTCCTTGTGCGCAACGGGAATGCCCAGCAACGGCCGGTTCGCGCCCTCGCCGGCGGCGATGCGCGCGTCGGCGGCACGCGCCTGCGCGAGGCTCGCCTCGGCGTCGACGTGCACGAATGCGTTCAGATCGGCGGCCCCGGCAATGCGGTCCAGATAGTGCTGCGTCAGTTCGACGCTCGAGACGCGCTTGGCGTCGAGCGCAGCGCGCAAATCCTGCAAATGAATCAGATCTTGTTCCATGGTGGCTGCTGTGCGTTATAGCGCATGAAGGCATGAGGGCATGCGGGGCGCCGAGGGCGCGCGGCAATCCGTTGCGCGAGCGTCCGGCGCACCGGAGGCATACATCGCGCAACGGGCCGGACTCATTCGATGACCTTCGGCACCAGATAGAGGCCGTCCTGCACGGCGGGCGCGGGGCGCTGATTGGCTTCGCGATCGACCTGCTCCGTCACCGCGTCGGTCCGCAGACGCTGGGCGACCGCCTGAATTTGCTCGATCGGATGTGCCAGCGGGGCTACACCTTTCGTGTCGACCGACTGCATCTGCTCGACGAGCGCGAAGAAGCCGTTCAGCTCCTTTTCCATGTGAGCGGCCTCGTCATCGGCCAGCTCGAGACGCGCGAGGTGGGCGATGCGTTTGACGTCTGAGAGATTCAAAGCCATGAAGAAATCCCGAAAAAATGCGCATTGGAGAGCAGCCGGGTGCATGCCTGACGCCAATATTAGGGACAGAATGCGGAGAATGTGCGGACGGCGTTGGGTTCGTCCACCGTTTTACTCCGTGCACCGGGCCGCGCAGGAGGGCTGGCGCGCCGTGCCACAAGGCTCCCGGCGGGCGCACCGGGGGCGTCGAATGGGGTGTCAACGTGCTCGTTTTTCCTGCAAAACCTGCGAAATTATAAGGTATCATTGCGCATTAAATTTGCGTCGGAGCGTGTTTTTGCACCCTTCGACGCTGTCGCGCAGGTGGGCCACGGCCAGTCCGGGGGGCGCGACAGACGTTCGCGCAGTCCATTGGAAGACCCTGACGCGACGGATGGATAACGGCAGCCCCGCCTCCTGCCCGGTACCGCATTCCTCGGTTTGTCCGCACGTTTCGCGAGCCGCCGCGTGGCGCCTGGCGATTTTTTTGCGAACAGGCCGGAACCCAGATGACAGGCCGCCGTCCCAGTCACATCCATTGGGACGGCCTCACGCAGACACAGGATTTTGCATGTTCGGTTTTCTTCGAAGCTATTTCTCCAACGACCTGGCCATTGACCTGGGCACCGCCAACACGCTCATCTACATGCGCGGCAAGGGCGTCGTGCTCGACGAACCGTCGGTCGTCGCCATTCGCCAGGAAGGCGGCCCGAGCGGCAAGAAGACGATTCAAGCCGTCGGCAAGGAAGCCAAGCAAATGCTTGGCAAGGTGCCGGGCAACATCGAGGCGATTCGCCCGATGAAGGACGGCGTGATCGCCGACTTCACCGTGACCGAGCAGATGATCAAGCAGTTCATCAAGATGGCTCACGAGTCGCGCCTGTTCTCGCCGTCGCCGCGCATCATCATCTGCGTGCCGTGCGGCTCGACCCAGGTCGAGCGCCGCGCCATCAAGGAAGCCGCGCACGGCGCGGGCGCCTCGCAGGTGTATCTGATCGAAGAGCCGATGGCCGCAGCCATCGGTGCCGGCCTGCCGGTCTCGGAAGCCACGGGCTCGATGGTCGTCGACATCGGTGGCGGCACGACCGAGGTGGGCGTGATCTCGCTGGGCGGTATCGTCTACAAGGGATCGGTACGTGTCGGTGGCGACAAGTTCGACGAAGCCATCGTCAACTACATCCGCCGCAACTACGGCATGCTGATCGGCGAACAGACCGCCGAAGCGATCAAGAAGGAAATCGGCTCGGCCTTCCCGGGTTCCGAAGTCAAGGAAATGGAAGTCAAGGGTCGCAACCTGTCGGAAGGGATTCCGCGCGCTTTCACCATTTCGAGCAACGAAATCCTCGAAGCGCTGACCGATCCGCTCAACCAGATCGTGTCGTCGGTGAAGATCGCCCTCGAACAAACGCCGCCGGAACTGGGTGCCGACATCGCCGAGCGCGGCATGATGCTCACGGGCGGCGGCGCGCTGCTGCGCGATCTCGACCGTCTGCTCGCCGAAGAAACGGGCCTGCCGGTGCTGGTCGCCGAAGACCCGCTTACCTGCGTGGTGCGTGGCTCGGGCATGGCGCTCGAGCGCATGGACAAGCTCGGCAGCATTTTCTCTTACGAGTAAGCTAACGTGCGTGGTTCGTCGTCCGGCGCGGTGGGGCCATCCCTTCCCCCCCTCGCCCGACACGACTGGCCACGCAGCAAGACCACGCGCACGGAGCTTGTCGTCATGCCGCGCCGTCGCACCCGACTGACACCATTCGCGCACCGCGGCGCCTCGCTGCGCGTGCTCCCCTGAAGGGCCCACCATGCAGTACAGTCCGCCGCCACTGTTCAAACAGGGTCCGTCGGCGTTGGCCCGGCTGATCTGTTTCGTCGCGCTTGCCATCGGCCTGCTCGTGGTCGACTCGCACTACAACACGCTGGAACGGGTTCGGGCCGTTGTCGGCACCGCCCTGTATCCGGTGCAACGCATGATGCTGTTGCCGCGCGACGCCATTCTCGGCGTGGCGGGCTTCTTCTCGACCGAATCGCAACTCTCGGGCGAGAACCGGGCGCTTCTCGCGCAAAACCTTGAGCTCTCCGTGCAGGCTCAACGCAATAACCAGTTGACCGCCGAGAACGAACATCTGCGCCAGATGCTCGCCTTGCGCGAGCGCCTGCCCGTGCCGAGCATTCCCGCCGAGATCGAGTACGACACACGCGACCCGTTCACGCAGCGCGTGGTCATCGATCGCGGCACAAAGCATGGCGTGAAGCTCGGCGCCCCGGTGGTCACGGAACAGGGTCTGCTCGGTCAGGTCTCGCGCGTCTTCCTGCTGCAAAGCGAAGTCACGCTGCTCACCGACAAAGAGCAAGCCGTGCCCGTGCAAGTCACGCGCAGCGGTGTGCATAGCGTGATCTACGGCGGGCTGCGCGGCAACGTGCTGGACCTGCGCTTCATTCCACTGTCGGCCGACGTCAAGGTCGGCGACGAAATCGCCACGAGCGGCCTGGACGGCATCTACCCCGCCGGCCTGCCCGTGGCCCGCATCACCAAGGTTGACCGCGTGTCCGACACCGCGTTCGCGCGCATTCTGTGTCAGCCGGTGGCCAATCTGCGCAGCCAGCGTCAGGTGCTGGTGCTGCAATACACCACGCCGCTCGCCCTGCATCCAGACGCCGCCGCTGATCTCGCGCGCGCCTCCGATCCGTCGGCAAGCGGCGAGAAGCCCGGCCAGAAGGGCGGCATGCGCGCCGATCCGAAGCGCGCCCCGGCCACCCGCAAGGGTCATTGAGGAATCGATATGACACGACCGCAATACATTCTGCTGCCGGTCAATCCGTACTTCATCGCGATCAGTCTCGTGGTGGCGTTTCTGGTCAACCTGATGCCGTGGGGCCACGCCCCCGCCATGCCCGACTTCGTCGCGCTGGTGTTGATGTTCTGGAACATCCACCAGCCGCGCAAGGTGGGCATGGGCGTGGCGTTCCTCGTTGGCCTGCTCATGGACGTGCACAACGCCGGCCTGCTGGGCGAGCACGCGCTCGCTTACACGCTGCTGTCCTACGGCGCGATCATGATTCACCGCCGTGTCCTGTTTTTTACGCTGCTTGGCCAGGCGCTGACGGTGCTGCCGTTGCTGCTGCTCGCGCACGTGGTGCCATTCATCATTCGTCTGGCGACCGGTGCGGCGTTTCCGGGCTGGTGGCCGCTCGCGGCGGGGTTTGTCGAAGCCCTGCTCTGGCCGGTGATCAGTATTCTGTTGCTGGCGCCGCAGAAGCGCGCCGTCGACCGCGACGACACGCGTCCGATCTGATGGGCCCCGTCCCCACCCGATCGCGCCACCGAGCCCTGCTTGCATGACCGAGTTCAAGAATCCCCAGCAACAACTGCAGACGTTTCATCTGCGGATCACAGCAGCTGCATTTTTCGTGCTGATCTGCTTTGGCCTGCTCGGCGTACGCTTCGTCTACCTGCAGGTCTTCCGCCATAACCAGTACGCGCTGCAAGCCGACGAAAATCGCGTCTCGCTCGCGCCGATCGTGCCCAACCGGGGCGTGATCATGGATCGCAACGGCGTGGTGCTCGCGCGCAATTATTCCGCTTACACGCTGGAAATCACGCCGTCGAAGATCGGCCGTCCGCTGGAAGATCTCATCACCGATCTGTCCGACGTGATCGAGATCACGCCGCGCGACCGCGCCCGCTTCAAGAAGCTCATGGACGACAGCAAGAGCTTCGAGAGCCTGCCGATCCGCACACGCCTGACCGACGAGGAAGTCGCGCGCTTCACCGCGCAGCGCTTCCGCTTTCCCGGCGTGGATGTGCACGCGCGGCTCTTCCGCCAGTACCCGCTGGGCGAGACCGCCGCGCACGTGATCGGCTACATCGGCCGGATCTCGCAGCGCGATCGCCAGCGGATCGAGGCGATGAGCGAAGAGAACGACAGCGACAGCGCCAAGTACGACATCCGCCGCGACGTCAACAACTACAAGGGCACCGATTACATCGGCAAGATCGGCGTCGAACAGAGCTACGAGACGCAGCTCCATGGCATCACTGGTTTCGAGGAAATCGAAGTCACTGCCGGTGGCCGCCCGGTGCGCACGATCTCGCGCACCCCGGCCACGCCCGGCGACAATCTGGTGCTGTCGCTCGACATCAAGCTCCAGCAAGTGGCCGAGCAAGCGTTCGCCGGGCGGCGCGGCGCCGTCGTGGCGATCGAGCCGAAGACGGGCGACGTGCTGGCGTTCGTCTCGGCGCCGAGCTTCGATCCGAACATGTTCGTCGAAGGGATCGACCAGCAAAACTGGGACGCCCTGAACAATTCGCCCGACCGGCCGCTGCTCAACCGTCCCTTGCGCGGCACCTATCCGATCGGCTCGACGTACAAGCCGTTCATGGCGCTCGCCGCCCTCGAACTGGGCAAGCGCACCACGAGCTGGGGCTTCCAGGACACGGGCGCATTCACCCTCGGGAACCACACGTTCCGCAACGACGTTCGCAACGGCCAGGGCTGGATCGACATGTACCGTTCGATCGTGGTGTCGAACGACACGTATTACTACATGCTCGCGCACGATATGGGCGTGAATGCGATTCACGACTTCATGGCGCCGCTCGGCTTCGGTCAGTTGACGGGCATCGACATCGAAGGCGAGGCGCGCGGCATTCTGCCGTCGACCGAATGGAAGCGCAAGGCGTACAAGAAGCCCGCGCAGCAGAAATGGTACGACGGCGAGACCGTCAGTCTGGGCATCGGGCAAGGCTACAACTCGTTCACGATCCTGCAACTTGCGCACGCGACGGCCACGCTGGCCAACAACGGCGTGGTGATGAAGCCTCACCTCGTGAAGGCCATCGAGGATCCCGTCACGCACGCACGCCAGCTCACCGTGCCGCACGAAAGCGCACGGCTGCCCTACAAGCAGGCGAACATCGATTTCGTCAAACGCGCGATGGTCGGGGTGATCAAGGAAGGCACCGGCCGTCAGGCATTCGCGGGCGCGCCGTACGAGGCCGGTGGCAAGACCGGCACGGCGCAGGTCTACTCGCTCGGCAAGAACGAGAAGTACAACCACAACGCTATCCCCGAATTCAAGCGCGATCATGCCTTGTTCATCGCGTTCGCCCCCGCCGACGATCCGAAGATCGCCGTCGCACTGATCGTCGAGAACGCGGGATGGGGCGCCGCACAAGCCGGTCCGGTCGCGCGTCGTCTGCTCGACTACTACCTCATCGACGAGCCGAAGGAGCGCGCCGCCGAAGCGGCGGCGTTGCAAGCGGCCGCATCGGGTCCGGGACCGGCATCGGGCGTCTCGGCCGTGTCCGCCGCACCTGACGCCGCCCCCGCCAGCGCTGCCGAACTGAGCGGGCGCACGACCGTGGCACGCGTCGCCCCGGTCGCGTCCAACGCGACGGCGAGCGTGTCGCGTACCGCCGACGGCAAGGCTTCCGCTGCCGGTGCACCGAAGCCCGCCCCGGCGCCGCATCGTCAGCCGGCCGTGAGTCCGACCGTCGCCGACGAAGCTCGCCATCGCGCGGCCATTCGCGCGCAAGGAGGAACGCCATGATGGCGCTCGACAAACATACGTGGAAACAGCAGGTGAAACGCCTGTTCGTCGGTTTCGACAGGCCCCTGGCGCTGATCGTCTTCCTGCTGTTGTGCGTGGGACTGGTCACGCTCTATAGCGCCAGCATCGATGTGCCCGGGCGCGTCGAAGACCAGATCCGCAACATCGTGCTGACGTTCATTCTGATGTGGCTGCTGGCGATGCTGCCCACGCAGACACTGATGAAGTTCGCGGTGCCGCTCTATACGGCCGGCGTAGCACTGCTCATTGCGGTCGCGATGTTCGGGCTGACGAAGAAAGGGGCGAAGCGCTGGCTGAACGTGGGGATGGTGATCCAGCCGTCCGAGATCATGAAGATCGCCATGCCGCTGATGCTGGCGTGGTACTTCCAGAAGCGCGAAGGCAATATTCGCTGGTTCGACTATCTGGTCGCCATGGTGTTGCTCGGCTTGCCCGTGGGGCTGATCGCCAAGCAGCCTGACCTCGGCACCGGCCTGCTGGTGGCCGCCGCCGGACTTTACGTGATTTATCTGGCCGGGCTGTCGTGGAAGCTCATTCTGCCGGTACTCGTCGCTGTCGTGATCGGCATTGGCACCGTTCTGGCCGTGCAGGACAAGATCTGTCAGCCGGGGGTCGAATGGTACTTCCTGCACGACTACCAGAAGCACCGTGTGTGCACGCTGCTGGACCCAACGTCGGATCCGCTCGGCAAGGGCTTCCACACGATCCAGTCGGTCATTGCCATCGGCTCGGGCGGCACAACCGGCAAGGGCTGGCTCAAGGGAACGCAGGCCCACCTCGAGTTCATTCCCGAGAAGCACACCGACTTTATTTTCGCGGTGTTCGCCGAAGAGTTCGGGCTGATCGGCGAAGCCGTGCTGCTGGTGCTGTATCTGCTGCTGGTCGCGCGCGGGCTGGTGATCGCGGCCTCCGGCGCCACCTTGTTCGGGCGCCTGTTGGCGGGGTCCGTCACGATGATCTTCTTCACCTACGCCTTCGTGAACATGGGCATGGTGAGCGGCATTCTACCGGTGGTCGGCGTTCCGCTACCGTTCATGAGCTACGGCGGCACCGCGCTGGTGACGCTCGGCCTGGGGATCGGCATTCTGATGAGCGTGGCGCGCGAGAAGCGCCTGATGCAAAGCTAACGGGCCGGCGCAGGGGACAGGGTGGGCGCGGGCCCCCGATTCATCGCATCGAGCTTGCCTTGGGCGGCCACGTCGCCCTGGGCGGCGGCCTTTTCGTACCATAGACGCGCACGTCCGAGATCTGGCGTCACGACGCCATAGCCCCGCTCGTAGTAGCTCGCCACGATGTACTGCGACGGCAGATCGCCACCGCGCGCGGCTTTCTCGTACCAACCAAACGCTGTCTTGTAATCCTTGGGCACGCCGCGCCCGATGAAATACTCGTTCGCGATGGCCGCCTGCGCCTGCACATGGCCCTGCTTCGCCGCCTTTTCGTACCAGAGATTGGCCTGGGGAATCGATTTTCCGACGACATAGCCGTCGTCGAACATCTTGCCGTAGACGTACTGCGCCTGGGTCATGCCTGCGTTCGCCGCGCGCTCGAGCCACTGCACGGCGCCGCTCGGATCGGGCGTGCCGCCCTCGCCGTTGAGAAGCATCATGGCGTAGTCGAACTGGGCGAGACGATTGCCCTGCTCGGCCGCCCGGCGAAACTCACCGAGTGCCTGCGACTGCTGGCCCGCCTCATAGTGCTGCACGGCCTGATCGGTCAGCCCCTGGGCCGGGGCTTGCGCGGCGGCTACCGCATAAGGAATCGGCTGGCAGGCCGCCCCCACCAACGTGGCGGCGAGACCGGTGAGCAGCCGGCGCATGGCGTAAGACGTCGACATCGCGAATCTCCCGAGACAGGCTTTGGACGTATTGTGCGCCAAATGGACAAGATGCGCCGGGGCGAATGCCGGCGCCGGTTTCGCCGCCGTGTTGACGATCGAGATCGCGTCGGCCAAGGTGAAAGCCCCGGCGTAGGGCCAGGGCTTGGATGGGCGGCAAGACGTCCGACTTACGGCTTGATGTACGCGTAACCCTTTTGCTGCAAGCGCGTGAGTTCGACGACACCGGACGGCGTGAAGTCCGCGTCGAGCACAAACTGGTCCTTCTTCAGGTTGCGCTGCTTCATCGTGATTTCACACACCTCGAACTTGACGCCACGCGCATGCAACGCCGCGATCAGCGGCCCGACGGTCGCGGCGTCCTTGTAACTTTCCATCAGGAAGTCGACCCCCTTCGCGTGCGCGACGACCACGATGTCGGTATCCGGCACCGTGTCGAGCTGGTTGCGAACGTTGCGCAAAGCGGCCAGCGCCTGTTGCTCGGCGTCGTTGATGTGATACACGACCTTGTCGCGCGCGAATGCCGGTGTGGCAGGCACGGCGAATGCCGCGAACAGGAATGCGGCCAGCAAGCCGCGCAGCAGCGTCTTCATTTGTGGAGTCTCCTATTGGTTACGTGGTGTCAGCCGCATCATAGCGCGTTGGCCCGCCCCAGGGCATCGCTCGGGCCCGGCGCGCCGGGCGTCACATCCCGCACCGAATACGGCGGCGGCCCCTCTCACCCCGCGTCGGTCTGCGTCGCGGCATCGAAACAGACCACTCGCTCCTCTCGCGCCGGAACGGGCAACCGCGCAGGGCCTGCGGGTCCCGAACTCACAAAATCTGCGCGCAATTCGCCGTGATCGAGCGGCGATGCGCTTAGCTGCCGCCGTGGGGGCACGGCAGCCACCGGTCGATTCACCACCTGATCCAGGGAATGCGGATTGCCGTGCGAATCTCGCCGCCGCATTGCGACAAGCTGTACCAAGGACTGCACGTTCTGCGCAATCACGTCGCTGCCCACTGAAATTCTAGTCATGCCAACTCCTGAAATGAAAAAACCCGCCAGACTCAAGATCTGGCGGGTTGGCACTTTCGGTCAGGTGGCCACTGGCCGCCGTCGAATTCGCCGGCGGGAGTGTCGAATTCGTGGCGGCGTGGGCGTCACCCCAGCGACGGGAGGACGCAGCATCAACGAAGATCTCGCAAGCGTCGAAGCGTATTACGCCGTGACTTCCGACCAGCAGTTCGGCGTCTCGTACAGACGCAGGCGCACCAGGCGCAAGTCGCGGCCGTAATGCGCGTCAAAGACGTGGCTCAGCGTGTCGAAGGCAGCCGCCGCCAGATTCTCGACGGTCGGCACCCGGTCGAAGACCACCGTCTTGTGGTCGGGCATCGTCTCGAGAAAATTGCGCACGGCCGTGTCGCCCTCATAAACGAGGAACGCGTGGTCCCACACCGACACGAGATGCTCATTGGCCAGGGCCTTCACGTCGGCGAAGTCCATCACCATGCCATTGTCGGAGGCCCCGCTCTCGCGGCTCACTTCGCCCGCGAGCGTGATCTCGAGCACATAGCGATGCCCGTGCAGGTTGCGGCACTGGCTTCGGTGGTCGGGAATGCGGTGGCCCGCATCGAATTCGAGTTTCCGGGTAATCGTAATCACGGCAACGGCTCAGGGAATATTCAGGTATTTGTGCGTCTGCATCGACAACGACCAGCGCGGATGCGCTTTGCAATAGTCGATCGCCAACTTCGTATTCGTGTCGCGCAGCGGTCCGTCCATCGGCTGGAGGTAGAAGTACTGGAAATCGAGCGCTTCGTACTCAGCCAGACGTTGGCGATCTTGCGGCACCACAACTTTCAGCTCATCGCCGCGCGTGACGATCAGCTCGGCATCGGCCTTCGGGCTCACGCACACCCAGTCGATCCCCTCGGGGATCGCTTGCGTGCCGTTGGTCTCCACCGCGATGCGAAAGCCCTCGGCGTGCAGCGCGTCGATGAGCGGCGCGTCGAGCTGCAGCAGCGGCTCACCGCCCGTGCATACGACGAACCGGTGGGCGCGCTCGCCCGCCGGCCACAACGCCACGATTTGCGCGACGAGATCGGCCGGCGTACGGTACTTGCCGCCATTCTCGCCGTCGGTGCCGATGAAGTCGGTGTCGCAGAACTGGCAGACGGCGTCCGCGCGGTCCTCTTCGCGGCCGGTCCACAGGTTGCATCCCGCAAACCGGCAGAACACCGCCGGACGTCCGGCGTTGGCGCCCTCGCCCTGCAAGGTGTAGAAGATTTCCTTTACCGCGTACGTCATGTTGCCCTCGATTCTCCCAGGATCAGACCGCGCTGCGATCGTGATCGTGACCGCGCGCGCGCCACTGCTCGAAACCGCGCTGGCGCAACTGGCAGGCCGGACATTCGCCGCATCCGTAACCCCACGCATGCAGCACGCTGCGCTCGCCCAGATAGCACGTGTGCGTGTCTTCGCGCACGGTCTCGACCAGCGCGTCGCCGCCCAGATCCTGCGCCATCTGCCACGTGTCCGCCTTGTCGATCCACATCAGCGGCGTCTCGACGATAAAACGTTGGTCCATGCCCAGATTGAGCGCGACCTGCAGCGCCTTCATGGTGTCGTCGCGGCAATCGGGGTAGCCCGAAAAATCCGTCTCGCACATGCCGCCGACCAGCACGCGCAAACCGCGTCGATACGCAATGGTCGCACCAATCGTCAGGAACAGCAGATTCCGGCCCGGCACGAAGGTGTTCGGCAGATGGTTTGCCGCCATTGCGATCGTGGTCTCGCGCGTCAGCGACGTCTCGCTGATCTGGCCCAGGATCGACAGGTCGATCATGTGATCGTCGCCGAGGCGCGGCGCCCACTGCGCAAACCGCGCGCGCAGCTTGGCCAGCACGTCGGTGCGGCATTCCAGTTCCACCCGGTGGCGCTGGCCGTAATCGAAGCCCAGCGTTTCGACGCGCGCATAGCGCGACAGTGCCCACGCGAGGCAGGTGGTCGAATCCTGTCCACCGGAGAACAGGACCAGAGCGGAATCAGTGCTTGTCGTCATGATCATGCGCTAGCAGTATCGCCCTCGCCGTCAGGGCGACGGGGGCCGGGGCACGCGCTTGCGGCCGCCCCTCGGGCAGCCCGCGTGCGGGATAGGTCACGCGATTGTGAACCGCGACGCCCGGCATGGCTATCGTCAGGGCGTGATACCCATCATCGGGCAGCGTTTTCGTTCAAACGCAAAAAGGGCTTGCGATGTACGCAAGCCCTTCGAATTTGGTGGCCTGGGTCGGAATCGAACCAACGACACGCGGATTTTCAATCCGCTGCTCTACCAACTGAGCTACCGGGCCAAGAGAAAGCGATTATAGAGACTGCCGACGCTTCGCGCAAGCCCTTCGTTGAAAAAATCCGCTGGAAAGCGGCGTCGCAGCGCGCTCGGGCGCGCCGCACCTCCGTCATGTCTTGCTCTTCGAGAGCTCCACGCCCAGTTGCTTGAGCTTGCGATACAGGTGCGTGCGCTCCAGGCCCGTTTTCTCGGCCACGCGCGTCATGCTGCCGTGCTCCTTGGCCAGATGGTAGGCGAAGTAGGCACGCTCGAACGCATCGCGCGCCTCGCGCAGCGGAACGTCGAACGAGATGTCGCCCGACATGCCCACCACCGCCCCCGCGACGCCGCCATCGAGATCGTGCGCGCCGAGCGGCGCGTGATGCACCGCCGAGCCGTTCAGGCCCCCGCCCACGTGGCGCGGTTCGCTCTCGCCGAAGACGCCCGCGTCAGGCGCGTCGTCATCGGCGGCGAATGCGCTGGGCGCGCCGCCAGACAGTTCGCGTTTGCCGCGCGCGAGCCCCTGCTCCACCGCCTGCAACAGCTTCTGCAGGGCAATGGGCTTTTCGAGGAAATTGAGGGCACCGATCTTGGTCGCCTCGACGGCGGTATCGATCGTGGCGTGGCCCGACATCATGATCACGGGCATCGTCAACAACTGCTGCGCCGCCCATTCCTTGAGCAAGGTTACGCCGTCGGTATCGGGCATCCAGATATCGAGCAGCACGAGATCGGGCGTGTGCGCGGCGCGAAAGGCCCGCGCTTCCTGCGCGTTCTCCGCGACCTCCACGACATGCCCCTCGTCGCTCAGAATCTCGGAGAGCAGCTCCCGGATCCCCATTTCGTCATCCACCACCAAAATGGTTGCCATTTACGCTACCTTCGTGTGTTCTGCCGGCTTGTTGCGCGACAGTTCCTGGTCGTCAGCCAATTGAGTAAACAAGATCGAAATCTGTGCGCCTGCACTGCCTTCGCCCTCGGGTAATGGCCGGTTGCGAATGTCGATGCGCGCCTGATGCTCGTCGATGATCTTCTTGACCATCGCGAGTCCGAGTCCGGTGCCCTTCGACTTCGTGGTCACGTAGGGCTCGAATGCGCGGGTCAGAATGCGCGCCGGGAAGCCCGGCCCGTTGTCCGTGATCGTCAAGCGCACTGCCGTGCGTTTCGGTTCGCCGGGCTGCATGTCCGTTCCTGCGTATTCTACTGTCTTCGTTTCCACCGTGATAAGAGGCTTTTCGGTTGCGCTGACGGCATCTTGAGCATTCTGCAGCAGATTATGAATAACCTGACGCAATTGCGTCGAGTCGCCGCGTATCTCCGGCAGGTCCGCATCCAGATTCGGACGAATCGCGCCGCGCCCTTCATCCACCCCGTATAACGTCAGCACCTCGCCGATCAACTCGTTGAGTTGCAGCGAATGCATGATCGCTGGCGGCAGTCGCGCGTAGTCGCGGAAATCGTCGACCATGCGCTTCATGGCCGCCACCTGGTTGACGATGGTCGTCGCGCCCCGGCGCAGCACCTCGGCATCGGCCGGCGGCAGCTTGTCGGACAATTTCATTTGCAGCCGCTCGGCGGAGAGCTGGATCGGTGTGAGCGGATTCTTGATCTCGTGTGCCAGACGCCGCGCCACCTCGGCCCACGCGACCGAACGCTGTGCCGAAATCACATCGCTGATATCGTCGAACACCACGACGTAGCCGCCGCCCGCACGCGTCGGCACGCCCGCCACCGCGACCATCGGCTCCGGCAAATGCGAACCGCGCACGAGCAGCGTCACGGCATCGGTCTCGCCCGGCAGCGTCAGACCGATCTGCTGCTGCCAGTGCCCGCCCGGGCCGAGATCGGCGTTCGCATCGCGATCGGCGAACGCGCGACGCAGCGTCTCACCAAACTCCACCAACGCCGGAATATGCGCAGGCGAGCGGTTCAGCTCACCCTGCAAGCTCTGCTTGAAGATACGTTCGGCGCCGGCATTGGCCGTCGTCAGGCGGAAGTCGCGATCGAAGACGAACACGCCGGCCGTGAGGCTCGACAGAATACTCTCCAAGTGCGCCTTCGAACTTTCAAGCGCCAGCCGATTGCGCTCGACCGTGGCGCGCGCGTCGGACAACTGACGCGTCATGGCATTGAACGCCTGCGTCAGGAAGCCCAATTCGTCGTTGGTGCGCATTTCCCCTTTCGGCGACAAATCGCCTGCCGCGACTTCCTGCGTGCCGCGTGCCAGCAGGAAGAGCGGCCGCGCGAGCTGGTTGCCGAGTGCTAGCGCGAGCATCATCGCCACGAACGTGGCGAGGAACAGCGACAGCGTCAGCGTGCCGATATACATCTTGCGCAGGCCCGTGCGGCCCAGCGCCTTTTCCTGATATTCGCGATAGGCGCTCTGCACCGCCTCGGCGTTCTGCGCAAGATTGGCCGGCACCAGTTGCGTGACTTGCAGGAAACGCTCTTCGTCTTGCAATGACGACGTGTACCCGGAAGGAATGCGGATCACCACGCGCCAGCGCAATTGATCGCGTGCCTGATGCTTGTCGTAGCCCTCGCTGCCGCCTTCGATGGCCGTATAGCCGCGCGACTGTGTGCGCGCCTGACGCAGCATGAGCGGCGTCGGCAGATCCGGCACCAGCGCATTGAAGCTGCCAGACGCCGACGCGAGCACACGCCCATTGCCGTCGACGATGGTCGCGTCTTGCAGGCCGAACTGGTCACGCATGCGCAGCAGCGCGAGCGTTCCCCCCTTGTCGCCGCTCGACGCAAGGTTGTCGGCCACGAGTTGCGCCTTGGCGCTGAGGTCCGACAGACCGTTGTTGAGGATGGCGCGTCCGAGTTCGAGGCCGGAGTCGAGCGCCGTCTCGACGCGCACGTCGAACCACGACTCGATGCTGCGCGAGACGAACTGCAGCGACACCAGATAGATGATGCCGCCCGGCAGCACCCCCACCAGCGCGAAGAAGATGGCCAGCTTGGCGAGAAGTCGCGTGCCGAAGCGTCGCTCGCGCAGCCGCGCAAGAATGATCCAGACGAGCGCACCGACGATGAAGACGAAGATGATCGCCACCGCGATGTTCGCCGTGTAGAGCAGCGAATAGTAGCGATCGAAGAATTCGGTATTGGCCGATGCCAGCGCAAGCAGGCCGAACAGCCCGATGGCCACGAGCGCCATCGTGACGATCAGCGTGCGAATGACGATGCGCTTGAGCAGGCCGCCGCCGTTACTTGACACGGGCGACTCCGGGCGGCAGCGCCGCGCTGAAGGCAAGTGGCAAATGGCCCCTCAGACGGAACGCATGATTCACGGGGTCGAGCGGCGTGCTCGTCGCTACGACCGGGAGCGCCGGAGCGCTGGCCGCCGCCGACGGTGGCGCGGGCGAGAACATGAAGCGCGCCCAGTCGGAGCTGAGATTCCAGTCGCGATTGTTGACCGCGTCGATCTGGAACGGCTTGGGCATCAGCGCATTGTCGAGCCGCATGCGTACCGAGGCCTGATATTGCGTGCCAGGTTTGACGACGCCCTTCTCGATGACGCGCCAACCGCTCACATTGCGCACGAGCGCGAGCGCCTCGCGCAACGAGCCGAAGCCAAGCTGCAATCCGCTGTTGCTGCTGTTCCCACTATTGCTGGAGACGCGATACTGACGCGTGAGCGGCTGGAACCACAACCGCACGCTCTGCGACGTGGTCACGACCTTCTCGTCGAACCAGTACCAGCGAGAGCGAGTGAGTTCGAAGTCGGTTGTGAAATAGAGCGAGATGCCGCGATTGACCGCGTCCTCCAGGCTGCTGTTGAGCTCAAAGGCAAAGCGCGCGTCGAGCAACCAGCCGCCCTCGGACGGCTCGAGCCGCGCTTCGCGCACCTGGATGTCATTTTCGGCGCGCGCGGGCGCAGCGAAGCCGAGCGCAAAAACGCACAGCAGCAGCGGCAGCAAACTGGCCAGTAGCCGTTGGGAAAAGGTCACCGTTTCTGGAAGCGAGCGTAATAGAAGCCGTCGTGGGCGCCGCCAGGGGTCATCAGCAATTGCCCGGGAGCGTCCAATCGTACCGCATCTGTGCGAATACGTTCAAACCATTGCGCTTGCTGCTCATTTTCCGCCGGGAAGATCGAGCACGTCGCATAGATCAACTCGCCGCCCACGGCCAACGTGTCCCAGAGCGCCAGCAAAATGCGCCGCTGCTCTTCGACCAGGGCCGCAATGTCGGCCCGGCGACGCAGCCAGCGAATATCCGGATGACGCCGCACGATGCCGGACGCCGAACACGGCACGTCCGCCAGAATGCGATCGAACGGCATGCCGTCCCAGCCGCCGCCAGACCACTTCGACGGTGTGCCGGCGTCGCCGATCCGCACGTCCGCACTGAGTCCCAGGCGCTCGAGGTTTTCGTAGATGCGCGGCACGCGCAGGCGATCCGACTCGAGCGCCGTGACTTGCACGTCGGCCATTTCCAGCAAATGGCCGGTCTTGCCGCCGGGGGCGGCGCACGCGTCCAGCACCCTCATGCCGGCACGCGGTGACTCGCCCAGCACGAGCGGCGCGGCCAGTTGTGCCCCGGCGTCCTGCACCGACACCCATCCGTCGGCAAAACCGGGCAGACGGTCCACCGGCACGGCTTGCGCGAGCCGCAACGCGACCGGACCGATGATCTCGGCGTCCATGCCCGCCGCCGCCAGACTTGCCTGCATGGCGGCCACACTGACGCGACGTGTGTTCACGCGCAGCGTCATCGGCCCGCGGCTGTCGCCGGCGGCGAGCAACGTCTCCCATTGATCGGGATAGCCTGCGCGCACGGTGTCGATCCACCACGCGGGGTAGTTCCAGCGGGCTTCGGGCTGCTTCGCGATCTCGGCCATCAGGCGCTCGCGCTCGCGCAGGAAGCGACGCAGCACAGCGTTGGCCAACCCCTTCGCGGCGACGGTGCGACGCTGCACGGCAATCGCCTCCACGGCCTGGTCGACGACCGTAAATTCGGTGTACGCAGCATCCTCGGCGGCGTCTTGCAGCAACGCCAATGCGCACAGCAGGATGTCGCGCACGCGCGCTTGCAGTGCGGGCTTGACGAGCAAGGCGAGCAACGCGCGGCTGCTGCCCAGCCGGCGCACGGCGCGGTAAGCGAGATCTTGTGCGGCGGCCCGCACGGTCGGTGCGCATTGCGTGGTGGCCTGGGCCAGCGCTTGCGGCAATGCGGTGCCCTTCTGGACGGATTCGAGGGCCTGCGCGGCGCGCTGCAGCGCATAGGCCAGGGATTCGGTGGGCAGACTCGATTGCGGCATGGGCTTTCTACAAACGAACATGCCCGCGCGACGGCGGGCATGGGAGATATCGGACGGCTGTCGGGCCACAGAATAGCAGACTGGTGATGCGCGCCGGACGGTGACGCCCGCGCCGGCGGGCGAGGCCATGGCCGGCGAGCTCAGGCCTCACTTTCGTGCATGCGGCGCGCGATCAGGCCGGATACTGCCCGGTGCGCGCCATCTCCATCAGTCGGGCGACGCGCTCCTCGGTCGCCGGGTGTGTCGAGAACAAATTCGCGATCGCGCCGCCGGACAGCGGGTTCATGATCATCATCTGCGCCGTGGCCGGATGCTGCTCGGCCGCCTCGAACGGAATACCCTGCGCATAACGATGAATCTTGTCGAGCGCCATCGCCAGCGACTGCGGGTCGCCGGAGATTTCCGCGCCGCCGCGGTCCGCCTCGAATTCACGCGCGCGCGAAATCGCCATCTGGATCAGCGAGGCGGCCAACGGCGCGAGGATCGCCACGGCAATGCTCGCGATCGGATTGGAGGGGCGGCCGTTCTCGTCGCGCCCACCGAAGAACATGGCGAAGTTGGCGAGCGCGGAAATCGCACCGGCCATCGTGGCGGAAATCGTCGAAATGAGAATGTCGCGATGTTTCACGTGCGCCAGCTCATGCGCCATCACGCCGCGCAGCTCTCGATCGGAGAGCACACGCAAAATGCCGGTCGTGGCAGCCACGGCCGCGTTCTCGGGATTGCGCCCGGTCGCGAACGCGTTGGGCGCGTCCTCGTTGATCAGGTAGACCTTCGGCATCGGCAGCCCGGCACGCTGCGACAACTCGCGCACCATGTTGTAAAACTGCGGTGCGCTTGTCTCGTCGACTTGCTGCGCGTTGTACATGCGCAGCACCATCTTGTCCGAGAACCAGTAGGAAAAGAAATTCATCGCCAGCGCGAACGCCAGCGCGAGCATCATGCCCTGCCTGCCGCCGATCATGCCGCCCACCACCATGAACAACGCGGTGATGGCCGCCATCAGCAGGGTGGTCTTCATCCAATTGAACATGGTGTTCTCCTCTGCAAATCTTGATGACCCGAGGAAACCACGCACTTTGCGTGTCCTCGGGCGTTAGATGGTGCCGGTCGTCAAAAATTCAACGGCAGCGGCGTTCGCATCGATACTTTTCAGACGTTCGCTGGAATTTCCCGCCGATTCCGTGACGTTTTACGATTTTTCCGTACGGTTTCAATGAACAGAACGGTCGATTCGGTCGATATTACTTCGCCGGCGGGTGGCCTGCCGCGAAAACATCGCCGGGCGCCAGTGCGAACCCCGCAAGGAATTCACGTACCGGCAGACGTTTGCCGCCCGGCTTCTGGCACTCGGTCACATGAAGCGCGCCCGCCCCGCATGCGACGACGATCGCGTCGGCGCTCACGTCGAGAACGGTGCCGGGGGCAGCCCCCGGCTTGCCCGCCACGGCGCACGCGCGCCACAGCTTGACGGGGGTGTCGTGCACTGTGCCGAGCGCCCCCGGGAAAGGATCGAACGCCCGGACCTGGCGCGCCAGTCCCTCGGCGGGTTTGCGCCAATCGAGCACCGCTTCCTGCTTGGCGATCTTTTCCGCGTAGGTCACCCCGGCGTCGGGCTGGGCAACACTCGGCAGATGCCCGTCGCGCGCGAGCTGACGCAAGGCGTCGACGATCAACTTGCCGCCAAGCGCCGCCATGCGGTCGTGCAGCGTCGCCGTGGTGTCGTCCGGGCGGATGGGCTCGGCCTCGCGCAGAATCATCGCGCCGGTGTCGAGGCCGGCGTCCATCTGCATGATAGTGATGCCGGTCTCGGCGTCGCCCGCCTCGATGGCACGATGGATCGGTGCCGCACCGCGCCAGCGCGGCAACAGCGAGCCATGAATGTTCAGGCACCCGTATCGAGGCAGATCGAGCACTTCCTGCGGCAGGATCAGGCCGTAAGCGGCCACGACCATGACATCGGGTGCCAGCGCGCGCAGTTGTTCGATGGCGGCCGCGGCTTCCTCCGGAAACTTGCCGTTACGGCGCAGCGACGCCGGCTGCGACACCGGCATGCCATGCGTCTGGGCGTATCGTTTGACCGGACTGGCGTGCAGCTTCATGCCGCGACCGGCCGGACGATCCGGCTGAGTGAGCACCAACTCGACAGGGAAGTCAGCGGCGTCGATGGCGGCAAGCGCGGTTTGTGCGAATTCCGGCGTACCGGCGAAGACGATGCGAAGCGTCATGACGAACTTCCTTGGGCTAACGCGATAACTTATTTGACGGTGCCGGCGGCGGACGCGGCCACCGCAGTCGAAGGCGCCACGAAGGCGCGGAAGCGCTCGTTGGTATCGCCTGCACGGCCGCCCTGCCAGATCTCACGCCAGCCGTCCGGCGCGGGGATGCGCGCGTTGGCCTTGTCGAGCACCAGCAGCACGTCGCAGCGCGACGCATCCGCCAGATCCGGAAGCTGTACCGGACGCACGTCGATGAAATAGTCGAGCATGGCGCGCTCCGACTCGCCGACGTTGAACGACCCGACGCATCGGGTCGCCAATGGCGTGCCATGTGGCGCCGCATGGGCAAGCGACTCACGCAGTCCCTCGAACGGCGTGCGGTAGCTGCGAGCCTCGTTGATCCAGGGCAGCAACAGCGTGGAAAGCGTTCCCCAGACGAACATCAGCCCGGCGAAACCGAAGACCAGGGCACCGAGCTGACGGCGGTGCACGATGGCACTCACCCACAACGCGGCGACGACAACCGCCGCGAGCACCAGCCCCGGCGAGAACGGCAGCACGTAATCGAGAGGCAGCCACTTGCCGATCGGGCCCGCGGCGACGTGCCCGTTCCCGGTCAGTTGCAGCCCCCAACGCACCCAGAGGAACAGTCCCAGCGCACTCATGAGCACGAGCGCCACGCCCGACCACGCCTTCTCGAGCCACGTTGGCAAGCGTGCGTTCGCACCCAGCACCGCGATAGCCGGAAAGAGCGGCAACATATAGATGTCGCGAATGGCCGACGACGCGACGAGCGTCGCCACGAACAAGCCGGCGTACAGCCAGAGCATGGCCTGCTCCGGAAAATCGATCACGTAACGCCGTAACCCGCCGCCCTGTCGCAGTTGCGCGATCAGCGCGCCCAGCGCGAGCCAGCCCGCCGGAAAGGTCAGCCCGATCAGGCTCGCGAGATCGCTGCCATAGGTCGTGCGTTCTCCGCCGAGATGGACAAAGCCGAAGAACCGACCGAAGTTGTTATCCCAGAACCACTCAATGAAAAGTGGCTCCGAGGCATGCCAGAACAACGCAGGCCAGATCACCAGCCACGGCAGCGACGCCAGCACCGCCCAGCCGAGCGCCCCCGCATAGCGGCGCGTACGATACGCCGGCACGGCGAGCACGACCAGTGCGGTGAGACCCAGCACACCGGGCACCAGCAGGCCCTTGCTCAGAAAGGCAATACCGGCGCCCGTGCCAAACAGGAGTCCCCACAAGCGCGACGAGTTCTCGGCTTTCGCCAGACGGGCCAGCGCCGCCAGCGCGAGCGCGGCGCCTGCCAGTTGCGGCACATCCGCCGTCAGTTTGTGAATGTTCTCGATGGCCCCGAAGCTGCCGACCATGAGCATGGGCGCGAGCCAGTTGAATGTGTCCGTATTTTGCGTATCCGCAGGGCCGTAGAGGCGTTGCGCCAGCCGGCCGACGCAGATCACCGCAACGACCAGCCAAGCGAGCACCGCGAGCTGGGCCGCATCGAAGACCGGCAGCACACCGGACGCCAGCCGAGCGAAGAACGCGCCCGTCCAGTACATCACGGGGGGCTTCTCCACGAACGGATCGGCGGCCACGTGCGGCACGACCAGATCGTGGCCGCGAAAGAAGTTGAGCACCATGCCTACGGAATACGGCTCGTCGGCTTTCCAGGGGTCGCGGTCGAACAGGCCCGCCAGCAGGAAGGCAAACAGGAGCGCGGCGCTCAGCCAGTAGATCGTGCGGGTGCGGGAGGACGACGAAGCGATGGCGATGGACATCTCGGCAAACAGTCGGGAGTTGGCCCGACGGCAGACGTTCGATGACGCCCCGTCGCAGCGGCAGAAAGCGGACACACGCGCCCGCGAGCGCTGCAAGTATAGAGGACTTTACCGGCCGCGCCCACGCTGGGCGCCGCCGGAGTGGTTCAGGCGCGTTCGACCTGTTTTTTCATCTTTTGCTTGATGCGGTTGCGCTTGAGCGGCGAGAGATACTCGACGAACACGCGGCCCTTGAGGTGATCCATCTCGTGCTGGATGCACACGGCGAGCAGGCCGTCGGCGTCCAGTTCGAACGCCTCACCCTGCTCGTTCAGGGCGCGCACGCGCACGCGGTCGGCGCGCTCGACTTCGTCGTAGATGCCGGGCACCGAGAGGCAGCCCTCTTCATAAACCTTCTGTTCGTCGCTGCGCCAGACGATCTCGGGATTGATGAACACGCGCAATTCGTCGCGCGTTTCCGAGAGATCCATCACGATGACTTGCTCGTGCACGTCGATCTGCGTGGCCGCGAGGCCAATGCCGGGGGCGTCGTACATGGTCTCGGCCATGTCCTTGACGAGCTTGCGGATCCGATCGTCGACCTTGGCAACCGGCTTGGCCACCTTGTGCAGACGCGGATCGGGATATTGAAGAATTGTCAGTAATGCCATGATGAAAACGGGAATTCGCCGCATTGCCCTGCGAGTGGCCGTGAACGCACAATCCTGCGATGGCAGCTGCGTCGCGATGCTCGCGCCGCAGGGGATATCCGCCTTGGCCCCCCGGTCAATGCTTACCGGATGATGAAAAATTTTAGCATAGCGCCCCTCTCGACGCTGACGGCGGGCCACGCGCGCCCCGCCCGAGCCTCTTGCGCCGAGCCCTGTCCCGAGGCCCGTTCTGACGTCATGTCCCGCGAAAGCGCCCTTCACACCGACGCCACGCACGATAGCCCTCATATCGGGGCCGACCGCGCGGAAATCAAGGACTGGCTGCGGCTGTGCCACACGCCCGGGGTACCCCCGGCTGCGGTACGGCGTCTGCTGAGGGCATTCGGGGTGCCTGAAGCGATCTTCCGGGCGTCGCGCGCCAGGCTCGCTGGCGTGCTGCCGGACACGCTCGTGGACAGGCTGCTCGCGCCGATGTCCGCCGAGTTGACGGCACAGATCGCCGGTACCGTCGACTGGGCCAGTCGTCCCGGGTGTGCGGTCGTCACGTTGTCCGAGCCGGCCTACCCGCGTGAGCTGCTGACGCTTGGCGACGCCCCCCCAATCCTGTATTGCCGCGGCGATGCCGGTCTGCCAAACCGCGCCGGGGCCATTGCGGCGGCGCTTGTCGGCAGCCGCCGCGCCACGCCGCAGGGACGCGACAACGCGCGACACTTCGCCCGCGCGCTCGGCGACGCGGGCGTGACCGTCGTGTCGGGGCTGGCGGCAGGCATCGACGCTGCCGCGCACGAAGGCGCGCTCGAGACGGCGGGCGGCACCTGCGCCGTCGTGGGCACGGGGCCTGATCTCGTCTACCCGACGCATCATCGCGACTTGGCCGAGCGCATCGCTGAGCGCGGCCTCGTGCTGTCCGCGTTCCCCGTGGGCACACCACCGCGTGCCGATCACTTCCCGCGGCGCAACCGGCTGATTGCCGCGCTCGCACGGTGCACCGTGGTCGTCGAGGCCACCACGCACTCGGGATCGCTGATCACAGCACGTCTGGCAGGCGATCTGGGCCGAGACGTGCTCGCCGTGCCCGGCTCGATCCACGCGCCGCAAAGCCGCGGCTGCCACACGTTGATCCGCGACGGTGCCACGCTCGCGACATCGCCCGACGACGTCTTCGAAGCCTTGGGCATTGCGCCGCCCGCGCCGAGCGTGGAAACGCTCCCCCTGTCGGACAGGGGAAGCGCGGGAAATGCGCGCAAAAGCGCACATGGCGGACAGGCCCGTGTATCGAGGCGCCCGCCGTCCGACGGCGCGGCGACCGATCCATTCAGCATGGCGGAGACCGTGCGCGCCAGTGGCCCACCGACGGCCCGCGCCACCGTGGCGACGCCCACCGCCGCGCCCCCCGGCATGGCAGCAGTCCTGGAAGCGCTGGGGTATGATCCGGTCAGCGCGGACACCCTTTGCGGGCGCACCGGCCTGGCGATCACCACCGTGCTTGCGCATCTGAGCGTGCTTGAACTCGACGGCCGGATCGCCCGACTGGCCGGCGGACGATTTGCCCGGCAGACCGACCGGGGCGTACGCTGACGAATGCCCGGGTCGCCGAGGCCGATGCCTGAAATGCGCCGGTCGCCGCTGCGCCCCCTCCCAATTCCGAGATACCGACATCACCGACACCATGCCCGTTTTCGATCCTGTGGCCGACCGCTCCGCGCTGGCTGCCGCGCTGGCCGATGGCAACACGCGTCTCGTGGCCTGCATGTGCGCGGCGTGGTGCGGCACCTGCCGCGAGTATGCGCAGGCGTTCGAGCAATTGGCGGCCCGCCATCCGGCGCTGTGCTTCGTCTGGGTGGATATCGAGACGCACGCCGACTGGCTCGACGATCACGACATCGAGAACTTTCCGACCCTGCTCGTTCAGGATGCGCAGCAGCCGGCGGGACAGGCCCGTTTTTTTGGCCCAGTGCTGCCGGCCGTCGGCATTCTCGAGCGTATGCTCGACGCGCGAGTGCTGGGCGACGCGACGGTGGCCGCCCCTGCGCTGCGCGAGCACCTGCTTGCCGGATAGCCCCGTCGGAGCCGACCGGCAAGCGCATCAGGCAAAGCGCGACGCCGTGTCGCAGCGGTGGGGCCGCGCCGCCGGGCCTGCGCTTGCCGCCGGCTTGCGACGCGCTTATGATGTGCCGCTTTCAGGCATGCCTTGTGCCCGATCCGACGGCAACGCCGGACTGGCTATATGTTATAAAGCCAACGAATGTCGCTTGCCGACGCCCCCTCACCATTACCTAACGTCATGTCAAAAGCTCTGATCATTGCCGAGAAACCGTCCGTCGCGAATGACATCGCGCGGGCGTTGGGCGGCTTTACCAAGCATGACGAGTACTTCGAGAACGACGACTACGTCGTCTCGTCGGCAGTTGGCCACCTCGTCGAAATCGGCGCGCCGGAAGACTATGAAGTCAAACGCGGCAAGTGGAGTTTCGCCAACCTTCCCGTGATTCCTCCGCATTTCGACCTCAAGCCGATCGCCAAGAGCGAGTCGCGTCTGAAGGTGCTCACGCGGCTCATCAAGCGCAAGGACGTGGACGTCCTGATCAACGCCTGTGACGCGGGACGCGAAGGGGAACTGATTTTTCGCCTGATTGCGCAACACGCGAAGGCGAAGCAGCCGGTCAGGCGGCTGTGGCTGCAATCGATGACGCCGCAGTCGATTCGTGACGGCTTCAGTCGCCTGCGCAGCGACGACGACATGCTGCCGCTGGCCGACGCCGCGCGCAGCCGCGCCGAAGCCGACTGGCTCGTGGGCATCAACGGCACGCGTGCCATGACCGCGTTCAACAGCAAGGGCGGTGGTTTCTTCCTGACGACCGTCGGTCGCGTGCAGACGCCGACGCTGTCGATCGTGGTCGAGCGCGAAGAGAAGATTCGCAAGTTCGTGTCGCGCGACTACTGGGAAGTGCGCGCCGATTTCGTTGCCGCCTCAGGCTTCTACGAAGGCCGCTGGTTCGATCCGAGCTTCAAGCGCAACGAATTCGATCCGGAGCAGCGCGATTCGCGTCTGTGGAGCGTTGCGGCGGCCGAGTCGGTCGTGGCGGCGGTGCGCGGCAAGCAGGGCACGGTCACGGAAGAATCGAAGCCGTCGACGCAACTCTCACCGCTGCTGTTCGACCTGACGAGCTTGCAGCGCGAGGCCAACGGCCGCTTCGGTTTCTCTGCCAAGAACACGCTGGGTCTGGCGCAGGCGCTGTATGAAAAGCACAAGGTGCTGACGTACCCGCGTACCGACGCGCGCGCGCTGCCGGAAGACTATCTGGCCACCGTCAAGGAGACGATGGCCGTGCTCAAGGAGAGCAACAACTACCACCAGTTCGCCAACCAGATCCTGAGCAAGGACTGGGTCAAGCCGAACAAGCGGATCTTCGACAACAGCAAGATCAGCGATCACTTCGCCATCATCCCGACGCTGCAGGCGCCGAAGAACCTCTCCGAGCCGGAACAAAAGCTGTACGACCTCGTCGTCAAGCGCTTCCTGGCGGTGTTCTTCCCGGCGGCCGAGTATCAGGTGACGACCCGGATCACGGAAGTGGTGGGCCATCACTTCAAGACCGAAGGCAAGGTGCTCGTCAACGCTGGCTGGCTGGCCATTTACGGCAAGGAAGCGCAGGGCGACGGGAAAGACGGCAAGGAAGAGCAGCCGAACCTCGTGCCGGTCGCGAAGGACGAGAAGGTTGGCGTCGACAAGGTCGAATCGGTCGGCCTGCAAACCAAGCCTCCGGCACGGTACAGCGAAGCGACGCTGCTCTCGGCGATGGAAGGCGCGGGCAAGCTCGTTGAAGAGGGAGAGTGGCGCGAGGCGATGGCGGGCAAGGGTCTGGGGACCCCGGCCACGCGGGCGGCCATCATTGAAGGGTTGCTGACGGAAAAGTATCTCGTGCGCGAAGGCCGCGAGTTGCATCCGACCGCCAAGGCCTTCCAGTTGATGACACTGCTGCGCGGGCTCGGCGTCGACGAACTCACGCTGCCCGAACTCACGGGCGAATGGGAAGCCAAGCTCTCGCAAATCGAGCGCGGCGGCCTCAAGCGTGATGAGTTCATGCACGAGATCGCGCAAATGACGCAGACCATCGTCAAGCGCGCGAAGGAATACGACTCGGACACGATCCCGGGCGACTACGCCACGCTCACCACGCCGTGTCCGCATTGCGGCAGCGTGGTCAAAGAGAACTATCGGCGCTTCGCGTGCACGAGCTGCGCCTTCTCGATCTCGAAGATCCCGGGCGGGCGTCAGTTCGAAATCCCGGAAGTCGAGGACCTGCTCAAGAACAAGACCATCGGACCGCTGTCGGGATTCCGCAGCAAGATGGGCCGTCCGTTCTCGGCCATTCTCAAGCTCTCGCCCGACGACGAGATGGGTTACAAGCTCGAGTTCGACTTCGGCCAGGACAGCGGCGACGAAGACGGTGAGGCCCCCGATTTCACGGGACAGGAGCCGGTCGGCAAGTGTCCGAAGTGCGGCGGAAACGTGTTCGAGCACGGCATGCGTTATGTCTGCGAGAACGCCGTCGCCAGCCCGAAGACTTGCGACTTCACGTCGGGCAAGGTGATTCTCCAGCAGGAAATCACGCGCGAGCAGATTCACAAGTTGCTGACCGAGGGCAAGACGGATCTGCTGACGAGCTTCAAGTCGTCGCGTACGGGGCGAACGTTCAAGGCGTATCTGGCCAAGCAGAAGGACGGCACCATCGGCTTCGAATTCGAAGCGAAGGCACCGAAGAAGACGGCTGCGAAGGCTGGCGACGCCGAGGCTGACGGCAAAGCCGCCCCGGCGCGCAAGACGGCAACGAAGACCGCGGCGGCGAAGGCACCGGCCAAGAAGACAGCGGCCCGGAAAACGACGGCCAAAGCCAAGCCGGTCAAGAAGGAAGCCACGTCCGGCGCGTCCAACAACGCTGCCGTCGAGGACGAGGATCCGCCGTTCTAAGCGGATCGAGTACGGCATCGCCCGGTTGTCGCCGGGCAATGAAAACGGCCACTTCCTTGCGGGAGTGGCCGTTTTTTCATCTCGCGAAGCGCACTACGTCACACCGAAATGCCCGTGGTGGGCGCGCTCGGCGACGGGATCTTGGGGGGCACCCAGCGTTCGGCCGCCGAAATGCCTTCGTTCTGGCGGAAATACTCGACGGTGAGATCGATGAAACCGCGCGTCTTGGCCGACAGATACTTCCGGCTGGGATAGACGAGCGAGACATCGACCGGCGTTTGGGAGTAGTTGCGCATCAGCGCGACGAGATCGCCGTCGCGCACATCGTGCCCCACGAGATATGACGGCAGGAACGCAATGCCGTGCCCCAGCAGCACCGATTGACGCAGCAGCGCCGTGTTGTTGCAGATGAACTTGTTCTGCACACGCACGCGCACCTCGCCGTCCGGGCCGGAAAACACGCGGTCTTCGCTCCAGATGTCATTCGGCAGACCGAGCACACCGTGCTCGCCCAGCTCTTGGGGCGTGACCGGTTCGCCGTGCTCGGCGATATACGCCGGCGAAGCACACAACATCACGCGCGTCTCGGCGAGCACGCGTGAAATCAGGCTTTCGCTGTTGATCATGCGCGTGAGCAGAATGCCGCAATCGTAGCCCTCTTCCACCAGATCGACCGCCCGGTCGGTCAGCGCGAGATCGACCACGACCTTCGGGTGCAACTCCTGGTACTTCTTGACGAGCGGTGCGAGGTTGCGTAGACCGAACGACACCGGCGCAACGACCTTCAAGGTGCCTTTCGGATCGCGTGAGGCGCTGGAGATGAGGGCGTCGGCCTCGTCGACTTCGTCGATGATCTGCCGGCAGCGTTCGAGATACACCTGCCCGGCACCGGTCAGCGACAGACTGCGCGTGGTGCGATTGAGCAGGCGAACACCGAGATGCGATTCCAGTTCGGCGACGTGCCGCGTGACCACGGCGGCCGACAGGTCCATCTGGGCAGCCGTACGGGCAAAGCTGCCGTTGTCGGCCACTTTGACGAAAACGCGCATCGATTGCAGACGATCCATAGTGTTTCCAATCGTGATGTGCCGCGTCGTACTGGCAAGGACAAGCATGGGCGGGCCGGCCATTCACCGGCGCTGCGCGCACCCGCGGGCACCGGCCTGACCCCCGCCCCGGATCGTTCCGGGGTGGGCCGTGCGTGCCGCCAGGGCTGTCGACACGGCGGGGAGACTTCAATAAGGCGCTAGCTTACCGTAGGCAGCCGAAACTTGCCTGACGTGGCAACGATTTTGGTGCATGACCGCCCTGTGACATGCGCCTCAGGGCACCGGGATCCGCGACAGATGCGGGAATTCACTCGACGTCGTCAGCCATCACGTCTGCTTCTCGCCACTTTCGCGCCACTTTCGCGCCGTGAGCCGGGTGTTTGACGCAGGTCAGGGCGCGGCGTTCGCAGCGCCGCTACAGTCCTCTATCACCTACTGTTACAGGCCGCGTCATGACTCCGCTCCGCCTTTCGTCGACGCCTTGCGCCAACGCCGCAGCCCCCAGCGAACCGCACGCTGGTACGCCATGTCCCGGCTGTGCGTCGCGGACGTCGTCCGAGGGTCACGGGCATTCACGATGCGGCACGCCGCCGGCGCCGCGAAACACCGCGGCCCCGTCCGCCCCGCTTCACTTCGATGCACAACTGCTCGCCCGTTACGACGTGAACGGGCCGCGCTACACCTCGTACCCGACGGCACTGCAATTCCGTGACAACTTCGGCGCTGACGACTATGCGCGCGCAGCCGCGCAGTCCAAGCGCACTGGCAAACCGCTGTCGCTGTATGTCCACGTGCCGTTCTGCGACACGGTGTGCTTCTACTGCGCGTGCACCAAGATCGTCACGCACAATCGCGCCCACGCGCAGGCCTACGTCGAGCGCCTGCATACCGAGATCGCGCGGCAGGCGTCGCTGCTCGGCGCCGGCCGCGGGCTCGCGCAGATGCATTGGGGCGGGGGCACGCCGACGTTCCTGTCGTTGGAACAGATCGCCTCCCTTGTCGAGGCCATCAGCCGCCATTTCGTGATGACGCTCGACGACAGCGCCGAGTACGCCATCGAAATCGACCCGCGCAGTGCCGGCCCGGCATCGATCCGCGCCTTGCGCGCGCTCGGGTTCAATCGTCTGTCCATCGGGGTGCAGGATTTCGATCCCCGTGTCCAGGCGGCGATTCATCGCGTGCAGCCGCGCGCGCTGGTCGAAGCCACGCTCGACGCCGCGCGAAGCTGTGGTTTCCGGTCGGTCAACTTCGATCTGATCTACGGCCTGCCGTATCAAACGCCCGAGTCGTTCTCGAATACGCTCGACGCCGTGATCGAGATGGCGCCGGAGCGCCTGTCGGTCTTCAGCTACGCGCATCTGCCGCAACAGTTCAAAATGCAGCGCTGCCTGCCCGACGCCCTGCCGGACGGCCCGCAAAAGCTGGCGCTGTTGCAGACGATCATTGCCCGCCTGAGCGCAGCGGGCTATGTCTATATCGGCATGGATCACTTCGCGCGGCCCGACGATGAACTCGCCCGTGCGCAGGCCGCTGGCAGTCTGCATCGCAACTTCCAGGGTTACAGCACACGGGCCGATTGCGACCTCGTCGGGGTGGGCATGTCGGCCATCGGCCGGGTGGGGGATAGCTACGCACAGAACGCCAAGACCCTGAAGGCGTATTACGAAGCCATCGATGCCGGCGGACTCGCCATCGCGCGTGGCGTGCGACTCGATGACGACGACCATATCCGGCGCGACGTCATTTCGCGCCTGATGTGCCACATGTCGCTGGAATTCGCGCCCCTCGAACAGGCTTACGACATCCGCTTCGCCAGCTATTTTGCGAGTGAGCTGGGCGAGTTGGCCGAGCTGGCGGCCGATGGTCTCGTGGCCATCGAGGCCCACGGACTGCGCATCTTGCCGGCCGGACGCTTGCTGGTTCGCGTCGTCGCCCAGGTCTTCGATCGCTATCGTCGCGGTAACGCTCACTCGCGATGCGCAAAAGTGATGTGAGCGCAGCGCGGGTCGGCCCATGAAAAAACGCCCGGTGAAGTGCTCACCGGGCGTTCTCACTTTCTGGGTTGACGAGGCTGACGAGGCGATTGAGGCCAACGACGCCTCAGCAGCATCGTCCGCCGCCTTTGCCGCCGTAGCGCGCTTCCTGCCGTTCCCGGAAGAACGCCTCGTAGCTCATGACCGGCTGATCCGGGTGCGTGGCCTGCATATGCGCGACATAGGTGTCGTAGTCGGGCAGGCCGACCATCAGACGCATGGCCTGCCCCAGATACCGGCCCACCTTACCGACTTCATCGAGCATGGCGTCGCCCCCGGCCTCAGACCTGACGACCGGTCGGCATCGGCTCGAACGGCGTTTCGCGAGCCGTCGGCTTGTTGGCCTGGCGTGCCACGAGGATGGTGCGTACGCCGAAGATCGCCACGGATACGACCACGAACATAAACACGCCGGAGAGCGTTGCATCGACGTAATCGTTGAACACGATCTGCTGCATCTGCGCGACCGACTTGGCCGGCGCGAGCAACTTGCCGTCGGCGAGCGCCGCCTGATAATTGGCCGCGTGCGCCAGGAAGCCGACCTTCGGATTCGCATCGAACATCTTCTGCCACCCGGCCGTGAGCGTGCAGGCCAGCAGCCACAGCGTGGGCAGGACCGTCACCCAGGCAAAGCGCTCGCGCTTGAGCTTGTAGAGCACGCACGTCGCGAGGATCAGCGCGATCGCGGCCAGCATCTGGTTGGAGATACCGAACAGCGGCCACAGCGTATTGATGCCGCCCAGCGGATCGACCACGCCCTGGTACAGGAAGTAGCCCCACGCAGCCACGCACAGACCGGTGGCGGTCAGGTTCGCGGGCCACGAATCCGTGCGCTTGAGCGACGGCACGAATGTCCCCAGCAGATCCTGCAGCATGAAGCGGCCGGCACGCGTGCCTGCATCGACCGCCGTCAGGATGAACAACGCTTCGAACAGAATCGCGAAGTGATACCAGAACGCCATCATCGCTTCGCCGCCGACCACCTTGTGCAGGATCTGGGCCATGCCGACGGCGAGCGTCGGCGCGCCACCGGCACGCGAGATGATCGTGTTCTCGCCCACGGCGTGTGCGGTGGCGGTGAGCACGTCCGGCGTGATGGCAAAGCCCCAGCCCGAGACGACGTGCGCCACGGCTTCGGGCGTCGTACCGATCACGGCGGCCGGGCTGTTCATCGCGAAATACACGCCCGGATCGATCACCGAGGCCGCGACCAGCGCCATGATGGCCACGAACGACTCCATCAGCATGCCGCCGTAACCGATGAAGCGCGCGTTGAGTTCGTTATCGAGCAGCTTGGGGGTGGTGCCCGACGAGATCAATGCATGGAAGCCGGACACGGCCCCGCACGCGATCGTAATGAAGAGGAACGGGAACAACTTGCCCGACCAGACCGGGCCGCTGCCGTCGACGAACTGCGTGAGCGCGGGCATCTTCAGCTCGGGTGCGACCACCAGAATGCCGATGGCCAGCGCCATGATCGTGCCGATCTTCAGGAACGTCGACAGATAATCGCGCGGCGCAAGCAACAACCACACAGGCAACACCGATGCGACAAAACCGTAACCGATCAGCATCCACGTGAGTTGCTTGCCGTCGAACGTGAACAGCGGCGCAAAGGTGGCGCTGTCGTGCACGTTCTGGCCGAAAAAGATCGCGGCCATCAGCATCACGAAGCCGATGATCGACACTTCCCCGATGCGGCCCGGACGGATGTAGCGTGTATAGACGCCCATGAACAGCGCGATCGGGATCGTCAGTCCGACGGTGAACGTGCCCCACGGCGAACCGGCCAGCGCCTTGACCACGATCAGCGCCAGCACGGCCAGAATGATGATCATGATGAGGAACGCGCCGAACAGCGCGATCACCCCGGGAATCATGCCGAGTTCGGACTTCACGAGATCGCCCAGCGAGCGGCCGTCGCGGCGCGTGGAAATGAACAGCACCATGAAGTCCTGCACTGCGCCCGCGAACACCACTCCGGCGAGAATCCACAACATGCCCGGCAAATAGCCCATTTGCGCGGCGAGCACCGGGCCGACGAGCGGTCCTGCGCCGGCAATGGCCGCGAAGTGGTGCCCGAACAGCACATAGCGATTGGTCGGCACGTAGTCCAGGCCGTCGTTATGGCGCCAGGCCGGCGTCATGCGCGAGCCGTCGAGTTGCGCGACGCGCGTCGCGATGAACTTGCTGTAGAAACGATAAGCGATCAGATACACGCAGACAGCCGCGATCACGATCCAGAGTGCGCTGACGGTTTCGCCGCGCGATAGAGCCACCGTGCCAAGCGCGCAAGCGCCGACGACGGCCACCGCTGCCCAGGGCAGTTGTTGCCAGATGCGATTCATTGTCTCTCCTCGGAACTGCCTCCTTCAGGCAGCAACCCGGGACCGCGCCGTTGCGGCACTGCCCCGCCTCTTGACCCGGCACCATGACGGCACCGTGGAACGTGGCTCGCAGCACGCGCCCCTCTTTCGGGGGCCTGCGCACAGCAAGGACCGGTGGTGCTACGCAGCGCATCGGCGTGTGAACATCCGAACTGGCGTAACACCGGCGAGACGCTGACGAATGACACTCGGCAGCCCCGGCCACGATTCGGCGTGTAGTATTGGCGTTTGCCCGCTGCGCCACAAGCGCGAAACTACGCAGGCCCGCTACGTGCTATTACGTAGCGAAGCCCCGTGAAACGCGGCATTGCAGCTTTCCGAATGCCATGAATCTCCGACAGAAATTTTTCGTCCTGGCGCTGTTGCCGGTGGCCCTGGCGATGGTCGCCATCGCGCTGGCCGTGCGACACCAAGGCAACGAGCTTTCGAGCGCGCAGCACGACGCTGTGCAAACCACATCGCTGGCCAACAAGCGGGCGGAGCTGCTGCATTACGTGGGCCTTGCGCGCAAGGCCATCGAGCCGCTGTACGACGGCCCCGACACGCCCGCCGCCCGCGAGGCGGCCCTCGCCATCCTTGCCCGCCTGGAGTTCGGCAAGGACGGCTACTTTTTCGTCTACGATCTCGAAGGCCGCAGCCTGATGCACCCGCGCCAACCCGAGCTCGTCGGCCACAATCTCTGGTCGCTCAAGGATGCGTCGGGCGCGCCCACGATCCAGCGCCTGATCGCGGCGGCGCGCGCCGGCGGCGGCTACGTGCAATATCCGTGGGAAAAGCCGTCCCTGCACCAGATGGCGCCAAAGCTCGGCTACGTCGTCGCCCTGCCCCGCTGGAACTGGATGATCGGCACCGGGATTTATCTCGACGACGTCGAAGCTACGCTGCGCGCGTCGGACGAGCGCGCGCAGGCGAACATCGATCGCACGCTGATCTGGATCACCCTCATCGCCTCGACATGCCTGGCGATCGTGGCCCTGTGCGGGCTCGTCGTGAACATCACCGAACTCAAGACCGCCGATGCGAAGTTGCGCCAACTGGCGCGTCAGGTGGTGGAATCGCAGGAAGTCGAGCGCGCGCGCATTTCGCGCGAACTGCATGATGGCATCAGCCAATTGCTGGTGTCGGTCAAGCTACTGCTCGAGTCGGCGTCGATGCGTTTGCCGGGCTCGCCCGCCGCCGCCAGCACCGCGCTGGGCGTGGCCATCGAGCGGTTGAACGGCACGCTCGGGGAAGTACGACGTATTTCGCAGGCGCTGCGCCCGGCCATGCTCGACGATCTCGGTCTGGCCGCGGCCATCGACCAGCTCGCACGGGAGTTCGGCTCGCATGCGAATCTGCCTGTCGAGATGCAAGTCGAAGGCGACGCCCCCGTGCTGGACGACAACATCAAAACAATGCTCTATCGCATCGCGCAGGAAGCGCTGACCAACATCGAACGCCATGCGCACGCGTCGCGCGTTTCGATCCTGCTGATGTTCAAACCCGACGGCATTCACCTGTCGATTGCTGACGACGGCTGCGGATTCGACGTGACCGACGTGCATCACAATCCCAGCCATGGCATCGGCCTGCGCAATATGCGCGAGCGGCTCGATGCCGTCGGCGGCGTTCTCGGCATTCAGTCGTGGCCGGGTCTTACCACCATCAGCGCGTGGGTGCCCCTCACGCCCGCCGCCGCGAAAGCGGCGCTTCGTACAGCCTCACACCAATGACGCAAGCGCATCCCATTCGACTGCTCCTGATCGACGATCACCCGCTCGTGCGCGATGGACTGCGCGCACGCTTCGATGCCTCGCCCAACCTGCAGGTCGTCGGTGAGGCGGGCAATGCACAGGAAGCGCTCACGCGGGCGAAGACATCGTCGCCGGATCTGGCGCTGATGGACATCAGCATGCGCGGCACGAACGGCATTGAACTGACGGCCCAGTTTCGCGAGCAGTTCCCCCACATCGCCGTGCTGATCCTCTCGATGCATGACAACGCCGAATATGTGCGTCAGGCCGTCCGCGCCGGCGCACGCGGCTACGTGCTCAAGGATGCCCCCGCCCACGAGATCGTGACCGCCATCGAACGCGTGGCGCGCGGCGATTCGTACTACAGCGCCGCCATTGCCGCGCGCGTGGTGCAGGCCTCGACGTCGCACGCGCCCATCGATACGCTTACACCTCGCGAACGCGAAATCCTCTCGCGGATCGCGCGCGGACTGGCAAACAAGCAAATTGCCACGGAAATGGATTTGTCGGTCCGCACCGTGGAGACGCACCGGCTCAACATCAAGCGCAAGCTCGGCATCGAGGGGCAGGCGGAGTTGATCAAGTTTGCGGTGGAGAATCGACTGTAGGTCGCGTGGGGGCGCCTGTCGAGCGCACGGCGCGCATGGGTCGAGTGACGGTACGGCGCTCACACCGACCGTGATCAGTGCACAAATGGGTTGTATACCTCCACGCCGGTACTGGAAAAATCCCTCACGTTGCGCGTGACCACGACAAGCCGATGCACCAGCGCAGTGGCAGCGATCAACTTGTCGATGGGGTGCTCGGAATGGGGCACGCGTAGACGTGCCCAAACGTTACAGATCGTCTGGTCCACCGGCAAAATCTCTCGCGCGTAATCGCGTTTCAGCTTTTCGAGCCATGCCTCGATCAGCACCGCCTGTCGCGCATCATTCCGGTGCCGAAGGACTTTCACACCACGCTGTAGTTCTCCCAGCGTGATGACCGAAAGAAAGCGCGGTGATTGATCACGATCGGTCCGACGGATAAAGCGCTGAACCCCTTCGTCACCGCCCCCGCATTTCCGACACTCGCTAATAACGTTCGTATCGAGTAAATACATCGGACACTCATTGCCTTAATTGATACGTTCAAAATCGCTGTCCAGTCCAACATTCGGCATGGCCAACAGTGCTTCCCCCAGCGAGCGAAACCCCGGAACCCGCGCCACGTTATCCAGAATCGTCAGCACTTCTTCCTCCGGGGTTCTCCCGTACATGGCCGCACGCGACCGAATCGATCGCATGAGCGGTTCGTCAATACCTTCGATCAACATCATGTGCATCAGCGCCTCCTGGGGTTCCGAATGGAAAAGTCGTTGTCCGAACAGAACAACAGGAGAAATGCTATCACCACAGTCCTATCGAAAACCGCCCCGATCCTTGCCTGGCAAGCCTTTCGGAAGTCTCACAAGGCAACAAAAATCCCACCGAAGTCTCCCTCGGTGGGATCGTTGTGTGCATCCTTAACTTGATCCGTGATGCCGGCGTCTCGCAAGTTCAGCGCGCGATCATTCGATCATCGGACGAATCACGACTTCAGGCGACGCTCGATGTCGGTCTTCGTGTCGAGCAACGCTTGCGGCAGACGATGATTGAACGTGTCGAACAGTTCGGTGTGGAGCTTCAACTCCTCGTGCCAGGCAGCCGAGTCCATCGAGGTCACGTCGTCGAACTGCGACGGCGTGAACGACAGACCGTTCCAGTTCAGGTCCTCGTAGCGTGGTGTGATGCCGAACGCGTTCTCCACCCCTTGCGCCGTGCCGTCGATACGGCCGAGCATCCACGCCAGCACGCGCATGTTCTCGCCGAAGCCCGGCCACACGAACTTGCCGTCCGCGCCCTTGCGGAACCAGTTCACGCAGTAGATCTTCGGCAACGCGGCGCCAAGCTTGTCCAGATGCGCGCCGGTATCGAGCCAGTGCTGGAAGTAGTCGCTCATGTTGTAGCCGCAGAACGGCAGCATAGCGAACGGATCGCGGCGCACCACCCCCTGCTGGCCCGCCGCCGCGGCCGTCGTCTCCGAGCCCATGGTCGCGGCCATGTACACGCCCTCGGTCCAGTCGCGCGCTTCTGTCACCAGCGGCACGGTCGTCGAACGGCGGCCGCCGAAGATGAACGCATCGATCGCCACCCCGGCCGGGTTTTCCCAGTCGGCATCGATCGACGGACATTGCGATGCCGGTGCCGTGAACCGCGAATTCGGATGCGCCGCCTTGCGGCCCGTCTCCTTCGCGCTCTCCGGCGTCCAGTCCTTGCCCTGCCAGTCGATCAGATGCGCCGGCGGCGCGTCGGTCAGGCCTTCCCACCACACATCGCCGTCGTCCGTCAACGCCACGTTGGTGAAGATGACGTTCTCACCGAGCGTCGCCAGCGCGTTCGGGTTGGTCTTCTCGCTGGTCCCCGGGGCCACGCCGAAGAAGCCGGCTTCCGGATTGATCGCGTATAGACGGCCATCGCGGCCCGGCTTGATCCAGGCGATGTCGTCGCCAATGGTCTCGACCTTCCAGCCGTCGAAGCCCTTCGGCGGGATCAGCATGGCAAAGTTGGTCTTGCCGCAGGCCGACGGGAACGCCGCCGCCACGTGATACTTCCTGCCCTCGGGCGACGTCACGCCGAGAATCAGCATATGTTCGGCGAGCCAGCCTTCGTCGCGGCCCATCTTCGAGGCGATGCGCAGCGCGAAACACTTCTTGCCCAGCAGCGCATTGCCGCCGTAGCCCGAGCCATAGCTCCAGATTTCGCGGGTTTCCGGAAAATGCACGATGTACTTCGTGTTGTTGCACGGCCATGCCACGTCCTGCTCACCGGCGGCGAGCGGCTTGCCCACCGTATGAACGCAAGGCACGAACTCGCCGTCGGCGCCCAGAACGTCATACACGGCACGGCCCATGCGCGTCATGATGCGCATGTTCACGGCCACGTACGGTGTGTCGGACAATTCCACGCCGATATGGGCAATCGGCGAGCCGAGCGGACCCATCGAGAACGGTACGACATACATCGTGCGACCGCGCATGCAGCCCTGGAACAGGCCGTCGAGCGTCGTGCGCATTTCATGCGGATCGATCCAGTGATTGGTCGGGCCCGCGTCTTCGCGCGTTTCGCTGCAGATGAACGTGCGGTCTTCCACCCGCGCGACATCCGACGGATCGGAGAGCGCGAGGAACGAGTTCGGGCGCTTGGCCGGGTTGAGCCGCTTCATCGTGCCGGCAGCCACCATCTGCTCGCACAGACGGTCGTATTCCTCCTGTGAGCCGTCGCACCAGACGACACGCTCGGGCTGGGTAATCGCCGCGATGTGCGACACCCAGTCGATCAGCTTGCGATGACGCACCCAGGCGGGCAGATCACGGGTAGCGACATTGGACGAGGAGGAGGAGGCGTTGAGCGCGCTTGCGCTCACACTGGCTTGCGTCATGGGGGTTGTCTCCATGCAGAGTCGGGAAATCGAGGCGGACGCCGGGCGTCCGTCGTGCAGGCACCGTGGATGGCCGGGCGACCCTTCCGGTTGGGGATACCGGAAGGGCAGGATAGCCCCGGCGATCGCCGTGTGCGCAGAACCTTAACGCGCACGCAGGCATGGGCCGCACGAAGTACGGAGCGTGTTGTGTGGCTTGCGACGCACGCAAGTCCACACGCGGGACAGCAGGGGGCAACACGCGCACCGATACGTGCGCATCAGGCGTCTCGCTCACCGGGTCCGACTTGCTTTTGCGGGGTGGGTTCGATTTTTTGCCATCGTGTTGAGGCGGTTTCGCCATGGTTGCCAGGACACCTGCCATACTATGCAAAACGAGGCGTCAGCATACCACCGCGCAAATCGCGTCGGTGCTGCGTCGCAACAAGGCCGGCGCTGGGTGGCCCCGACAAACGCCGTCCCTGTGGTCGACCCGTTCGTCCGCCGGTCGCGGCGGCCTCAGACCCATGTTCCGCCCGCGCAGAGCGCTCGCCGTCCTGCGCCGATCCGATTACGTTTTGCCATGAAAATTGCCATTCTCGACGACTATCAGGACGCCGTTCGCAAGCTCGACTGCTTCTCCCTGCTGGCTGGTCACGACGTCAAGGTCTTCAACAACACGGTCAAGGGCGTCGGGCAACTCGCCGCCCGTGTCGGCGAAGCGGAAGTGCTCGTTCTGGTTCGCGAGCGCACCGCCATCACCGCCCAGCTCATCGACAAACTGCCGCGTCTGCGCATCATCAGCCAGACCGGGCGTGCCGGCGCGCACATCGACATCGACGCCTGCACCGCCCGCGGCGTGGCCGTGCTCGAGGGCATCGGCTCGCCGACCGCGCCGGCCGAACTCACCTGGGCACTGATCATGGCCGCCCAGCGCCGGATTCCTCAATATGTCTCCAGCCTCAAACACGGTGCGTGGCAGCAGTCCGGTCTGAAATCGTCGAGCATGCCGGCGAATTTCGGGCTGGGTCAGGTGCTGCGCGGTCAGACACTCGGCCTCTGGGGCTACGGCAAGATCGGCCGACTCGTGGCAGGCTACGGCCGCGCGTTCGGCATGGAAGTGATGGTCTGGGGACGTGAAGGATCGCGAGAAGCCGCCGCCGCCGATGGCTTGCGCGTGGCGAACAGCAAGGAAGAACTGTTCACGCAAAGCGACGTGCTGTCGTTGCACCTGCGCCTGAACGACGAGACGCGTCACCTCGTCAAACTCGACGACCTGCTGCACATGAAGCCCACGGCACTGTTCGTGAATACGAGCCGTGCGGAACTGGTCGAAGAGAACGCATTGATCACGGCACTCAATCGGGGCCGCCCCGGCATGGCCGCCATCGACGTCTTCGAGAGCGAGCCGATTCTGCAGGGCAACCCCCTGCTGCGACTGGAGAATTGCGTGTGCACGCCGCACATCGGCTACGTCGAGCGGGAAAGCTACGAGCTGTATTTCCGCGTGGCCTTCCAGAATATCGTCGATTTCCTGAACGGCGACCGCTCGCACGTCGCCAACCCGGCCGCGCTGCTCGGCTTCGGGCGCTGACATCCGCCGCGCCGGCGAGGCGCCTACGCCATCGTGTCCCGATGTCGCAGGAAAGTTTCGCCGTCCTGGCGACCCAGCGCGAATGCCGGGCCCATCATGTCGGGGCGAGTGTAATCCCAACTCGAAATCGGCACGGGCACCGACGGCTGCACGTACAAGCGGTCCTGCCCGGCGTGATGTTGCGTAAAGATCTGCGGACGTGGATAGCGCCGCGTCACCAGCACCAGCACTCGCCCCGGCGTGGCGTCGAGCGCATCGACCGGTACGTTGTCGACCATGCCGCCGTCGAGCACAGGGCGACCGTCGCGCCGCAGAATCGGCGTGAACGGCGGCGTGCATGACGATTGCAGCATCAGATCGGCCAGATCCGCTGTCGTTCGGCAGTCCTGCGCGCGCACGAATTCGGGGGTAAAACCGAGCTGCCTCGCGAGCGTTGGATGCAACGTGCGACGCACGTGCTTGTCAATGTTGTAAGCCACTAGCCCCGCCGCCGTCGCCATGCGTGGCCCCAGCCAGCGCGGGATGTGTGACAGTCCCACGCGAATCTCCGGCGCCGCGGCAAGTTTGTCGAGCTGGCCATCATAGATGGCGAGCAGCGCCTGACGATAGATGCGGTAATGTGGAAACACCCGCTCACGGCGCACCAGATTGCCCCAATAGGCATTCTTGCGATTGCTCGCGAGCGCCTGCCGGTAGTAATCCATCACCCAGTCCGACGAGCGCATGTGCAGCATGCACGCCGTGGCCGCGCCGGCCGAAATACCGGTGATGACACGCGGGCGCAGCGGCATGTCGCGCGTCACGCGTTCCCAGAATCCCGCCTGCCACCAGCAACGGTTGCCGCCCCCGGCGAATACGATCTGATCGAACACTTGCCCTCCTCGGTGCTATCGCGCGAGCCACGTCGACCGCCTCGCGCCTGTGTGCTCACAGCAGCGCGTAGGTCGTCGTCGCATGCACGGCCATCTTGCCCGACGCGTCGAGAATTTCGATTTCGCCGAACACCAGGTTCTTGCCGCGACGCAGAATTCGCGCGATCACGCGCAGATCGCCATCGGTCACCGGGCGCATGAACTGCGTGTTGAGCGTGACGGTTGTCATCGGCTGGAAGCCGCCGAGCGCGGCTGAGAGTGCCACCACCATCGCCGTGTCGGCCACGGCCATGAACACCTGCCCGCAGATCACGCCACCACCATGCTTGAATGCGGCATCGAACGGCAATCTCAGCTCGCTTTGCTCCGGTCCGGTCGCCTCGATCCGCAGATTCAATTGCCGCACCCATGGCGACACGAGTCCGTCGAGCATCTTCTGCGCTTGCACCAGCTCCATCCTGAGCGTCCTCCGGTTTCGTTGAGACGCCGATGATAGCCCCAAAACAGAAGCGCCACCCCGCCAGGGGTGGCGCTTGCGTCATCCACCAGGGTCATGCGCCTCAGTCATGCGCGCGAATAACCCTCAGCGGCCGATCATCCGTTCGTCTTGTCGTGACGAATCCGTCGGCTCTGATGATTCTCGCGGTGCTGCACGCCGGCCTGCTCGCCCGCGCTCACGTGACCGTTTTTGCCCGCGTGCGCTTCGGCGGCGTCGACATGCGCCTGCCCGCGCTCAAGGCTACCGGCCTGCTGGTTGGTCAACGTACCAGCGGCTTGTCCTTGCGCGATGCGCTTCTCCTGATTGACGTTGCGTTGCACGTCAGCCTGCATGCGCTCCGACGACGCCGATCCGGGATTCGCTGCCCGGTCGTTGTGCTTGAGCTGCTCGATCTTTGCGCTCTCCTTGTTCTGGGCGCGGGCGATGCGGGCCTTCTCGGCCGCCGTATCGCCGGTGTGATCGGCGTGCGCCTGCATCCGGTCGATCTTCGCCTCGCCCTTCTCGAGACGCGACGCTTCCTTCGTCGTCAACTGACCGCTCTTGAGGCCATTGTCGATGCGCTGCTGTTGCTTGACGTCGCGCGACGTCTCGGTCGTGGGCGTCTGGGCAAACGCCTGCGAGGCGAACACTCCGCCCAAGGCAAGGGTCGCGGCGCTCAGAATCACGGTTTTGCGGACGTTCATGATGGAATCCTTATTGGCTTTGCACTGCTTTGAGTTGGCCTGAACGCGCATGCGGTGATGCGTCTTCAGGAAACCGGCGGGGATCCGGGCCGTTGGCGGGATTGCCAGCGAATGACCGTGTCCTTATGCGGTTTAACGGCGCAGGCGAGCGCCGCGCCGACAGCCGGCGTGTAACCGGGCAGTCCGAAAAGTAACCACGTGTAATCGGCGCGCCTGTCGCGATTCGCGCTATGTCCCTGAAATCGATAGGACACCCGCAGACAGCGCCGTAACGATTTGATACAGTGGTGCCCATTTGGCCGGCACGCGGCGCTAGCGAGCGTGCCACTCCGTACCTGTCAGCCCCCTTACGCGAACTCGCGAGTCAAGAAGGAGCCTTCCCCATGCAGAGCACCAGAGACGATCTCGGCAAACTGATCTTGCGCCTTACCCTCGGCATCCTGCTGCTGTTTCACGGCGTCAGCAAGGTCATCAACGGGATCGGCTTCATCGAGGGCATGATCACGTCGCACGGCCTGCCGAGCTTTCTCGCCTACGGCGTCTATCTCGGCGAACTGCTCGCCCCGGTCCTGCTGATTCTCGGCGTTCTCACCCGTCTGGGCGGCCTGCTCGTCGTGGGCAATATGGTGATCGCGTTCTCGCTGGTGCACCTGAACCAACTCGGCGATCTCGCGAAGACCGGCGGCTGGTCGCTCGAACTGCAAGCCTTCTACTTGTTCACGGGCGTTTGCCTGATGCTCTTCGGTGCGGGCCGCTACAGCGTGTCGGGCGGTCGCGGCGCCTGGGACTGATCGAAGGACGAAGCGCGTCAGGCGTGCCCTTTTGCGCGCACTATCGCACGCAGTTCATGAACGGCCCGCCCTTGTCGACACCCGGCAAGGGCGGGCCGAGTCGTTTCGGAATATTGCGAATCCCGGCGCTGGTAACGTCAGGTAATACACCGGTTGCACTTTGCAACGTGTTCGGTGCGGCGATGACTTACTCTGAAACTGCCAATTCCGGCAGTATCCACAGGGAGTCAACACCATGCGCAAACTGAAGATCGCCGCCGCGTCGGCCATCCTCGTCGCCACCTCGATGCTCGGCGTCGCCTATGCCGCCGATGCCGCGGCACCGGCCACGGCACCCCATGCCGCCGCGTACCACATGCGCGGCGAGCGCGGCCCGTGGGGGCTCGGCGACATGCACAAGCTGCACGATCAATTGAAACTCGACGCGCAGCAGGAACAAGCGTGGCAGCAGGCAGTGACCACGTCGAAGCAGAATCACGACGCCATGCGCAAGAATGGCGAACAGTTCCGGCAGATGATGGCGCAGACGAAGGATCAGAAGATCCTCGACCTGGCCGGCATGCGCGCCGCCCGCGAGAAGGCGTTCGACCAGAACCGTCAGCTTCGCAGCCAGACGGAAGATGCCTGGTTGAACGTGTACAACGGTCTGAACAACGACCAGAAGACGCTCGTGAGCACCACGATCAAGGCGCGCTGGGCCAAGATGAAGACCTGGCACGACGAGGCAAGGCAACATCGCGGTCCGATGCACAAGAACGCCCCGGCCCCGCAACCGCCGGCCGGTCAAGCGCAGTAAGTCACATCGGTGCGAGTCCAGCGCCGCCGGGCACGATGGCCCGGCGCGCGCCGGCGCTCAGGTCTCGCTCCACAGGCGTAGCAGGTTGTGATAGCAGCCGACGAGCGAGCGCCGCGCGGTCTCGTCAGCGTCCGACGCGTTGAGACGCTGGATCGCGTTGTCCATGTCGAAGAGCAGCGTGCGCTGCGTGTCGTCCCGCACGAGACTCTGCACCCAGAAGAAGCACCCGACCCGCGTGCCGCGCGTGATAGGGTTCACGCGATGCAGGCTGGTCGCCGGATACAGCACCATGTCGCCTGCGGCCAATTTCACCTCGTGCGCCCCGTACTGATCCTCGATCACCAGTTCTCCGCCGTCGTACGCATCCGGCGACGCGAGAAAGAGCGTGGCGGAGATATCCGTGCGAATGCGCATGCCGCTGCCCGGCTGCAAACGAATCGCCCCGTCCACGTGGTGACCGAAGTGCATGCCTTCGCCGTAGCGGTTGAACATCGGCGCGTACACCTTGTTCGGCAATGCCGCGCTGATAAACAGCGGATGGCGCTCCAGCGCACCGAGAATCACGTCGCCCAGTTCGCGAGCCACGGCTGAGCGCTCGTCGATCTGCTGGTTTTGTTTGACGGGCGCCCCCTGATAGCCCGCCGTGGCCAGGCCGTCGACCCATGCGTCGCCCGCGTTGTCGAGCGCTGCGCGAACCCAGCGCACCTGCTCGGCATTGAGGACATTCGGAATGCGTAGCAACATCGACGTGCGTCTCCGTCAGAACCGGTAAGTGCCCGTGAGCAGCGCCGTGCGCCCGATGCCCGGCGCAGCCCGTCCGCCGTCGGACGGCACCAGCGCGTCGAAGTAGGTCTTGTTGAACACGTTGAGCAGGTTGAGGCGAATGTCGTATTTCGGCTGATGATAAGCGATCGTGGCGTCCCAGCGAGTGTAACCGCCCACGCGAATCAGGTTCGTGTTCGCCGCATAGCGCATTGACATGTACTTCATGCCGCCGCCCACCTCCCAGTGACCGAGCGTATAGGTCGACCAGAGCGTCAGCGAATGTCGCGGCGTGTTGGCCAGCACATTGCCCTGCGTGCCGTCGTTCGCCTGCACCACTTCCGAGTTCAGGAACATATAGCCGCCCATCACCTGCCAGTTCGACGTGATACGGCCTGTGGCGCTCACCTGCGCACCGCGAATGCGCACCTTGCCTGCGTTCGTGTATTCGCCCGACGTGCCGGTCTGCGTGCGCGCATTGTCCTGCGTGACCTGGAACAGTGCGGTGTTGATCGCCAGATTGTCGTCGAACAGATTCCACTTGCTGCCGACTTCGAACGATTCGTTCGTCGCGGGCGGCAGGGCCTGCGTGTTGTTGGTGACGGTGAGCGTTTCAAGCGACGGGTTGAACGACGTGCCATAGGAGAAGTAATACGACTGTGCCTCGCTTGGCTGATAGATCACGCCCGTGCGCACGCTCGTATGGTTGACCGTTTGCGTCGCGTAGCCCGGCGAACTGACGGTGTTCGAAAGCTGCGCCTTGAAGCGATCCCAGCGCAGGCCGCCCACAATCTTCCAGTGGCGGCTCAGCTCAACGGTATCGTTCGCGTAGAACGCGACCGTCTGTGCCGTTCCCTGCGCCAGGTTACCGGCGGTCGTCGTGACATTCGGCAGATTCGCGTAGTACGCCGTACTGCTGGCGGGAATCCAGCCGAGGAAGCCCGTCGACTGTCCAGCGCCGGTGCGCGAATACGCCTGATTTTCATAGGTGTCCTGCCCGAACTCCGCGCCGGCGATCAGGGTGTGCTTGATCGGTCCGGTCGAGAACGTCTTCACGACGTCGGTCTGGTTGAACAGCGACGAGTCGGTGATCTTGCGATCGTGACTCTGCAACTGCACCCAGAGCTGATCGAGCGAATACGACGGAAGTCCCGCCGTCGGACGGGCCGGCAGCGACGTGAATCCCCCGGTGCCGTTGGCGACGCCCACGGCATGCGGCGACGTTTCGATGGCGTCGATGACATAGCGGCTGTATTGCGTCTGGTTCGTGATCTTCAGACTGTCGTCGACCCTGTGCTCGATCTTGGCCGAGAGGCTCATTACGTCCTGCACCGTGCGGTCGGTCGTCAGGCCGTAGAACTGTTGCTTCGAGACCGGCAGCGGACTGCCGTTGTAGCCCACGGTGCCGTAGTCCGCCATATCGCGGTTATGTTGGACGAGCGCGGAAAGCGTGATCTGTGTGGGCGTACCGATGCCAAGCTTGAGCGTGGGCGCAACGCCCCAATCCCGATTGTTCATGACGTCGCGCGTCGTATGAATATTTTGCGCAAAGCCGTTGATCCGGAACGCGGCAGTCTCCGAGAGCGGATGATTGAGGTCGAACGAGGTGCGGTACTGGTCGTTCGTGCCGAGCGTTCCGGAGACTTCGTTCAGCGGCTTGAGATTGGCCTGCTTGCTCACCTGGTTGATGACGCCACCGGTCGAACCCCGGCCGAACAGCATGGACGACGGGCCTTCGAGCACCTCGATGGCCTCGAGATCGAACGTATCGCGATAGTACTGGCCGCGATCGCGGAAGCCGTCGAGATAGATGTCGGTGCGTGCCGCGAAACCGCGCAGATTGATGTTGTTGCCGATCTGCCCGCCCTCCGCACCGCCAAGCGTAATGGCCGGCGAATTGCGCAGCGCATCGGCGAACGACGTGGCGCCCTGCGCCTGCATGACCGCCTTGTCGATCACGGTGACCGATTGCGGGATGTCGCGGATCGCCGTGGGCACCTTGCCGCCGACGGTCGAGATGTCGCGCTGGTAATCATCACGAATCGACGTGCCGGACACTTCGGTCTGCGGCAACGTGGCGGCCTGCGCCGCGCCTTGCGTCGTGGTCTGCGTCGTGCCCGAGGTCGGGGCGTCAAACGTGCTCTGTGCCATGGCGGGCGAGGCGTAAGCGACGGCGAACGGCGTGGCGAAGAGGGCCATCATGGCCACCGTCAGAGGCTTGCGTTGCATCATGATCGATCGGTTTCGAAAGGCGTCGTGGTAGGAATAAGGAGGGAGAACACCGACGGGTCGCGCCGAGCCCCACGCTGACGTCTCATCCGCGGTCGATGCCCTCGATATGGAGCGCGAATATAAATGAGAATGATTTACATTACAATTGCTTTACGACGACTGACGTAAATCTCCGACAGTCGTCTCGCGTCCGGCAGCACCTTGGCAGCACGACCGAACGCCCGATCGATCGCGGCGTGTGACCGCAGGGGCGGCGCGACGCCCGCAATGACATGTGAATTCCTCGGGTATTGCCGAAGAAATCGAGACTCGTGTTTATACTTTGGGCTGCAGTACTGAAAGCATTCGGCCGGAGCCCCCCCGGAACGGCCTTGACGTTTCGCCAGATTGCCGATGCGCCGGTCCCGATGGCAGCCCATGCCGCGCGCCGGATCCGTCGGTCGGGCTCGACGACATCTTGAATTCGCCGCACCGGTGCCACTCCCCTGGGGTGTGCGCCGGTGTTGCCTATTTGCCGTCCAGGGACAATGCAAGCCACCAGATCGCTCTACCTGCTGGGACCGATGCGGGTCGAACAAGGCAAACAAGCCTGCGCCGTGAAATACACGAAAGCGCGGGGCCTGTTGGCCTACCTCGCCCTGCAACCGGGCTTCCATACGCGCGGTGCACTCGCCGACCTGTTCTGGCCCGATGAAGATGGCCAGGGGGGCCGCGACAAGCTCAAGCGCATGCTCTTCCATCTGCGCGACACCCTCGGCGACGAACTCTTCGAATCCGACCGCCAGGTTGTGCGTCTGCGCCCCGAGACCGGCCTCTGGATCGACGCGCATGTCTTCGCGAGCATGATCGAGCAGGCGAATCGCACGCTCGACGCCGTGACGGGCCTGGATCTGGCCGCACATCTACAACATCTCGCCGACGCCGTCGCGCTCTACCAAGGCCCCTTCCTGCACGGACTGTCGGTACGCGACACCCCCGATCTCGAACAGTGGATCGAGCTCCAACGCGACGAATATCAGCGCCGCCGTGTCTTTGGCGAGCGGCTGCTCGCCGACGGTTACGCCCGTCTGGGCGATCTCGATCAGGCACTCGCGCACGCACGCCAGCTCGTCGCGCTCGCCCCGTTCGACGAATCGGGCTGGCACTGCCTGCTCGCGCTGCTACTGCGTGCCGGACGCCGCGACGAAGCCGAGACCGAATACCGCCGTCTGCGCGACATCCTCGACGAAGAACTCGGTGAGCTGCCCGGCGAGGCGCTCACCCAGCTGCTGGAGACGCCGCCCGCGCGCATGGAACAGCGCGCGACGGGCCCGGAGCGCCGCCAACTGACGGTCGTGGCCATCGAACTCGCGCCGAACGGCATCGACGATCCTGACCAGCTCGTGGGCACGATGCGCCCGCCGCTCGTGCAGTGCGAGACGATCCTGCGCCAGTCGTGGGGCTACACGGTGCGCACGCCGACAGGCGGCCTGCTCGGCTATTTCGGCTATCCCACCGCCCTCGAAGGCGCCGGACGGCATGCCGTCGAAGCCGCCATGCGCTGCGTGCAGGCAAGCTCCGCGCGCGTCGGCATCGGTGTGGGCATTCACACCGGGCTGGTCATCAGCTCGGTGGCGGACGACAGTCCCGACACCGGCGGGCGCGTCTCGCGCTCGGCCACGCAGCTTGCCGACATGGCGCTGCCCGGCGAAGTGTTGATCTGCGACGCCACGCAACGTCTCATTGGCGTGGCCATCCCCACCACGTCACACGGCAGCGTGCGCGAGCGCCACGCCCATCGCGAGATTCCCGTGTTTCGCGTCAATCCCGACCCGACGCCGGAACGCCGTTCGCGCCGTCGCGCGGCGATGCTCTTCGGCCGCGATGCCACCCTGGCGGAACTCACCGCCGCGCACACGGCCATGCGCGACGCGAGCGCCGGACACGGCGTGCTGGCACTCGTGATCGGCGAAGCCGGTATCGGCAAATCGGCGCTGGTGCGGCATTTCGTGGAAACGCGCGGCCTGCGCGCGATCGAACTGGCCTGCGCGCCTGACGGCGCCGGCACGCCCTTCCACCCGATCGCGCGCTGGCTGCGCGCGCGATCCGTCGACGACGCTGCGGAACTCCCACAACCCGCCCTGCTGGCTCATCGCCGCCTGTGCGCCCTGTTTGACCGGCATGCCGACGCCAACGTGCCGCACGCGTGGAAACAGGCGGTACTCGACGAGACGCCCGCCCTGCTCTCCGCCCTGTTGCCCGATGGCGGCGTGCTGGTGCTCGACGATGCCCACTGGGCCGACCCATCCACGCTGGAATGGCTCGCGCTCGTGGCGGAAAATCCGCCGCGCGGCCGCCTGTTGATGGTGTGCGCCCGGCCCGAATTCGAGCAACCGTGGCGTCATCACGTGGGCATGCGCCGGATCGACCTGGCACCGCTCGACGCTGGCGCCGCCGCGTCGATCGTGCGCGCGGCGACCCCGCGCGTGGCCCTGCCCGCCGCCCTGCGCGAGCGCATCGTGCATCTGGCCGAGGGCGTGCCGCTGTTCCTGCAAGAGTTGGCGCGGGCCACGGCGGCCCAACATGGCGCCCGCACCGCCGCCGGCGCCATGCCCATGCCCGCGAGCCTTCAGGAACTGATGATGGCGCGTATCGACGCGGCGGGCAGCGCCAAGCCGGTCGCCCACTTCGCCTCGTGTCTCGGCCCGGCATTTCAGGCCGATCTGCTCGCCGCCGCGAGCGGGCGTTCGATGGCGCTCGTCGAGCGAGCGCTCGACACGCTCGCCGCCTGCGCACTGGTGCAGCGACAGGACAATGGCCGCTACGTCTTCCGCCACGCGCTGCTGCACAAGGCCGCTTACGACGCGCAGCCGCAGGAACGCCGTCAGGACGCGCACCGCCGAATCGCGCTCGCCATGCGCGAGCACGCCGCCGCCGCGCAGACCGAACCCGAAGTGCTCGCCTGGCATTTCCGTCAGGCCGACGAACCGGACGCCGCCATCGAGCACTACCGTCTCGCGGGCGAGTATGCGACCGGGCGCCAGGCGTTCCGCGAAGCGTGTGCGCACTACCAGAGCGCGCTCGACGTGCTGCGTCAGACCGGCACCGGTGCTCAGACCGCACAGCGCGAGCTGCAACTGCGCATGGCGCTCGGCGTGCCGCTCGTCTCGCTGCACGGCTATGGCTCAGAGCCGGCGCGCCACAACTTCGAGACGGCCCTCGCGCTCGCGCAGCCAATGGGCGACGACGTCGCGCTGTTCCCGGTCTTCTGGGGACTGTGGCTCGGCTCGAGCTCCTGGAGCGGCTTCGAGCGCAGCATCGAACTCGCACGCAAGCTCATCCTCATCGCGGAACAGGCCGGTGCCGCACCGTTGCTAGCCCATGCTTACTACGCGCTGGGCAACAGCCTGTGCTGCCACGGCGACTTCGGCGGCGCGGTCACGGCGCTGGAAAGCAGCCTGGCCCACTATCGTCCCGAGCACGCCGACACCGGCCTGGGCGAAGACGCGCGCATCACCGCACTCTCGTTCCTCTCGTGGGCGTACTGGTTCGTCGGACGGCACGACGCGTCGCTCGCGGCCAGCGAAGCGGCGCTGGCGATGGGGCGTCAACAAGGCCGCCGCTATTCCTTTTCGTTCGCCCTGGTGTTTGCCGCGATGCTGCGACGCCTGCGTCGCGAGGTCGCCTCCGCCGAAGCGCTGGCGAGCGAGGCCATCGAAGTCGCGTCGGAGACCGGCGTGGCGCTCTGGGCACTCGCCGGACAGACGATTCGCGGCTGGGCGCTCGCCTCACGCGGCGACGTGAGCGGCCTCGAGCGCATTACCGACAGCGTAGGACGCCTAAGCGAAATCATGGGCGGCGTCGAGGGCATCTTCTTCGGGCTGCTCGTGGAAGCGTGTGCCGGCACGGGCGACATTGCGCTCGGACTGCATGCGGCCGAACGCGGCACCCATGTGACCGCGCGCCGCAGCGACGCCCATTGGCAAGCGGAATTCCTGCGCCAGAAGGGGAGTTTTCTGCGCGCAGGTCATCATCCCGACGACGCCGTGCGCCCGTGGCTCGAGCATGCACTGCAGATCGCGCAGGCGCAGGCGTCGCCAATGCTCACCCTGCGCGCATCCGTCAGTCTGTTGCGCCTGGGCGGAGGCAACGCGCCGGGCGATGCCGAGTACGTGGCCGTGCTGCGTGCAGCGCTCGACGCACTGCAAGGCGGCGAGACCCTCGCCGACGTGCAGGAGGCGCGCGCGGTGATCGCCGACGTTTTCGCGCGCAGGCCCGTCCTGCGCACCGCCCGCTACGGTAGCTGATCGGGCACGGGCAAGCGAATAGCGGCTATCAGGCGCGACGTATGTCCGTGCGGGGCCCGGCCGCTATATTGCGGCGACCGGTGCCCCCACGCCCAACCACCGAACCGACATGTCTCTCGACTCCATGCGCGCGCCCGACGGCGCCTCGCCAGACACTCGCCTCACCGCCAGCGGTGCACCGCCCGCTTCGGTGAGTCCCCTGCCTCCCCTCCCGCTCGCGCACCTCGCACCCGCGGCGCCTCACGCGTTGGTATCGCGGGAAGTGGTCGTCTCCGGCTGCGTCAAGCGTCGTTACTCCTTCGATCTCTGCGCGCTGATGCGCCTGCCGACGCAACTGACCGGGCCGCTCGACGTCGTCTGCCTGTCAGGCAGAATGGTGCGCTGCGCGAGCGAATACAAAGGCGTCAGGCTGAGCGCACTGCTCGACATCGCGCAACTGTGCCTGCCGCACGCACGCGACTTCACGCGAGCCTTCGTATTGGCGCAGGGTGCCGACGGCTACACCGTCATGTTCTCGTGGCACGAGCTGTACAACACGCCGGTAGGCATCGGCGCACTCGTGGTCTATGAACGCGACGGACAGCCGCTTGACGATGACGAAGGCGGCATTGGCCTAATCTCGACGAGCGATTTTCGCGTGGCGCTACGCCAGGTACGTGCACTCAAGCGGCTCTCCGTCCATTTGGCCGATTCCCCGCCCCGTTGACGCGCCCCGCGCCGAGCGTGAGCCGCTTACACTGGCGGCACTTTACTCACGGTCACGCGAACGATGACACCCCCTCACCACACACTAGTCGCGACGCACGCGAACGCCGCCGGCCGCTGGCGGATGCCGCCCGAGTGGCATCCGCATGCCGCCTGCTGGATGGCGTGGCCGAGCCACACGGTCATGTCGGGCGCCCGCCGGCATGAGGTCGTCGGCGAGCTGGGACGCATGGCCCACGCGATCGCGCACTTTGAGCCGTTGCATGTGGCGGTCGATCCGCATCATCTCGACGAAGCACGCAGCCTCCTGCCGGCCAGCGCCACACTTCACCCGATGCCCGTCGACGATCACTGGATGCGCGACAACGGCCCGACCTTCGTGCTCGACGACGCCGGGGCACTGCACGCGCTGCGCTGGAACTTCAACGGTTGGGGACAGAAGATCCGGCCGATGCCGGACGCCGATCCGAAGCTCGCGAAACGCGTCTCGCTGGCGCTCGACGTGGCCACGACGTCGATGCCGCTCGTGGCCGAGGGCGGGTCGTGGCATGTGGATGGCGAGGGCACGCTGATCGTGACGCAGACGTCGGTGCTCAATCCGAATCGCAACCCCGGACTGACGCGGCGTGAGGCGGAAGACGTGTTCCGTCATTGGCTGGGCGTGACGCACGTCGTGTGGTTGCCAGGCTCGCGACTCGATACGATCACCGACGGTCACGTCGACGGCATCGCGAGCTTCGTGCGCCCTAGCGTGTTGCTCGCCACCGGGGCCGACGGCAATGACGAATGGGCGCGTGAGGCGAGGGAAAACCTGCGAGCGCTGCGCCTGGCGCGCGATGCCCGCGGGCGGCCCTTCGAGATCGGCCTGCTGCCCTGCATCGACTTCGACGCGCTGCCCGCCGCCGTCGCGGACGATCCCGACTTCGCGCCGGAGTATGTGAATTTCTATTTGCCAAACGGTGGCGTAGTGATGGCGTCATTCGGCGATCCGGCGGCGGACGCGCAGGCGCGCGACATCGTGCAGCAGGCGTTCCCCGACCGACGCATCGCGCAGGTGCCGCTGCGTGGCATTGCGCGGCGCGGAGGCGGGATTCACTGCTGCACGCAACAACAACCGGCGCCGATCTCGCCCTGAGTTGTCGGCGCGCGCAACGCCCCGCGTCCGCCCCGGCCCGCCTTAACTCGACCCCGTACGACGTTTGCGCGCGGGCGCAGTCTTCGTCGCCGCTTCGGCCTTCGTGCCGGGGGTCTTCGGCTTTGCTGACGGCTTCCCGACGGCCTTCGTCGTCGGCTTCTCGGCCGGCTTCACGACAGGCTTCGTCGCGGGCTTCGCTACACGCTTTCCCTCGCCCGCCGGCGCACGCGGCGCGTTCGTCGCGAGTTGCGAGCGCACGCGCTGCTGCATGTCGACGATGTCCGAATCGAGAATGAGACGACCGCGCAGTTTCCCGTTCATCCGCTTGATATAGGTGCGCGCTTCCTGCATGTGAACCTGCATGAGTTCACGCACGCGTTGCGAATCCCCTGCGCGCGCCGCGTCAGTAATCCGACGATGGATATCGACGTTCGCCGTACCGAACTTCTCGTGCTCGCGCCGCGGCGTCTCGTTGCCGAACACAATCAGTTGGCGAATCATCTCGTTGACGAGTTCGCAGGTGAACCGCAGAAAGCTGTTGGGATTGGCCGCCGCGAGAATGTCGTGGAAGTCCATATCGGCCTGACGCTGGCGCAGCAATTCGCGCCGGTCGTGCGACGCTGGACTGCAACACGCCATGTTGTGTTCCAGCGCGTCGAAGTCGGCCTCGGTCAGATGCGGCACCGCACCCGCGGCTAGCTCCGGCTCAAGCAATTGGCGCACCGTGTAAATGTCGTCGATGCTCACTTCCTTGAAGAACAGGTAGTTCTGCATGAGCTGGAAGGTGCGATCGAGCGGCACCTCCACCACCATGCCGCCGCCCGACGGACCGGTGCTCACCTTGATGAGACCCTGCACTTCGAGCGACTTGAGCGCTTCGCGAATGGTGCTCTTCGACACCGCGAACATCTGCTGCAATTCCACTTCGCGCGGCAGACGATCGCCAGGCAGCAGGTTGCCTTCGGTTATCAGGCGCTTGATGGCTTCGGCGACCAGATCGCCACGTTTTTGTTGTTTGATTTCCAACGGCTCTCTCACCGTCTGCGCATCTCGTGCCATAAGGCGCCTCACAAGGGTCCGTTCACGTGGCTTGCCGGCTTGCGAACGTGTTCTACCGGCGGTGCCGGATGAGAATTTTTTCCGATTGACACCCCGAAATATTATACCTACGATCAAATTCATCCTATTTATCATAATAAATATGACGGATAGGGATAAGGCCCCGGACGTTGTCAGCTGTCACACTCAGGTCGCTGCCGCAGATCCATTCTCGGATCGCCGGCCGGTCGGCGTGCGACGCGCTGCACGTTTGCACCCCATGAACGATTGCTCCCTTCCCTGGAGACCCAATTGAATCGTCGTGAACTGTTGAAGCTCGCCGCTGCGGCGTCTCTGCCTGCCTCCTTGATCTCCGCGCGCGATGTGTTCGCGCAAACCACCGGCGCCATCCAGTTGGCGTGTCCGGTACCGATGTCGGGGCCGTTCGCGGCCAACGGCAAGTTTGCCGATCTGGGCATGAAGCTCGTTGTCGAGCAGTACGGCAAGGTCGTTGGCCGACCGCTCGCCTATACCACCCTCGATACCGAAGGCAAGCCCGCCACGGCCATCCGTCGCGTGCAGGAAATCGCGCAGCAGAAGGGCGCGCGCTTCTTCGCGGGCGGCATTCTGTCGTCCGAAGCGCTCGCCATGGGTAAGGAAGTCGAGAAGGCCGGCGGCATATTCATCACCACGGCCGGCGCCGACGAAATTACGGGCAAGGACTGCAACAGCGCCACGTTCCGCTGGTCGGTGCCGACCTTCGGCGCCATCGAGCAAACGGTGCGCCCGCTCATCGAATCGATGCCCAAGGCCAAGCGCTGGTACACGATTACGCCGCAATACGTGTTCGGCGAAGGCTTGCTCACGGCCGCGAAGAACGTCTTCAAGGAAAAAGGCATCGAGCACGTTGGCAACAGCTACCACTCGCTGTCGGAGAAGGAGTTCTCGGGCTATCTCACCAACGCGGTCGCCGCCAAGCCCGACGTGCTGCTGCTCCTGAACTTCGGCTCGCAATCGTCCGACACGCTGCGTCAGGCCGTGAGCTTCGGCATGAAGAACAACTGCACGATCCTGATGGCGTGGGCCTCTGGCCTGGAGCAGTTCGAGACGCTCGGCGCCGATCTGTGCGACGGGGTCTACTTCGGCGCGCAGTACTGGCACGCGGTGGCCTCGCCGCTGAACCTCGATCTCGTCAAGCGCACGCAGGCACGCTTCAAGCAGAACCCGAACTACAGCCTCGCGGGCTCATATATCTGCACGAAGCTCATGCTCGACGGCATGATCAAGGCCGGCAGCGCCGATCCGAAGGCCGTCATCGCCGCGATGGAAGGCATGAAGTACGACGGGCTCACCGGGCCGGAAGAGATCCGCAAGGGTGACCACCAGGTGCTCAAGAACTATTACCTGCTCAAGGGCAAGGCCAAGTCGAAGATGCGCAACGCCGACGATTTCGCCGACATTGTCAGCGCCGGGAAATCGTTCCTGCCGCTCGACAAGACCGAGTGCAAGCTGGCCTGAGCGGCTAGCGCAGCGCGCCGCCGCTGCGCGAACGCTCACGCCGTGTCGCTCGCGGGGACGCCTGGCCGTCCCCGCAAGTGTCGTCTGTGCCGCGCGGCGAAAGCCGGACGGCGCACGGTGCTCCACGTCCACCCAAGCTCTCCGGGACGCGCATGAACGTCTATATTCTGCAGGTCATCAACGGCGTCGGGATCGGCATGCTGTATTTCCTGCTCGCCGTCGGGTTATCCATCATCTTCGGCCTGCTGCGCTTCGTGAACTTCGCGCACGGGGCCTTCTATGTGCTCGGCGCGTATTGCTGCTACCAGGCGATGCAATGGGGCCTGTCGTTCTGGCTCGCGCTGATCGTCTGCCCGATCGTCGTCGGCGCCCTCGCATGGATCGCCGAGAAACTGCTGCTGTCGCGCATCTACGAGAAAGCGCACGAGTTTCACATCCTCGTCACGGTCGGCCTGGCGCTCGTCGTGCAGGAACTGGTCATCATCGTCTGGGGCCCGCTCGGCGATAACGTGGCCGTGCCCGCGGCGCTCGACGGCGTGGTGATGTGGGGCAGCTTCATCTATCCGAAGTACCGGCTCTTCCTCATCGGCTTCACCGTCGTGTTCGCCGCCGTGCTCTGGTGGCTGCTCGAAGGCACGCGCCTGGGCAGTGCGGTGCGCGCGGGCAGCGAGTCGTCCGAGATGGTGTCGCTGCTCGGCATCAACGTGTTCCGGGTGTTCAGCCTTGCGTTCGCGCTCGGCGCGGGCACTGCCGCGCTGGCGGGGGTATTGGCGGCGCCGGTGCGCGGTGTCGACCCGTTCATGGGGATCGAGGCGCTGGGCATCGCCTTCGTGGTGGTCGTCATCGGTGGCATGGGCAGTTTCGCCGGGGCGCTCGTGGGCGGCCTCGTGATCGGTATCGTGCAAAGCCTGATGAGCACGATCTGGCCGGAAGGCGCACGACTGATGATCTATGTGGCGATGGCAGCGGTGCTGCTCATGCGCCCGCACGGCCTGCTCGGGAGGGGATGATGCTGGTACGTTACCGTTTTTGGCTGCTCGCCGCCGCCGTCACGCTGATCCTGCCGGTCACGCTGTCCTCGGGCACGCTCGCGACTGAAGTGCTCATCTACGCCCTGGCCGCGCTCGGTTGCAATCTGCTGCTAGGCTACACCGGTCTGCTCTCGTTCGGACAGGGCATCTTCTTCGGCCTGGGCAGCTACACGCTGGGTATTCTGCTCACGCGTTGGGCGCTGCCCATGCCGCTCGCCGTGGTCGCATCGATCGTGTTGGGCGCTGCGGTCGCGGCCATCGTCGGCAGCTTCGCGATCCGGCAGAAGGGTACCTACTTCGTGATGCTCACGCTGGCGTGCGCGCAGATGTTCTACTTCGTGGCCTACACCGCGACGGACTGGACGGGCGGCGACAACGGGCTGCTCGACATCCCGCGCCAGTCGCTCGCATTGGGCGGCAAGACGCTGATCCCGCTCGAGACGCCCTGGCAGTACTACACCTTCGTCGCCGTCGTCTTCCTGATCGTCTTCGCGGGGCTGTTGCGCGTGGCCGATTCCGTGTTCGGCCGCACGCTCCTCGCCATTCGCGACAACGAGGCCCGCGCGGCCGCCGTCGGCTATCACGTGAAGACCTTCAAACTCGTGGCCTTCGCCATCTCGGGTGCCGTCACGGCCTTGGCCGGAGCGTTGCACGCGCTCATGACGGGCATCGCACCGCTGTCCAACATCGAGTACCACTCGAGCGAAATGATCCTCGTGATGACGGTGATCGGCGGCACGGGCAATCTCTTCGCGTCAGTGCTGGGCGCGGCGTTCTACGTGCTCGCCGCCGATTGGCTCTCCACGCTCTGGCCGCGCTGGCTGCTGTTGCTCGGCCTGCTGCTCATCGCCGTGAGTCTGTTCATGCATCGCGGACTGTGGGGCGTAGGCGAATCGCTGTGGTGTCGCATCACCGGCAAGCGCGGCGGGCCCAACGGCAAACTGGATACGCAGGGAGACCCGACATGAGCGACGCTCTCATCGAAGCCGCCGGCATCGTCAAACGCTACGGCAAGTTCACCGCGCTGCACGGCGTCGATCTGCGAGTGGCCCCGCGCACGGTACACTCGGTCATCGGCCCGAACGGCGCGGGCAAAACCACGCTGTTTCACATGCTCACCGGCACGGTGCCCGTCTCCGGCGGGCGCATCCTGTTCGACGGTCACGACGTGACCACCGAAGCCGATTACCGGCGTGTCCAACGCGGCATTGCGCGTTCGTTCCAGGTGACGGCGCTCTTCCAGAATCTGTCTGTACGCGAAAACCTGCGCCTGGCCGCGCTGGGCGTGACGCCGCGCCGTGCGCTCTCGTGCTGGCGCAAGGCCGACGGCCCGCGCGCCTGCGCGTCCGTCGTTGACGACGTGCTCACGCGGCTCGCGCTCACGCGTCATGCCGGCACCGCGGCGGGTGCGCTCTCGCACGGGCAGCAACGCCGTCTCGAGGTGGGCATGGCGCTCGCGGCGCGTCCCAAGGCGATCTTCCTCGACGAGCCGACGTCGGGCATGGGCATCGACGATCTCGACGACATGAAGCAGCTCATTCGCGGCCTGCGCGACGATCACACCGTCGTGCTCATCGAGCACAACATGAACATCGTGATGGACATCTCCGACACGATCACCGTCATGCAGCAAGGGCGCGTGCTCGTCGAAGGCAAGCCGGATGCCATTCGCGCCGACGACCGCGTGCGCGCCGCCTATCTCGGCAACATGATTACCGGAGGCCGCGCATGATTCTCGACGTCGCAGGCATTCACAGCTATTACGGCAAGAGTCACATTCTGCAAGGCGTCACGCTGAGCGTGAGCGACGGCGAACTCGTCACGCTGCTCGGTCGCAACGGCGCGGGCAAGTCGACCACGCTCAAGACCATCGCGGGCGTTGTACCGCCCAAGGCGGGCAGCATCTCGTTCCTGGGCAAGCCCGTCGCCGGGCAACCGGCGCACCGAATCGCCGCACGCGGCGTGTGCTTCGTGCCCGAGCATCGCGGCATCTTCAAACTGCTCACCGTCGAGGAGAACCTCAAGCTCGGAGCCCGACGCGATTCGCCGTGGCAGCTTGCCGACATCTATCGCATCTTTCCGCGCTTGCAGGAGCGTCGCAAGAACGGTGGCGCGCAACTCTCTGGCGGCGAGCAGCAGATGCTGGCCATCGGACGCGCGCTGATGAATCACCCGCGCCTGCTCATGCTCGACGAGCCGGTCGAAGGACTCGCCCCGGTGATCGTCGAGGAAATCGTGGCGCAGTTGAAGCTCATCAAGCAAGCCGGTGTCGCGATTCTGCTCGTCGAACAGAATCTGGAGGTCTGCACGCAGCTCGCCGACCGGCATTACATCGTCGAGCAAGGCGTGATCGTGTACGGCGCGGACAACGCCGCGTTTCTCGCGGACGAGGTCGTCAAGGACCGTTACCTCGGTGTGGGCGTGGCTTGAGCCGCGCGGCCCCAATTTCCCCCGAAGCGCGCCGCCACGCCCCCATGCGACGGGGCGAGCGCGTCACTCTGCCAACGCAGGCGTCAGCGCGACCGTCGCGGCGTCTGCCCTGAAGGACTGATGAACATGGAACGTCTCGATCAACCGGCAGCCGCAGTACGCGTCGACGGCGCGCGCCTGTGGGACAGCCTCATGCAACTCGCGCAAATCGGCGCGACCGAGAAGGGGGGCGTGTGCCGCCTCGCGCTGACCGATCTCGACCGGCAGGGCCGCGATCGGTTTGTCACGTGGGCCGAAGAGATCGGCTGCACGGTGCGTGTCGACGCGATCGGCAACATTTTTGCGCGGCGCGCCGGCCGCAACGACGCGCTGCCGCCCGTCATGACCGGCAGCCACATCGACACCCAGCCGACCGGTGGCAAGTTCGACGGCAACTACGGCGTACTCGCCGGGCTCGAAGTGCTGCGCACGCTCAACGACAACGGCATCGTGACCGAGGCCCCGCTCGAAGTCGCCGTCTGGACCAACGAGGAGGGGTCGCGTTTCGTGCCCGTGATGATGGGGTCCGGTGTTTACGCAGGCGCCTTCACGCTGGATCACGCGCTCGCGCAGAGAGATCGAGAGGGCGTCAGCGTCGCCGACGCGTTGCGCGCCATCGGCTACGCGGGGTCCGCGCCGGCGGTGGGTCAAGCGGGCGCGGTCGGCGCGTACTTTGAAGCGCACATCGAGCAAGGCCCGGTCCTCGAAGCGCATGGGAAGACGATCGGTGTCGTGCAGGGCGCCCTCGGTCAGCGCTGGTACGACGTAACCGTCACGGGCATGGAGGCCCACGCGGGCCCTACGCCCATGGAGCTACGCCGCGACGCGCTGCTCGCCGCCGCGCAGCTGATCCAGGCGGTCAACCGCATCGCCTGCGAGCACGCGCCCCATGCGCGCGGCACCGTGGGCTGGGTCGACAACTATCCGAATTCGCGCAACGTGATTCCGGGCCGCGTGACGCTCTCCGTCGATCTGCGCGCGGCCGACGACGCCACGCTCGACGCGCTCGACGCCAAGCTGCGCGCCGAGTGCGACGCGTTGCGCACGAACGGCATCGACGTCGCCATCGAGCCGGTCGTGTACTTCCCGCCGCAGCCATTTGCCCCGGCACTGGTCGACGCGATTCGCTCGGGCGCGCAGGCACTCGGGCTGTCGTCGATGGATGCCATCAGCGGTGCGGGGCACGACGCAGTCTATCTGGCGCGCGTCGCGCCGACGGCGATGATCTTCGTGCCGTGCAAGGACGGCATCAGTCACAACGAAATCGAAGATGCCGATCCGGTGCATCTCGAAGCGGGTTGCAACGTGCTGTTGCAAGCGATGTTGCAACGCGCAGGAGGTGCCGCATGAAAGTGATGATCGCGCGGATGAATCACGAGACGAATACATTCTCGCCGGTGCCCACACCGCTCGACGCCTTCGGCCCTCTAGGACCCACGTATGACGAAGCGGCCTATCGCGACAACAAGGGCATGCGTACGGCGATGGCCGCGTTCATCGATCTCGCCGAGGCCGCCGGGGCGCAGATGGTGACCCCCGTCAGCGCTGCCGCCAACCCGAGCGGTCCGGTGGCGGCGAGCGCCTACGACGCCCTGTGCGACCGGATTGTGGCTGCGGCGAGCGGCGTCGATGCGATCCTGCTCGACCTGCATGGGGCGATGGTCGCGGAAAACAGCGACGACGGCGAGGGCGATCTGCTCGAGCGCGTGCGCGCCGCCGCGCCGGATACGCCGATTGCCGTTGCGCTCGACCTGCATGCCAACGTCACGCAAAAGATCGTAGAGAATGCCGATATCGTCGTGGGGTTCAAGACGTATCCGCACATCGACATGTACGAGACAGGCGAGCACGCCGGCCGTCTGCTCTTCGAAAGGCTCGCCGGCAAACGCCGCCCTCGCGTGGTATGGCAACAACCGCCGTTGATGGTGCATACGCTATGCAGCACGAGCCACGGGGGCGCGATGAAGCGCGCGCTCGACGCCGCGCGGCGCGCCGAAGCCGAAGAGGGTATTCCGGCCGTGTCGGTGTTTTCGGGATTTTCGCTCGCGGACATCCCCGCGCCTTGCATCAGTGTGGTCGTGACGGCGGGCGACGGGGAGAGCGGCGTGGCACATGCTCAGGCCGTCGCTGACCGTATCGCCGCGCAGATATGGGAGGCGCGTGACGAGTTCGTCTACCGCAGCGCGCCGCTCGTCGATTCGATTGTCGAAGCGAAGCGTCTGGCCGACGGCGCCGACAAGCCGGTGTTGCTGCTCGATCACAGCGACAACTGCATGTCAGGCGGCACGTGCGACACGATGGACGTGCTCGAAGCGGCGCTCGCGGCCGGGCTCACCGGCATCGGCGTCGGTCCGCTGTGCGATCCGGAAGCGGTCGCGACGTTGATCGCCGCAGGCGAGGGCGCCGAGGTGACGCTGGCCGTCGGCAACAAACGTGCGCTGACGCAATTGGGCATCGTCAAGACACCGCCGGTGCTCACCGGCATCGTGCGCAAGATCGGCGACGGCGAGTATGTCGTGAGCGGTCCGACCTATACGGGGCAACGCTGCTACATGGGCCGCACGGTGCTGTTCGATATCGGGCCGGCGCGCATCGTGGTGACGGAGCGCACGCACGAGCCGTGGGACCACGGCGTGTTCACCTGCGTTGGCCTCGACCCGCGCAACGAGCGCTTCCTGCTGCTCAAGTCCCGCATGTACTGCCGTCCGGTGTTCGTGCCGATCTCCGCCGGGCTGGTCGAATGCGACAGCGACGGCGTGACGAGTTCAAATTACGCGCTGTTCCCGTTCTCGCGCGTGAATCGTCCGGTGTATCCGCTGGATCGGGAGGTGAAGTTCGGCGGATGAGTACACGGTGGCGGGCCTTTACGGCCCGCCACCGCTCAACCTCCCCCACAAGGAATCCCGTCAATCGGGCACTCTTCAGTTCCGGGTGTCGAGCGGGTGATAGCCTCGACTTTGCGCTGCGTGCCTTGCGGGTCGGTGACCCAATCGCGGTAGAACCCGAACGGGCAATCGGCGACGCCGTTCGCGCTTTCGCCGGAATTGATCGTCCCGGTGTATCCGCGGTGAAGCAGCTTATACAGATGGTTTTGCGACTGCATGTTCTTGCGTGCGTCGCGAATCGCGCTCACGGACAGTTCCGCGTATTGCACGCCCATCTCTTCCTCGCCGCATTCACCGAGTGTGCGGCCGTCGAAGCCGACGATCGCCGAGTGGCCGAAGTACGAATACACACCGTCCCAGCCCGTCGCGTTCGCGACAGCCACATACGTGTTGTTCATCCACGCCATCGCCTTCGCCACAAGCACCTGCTGATCCTTGGCCGGATACATATATCCCTGACAACGCACCACCAGCTCCGCGCCGTTCATCGTGCAATCCCGCCAGATCTCCGGATAGTTGCCGTCATCGCAGATGATCAGACTGATCTTCAGCCCCTTCGGTCCCTCCGTCACGTAAGTGCGGTCGCCGGGGTACCAGCCCTCGATCGGTGTCCACGGCATGATCTTGCGATACTTCTGCACGATCTCCCCGCGATTGTCGATCAGCACCAGCGTGTTGTAAGGCACCTTGTTCGGATGATCCTCGTGCCGCTCACCCGTGAGCGAAAACACCCCCCACACATTCGCCTTGCGACATGCCGCCGAGAAAATATCCGTCTCTTCGCCCGGCACCGTCGCTGCGGTGTCGAACATCTCCTGCCGGTCGTACATGATCCCGTGCGTCGAGTACTCGGGAAAGATCACGAGATCCATACCGGGCAACCCCTGCTTCATGCCGACGACCATGTCGGCGATCTTGCGCGCGTTCTCCAATACCTCCGCCTTCGTATGCAAACGCGGCATCTTGTAGTTGACGACCGCAACGCCCACCCCGTCGCGGCTACTCGAAATATCTCCATGTCGCATGAGTCGTTACTCCTTCAAAACTCGCAGTTCCGACGCACGGCCCAGAGGCCCCGGGCCGTAACAAACCCTTCCAAGAGAATCAATGGCTGATCATCCATGGCCGTCCTGCCGGCCGCTTCAGCCCGCCCGTTGCCGTGGACGTCTGCCCACTCGCCCCCGCCAGCGCCACCTTGCCGCCGGCGCAGCAACTGCACCCTGATCGATGACGCGACGACGGCCCGTCGCCCGAATGACGCGGGGCATGTGCCGCCCGCTCGTTCGTGGCGTGCGCCGCACGACTCGCACCTCCCATCAACGCAAGCGATGGCGCCGTCATCACGCGCGTGCCCTCGCCCCCACAATCCGGGCAATGGCACGGCGTGTCGCGATCCGCCATGCGCCGCATGACAGCGAACGGTCCGCACGTCGCACATTCGAAGTCATAAATCGGCATCTCCGCCTCCTGTTGTCCTATGTCGTGAGTGATGCTCGTGACGCACGCCGCGTCAGCCCTTCACCAGATCCGGCGAACACGGCATGTCGACACTGCCCGTCACGTGACGAATCGGTCCGTCGGCATTCGGACGGATGTCGAAGTCGAAGATCTGCGTGGGCAACCACAGCGTCGCACATGCATTCGGAATGTCGACCACGCCACTGATATGCCCCTGCACCGGCGCACAACCGAGCAACGAGTACGCCTGCGCTCCCGAGTAACCGAACTTCTTCAGATACTCGATGGCGTTCAGGCATGCCTGACGATAGGCGACCGTGACATCCAGATAGTGCTGCCCACCCTGCTCGTCGACGGAAATACCCTCGAAGATCAGATAGTCGTTGTACGCCGGCGTAATGGGACTCGGCTGGAACACCGGATTGCGAATGCCGTACTTTTCCATGCCGCCTTTGATCACGTTGACACGCATGTGCACCCACCCCGCCATCTCGATGGCGCCGCAAAACGTGATCTCGCCGTCCCCCTGGCTGAAGTGAAGGTCGCCCACAGACAGCCCTGCGCCATCGACATACACCGGGAAGAAGACCTTCGACCCGCGCGAGAGATCCTTGATGTCGCAGTTCCCACCATGCTCGCGCGGCGGCACCGTGCGCGCGCCTTCGGCGGCCGCCTTGTTGCGCGCGTCGCCCGTCAGCTTGCCCATGTGCGCCGTCGCGGCGAACGGCGGGTTGGCAAGCGGCGGCACGCGGTCCGGCGCCGTCGCGATCAGGCCGACCTCGCGCTCGTTCCATGTCTGAAGCAATGTCGGATCCGGCAGGCAGCCGATCAGTCCCGGGTGAATCAGTCCGGCGAAATTCACGCCCGGAATATGCCGCGAACTCGTGTAAAGCCCGTGGAAATCCCAGATCGACTTCTGCGCATGCGGAAAATGATCGGTCAGAAAGCCACCGCCGTTCGTCTTCGAGAAGAAGCCGTTGAAGCCCCACTGACTGTCCTGCTTCGCACCGATGTCGAGCAGATCGACGACCAGCAAATCGCCGGGCTGCGCACCATGCACGCCCACCGGCCCCGAAAGAAAATGCACGATCGACAGGTCGATATCGCGAACATCGTCGGCGCTGTCATTATTCTTGATGAAGCCACCGGTCCAGTCGTACGTCTCAAGAATGAAGTCGTCGCCGGGATTCACCCAGCACGCCATCGGAATGTCCGGATGCCAACGGTTGTGCACCTGCTCGTTTTCGTACGCGGATTGGTTCAGGTCGACCTTGATGAGAGTTTCGGCCATTGCATTCGCTCCTGGTTTCAAATGCCGGCGCCAGACACCGGCGATCAATGACGCCACGCGGCGTCGGATTACACGGAGAGGTATTCGCGTATGCGCCCGGCATCACCGGCGTCGCGCGTGCTCTGATGAACGAAGCGCCCGCCCTCGATAACGAACAATCGGTCCGCCACGTCCATCGCGAAACTCAGCACCTGCTCGGAAACGACGACGGCGATGTTGCGCGTCGCTCGAATGTGATTGAGCGCCCGGGCAATGTCCTTGATGACGGACGGCTGAATCCCCTCGGTCGGCTCGTCGAGCAGCAGTACCTTGGGATTGGTCGCGAGCGCGCGCGCAATGGCGAGCTGTTGCTGCTGTCCGCCGGAGAGATTGCCGCCCTTGCGGCGGCGCATGTCGAACAGCACGGGAAACAACGCGTAGAGATCGTCGGGAACGGACTGGCTCGCCGCATTCTCGAGCCCGGTCTGGATGTTCTCTTCGACGGTGAGCGATGCAAAGATCTGACGACCCTGCGGAACGTAACCGATTCCCTTGGACACGCGCCGGAAGCTCTCGTCCCTCGATACGTCGACACCGTCCACACGAACGGTGCCGCGATTCGCGGGCAACATACCGATCAACGACTTGAACAACGTTGTTTTTCCCATCCCGTTGCGGCCCATCACCGCAACGCTTTCGCCGCTGGCGACGGAAAAGCCGATGCCGTGCAGCACCTCGCTCTGGCCATAGCTGACGACAAGATCATCGACTTCCAACATGATGTGTCCCCCGATCAGTGTCCGAGATAAACTTCGATCACACGCGGGTCGGATTGCACCTTGGCCATCGGGCCCTCGGCGAGAATCGTTCCCTGGTGCATCACGGTGACCTTGTGCGCGATCCGCTCAACGAAAGCCATGTCGTGCTCGATGACGATCATCGAGCGGTTGCGACAGATTCGATCGAGCAGATCAGCCGTCAGTTCGCGCTCGCGCACGCTCATGCCGGCAATCGGCTCATCCAGCATCAAAAGTTCGGGATCCTGCATAAGAAGCATACCAATTTCCAGCCACTGCTTCTGTCCGTGCGAGAGCAAGCCGGCTTCGAGGTCGAGCGAGGCCGACAGACCGATCTCGTCGGCAACCGATCGGACACGATCCGCAACCTCGCTATCCGTGCGGTAGAAAAGCGCGCCGAACACGCCGCGCCCACGCGGGAACGACACTTCGAGGTTTTGCGCGACGCTCAGGTTTTCGTAGATCGACGGCGTCTGAAACTTGCGGCCTATGCCCCTGTGCACGCGTCTGAACTCGGCCAGTCGCGTGATTTCCTCGTTGCGAAACTTGATGCTGCCCGCCGTCTCCTTCGTCTTGCCGCAGATAAGATCGAGCAGCGTCGTCTTGCCGGCGCCGTTGGGACCGATCACGACGCGCAACTCACCCCGCTCCAGATACAGATTCAGCGAATCGATGGCCTTGAACCCGTCGAACGAAACGCTGAGGTCTTCTATCGCCAGAAGAAAGTCGGTGTTGCTCATACTTTTCGCTCCTTGTCTGTCGCGCTCCCGGCGCCGAGAAAACGGCGAATTCGCGGGCGCACATGCGCCTCGAAAAGCCCCGCCAGACCGTTCGGGAAGGCCATCACCACGCCGATGAACATGGCCGCCATCAGATACAGCCAGAGATTGGGGAAACTCTCGGAGAACCAGCTTTTGCCCAGATTGACGAGAATCGCGCCGTACACCGCGCCGACAAGCGACATACGTCCGCCGACCGCCGCATAGATCACCATCTCGATGGACGGCACGATGCCCACGAACGACGGCGACATGAAACCGACTTGAAGCGTGAACATCGCGCCGCCGATCGCAGCAAGCAACGCGGCGAAGCAGAATGAGAACACCTTGAACATCGAGACGTCATAGCCCGAGAACCGCACGCGGTCTTCCTTGTCTCGCATGGCCAGCAGCAGCGTACCGAGCTTGCCGCGCTGCACCCACCGGCACACCAGCAACGCGACGATCAGCAGCGCCGCGTTGACGAAGTAAAGAACGAGCTTCGCGTGGTCGGTGCGAATGTCCCAGCCGAGCAGCGTGCGCAGATCGGTGATGCCGTTCACCCCGCCGGTATATCCCTGTTGGCCGATGATAAGCACCGACAGAATCAGCGCCACGGCCTGCGTGATGATCGCGAAATACACACCGCCGACCCGCCGTTTGAACATTGCGTAACCGATCACGAAGGCAAGCGCCGTCGGCACGACAAGCACCGCGACAATCGAGAACGGCAGAGAGTGAAACGGCTTCCACATATCGGGCAGCGCGGTAAGCTGATTCCAGTCCATGAAGTCCGGAATGCCCGGGGTGGTCTGTGTACTCGTGGCCGCGGCGCTCGACGATTCGAGCTTGAGAAACATGGCCATCGCATAACCGCCAAGCCCGAAGAAGACGCCCTGCCCGAGGCTTAGCACGCCGCCGTAACCCCATGCGATCACCAGTCCGATGGCGACGAATGCGTACGTCAGGTACTTGCCCATGAGGTTCAGGCGAAACGCGTCGAGCGCGAGCGGAAACACGACGACGATGAGCACGGCCAGAATCACGATGCCCGCGTAGCCTGAAGCGTCGAAGCGCGCCAGCGTTGCGCGCCAGCCGACGCTCGGGACGGGAGCCTCGGAGCGGAGGGAGACGCCGCCCGCCGAGGTTTGGATGGGTTCCATGTACATCTCTCCATACAGAGGAATCGGTCGACGACCGGGACACCGGCGCACCGGTGGATCACGCGCGCCGGACTTTCGAGGCGAACAGGCCCTGCGGGCGCAGCATCAGAATGACCACCACGGTGAGGAGCGTCGCCACGCGGGCAATCGAACCGGAAAGGAAAAACTCGCTGATCGACTGCATCTGTGCAATGCCGAAGGCCGAGGCCACCGTACCGAGCAGGCTCGCCGCGCCGCCGAACGTCACCACCAGGAACGAATCGACGATATAGAGCGAGCCGCTGGTCGGCCCTGTCGACCCGATGGCCGTGAACGCCGCACCGGCGACGCCGGCGATGCCGCAGCCGATTGCGAATGTCATCCGGTCGGTGCGGCGGGTATTGATGCCCGCCGCATTCGCCATCGGCCGGTTGGCGACGGTCGCACGCACACGCAGCCCCCAGCGCGAGCGGTACAGCGCCAACAACAGGCCGCCCGTCATGACGAGCGCAAGCGCCATCACGAACATGCCGCTCACCGGAATGTCGAGACCCGGCGTCGGCTCCCACGACCCCATGAGCCAGTCGGGCAGCACCGGACTGACTTCTTTCGGTCCGAACGTTGAACGGAACACTTGCTGCATACCCAGACTCAGGCCCCAGGTGGCGAGCAACGTGTCGAGCGGACGCCGGTACAGATGTCGGATCAGCGCCCATTCCGCCAGCCATCCCGCCCCAAAGGCGAGCACGAAGGCGGCGACGATGGCGAAGAAGAAATACACCGGCGCGAATATCGGCCAGACGTTCTGGGTGACCCACGAGAACATGTAGACGCTATAGGCGCCGATCGTCATGAATTCGCCGTGCGCCATGTTGATGACGCCCATCTGCCCGAAAATCACGGCCAGTCCGAGCCCCATGAGCAGCAGAACACTGAACAGGCTCAGTCCCGCAAAGCCTTGCATCAGCGTGATATTGAGAATGTCGTTGGCGGACATCTGACGCTCCTCGCGCAACGACCGTCCGGTCGTCGCGCCTGTGCGAGTTGAGGGATTACATGTAGCCCTTCGGGAACGGATCCGGGTGGATCGGCTCCGGCGAACTCGCCACGACCTTGAACTGTCCGTCCGCCTGCCCTTCGCCGATCAGCGATCGGCTCCACAGGTGATGGTTCGGGTCGACCTTCGCGTAGCCCTGGGGTGCGTTGGGCAGTTCAATGCCCGCTGAGGCAGCGACGACCTTGTTCACGTCGAAGCTGCCCGCGCGCTCACACGCGGTCTTCCAGATCCAGGGGCCGAGGTAGGCCGCCTGTGTCACGTCGCCGATCACCGATTTCGCACCGTAGCGCGCCTTGAATGCGGCGACGAACTTTTTGTTGTTGTCGTTATCCAGCGATTGGAAGTACTTCATCGACGAGTAGAAGCCCGCGAAGTTTTCGCCCCCAATGCCCAGCACTTCGTCTTCCGTGACGGAAAGGGTCAGCAGGAATTGCTTCTGGGGTGTGATGCCCGCTGCCCTGAGTTGCTTGTAGAACGCCACGTTCGAGCCGCCCACCACCGTCGCGAAAATGCAGTCAGGACGCGCGAGCTTGATCTTGTTCATCAGCGAATTGAACTCGGTCGTGCCGAGCGGGTAATACTCTTCGCCGACCACCTTCGCGTGCAGATGCTGCTCGATATGACGGCGCGCGATCTTGTTCGACGTGCGCGGCCAGATGTAGTCGGAACCGATCAGGAAGAACGACTTGGCCTTCTTCGTGTTCGACGCCCAGTCGAGCGCCCAGAGAATCTGCTGCGTGGCTTCCTGACCGGTGTAGAAGACGTTCTTCGACTGCTCCAGACCTTCATAGAACGTCGGGTAGTACAGCAAGCCGTTGTCCTTCTCGAACACCGGCAGCACCGCCTTGCGCGAGGCCGACGTCCAGCAACCGAAAACGGCCGCGACGTGGTCGCTCTCGAGCAGCTTCTTGGATTTCTCGGCAAAAGTCGGCCAGTCGGACGCACCGTCTTCCTGAATGATGTTGATCTTACGTCCGAGTACGCCGCCCATCGCATTGATCTGCTCGATGGCAAGACGCTCTGCCTGAATCGAGCCCGTCTCGGAAATGGCCATCGTGCCGGTTGCCGAGTGCAACTGGCCGACCGTGACCGTGGTGTCGGTCACGGCGAGACCGGTGGTGTTCACCTTGGCCGTAGGCGGCACCTGTGCGAACGACGTTCGCGGCAGGCCCAGCGCCATGAGCGGGGCCGCGGCAAGGCCGCCGAGCAGCCGCCTGCGCAGCGGCGAAGCCATGCGCTCGTCATCTTCGAATCGATCGTCTGCGGACATCACGTTCTCCTGATCATAGGCCCTGTGCAAGAAGCGCGGCGGGCGGGTTTCACGGGTTTGAACGCAATGTAGGGAGCCAATTTGACGATCGGAATACGTCGATTGACGTATTCCCCAGGTGGGGCGGTGGAATGTAATTTGCTTTGGGCTTTACATCCAACGCTTTTTGCACCAATCCGGATCGCCTTCACGTCTTCATGGCCAAGATGCACCAAAGTTCAGTCAGCGCGCCCAGCACTCAGCGCATCGTAAAGGTGCGGCGGGATTACAACGCCTGGGTCGGCGACGAAACGCTGGAAGACTATGCGCTGCGCTTCACCCCGCGCTCGTTTCGCCGCTGGTCGGAATTACGCGTCGCGACCACGGCAATCGGCGGCGTATCGTTTCTGGTGCTGGAGGCCATCGGCGGTAGCCTTGTCATCAATTACGGCTTCACCAACGCGCTCTGGGCCATTGCCGCCGTTTCGATCCTGATTTTCCTGACGAGCCTGCCGATCAGCTATTACGCGGCGCGCTACGGCGTCGACATGGATCTGCTCACGCGCGGCGCCGGCTTCGGTTACATAGGCTCGACGGTGACGTCGTTTCTTTACGCCATCTTCACATTCCTGTTCTTCGCACTCGAAGCGGCCATCATGGCGCTGGCGTTACAGCTCTATTTCCACATCTCGCTGGCGCTCGCGTATGTCGTGAGTTCGGTCGTCGTGATCCCGCTGGTGATGTTCGGCATCACGCTCATCAACCGGCTGCAAAGTTGGACACAGCCGCTGTGGATCGTGCTGTTCGTGTTGCCCTACGCCGCAGTGCTGTGGCACCACCCCGGGATGCTGCGCGAGTGGACCACGTTCGCGGGATTCGCCCCGCAAGGCCGGGCGTTCAGTCTCATTGCGTTCGGACAGGCGTCGACAGTCGTGTTCGCGCTGATCGTGCAGATCGGCGAACAGGTGGACTATCTGCGCTTCCTGCCGCCGCTGACGACGCGCAACCGCAAGCGCTGGTGGCTCGCGCTACTGTGCGCCGGCCCGGGCTGGATCGTACCCGGTGCGCTGAAGATGCTCGGCGGCGCCTTCCTCGCATTTGTGGCGATCCAGAACGAAGTGGGGGTCGCGCAAGCCGCGCAGCCCACGCAGATGTATCTCGTCGCCTATCACATCCTCCTCGATCCGGCAGGGCTGGCCGGTTGGGCGCTGCCGGCCATGACGCTTTTCGTCATCGTCTCGCAGCTCAAGATCAATGTGACGAACGCGTATGCGGGATCGCTGGCCTGGTCGAACTTCTTTGCACGTCTCACGCACAGTCATCCGGGGCGCGTGGTGTGGCTCGTCTTCAACGTGATGATCGCGCTGCTGCTCGTGGAGATCGGTGTCTTCGAGGTCATCGGCAAAGTGCTCTCGCTGTATGCGAATGTTGCCGTGGCCTGGATAGGCGCGCTGTGCGCCGATCTCGTCATCAACAAACCATTGGGATACAGCCCGCGTCACATCGAGTTCAAACGCGCGCATCTCTATGATGTGAATCCCGTCGGGCTGGGCGCGATGTTGCTGGGCGTCGTGGCGGCCCTCACGGCGCGGGCAGGCGCCTTCGGCGAGCTTGGCGAGGCGATGTCGATGTTTCTCGCCTTCGGCGTGGCGTTCGTCTGCGCGCCGATCATTGCCATCGCGACACGCGGAAAGTACTACCTCGCGCGCAAGCCGCAATCGACCGGCGACGCCAGATCGCTGCGCTGCGCGATCTGCGAGCACGCGTTCGAGCCGGAGGACACGGCCCACTGTCCGGCCTATGGCGGCACGATCTGCTCGCTTTGCTGCTCGCTGGACTCCCGTTGCCATGATCGCTGCAAGCCGCACGCGCGCTTCTCCGCGCAGGCCGATCGCGCATTGCACTGCGTGTTTCCGCGCCTGCGGCTGGGGCCCGCGGCGTTGCGGCTCATTCGCTATGCGAGCCTCGTGCTGGCCATCCTTGCCGTGTTGGCTGGCGTTCTGCTACTGATCTGGTCACAGAGTGTGGCGTCGATCAGCGCGGCGGAAGTCGGGGTCATAGGAAGCAGCTTCCTCAAGATCTTCTTCTCGCTCGCCCTCGTGGGCTGCATCGCGGCATGGTGGTTCGTGCTGGAGCGCGAGAGCCGCCGCGTCACGGAAGAGGAATCGCAACGGCAAAACGAATTGCTGATGCAGGAAATCGAAGCGCACCAGAAGACCGACGAGGCGCTCAAGCGCGCGAGCGCGGCCGCCGAGTCGGCGAATCGGGCCAAGAGCCGTTACGTATCGGGCCTCAGTCACGAACTACGGACGCCGCTCAACAGCATCCTCGGCTATGCGCAGCTTCTGATGCAGGCGAAGGAAGAACTGTCCCCCACGCGCTACAACGCGGTTCGCACCATCCATCGCAGCGGCGAGCATCTGCTCGCGCTGGTCGACGGACTACTGGACGTCGCGCGCATCGAAGCCGGCAAGCTGCAATTGAACATCACGAAAGTGTCGCTGACCGATTTCGTGTCTCACCTGTCGTCGATGATGAGTCCGTTGGCGATGGAGAAAGCGCTCGCCTTCGATGTCCAGGTCGTCGGTCGAATCCCGGGGACGGTGAAGTGCGATCAGAAGTACCTCGGGCAAATTCTCACCAACCTGATCGGCAACGCAATTCGCTTCACGTCTGCAGGGACGGTGACGCTGCGCGTGAGTCACGCGCTGGACACGCTGAAGTTCGAGGTGATCGATACCGGACCCGGCATCGCGCCGGAGGAAATGGCGCGTCTCTTCCTGCCGTTCGAGCGTGGCGACGCCGCCCATGCGGACGATCACGGTGCGGGCCTCGGGCTGACGATCTGCCGATTGCTCACGCATGCGCTCGGCGGCAGTCTGGACGCGCACAGCGAGATCGGGCGCGGCACGCACTTCGTGGTGAAACTCTTCGCACCGGCAGTGAGAAGCGCACCTGATGTCTACACCGAGTTGGCGGGTATTCGCGGGTACGCCGGGTCGCGCCGTACGATTCTCGTGGTGGACGACCTGGCCGATCAGCGCGGGATCGTCGTCCAATTGCTCACGCCGCTGGGCTTCGACGTGACCGAAGTCGCCAGCGGTCCCGACGCGTTGCGATGGCTCGGCACTCACACCGCTGACGCGATCATCATGGACATCTCAATGCCGTTGATGGACGGCTACGAAACCAGCCGCCTGATTCGTGAGAATCAGCTCTCGGCGGCGCCCGTCGTATTGCTCTCGGCCAACGCTTTCGCCGACGATCGCGAGCGTGCCTGCGCGTCCGGCTGCGCAGGCTATCTGGCCAAGCCGTTGCAGGTGAATCTGTTGCTCGACAAGCTCGCACAACTGCTTGCGCTGGAATGGATTGCATCGGAACCGACGACGACGCCCAGCCCGGCGCGGGCGGAGACATCGGCGGCGACGTCCGACGCCATTCAGCTCGCGCTGCCCGAGGGGGTGCTTCAGCGTATCCGCGAGCATCTCGACGTCGGCTATGTGCAGGGGGTCGTCGAGCAACTCGACGAGGCGCGGCGCGTCCACCCGGCACTGTCCGCCCAGATCGAAACGCTACGCGCACTTGCCGAACGCTTTCAGCTAAGGGAACTTGAAAATGAGCTTGTCCACCTGCCCCGCGCCACCGGTGCATGATGCGCCCACGGAGGCGAGCGCCCCGCCGGAGTGGCTGGGAAACCGTCCCATCGTGCTGATCGTGGACGACACGCCCGACAATCTCGCCTTTCTCTCCGATACCCTGCAAGCGAACGGTTACGCGGTGCTCGTCGCGTTAAGCGGCGAGGCGGCATTGAAGTGTCTGGCGCGGGTCACGCCGGACGTCGTGCTGCTCGACGCGATAATGCCCGCGATGGACGGCTTCGAGACCTGCACGCGGATCAAACAGGACCCACGTTACGAGCATCTTCCGGTCATCTTCATGACGTCGCTGACGGAAAGCGAGCATGTCGTGCGGGGCTTTCGCGTCGGGGGCATCGATTACGTGACGAAACCCGTGCGCCCGGAAGAGGTGTGCGCGCGCATTGGCGCGCATGTGGTGCGCTCGCGCGCGCAATCCTATGCACAGGCAGCGCTCTCGCTCGGCGCGCGCGCGGCGCTTATCGTCTCGGAAGACGGCGCGATCTGCTGGCAGAGTCCTCAGGCGGCGCGGCAGATCGCGGCGTACGGCGCAACGCACGAGGACGTCGCCAAACCGCGTTTGCCCGCGCCGTTGCTGCACTGGTTCGTGGCCTGGCTTGCGCAAGGCGCGCAGGCGAATGTCGTCCATGAATGCGTGCTCGAGAACGTTCGCCGTTCCGCCACGGCCGCCCCGGCCCCGAAGACCGGCGAGTGGATCGTCACGCTCACGGAAGCCGACGACACCGCTTACTGCTCGGCGCTTGCCCTGCACTTCGGCCTGACCGCACGTGAAGCCGAAGTGCTCCTGTGGGTGTCCCGCGGCAAAGCCAATCGCGACATCGGGGACATCCTCGGCATGGCGCCCCGCACCGTCAACAAGCACCTCGAACACCTGTTCCGAAAGCTCCACGTGGAAACCCGCGCGACCGCCGCCGCGCTGGTCATGAAAGTCCTCGATCGGCGGTGAAGTCGGCGCCATGCGGCGAAACGGATTGGCACTGCGTTCGCGCTGGGCTACCGACCTCAGACGCTTACTCGTCGAGCACCTTGTTGCCGGTCTCTTCAAACATCGACACGGCGATGAGCGAGATGATCACGCAGACGATCATGTACCAGGCCGGCGCCATCTTGTTGCCCGTCGCACGAATCAACCAGCCGGCCACGAGCTGCGCCGTACCGCCGAACACCGACACCGCGATGGCATACGCGCTCGACATGTAGCCCGCGCGCAGATGTTTCGGGAAGTTCTCCGGCATCAGCGCGTAAGCGGGGGCCGACCCCATTGTGTAGCAGAGCATGAGGACAATCAGCGCCGCCAGGACGACCGGCAGCGAGGGGAAATGCGTCATGATCCAGAATGCCGGATACAGCAGCACGACGAGCGCCACGCGGCCGATGATCGTGAGCGGCTTGCGTCGCCCCATCTTGTCCGACAACGCGCCATAGATCGGGCACATCACCAGCGAGATCGTGCTGGCCGCCACGCCGGTCAACATCGACATTTTCGGCGGCAGGCCCAGGTACTGAATGCAGTACGTCGGCATGTAATACATCATCACGTACGTCGACACCGACATCCCCATGATCGAGAAGATCGTGAGGAACCAGTTGCGCACGTACACGCCGCGCTTGGGGTCGTCGCGACCGGCGATCGTCTTCGCCTTCGGCGGTTCTTCCTGAATGTGACGACGCAGGTAGATCCCGACCGGAGCAATCAGCGTACCGAGCAGGAACGGAATCCGCCAGCCCCAGCTGTGCATGATGTCGTCCGAGAGCAGGAAGCCCAGGCTCGCGGCCAGGCCCGAGCCGAGCAGCGCGGCCGCGCCCTGGCTCGCCAACTGCCAGCTCGCGCGAAAGCCGCGGCGCTTCGCACCGCCCATTTCCAGCAAGGTGGCGGTCGCCGCACCGAATTCACCGCCTTGCGCGAAACCTTGCAGCAGGCGCGCCGCGACGATCAGCAACGGCGCGGCCAGACCGATCTGCGCATACGTGGGCGCGAGGCCGATGGCCGCCGAACCGAGTGCCATCAAGCCGATGGTCAACGTGAGCGCCGGCTTGCGGCCGGCACGGTCCGCGTAGCGGCCCAGCACGAAACCGCCGAGCGGGCGCATCACAAAGCCCACCGCGAACACGGCGAACGCCAGCAGCGACGACGTGACAGGATCGTGGGCCGGGAAGAACTGCTTGCCGATGGTCAGCGCGAAATAACTGTAGACCGTGAAGTCGAAGAACTCCAGCAGGTTGCCGATGACGGCGGCAAACACGATCTTGCGTTGTTGCGCAGCGGTCATCGGCGACGGCTGTGCGCCGTCAAGCGTCAATGTGGAAGTGGCGATGCTCATGCGCGCTCCTTGGCAAGAAAGCGTTCGACCAGACGGGTCCAGAAGGCCGCGCCGATGGTCAGGTTGTCGTCGTTGAAATCGTACTTGGCGTTGTGCAGCATCGGCTTGCCCTCGCCGTTCCCCAGGCGAATGAAGCAGCCCGGCACCTTCTGCAGGTAGTACGCGAAGTCTTCGCTGCCCGCGATCGGCGGGAACGGCGAGATGACGTGCTCGGCGCCCACCAGCTCTTCGGCCACGCCGCAGGCGAACGCTGTCTCCGCCTCGGTATTCACGAGCACCGGGTAGCCACGGATATAGTCGATGTCGGCGCTCGCGCCATAGCCCTCGGTATGCGAGGTCACCAGCGCGCGAATGCGCGCCTCCAGCGTGGCACGCACGTCCGCCGAAAACGAGCGCACGCTCAGCTCCAGCACGGCCTCCTCGGGAATCACGTTCGGCGCAAAGCCGGCATGGAACGTGCCGACCGTCACGACGGCGGCTTCGGTCGGGTCGACGTTGCGCGCGACCACGGTTTGCAGCGCCATCACCAGGCTGCTGCCGATCATCACCGGATCGATCGCCAGATGCGGTCGCGCCGCATGACCGCCACGGCCGTGGATACGAATCTTGACGGTGTCGCACGCGGCCATCAGCGGGCCGGCGCGGAAGCCGAACGTGCCCGTGGGTACGCCCGGGTGATTGTGCAGACCGAAGATCGCCTCGCACGGGAAGCGTTCGAACAAGCCGTCGGCGATCATCTGTTCCGCACCGCTGTTCGAACCGGCTTCTTCCGCCGGCTGGAAAATCAGATGAACAGTGCCGTCGAAATTGCGTGTCTTCGCAAGTTGCTGCGCGGCACCGAGCAGCACGGTCGTGTGACCGTCGTGGCCGCAGGCGTGCATCTTGCCGTCGTGCACGCTGGCATAGGCGAGGCCGGTCTGTTCGTGAATCGGCAGCGCGTCCATGTCGGCGCGCACGCCGACGGTGCGACCGCTCGTGCCCGCAGTGAGCGAGGCCACCACGCCGTGACCGCCGACATGACGCGTGACCTGATACCCCCAGCCTTCGAGCTTTTGCGCCACGTAGCGCGACGTGTCGACTTCCTCGTAGGACAGTTCGGGGTGTTGATGGATGTGGTGACGCATTTCGGCCAGCGGCGCGCGCGCCTCCAGCAAATCGCTCACTTCGCAGTAGCGAGTCTCGCTCATCGGGGGCTCCTCTCTCTTGTTGAATAACGCGGAGTATTGCACCGACGAAAATTCCCACCCATGACGCAAACCACGTCAAAATGTTGCTTTCAAGTCAACAATCGGTCGCCCTGGCAAAGTAGCGAGATGGCGACGCCATCGACAAAAAATTGTTTTTATTCAATGGTTTGACGAGATTATCCTGGGGCCGTCGACGCGAACTTGACCGCCCCCGGCCGGCGTCGGGTCAGACCGACGCATTCCCACGAACACAACACTGAGAAGCGAATGACCTACGAGGCGTGGATCGACGACATCGGCGAGCGTGCGCTCAAGTATCTTGCCGAAATTGCCGCGACGGGCGGCGTGCGCATGGCCGCCGAGTCGCTCGGCGTGAATCCGTCCGTGGTCAGCCGGCAGATCGCGGCGCTCGAGCGGCGTCTGCGCTTTCCGCTGATCGAACGGCGCGGACGCAATGTGAGCGTCACCGAGATCGGTCAGGTGCTCATCGACTACTACCGCGACGGCCAACGGCGTCAGCGTGACCTGTCGGCGCGGCTGGAGGAATACCGGCATCTGAAGCGAGGGCGCGTGGCGATCGGTGTCGGGGAAGGGTTCATCGGACGCCTGATCGCACAGGCGTTGCAGCGCTTTTCGATGAGCTACCCGGACATCCTCGTCGAAATACGCTCCGGCCCGACGCCCGCCGTGCTCTCGCTCGTGCGCGACGACGTCGTGGATATCGGACTATGCGCGCGCTCCGCCGACGATCCGGCCATGCGCATTCATCCGTTCGCCGCAAAGGCCCTGTGCGCCGTGGTCGCCCCCACCCATCGTTTCGCAACCATGGCGAGTGTGCCGCCCTCGGAATTGGCGCACGAACGGCTCATCTTCATGACCGAGGCCCACGGCGTGCAGCAATTCGTGCACTCGGTGCTCGACACCGCGCGCCTGAACGTGACGCCCGCCTACCGCGTCGATCTGTTCAACACCGCGCAGACGCTAGCGGCGGCGGGCCTTGGCGTGGCCTTCATGTCGGCGATCACCGCGCGACGCGGCATCGAGCTTGGCGAGCTGGTCGCCGTGCCCATCGATCATCCGATCGCGACCGGCTTCTCCAGCCAGATGATGACGCGCGTGGGCCGGCGTCTGTCGCCCGCCGCCGATCACCTCTGGAAGCAACTTGCGCAGAGCCTCGCGCATCGTTGACGAAGACACCCGGCCCGATCAGTCAGCATAGATGGCGTATGATCGGCCGGGTGTTGGATATGCGGGTCAAGCCTGCCTGCTTTCGATGACGACCGATTCGAACTCACCCGCCCACCGGCGAATCCGCGCCCGCTTCGTCGCCATTTCCTGGCGCGACCTCGCCGTATCCTTCGGCCCCGTCATCCTCCTGTCGATGGCGGCCATCTGGCTCGCCGTATGGCTCGTACGACCGGCGCCGCCGCGCACCGTGACAATCAGCGCCGGCCCTGAAGGCAGCTCCTTCTGGAACGCCGCACAACGCTACAAGACGATCCTCGCGCGCGACGGCATCACACTCGTCGTGCTCACGTCCGAAGGCTCGCGCCAGAACGTGGAGCGGCTCGCCGACGCATCGCAAAACGTCGACCTGGGGCTGGTGCAGGGGGGCGTGTCGCAAGGCCTCGACGTCGATGGCCTGGTCTCGCTCGGCAGCGTGTTCTATGCGCCGATTTCCGTGTTCTATCGTGGGGCGCGCGTCACGAAGCTGTCTGACCTGACAGGCAAGCGCATCGCCATCGGTCGCGAAGGCAGTGGCGCACGCGCGCTGTCGCTCGCGCTGCTCAAGGCGAACGGCATCGAGCCGGGCGGTGCGACCCGGCTCACGGCATACGACGGACAGGATGCCGCGCAGGCCTTGATCGACGGGCGCGTCGACGCCGCCATGCTCACCGGCGACACCGCCACCGGCCCGACATTGGGCAAGCTGATCCGCACGCCCGGTGTGCGGCTGATGGACTTCGCGCAGGCCGATGCCTACACGCGTCGTTTCACGTATCTGAATCAACTCACATTGCCGCGCGGCGTTTTCGACCTCGGTCGCAACCTGCCGGCACAACCGGTACACGTCATCAGCCCGACGGTCGAACTCGTCGCGCGCGACAGCCTGCATCCGGCACTCTCCGACCTGTTGATCGAAGCCGCGCGAGAGGTGCACGGCAAGGCCAACCTGCTGCAACGCGCCGGGGAATTCCCATCGGCTCAGGTCCACGAATTCCCGATTTCCGACGACGCCGCTCGCTACTACAAGTCCGGCAAGGGGTTTCTGTACCGGCATTTGCCGTTCTGGGTCGCAAGTCTCGCCGATCGCATCGTCGTGTTGCTCGTGCCGATCCTCGTCGTGCTGATTCCGGCATTCCGGCTGGTGCCGTCGCTGTATAGCTGGCGCGTGAAATCGCGGTTGTACCGCTGGTACGGCGCGCTCATCGCGCTCGAACGCGAAGCGCTGGCCGACGACGCCCACACCGAATACCGAAGCCTGCGCCATCGACTCGACGCCATCGAGGCCGCCGTCAATCGGCTGAAGATCCCGCTCGCGTACGCCGACCAGTTCTATGTGCTGCGTGAACACATCGGCTTCGTGCGGCATCGGCTCGATGTCATGAACGCGGCGCCGGGGGCAGACGGCAACGACGCCCCCTGGCACCCCGGCGATGCGCCACCGGCCGACAGTGACGACCGCCTGCGCGGCACTTGAGCATGGCAAAGCAATGCTTATGCGTCGCATAACCAACAGAAGCTTTTCTTATGGATTGACGAAGCGCACACTGCTCAAAGTCACGGGCCGGAACACCGGTCCGTTGTGAAATCCAACGCACGGGTCTGTTCGTATGTCGTCGTCCTCCGCTCACGCCTCCGTCTCCACCGCGCCGCAAGGCGCCGGCACTGAATCCGCCCGTCACGCGTGCACGGTGCGCCCCGTGCGCGATGACGACCTGCCGACGCTCACGGCCATCTACGCTCATCACGTGCGCACTGGCACGGCGTCGTTCGAGGAAGTGCCGCCCGACGAGGCCGAGATGCGCGCGCGTTGCACGAAGGGTCTCGACGCCGGACTGCCGTACCTCGTTGCAGAGCGCGACGGCAAGGTCCTCGGCTACGCGTACGCCACACACTACCGGCCGCGCTCGGCCTATCGCTTCACGCTCGAAGACTCGGTGTACATCGCGGCCGATTCGACGGGCCAGGGCGTCGGGCGCGCGCTGTTGCTCGCGCTCATCGCACGTTGCGAAGGCGGCCCGTGGCGGCAATTGGTCGCGAACGTCGGCGACAGCGGCAACGCGGCCTCGCTGGCGCTGCACAAGGCATGCGGCTTCACGCAGACGGGCGTGCTCAAATCCGTCGGGTTCAAATTCGGCCGGTGGATCGACACCGTGCTCATGCAGCGGCCGTTGAACGCCGGCGACGCGACGCTGCCGGCGTCAGTCGAACCCGGCCAGCCGCCACGTCAGAACGGCGAGGTGCGGTCCAGTGCCTTGTAGTGACGGAAGATGCCCGTGGTGTTGAACGGAATGCGGCGCGGCGACTTCAGGTAGGCCGCGACGCGCGGCACGCGCGCCACCGCGTCGTGTACCGCCTGGCAGCGCGGGAACGCCTTGGCAAATCCCGACATCGCGCGCGGAAACGCGTAGTCCAGCCCGGCAATCACCTGGAAGAGCGAGAGATCGGCGTACGACATCGTCCCTTCGGAAAGCCAGCCGCCCGCGTGTGGATTGTTCGCCAGCACGCGCTCGAAGTACGCAAAGAATTTAGGCAGGCGGTACTCGATGAGGTCTGCCGTGCGCTTGCGCGCTTCCGTGCGCTGCTGACTGTAGTACAAGCGGCTCGCGATGGGATGATGGCTGTCGTGTACCTCGACCACGAGATCGGCCAGTGTGAGCTGCAACTGGTTGACCCAACGTCGCGCACGCGGTGACTCGCCCACCAGACCGAGATGCGGACCGAGATACGCAAGAATGTTTGCCGTCTGCCCGATCAATTCGTCGCCCACGCGCAGGAAAGGCGGTGCGTAGGGCGGATCCTGGCAAACCGGGTCGTCCATCGTGCGCATCAGGCCGTCCATGCCCTGCCCGGGCGCGTCGCCCTGCACGATCTCTACGTACGGCGTGCCGGTGGCTTCGAAGGCGAGGCGGACAAATTCCCCGCGCCCTTGCAGGCCCGGCCAATAGAACAGCTCGAAGGTCATGTACCCTCCTCAGCAGGCTCAGGAAGCGCCCGGCTGCATCTCCACGCGATTCTTGCCCAGTTGCTTGGCGCGGTAGAGCGCCAGATCCGCCGATTCGATCAATGAGGTCGAGGCCATGTGGGTGCGCGGCACCAACGACGCGCCGCCGATACTGACGGTGACGTGCTGGCCGTTGGCCGAGCCGATGTGCGGAATCGCCATCGCATCGATCTGCGCGCGCACCTTCTCGGCGATCAGGGCCGCGCCACTCGCCGTCGTGTTCGGCAGCACGATCACGAACTCCTCGCCGCCGAAGCGCGCGGCGAGATCGGCCGGACGCGACGCCGCATCGGCAATCGTGGTGGCGACGCGGCGCAGGACGTCGTCGCCTGCGATGTGACCATACGTATCGTTATAGATCTTGAAATTGTCGACGTCGATCATGAGCAACGCCAGTTCGCGTTGCTCGCGCAGCGCGCGGCGCCATTCCGCGCTGAAGTACTCGTCGAAATAGCGGCGATTTGCCAGCCCGGTCAGGCCATCGGAATGCGTAAGCCGCTGCAGTTCGAGATTCGTCTCCAGCAACTGCTGCTGGCTCTCGCGCAGCGCGCGGTACGCCTCGTCGCGCTGCAGCAGGTTCATGTACGAGCGCGAGTGATAGCGAATGCGCGCGATCAGTTCGATGGGATCGGGCAGCTTGACCAGATAGTCGTTGGCGCCCGCCGCGAACGCTTCGCGCTTGATGGTCGACTCTTCCTTCGTCGAGAGCACGATGATCGGAATGTCGCGCGTGAGCGGACTGGCACGATACTGCCGCACCAGCGACAAACCGTCGGTTCCCGGCATCACGAGATCTTGCAGGATGACGGTCGGACGCGTGGTTTCGGCCACGCGTTGCGCATCGTCCGGACTCGAACAATAGTGGAAGTCGATGTTCGCCTCCCCCGCGAGCGCGCGGCGAATCGCTTCACCGACCATCGCCTGGTCATCAACGAGCAACACCATCGCCGATGATTCGTTCAGGCTGCTTTCGGCGCCCGCCGCTTGCGCGACCGGCTTGGGGGGGCGTGGCGTTATCGTCATGTTTTGCGTCCTGTCATACCGTTCCAAATAGCGTCACCAGTTGCGGCGCAATGCTCGCCAGCGGCAGAATCTGCGACGCCGCACCGGCCTCTGCCGCCGCTTTGGGCATGCCATACACCGCACTCGTCTCGCGATCCTGCGCAATCGTGATAAAGCCCTGCGCGCGCATGGCGCCGAGCCCGGCCGCGCCGTCGCGGCCCATGCCCGTGAGCAGCACGCCCACCGCGCGCGCGCCAGTTCTCGGCCACGCTTTGCAGGAAAACGTCGATGGACGGACGATACACCGCGTCCGTCGGGTCGTCGGTAAACGCGCATCGGCCACTCGCGTCCATGCGCAGATGTCGATTGCCGCCAGCGAGCAGCACCACGCCGGCGCTCGGACGCTCGCCCGCTCGCGCCAAACGCACGGTGAGCGGCGTTTGCTGATCGAGCCAGTCCGCCATGCCCGGGGCAAACGCTTCGTCCACGTGCTGTACGACGACCACGCCCGCGCCAAAGTTCACCGGCAATCGCCCCAGCAACGCGGCGAGTGCCGCGGGCCCGCCGGCGGACGCCCCGATGGCGACCAGCATGTCGGTCCTCGCAGGCGCGCGCGGTGGTGCGGCGCTCGGCTGCGGCAGACGCGCGTCGGCCTGCTGGGCCGCGATGGCCTCGATCTTCGCCAGCAGCGACGATGCCGGCCGCGCCCGATCCGTGCCGCCGAGCACCGGCGTGTCGACGGCATCCAGCGCGCCGGCGCCCATCGCGTCGAACACGAGACTCGCATGATGACCCACGTCCGACGTCACGATGAGAATCGGACAGGGCGAGCGCCGCATGATCTCACGCGTGGCCGCCACGCCGTCCATCACGGGCATGACGAGATCCATCAGCACGAGGTCCGGCGGGGTGGGCGTGCACATCGACACCGCCTGTGCCCCATCGTGCGCCACCCATGCCACGTCGAACCCCGGTCGTTGCGCAAGCGTGCGACGCAGCGCCTCGACGGCGATGCTCGAATCGTTGACGATCCCAATCCTCATGACCCCGGCTCCCCGATGAGGTCCACCACGGCGCGCAACAACGCGTCGTCGTGAAAGCTGCCTTTCGCGAGGTAATAATCGGCGCCGGCATCGAGTCCGCGCTGTCGATCCTCCTCACGATCCTTGTAAGACACGATCATGACCGGCAACGCTGCCGTACGCGCGTCGCGCTTGATGAGCGTGACCAGTTCCACGCCGTCCATGCGCGGCATGTCGACGTCGGTAATCACCATATCGAACGTCTCGCTGCGCACGGCATTCCAACCCTCCATACCGTCGACGGCGACGCGCACCTCATAGCCGCGCGCGGCCAGCAGTTTGCGTTCGAGTTCGCGCACGGTCAACGAATCGTCGACGACGAGCACGCGCTTGCTGGCACGTCCGCTCGCCTGGGCGGCGCGCACCGGCACCCGTTCGAGCGACCCCAGCTCCACCGCCTTGGCAATGGAGCGCACCAGATCGGCCGTGTCGATGATGAGCAACGGGGCGCCGTCTTCCGTGAGCGCCCCGGCGGCAATATTGGGTACCTTGCCGAGCCGGGTGTCGAGCGGTTGCACGACGAGCATGCGCTCGCCCAGGAACTTGTCGACGGCCAGCCCGTAACGCGCGTCGCCGTCGCCGAACACGACCACCGGTTGATCCCCCGCCACCGCGACCGGCGCACTGCCGCACAGGACTTGCTGCGCGCTCACGAGTCCGATCTGCTTGCCGTCGAGCGTGAAGTGCGGACGCCCCTCGAGCACAGCGATGTGCTCTTGCGGGAGCGCCAGCGTGCGCGACAGGTTCGCGAGCGGCAACGCATACGGCTCGCCCGCGATCTCCACGAGCAGGCTGCGCACCACGGAGAGCGTGAGCGGCAACTGCAGAATGACTTTCGTGCCGCGCCCCGGCGTGTGCTCGATGCGCACGGTGCCGCGCACCGTCGCCACCATCGCCCGCACCGCGTCGAGTCCAACGCCGCGTCCGGAGACATCCGTCACCGTATCGCGCAGCGTGAAGCCGGGCAGCATCAGGAATTCGAGCAGCTCGCTGTCGTCGAGCCGCTGTGCCGTGTCCGGCGCAGCCAGCCCGCGCGCGACCACCGCCCGTCGCACGCGCTCGAGATCGATGCCCGCACCGTCGTCCGCTACGCTCACAAGCAACAGCCCCGCGCTGTGCCGCGCGCTGAGCGTGATAACGCCCTCGGCCGGCTTGCCCGCCGCCGCGCGCTCGGCCGGGCGCTCCAATCCGTGGTCGACGGCATTGCGCAGCAAATGGCCGAGTGGCGCTTCAAGCTGATCGAGAATGTCGCGGTCGACCGGCGTATGCGCGCCACGAATCTCCAGCCGCGCTGGCTTGCCGAGCGAGCGGCCCAGGTCGCGCACCATGCGCGCAAATCCGCCCAGCCGGTCGTCGAGCGGACGCATCCGGCACGCGAGCGCTTCGTCGTACAGCCGCTGCGACAGTTGCGTCGAGCGACGGTCGAACTCGTCCAGCTCGTGCATCTGCTCGGCCAACAACTGCCCGCCGACGCTCAGTGCGCGTCGCAGATCGGCCAGCGCCGCGAGCAACACCTGACGGTCTTCATCGGAACGATCCACCACTTGCGCAAGCGCCGAGCTCACGCGGTCCAATGCATCGCCCGCCTCATGCTGATGACGCTTGAGCCGCTGCAACGACTGCGCGAACGGCTGCGTCCAGCGCGACGCCACCAACCCTTCGCTGGAGAGTCGCAGCAGTCGGTTCAGATTGTCCGCCGACACACGCAACGCGCGCGACGCGGGGTCGGCGACGTCATTGTCGTTGGTCGTGTCGTAGTTGTCGCGCACGTCGTAGGGCTCGGGCGGGCCGGGCGGGGCCGGCGACGCCGGCGATACGGGCGCGGCGATCGTCATGGCGTCGGGCGCGGGCGGTGTCGCCGACGTCGGCATGCCGTAACTGGCGTAATCGAATGCCGTGGGTTCGGCCGACGGCGTGGGCGTCGCGGCGCTCACGGGGGCGGCATGGGCGGGCGTCTGCACCGCTTCACTCGTCAACGTGGCGAGCTGCCCGGTGAACGACGTGACGAAGGCGTCGATTTCCGCTTTGCCCGCGCCCTGCGCCCAGTTCGGATCGCGGCCCGGCGGATGCGCCAGACGCATCAGCAGATCGACACCCTGCAGCAGGCGGTCGATGAGCGTTGCGTCGAGCAGAAGGGCGCCGCGTTGTGCCGCGACGAAGGCATCTTCGAGCACGTGGGCGAGCGCCACGCCGGCGTCGACGCCCACGATACGCGCCGCCCCCTTGAGCGAATGCGCGGCCCGCATGCAGGCTTCGAGCCGCGACGCGTCGGTCGGCACGCGCTCGAGCGCCAGCAATCCATCGCCGAGCACTTGCGCCTGCGTCTGCGTTTCCATACGGAACAGATCAAGCAGCGTGGCGTCGTGCAGGTCGTCGCTCATGCGAGGCTCCTGTCGAATGCCGCACCCACACGCAACGGATCCAGCACGCCGACAACGTGCTCGCGCCAGGGCAACACGGCGACCGCCAGGCCGTCGCTCGCACCGAACGCCGTCGAGGGCACCGCGCCAAGCGCTTCGCGGGCGGGCGTGACCGTGCCATGCACCTCGGCCACGGGAAACGCGCTCAAGTGGTGACCGTGGCGCAGCGCCAGCAGGCGCGACGCGCTCGCGCGCATCGCATTCGACGGGGCCGTCTCGGCGCGCGGGACCGATTGCACGCCGAGCAGGGCTTCCAAAGACACGCACGGAACGAGCGCGCCGCGCAGGTTGACCAATCCGAGGCAGGCGGGTTGACGGTGTCCGGGCACCGAATGCCAGCCGCACATCGGCGCCACGGATTCGATGGCCGACGCCGGTAGCGCGAGCCATTCGTCGCCCAGACGGAAGAGCAACAGCGGCGTGCCGCGCGCCGCCGCCTCTCGACCCGCCACAGCGCGCCACGGGGCCGGGTCAACCGGCACGACCGGCAGGCGATCGAGCAGTTCGGCCGCCTGGCGGTGCAACGCACCGGGGTGCGAGGGCTCTGGGGAATTCGGGTGGCGTGCGTCGGACACCGAATCGGCCTCATGCACGAAGTCGCGATTTGTCATCGATGTCGGGTCCCGTCACGCGGCACATTGTCAGGTGGTGCACTCGACGTTGTCGCCTTGCGTTGGGTGGCATCCGTGCGTTCGGCACGTTCAGCACGTTCGAGCAGACGACGCGCGCCGGCGGCGTCGCCACGCGCGTCGAGTTGTGCCGCGCAATGCACAAGCGCTTCGTAATGTCCCGGGTCGAGATACAGCGCACGACGATAATGGACGAGTGCGCCCTGAGCATCGCCCCGCGCGTCTTCGACCAAGCCGAGCAGATACTCGGCCTGCGCGTTCGCGCGATCGGTCGCAAGCACGGTGCGGCACAATGCGACGGCGCGCACAAAATCGCCCGCGTCGGCCGCCACGCGCGCCTGTTCGAGTTGCGCATCGACGGCAGCGGCATTGGACGCAGCGGCAGCAGCGGTAGCGGACGCAGCCGCAACAGCGGCGCGGGGCGCTGCGGGCGGCTTCGCCACAACGTTCGGCCTCGCCTGCAGCGGGGCAGGCGTGCCCGTGAGACCGACATGGGCCACGAACCGACCCTCGGCGCGTCGCTGCGCCGCGGCGTCGACGGCACTCACCGGCGGCATCATGTTGAACGATTCGAGCGTTCCCGCAATGCGCGACACGCCGGCGGGTGGTGGCACCACGTCGCGCACCGGCCCGGCGACGCGAAACGCGAACGCCTGCACGTGTCCGGTCGACGTCAAGCCATTGCTGGTCAATGTGCCGCCTTCCGCCGGCCCGGCGAAGAGTGTCGCGCCCATGCGCATGAGGCGTTCGAGCGCGGCGATCGCCCGGCGCTGCCCTTCGCGGTCGAAGTAGATCAGCACGTTGCGGAAGAACACGAAGTCGAACGTGCCCAGCCGATCGACCAGCGTGGCATCGAACAGATTGCCCGCGTGCCAGCGCACCTGTGTGCTCAGCGCCCCGACGACGCGATAGCCGTCGTCATCCGGCGTGAAATAGCGTTCGCGAAACGACAGCGATTCGGGCGGGCCGCGAAACGAGTTGCGACCGTAGCGCCCCTCACGCGCGAGGGCAAGTCCACGTTCACTGATATCGAGCGCGTCGACGGTGAAATCGCTGGCACCGAACCCCGCGTCGAACATCGCCATGGCCATCGAGTAGGGTTCCTCGCCCGTGGCACACGGCAGGCTCAACAGCCTCAGCGGCTGGCCTTCACGCACCGTGCCGCGTCGCGTGGCCCGTTCGTCGCGCGCCAATTGCCCCAGCACCGTGAACGCCTCGCGATGCCGGAAGAACCATGTCTCGGGCACGACGACCGCTTCGATCAACGCCTGAAGCTCCTGCGGCGATTGCTGCAGCCATTGCCAGTATTGCGAATAGGCGGGTGCGTCTTGCATCTCGGGTGGGAGCGCGGCAAGCCGCGCGCGCACGGCACGCTCGATGGCATGTGCCCCGAGCGTTTGCGCGTCGAGCCCCATGGTCTCGCGCAGCAGGCGTTCGATGTCGTGGACACGGCTCATGACGACGCCTCCGGTGTCTCGGCCAACGCGTCGCGCGCGGCGTCGAAGAGCAGCGCGCGCGCCTCGTCGGTCAGCAGTTGATCGATTCGCACCCACTGCACGAGGCCGTCGTCGGTGTCGAGCACGGGGCCGAGGTAACGGCCTTCGGGCAGATCGACACCGCTCGCCTGGAACGCCGAGGCGTCGGCGCGCAACGTGTCGGTCGCGCGCTCGACGCGCACCCCGAGACGGCGCGCATTGGGCCCGGGCGCCGGGTAATGCACGAGCACCAGACGCGTGGATCGGCGCTCGGGCGCGCTCACCCCCGTGGCCAGCCGCGTCAGGTCGATAACGGGCACCGGCTCGCCACGATAGCTGAACGCCCCGGCCACCCACGCCGGCGCGGCAGGCAGGTGCTTGAGCGCGAGCCACGGCAGCACCTCAGCCACCTGACTGGCTTCGATGACGTAGTGATCGGTCCCGATGGCGAAACGCAGGAACAACATGGCGAGGTCCGCGAATGACGAAGTGGCGCGTTACTTCACGCCAGCCCCACGGGCGGCAGCGTCTGCACCTTGAAGCGCGAGACGCCGCTCTTGAGTCCGTTGGCGACGTGATTGAGTTCTTCGATGGCCTGACTCGATTGCTGCAGCGATTCGGCGGTCTGCTGCGCCGCCTCGGAGAGTTGCACCAGCGCCTGATTGATCTGCTCGGCCCCGGTCGCCTGCGCCTGCATGCCTTCGTTGACGACCTGGAAGCGCGGCGAAAGCGTTTGCACCTGCGCGATGATCTGGGCGAGCTGATCGCCGACCTGACGCATCTCGTCCATGCCGCGCCGCACCTCCTCGGTGAACTTGTCCATGCCCATCACCCCGGCCGACACGGCCGATTGAATCTCCTTGATCATCTGTTCGATGTCGTAAGTGGCCACCGCCGTCTGATCGGCCAGCCGCCGGATCTCGGTCGCCACCACGGCAAAGCCGCGTCCGTACTCGCCCGCCTTTTCGGCCTCGATGGCCGCATTGAGCGAGAGCAGGTTGGTCTGGTCGGCCACCTTCGTGATCGTAGTGACGACCTGATTGATGTTGCCCGCCTTCTCGTTGAGGATGCCGAGCTTGCCGTTGACCGACCCCGCCGCCTCCACGACGTGACGCATGGCGTCCTCCATGCGCGTGAGGCCAACGTGCCCCGTGCCCGCCAGCGACGCCGCATGTTCGGCCACGCCCGCGACCTCGGTCATGGTGCGGGCCAGATCGCGCGACGTAGCGAAGATCTCGCGCGAGGTCGCGCCGATTTCCGTCGTCGTCGCCGCCGTCTCCGAGGCCGTGGCTTGCTGCTCACGCGACGTGGCGGCAATCTCGGTCACCGACGTCGTTACCTGCAACGCCGACTTCTGCGCCTGTCCGACCAGCCCCGTGAGTTCATCCGTCATCCGGTTGAAGCCCGCCTCCAGCGCGCCGAATTCGTCGCGCCGGTCCAGATCGAGACGCTGCGTCAGATCGCCCGAGCGCATCACTTCCAGAATCTGCATGACACTCCCGAGCGGCACACTGATGGCGCGGAACAGCAACCAGCCGCACAGCAACGCGCACGCGAGCGCCACGACCAGCGTGATGAGCAGCGTTGCCTGAGCCGCCGTCACAGACTGGCTGATATTGCGAGTCGACTCGTCAGCAAAGGTCTTGTTGGTATCGACCATATGCTGGATCGCCGTGCGCCCGCGGCCCCACTCCGGGTAAAGCTGCTCCGACACCATCGAACGCGCCGCGGCGATCTGACCGTCGGCAACCAGCTTGAGCACCTGATTGCTGACGCTGCCATACTGCTGGCGCACGCTGCGCACCTCGTCGTACTGGACGCGGTCGATGCTGCGGTTGACGGTCGTGCCGTATTCCTTGATCCAGTCGTCGATCTTGCCATTGGCGGCGCGAAGCACATCGAGATCGCTCGCTCGGGCCTTGTCGTTGTCGTCGACGGACACGACCTGCTGAAGCATCTGGTAGCTCTCGAACCAGGCGCCGCGCAGCATCGTGCTGTAGTACAGGCCGGGCGTGGAGTCGGTCTCCACGCTGATCGCCTCCTGCTGGATGGTCATCAGCCGCGTAAAGGCGATGCCGGCCATGAGGGCCATCAAGGCGATGATCAGGCCAAAACTGGCCAGAATGCGATGTCGGATCGACCAGTGTTTCACGCCGCGCTCCCGTTCGTTGTGCATACCCGGTGCCGGGGGAGGGGCGACGCGGGCCTGTTTGAGGTTACGCCGATTCTATTACAGTGGCCCGGTCGGGCAACGTCGGTCAGACCTTGTATTTGGGTTTATTTCTGAATTGAGGCGGTCCGGGCACCCGCGGCGGCGCCCGCAACGGCCATTCAGCGGGTCAGGTCGCGAAGGGCGTCGGCCGTCATGGGCACGAGCGCGAGTGGGGCTGCGGCCGCCGTCAACGCGCCGAGCGACGCCGCGTTATCGGGCGAGACGCTGCCATCCGGCAGGTAGAGATTGTTTTCGAAGCCGATCCGGGCGTGACCCCCATGCAACACGGCCGCCAGCGCGCACTCCGCCTCGCGCGGTCCGAACGCGCACATCGCCCACGGTGTGGCCGTGATCGCCTCGCCCAGCGCTTGTGCCCCCGTCTGCCAGGCCGCGAGAAACGGCAGCAGGTCCGACGGCGACGACAACTGCCCCTTGCTGTAACGGCCCAGTACGAACAAGACCCAATGACGGCCCGGACGGATCGCCCCGCTGGCTCGCAAGCGCCAGTAGTGCGCCACATCCTGGGTGTCGTACAGGATGTACTGCGTCGTGATCCGGGCTTGCCAGAGCCACGCGAAGAACGCTTCGGCGGCGGGCGCATGCGCTGCGTCGGGCAGCACTTCGCGCAACGCCACCGAAATCGCTTCGGGATGCAAGGCACGCACCGTCGCGATTTGTTGCTCGGGGGTATAACAGCCGACTGCCTCGGTCGTCACCTGCAGTACGAGTTCGTTGCCGACGGCACGTTGCACCGCATCGATCCCCGCCGTGTAGTCGGACACTTCGAGGCTGTGCGTGCCATCGGCCTTGCGAACGTGCAGGTGGATCATCGCCGCGCCCGCGTCCAGACAGGCCTTGGCGCATGCACCGAGTTCGTCCGGCGTCATGGGCAGCGCACGATGATCGACGTGCGTGCGTCGGGCGCCGTTGGGCGCGACGGCCAGCGCGAAAGTCCGTGTCGTGCCGGTCATCATGCGCCTCCCGTCATCACGCCGGTGACGTCGGCCACCGCCAACGCCAACCGTTCCACGATGCGGTCGATGTCCGCCGGCTGACAGATGAACGGCGGTGCGATCAACGCGTGATCGCCATGCACGCCATCGACCGTGCCCCCCATCGGATAGATCAGCAGACCGCGCGCCTTGGCCGCCGCCTTGAGCCGTGCGTGCATCTTGTCGGCCGTCGGGAGTGTCTGCCTGGTCGCACGGTCGGCGACGAATTCGACACCGACGAACAGCCCCCGGCCACGCACATCGCCCACGTTAGGGTGATCTGCGAAGACTTCGCGCAGGCGCTCACGCAGTTGCTCGCCACGCGCTTGCACGTTCTCCAGCAGATGCTCCTCGGCAATCGTGCGCTGCACGGCCAGCGCCGCCGCGCAGGCCATCGCGTGCCCCAGATACGTGTGACCGTGCTGGAAGAAGCCCGAGCCGCCGACCACGGCATTGAAGATTTTATCGGTGCACAGCATCGCTCCGATCGGCTGATAGCCAGCGCCCAGTCCCTTGGCGATGACGAGAATGTCCGGCACCACGCCGTCTTCCTCGCACGCGAACAGGTAGCCCGTGCGCCCCATGCCCGACATCACTTCGTCGAGCAGCAGGAGCACGCCGTACTTGTCACACACGGCGCGAATGCGTTTGAAATAGTCGCCCACCGGCGGCACCGCGCCCGCCGTCGCGCCCACCACGGTTTCCGCGACAAACGCGATCACCCGATCGGCGCCGAGTTCGAGGATTTTCGCTTCGAGTTCGTCGGCCAGACGCTGGACATACGCAGCGTCACCCTCGCCCTCAAGCCGTTCGCGATACGCGAAGCAGGGCGAAACGTGGTGCGCCGGCACCAGCAGCGGCAGGAACGGCTCGCGTCGCCACGCGTTACCGCCGATGGCCAGCGCACCAAGGGTGTTGCCGTGATAGCTCTGACGGCGCGCAATGAAGTACTGACGCTGCGGCTGGCCGATCTCGACGAAGTACTGCCGCGCCAGCTTGAGTGCCGCCTCCACGCCCTCCGATCCGCCACTGACGAAATACACGTGATTCAAATCGCCGGGCGCGCTCGCGGCCAGCGTGTCGGCCAATTGCTCGGCGACTTCCGTCGTGAAGAACGAGGTATGCGCGTAAGCCAGTTGCGCCGCCTGCTGCTGCATCGCCTCGATCACGCGCGGGTGACCGTGTCCCAGACATGAGACGGCCGCGCCGCCGCATGCGTCGAGATAACGCTGGCCCGTGCTGTCGATCAGCTCGATGCCCTGGCCGCCGACCGCGACGGGCAAGGTTTGGCGCGGATTGCGGTGAAACACATGAGTCATGCCTGAACCTCTGACGGAAAGATGGCGCGTCGCGCGATGACCGCTCAGCCACCCATTTACGCGAACGATGGGGCTCAGTGTAGGGGCATCGCGTCGCTTTTGCAACATATGTTTCACTCGTTTTGTTGTCGCAACACTTTGCTCAATCGCCTGAACTTGCCCGACGCTTGCGCATCGGCCGGGCCGACGGGGGAAAGCGCGTGCGTGGTCGGGGCATTTCATGCAACAATCGTTACATTCCCTCGTCGCCGTGTTGCCATCCCCTATGCCTGAAGCTCCCGCGTTGCCGCAGACGCTCGAACAACTCAACACCTTGCTGCGCGCGCGCTATCCCCAGCTCAGCCCGCAATTTCAGGCGGGCGCGCGTTTCTTGCTCGACCACCCGCAGCGTGTTCCGATCAGCTCCATGCGTGCGATTGCCGCCGAGGCGGGCGTGCAGCCGGCCACCTTCGTGCGACTCGCGCAGCATCTCGGCTTCGACGGTTGGCACGGCCTGCGCGAACTGTTTCTCGAATCGATCCGGCTGGGGCCGCAGCCCTATGCGAGTCGCGCTCGTCAGGTCATCCGTGAGGGCGATGCCGCCCGCATGGTGCCCGAGATGTTCCGCGTGCAGCACAACAACCTCGACCTGACCGAAGCGGGCGCGAATGCGTCGCTGGGAGCGGCCGTCGATTTGCTTGCCAATGCGGGCACCGTGCATGTCGCCGGCTTCCGGGCGTGCTTTCCCATCGCGTTCACGTTCCAATACATCTATCGGCTGTTCCGGCCGACGGTGCATCTGATTCGCGGCGAGGCCGGCACGCTCGAGATGGAGTTGCGTGCGCTCTCGGCACGCGATGTGGTGGTCGTCATCAGCTTTGCCCCGTATTCGAACGAAGCGCTGATCGTCGCGCGAGCGGCACGCTCGGCGGGGGCGCGTGTGCTCGCGCTCACCGACTCCACGGTCTCGCCGCTCGCCCTCGACGCCGATGCGACGGTGCTGTTCTCGCATGAGAGTCCGTCGTTCTTTCCGTCGATCACCGCCGGGATCGCCGTCGTCGAGACGCTCGTGGAAATGCTGCTCGCCCGAAAGGGGCGCGGGGCGGTGCGCGCCCTGGAACTGGCCGAAGACCAGTTGCACGGCACCGGCGCTTACGTGAGCCCGACGGGGGGTGAGGGAAGCGCGGGAAGCGGCACCCGCGTCAAACGAGACGCGTGAGCGTAGCGGCCGGGCGGCGTAGCGTCACCGCGAGCGCGGCGCTGCCCGCGATCAACGCCGCAGCCAACAGGGCCAAGGCGACGAGCATGCCCACGTGGTCCGCGAGCCAGCCAATCGTGACCGCCGGCACCGAGAAGCCGAAATACGCGAACAGGAAGTACCCCGCCACCGCACGTGCGCGCATGGCCGGCGCGACCGCCGCATTGACCGCCGCCAACCCGCCCAGATAAGTGAAGCCGTAACACGCCGAACTGGCGATCGCCGCACCGGCCAGCAATACGGGCAAGTTCGCATAACCGACCCCGAACGTCAGCACCACGAAGCCGAGCGGCACGAGCAAAAGTCCGGCGCGCACCGCCTGAACGGGTGCCATGCGTCGCGCGGCCGGTTGAAACAACAATCCCGTCGAGATCACGAAAAACGTGGCAAATCCCGCCCACGCCTCGTGCCCGCGCGCTGCCAGCGCCGCTGGCACCACGCCGATGACGACGCCCACCGCAGCCCACGCGAGTAGTATCGCCATGCCCAGCGGGACGGTGCCGGGCGCAAGCACCGGCCAGCGCAACCACGATGTGCTCCGATGACGCACCGGCGCGGGCAGCGCCGCCACCGCAACGGCCGCCACAAAGGCGAACGGCAGATACGCCCACAGACTCACGGGCGGCAGCGTCGACGGTGCCGCCACGAGGCACACGCCGGTGAGGAGCGCGCCAGTGCCAAAGCCCAGCGATGTGGCCGCCGCGACAAGCGCCGCCCCGCGCGTGGCTGCGTCTTCGCGCGTGCCATATAGCTCGGTCATGTACGCGGTGCCGCTGCCCGCCACGAGTCCCGTCGCCAATCCGTAACATGCCCTGGCGCCACCAAGTGCGACGAGTGTCGGCCAGTGCAGCGTCAGCGCCGTGCCTACCAGACCAAGCAGCAACGCGATGGCCAACGGCACGCGGTGCCCCACACGATCGGACAATCCCGCGAGAAACAGCAATGTCGGCACGAGCGCGCCGACATAGCACGCGAAGGCAAGCGCCTGCGCCCCCGCGCCGTGCCCGCTTGCCGCGGCATAGTGCGGCACCAGCGGCGCTTGCAGATTCACGGCGAACGTGACGACGAATAACTGTAGCGCCAGCAACGGAATCGCCCAGCGCGGCGTTGTTTGGGGTGACTGGCAAGGGTCTGTGTCGACTGGGATCAAGGAATGAGTCATGCAGTGAGCCAACAATGAAGCGACCGTAAATGGCCAAGGAGGACGCGGTATGGCTTCAAGTATTGCCAGCTCGCCAATCCAGTGCAATTATTGAATTGTCCCGATATCAATTTCCGTCCCCGCGCTTCGCATGGCTGCCCCTGCCCGCTATATCGAACACGTCGAACGTCTCGCCGAAGCCATTGCGGGCGGCGAACTCGCATCGGGCGCCCGACTGCCACCGCAACGCGATTACGCCGATGCGCACGGACTTGCCCTCTCCACCGTTACACGGATTTACACCGAACTCGCGCGACGTGGCCTAGCCGTCGGCGAAGTGGGGCGCGGCACTTTCGTGCGCTCGCCTGCCGTCGGCGCGGCGGCGGCGTTCGCGCAATGGGCCCCCGCGCCGGGCGCGATCGGCGGTGTCGATCTGGCGTTCAACTATCCGGTCTTGCCCGAGCAGACCGACGCGTTGCGTCAAGCACTGCGAGAGACGGCCGCCGCTGGGGACCTGAGCGCCTTGCTCGCCCACACGCCACACGACGGGCATCCGTCCGATCGGCGAGCGGCGGCGCAATGGCTATCCCGGCGCGACGGCACGCCCGTCTCGCCCGATGAGCTCGTCATCTGTGCCGGAGGCCAGCACGCGCTTGACGTTCTGCAGTTGGCGCTGTGTCGCGCGGGCGAGCCGGTAGCCGTCGAAGCCCTGACGTATCCCGGCTGGAAAGCGCTCGCGGCCTTGCGTGATATTCCACTCGTTGCCGTGTCGATGACACCGGGAGGGCTCGATCCGGGGGCACTCGATACGGCGTGTCGCGCGCTTGCAGGACGTTTGCGCCTCGTCTACACGATGCCCACGCTGCATAACCCGCTGGGGGCTGTGATGCCGCTCGCACAGCGGCGGGCGCTAGTGGAGGTGGCGCGGCGTCACGACCTGCTGCTGGTGGACGACAGCGCCTACGGCTTTCTCGTCGCCGACGCCCCGCCCGCCCTTCGCCTGCTCGCGCCCGAGCGTACGGTTGAGGTTTGCAGTCTCTCCAAGCCGGGCGCGCCGGGCCTGCGTATCGCCTATCTGGTTGCGCCGCCCGCGTTGCTGCCACGTGTGCACGCGGCAATGCGGGCGAGCGCCTGGAGTGCGGCGCCGTTGATGGCGCAATTGGCGTCGCGCTGGCTCGGCGACGGCACGATCGATCGCTGGACGACGCGCAAGCGCGCGTTGGCGGCGCAGCGTCAGACCATCGCGCAGGCCTGCTTCGCGGGCCTTGGCGCTACGGGGTATGTCGGGGCGTTTCACCAGTTGCTGCCCGTGCCCGCGCCGACGCGCTGCGACGACGTCGTCGCGGCCCTGCAAATGCGGGGGATTGCGGTGACGCCCGTCGACGCGTTCGCTGCGCCCGGGCAGACGGCGCCCGCCGCCATCCGCATCGCCCTGGGTACGCCGCAGAGCGACACCGTGCTCAAGGCCGCGCTCGAGCAGGTCGCCGATGTCGTGAAAGCACTCGCGCGCCGATGACGCACAGGATGACGCCGCCCCTGGTTTCTTTTATGATCGATGCGCTCGCCTGCGGCGAAGGCGTCGACGCAAGACCCGACGCGGCGTTGCGCAGGATCCGTCCCCCTGTCGACACTCTCAAGGACTCCGAATGTCGCCTTTCCGTCTGTCGCTTGCCCGCTCGTTCGGGCTTGGCACGGCGCTCGTCGTCGGCGCCACCCTGGCCGCGCCGGCGTTTGCCGCCTCCAACCTTCTCTTCATGAGCAACTCGCCGCTGGCCTATCTGCACAAGGCCGACAATGCGTCGCTCGCCAAAGCGGCCAGCAACGTGCTGTCCCATCAGCAGGACAACGAAACCGTCGACTGGAGCAACAAGGGCACCGGCAACCCCGTGGCCATTACAGCGCAACTCACGCCGACCAACACCCAGAAAGACGACACCCGTACCTGCCGCGACCTGATCTTGGTTCTCGGCGCAAAGGGGCAGGAAGTCACCCTCAAGCTGCCGACCTGCAAGAAGGGCGATAACGGCCAATGGGAACTGCAAAAGCGCGGCGCTCAGTAAGCATTCAGTCGTCCTCCAGGCAAAAAAACCGCTGGCCCGTGATTTTCGGGACCCGCGGTTTTTCATTGCGCCACCCGTGCGCCGGGCACGGGTGAATCCTGCCGACAGCCGCCTCAGGCCGCCGCCGTCTTCTTGTGGCCTTCGACGTCGGGCAACAGGATCGTCACGATCCCGAGCAGCGGCAAATAGGCACAGACGTGGTAGACGAAGTCGATACTCGTCGAGTCGGCCAGTTGTCCGAGCACGGCCGCGCCCACGCCACCCATCCCGAATGCGAAGCCGAAGAACAGCCCCGACACCGTTCCGACCTTGCCCGGAATCAACTCCTGCGCATAGACGAGAATCGCCGAGAACGCCGACGCCAGGATCAAGCCGATCACCACCGTCAGGATGCCGGTCCAGAACAGGTCCGCATACGGCAGCATCAGCGTGAAGGGTGCCGCCCCCAGGATCGACCCCCAGATCACATACTTGCGACCGATCTTGTCGCCCAGCGGACCGCCGATCATCGTGCCCGCCGCCACGGCGAACAGGAATACGAACAGATGCACCTGGGCGCTTTGCACCGACACATGGAACTTGCTGATCAGATAGAACGTGAAGTAGCTGCTGATGCTCGCGAGATAGAAGTACTTCGAGAAGATCAGCACCAGCAGAATGCCGATGGCGAACATCACCTTGCCGCGCGACAGGTGGGCGTGCCCGCCTCGGCGCGCGGCCGGTTTGCCCTTGCTCGCGGCGCGCTGCCCGGCGTACCAGCGACTGACGTGGAACAGCACGAAGATCGCGACGAGCGCGGCCACGGAAAACCACGCCACGCTGCCACGGCCATGCGGTGCAATGATGAGCGCCGCAAGTAACGGGCCGAGTGACGAACCGACATTGCCGCCGACCTGGAAAAACGATTGCGCCAGGCCGTGGCGTCCGCCCGAGGCCATGCGCGCCACGCGCGACGACTCGGGGTGGAACACCGACGAGCCCATGCCGACCAGCGCGGCGGCCACGAGCAGCATGCCGAAGTTCGGCGCGACAGCCAGCAGCAGCAGGCCAGCCAGCGTAAAGCCCATGCCGACCGGCAGGGAATACGGCTTCGGATGTTTGTCGGTGTATAGGCCTACGACCGGCTGCAGCAACGACGCCGTGACCTGGTAGGTCAGCGTAATCAGACCGACCTGCGCGAAGCTCAGATCGAAACTCGCCTTGAGCAGTGGGTAGATGGCCAGGATCAACGACTGGATCATGTCGTTGAGCAAATGGGAGAAGCTGATCGCGGACAGCACACGGAACGCGGTGCCTTTGGCGGCCGGCGAGGGAGCGCCGGGAAGGGACGTGACAGGTTGGCTCGACATGGGAGGGGGATTTGACGTCAAAAGCTTCAGGAAATCAGCACGCTTCCGGCAGTTTTCGTGCAAATAGACCTGACTTTGGGACTTGGCCTATTTTTTGCCGGAAATCTAATATGTGAAGTGTAGAGCATGCGTAAATTGCGGTTACGCCAACTTTTGTCGCGATTCCGCCATCCGGCCCGCGGCGGCACCTCTCACAAAGACCGATAAAAGACGCTTGCCGGTAACCTTGAACCGCCCACCGGACATCCGCCGGGCCCTCTCAGGCACACGTCGCCAACGGCGCGTGCGGGTTTATCGGGCGTTGGTGACCGTCAGGGATTCGTGTAGAGTCGATTGACGAGTTGTGCCGTGCAACATGAAGCACGCGAAGCACACGAAAGGGCCCCCTCCTTCCTTGGTTGGCAGCAGAACATGATTCAACACTCCAGAGTCGTGCAGTGGCTGGTGACCGGGCTCGTCGTGACGGTCACGCTCTTTGTCGTCCTGATCCTTGGCTGGCTGCGCGTTCATCACATGTCTCAGGTGTTCCTGCAACAAGAAGCGCAACGACAGCGCGCGGCACTCGAGCGCATTGTCGGTACGGCCGAGGACACCCTCAAAGGCGCCGCCCCCTGGGTCGGCCGCGCTTGCGGCGAGGTCAACAGCTCGTTGCAGGCCACGGGCACGCTCAGCCCCTACTTCCGTTCCATCTGGCTCGTCTCCCACGGGAAGATGTATTGCTCGTCGGTAATTCGCTCCGACGAGGCCATCGAAATGCCTTTGCCGGCTGAACTCGTGCCGTTGCTGACCGGCACGCCCGAAATGTTTGTCGACAGCACGCCCTATGTGCGCAACTCCCCCGCACTGGCATTGTTCATCCCGACGTCGGCCACCGACGGTGTCCTGGGCTTTATCGACAGCGTGTATCTCACCGAGTCGTTGCATAGCGTCAAGACCAACGAGCTTGCCTGGACGGCAATGACCATCGGGAAAGTGTCGCTGACGTCCGAAGGCCCGCGGCTCGAATCCGTCGGCATCGCCACCCGCGGGGCTCAGGTCACGCTCGACTCGGACCATTTCTCGACGTCGCTTGCCGGCAGCGCCACCCTGACGCGCTCATTGATCGCCACGCAGGCGCCGATCTTTCTGGCATTCGGCGTGGTGATCTCGATTTTGCTCGGCATCCTGACGTTCCGCCATCTCGGCCCGGCCCAGTTCATGCGGCGGAAAATCGCGCTGGGCATCAAACGCCATGAGTTCAAGGTCTACTACCAGCCCGTGATGGAGCTGGCCACGGGCCGCTGCGCCGGGGCCGAAGCGCTGATGCGCTGGCATCACCCTGAGGCCGGTCTCGTGCGCCCCGACGCCTTCATCCCGATCGCGGAAAGCAATGGCCTGATCATCGAACTCACTCGTTCGCTGCTGAAGCAGATTCGCAACGATGTCTCCCGAGGCGCGCTGCCGCAGGGGTTTCACATTGCGGTCAATCTTGCGGAGCGGCATTTGCGCGACACGACCATCGTGCACGACATCGAACGCCTTTACGGTTCGCTTAACGAGACGTATCCGATGATCGCGGAAATCACCGAGCGTTATGTGATTCGCGACACCGCCGCGGCGCGCCATGTGATGGCGGAACTCCAGCGTCACGGCGTGGAAACGGCCTTGGACGACTTCGGTGCCGAAAACAACTCCATCGGCTATCTGAAGCGCTACGACTTCAATTATCTGAAGATCGACAAGGAGTTCCTGCCCGTTACCGAAGACGATACGGTCACGCGCAATATCTGCGATTCCATCATCCATCTGGCCGAGCGGCTGGACATGACAATCGTGGCGGAGGGTGTCGAAAGCGAGATGCAGGCGAGTTATCTGCGCGAACGCAACGTCACCTACGCCCAGGGATATCTGTTCGCGCGTCCGATCGCGTTCGACGAGTTGGTACAGTTTGCGATAGCCCACGCGGGCAGAGGCCCGGCGTCGGTGAACTCGGCGTCGGCGAGCGTCGTGCCACTCACGCCTCTCAAGGCAGGTTAAACGCTCATTGCCCTGGCGCGTACCGAAAGCGCCCGACCGGTGACGACCATCGGCCTGGCCCTTGCGTCACGCCGCAACCCGGTCAGAAGACCAATTGCGGCATGTTGCTGCGTGGCGTGGGCATGGCGGCCGCCCGTGTGCTGTCACGCATTTCGGCACGCAGCAACCACAACCGTCGCGCGACAAAATGTCTGAAGCGCATTTCACCTGCGGAGAAAGAGATTTGCATCTGATGCCGCTTGCCGTTGGGCAGCATGCGAACCAGACGATAGTATCGAGCCCCGTCAACCGTTTCCTTGATATTCCTGACGCGCATCATTTCACCCCGTTTCTGTTGTGTCAGGTGAGTAGGCACTTCGACAACCGTCGCAGTCCCGGTGGACCCGTATCAGACGTGGACTTCAGCCTGACGCGCGACTCACCGGCCAGGGGGGGGCATGCGGCGAAATTCAATGTAGAGGAGCAACGTCCCCCATTCGTCCCCCAAAGAATAATCCGGCGTCGGCTTCGTTGGTGCGTGGCAACACTTCCCTGTCCGGCGTCGGTGTTCGCAGGTCCGCCGGCCCTCTACAATGCGCTTACCTGCCAAGTCCAATAGAAAACAACTTTATGGTTTCCGAACCGCCTTCAACGCCTAACGGGGTTTCGCATCATGGACTGGACGATGCGCTGCAAGTGAGCGGATCGCTTTGGGTGCATCGTGGCAATGCGTCGCTTGGCGGCCACGCCAGAATTGCGTTGCTCGAACAGATCGCCGCGCATGGGTCGATCACGGCCGCCGCGAAAGCCGCCGGCATGAGTTACAAGGCCGCATGGGACGCCGTGGATGCGATGAATCAGCTCGCCGGCGAACCGCTGGTGGCACGCAGCACGGGCGGCCGTGGCGGTGGTGGCACCCGCCTCACCGCACGCGGCGCGAAGCTCGTGGCAGCGTTCCGGGCGGTGGAGGTGGCGCAACGGCAATTCCTCGCGCGCGTGGCGACCGATCTGGAACATTTCGACGAGCAGTGGCCCATCATCGCGCGGCTGGGACTTCAGACCAGTGCACGCAATCAGTTGCACGGCACGGTCACCGCGATTCGGCGCTGCGGCGTGAATGACGAAGTGACGCTCACGTTGCCCGGCGGTGAAGCGATCACAGCGTCGCTCACGCACCACAGCACGCAGACGCTGGGGCTGGCGACCGGCAGCGATGCGTTCGCACTCATCAAGGCCCCGTGGATCGAAATCGCGCGCGGCGCCGATCTCGCGGGTTTGGCGACCGCGAACCGCCTTTCAGGCACGGTGGACGCCATCGCCGACGACGCGGGACAGGCCGAAGTCATTCTGGCGTTACCCGGCGGCAGCCGGCTCGCCGCCGTCATGCCGCATGACACGCTGACCGCTCGCGGGTTGACGGTGGGTGTCGGCGCGACGGCCGCGTTCGCGGCCGCCAGTGTGATTCTGGGGGTCATGGCCTGACGCACTCGCGTCGGGCCCGCGCGTGGATCACAACGCGGGCGTTTCGCAGTTGGGCACGACGGATGGCTTTGCGTCGCGACGATCCAGACGCAGGCTCAGCAGCGCCACGCCCACGCCCGCCAGCGGCGCGAGCGCCGCCACCCAGGGCACGGCCGTCAGCCCGGGACCGTGTTCGATAACGAAGCCGCCGAGCCACGCGCCGATGGCGTTGCCGAGGTTGAACGCGGCGATATTGAAGCTCGACGCCAGGCTTTCCCCCGCCCCCGAGGCCTTTTCCATCACCCACAGTTGCAGCGGCGCGACCGTCGCGAAGGCGGTTGCGCCGAGCAGGGCCACGAAGACGATGGCCAGCCAGTGCGAGTGCAACGCGAACGTCATCAGCCCCAGCACCCCAGCGAGCGCCAGCAGGCTGCCCAGCACTGTCGGCACCACGCGACGATCCGCAAACTTGCCGCCCAGCAGGTTGCCGACGACCAGACCGCCACCGAAGATCAACAGAATCGGTGAGACCGCGCCCTCGGCAAAACCGGTCACTTCGGTCAACAGCGGGGCGATGTACGTGAACACGCCGAACACGCCCACCCAGCCGAGCACCGTCGTGAGCAATCCGAGCAGCACGGGACGGCGTGCCAGCGCCCGCAGATCCGCCCGCCAGTCACCCGCATCCTTAGGCGCGGCGATCTTCGGCACGAACCCGGCGATCACGAGAAACGCGAGCGCACCGATCAGCGTCACCGCCCAGAAGCTCGCGCGCCAGCCAAAGTGCTGCCCCAGCCAAGTACCGAAGGGCACGCCGAGAATATTGGCGACGGTCAGCCCCGTGAACATCACGGCGATGGCCGACGCACGGCGCTCGCGCGGCACGAGGCCGGTGGCGACCACCGAACCGACGCCGAAGAACGTGCCGTGCGCGAACGACGTCAGCACGCGGGCTGCCATCAGCGCCGCATAGCTCGGCGCCAGCGCACAGGCGGCATTGCCGATGGTGAAGATCGCCATGAGCACCAGCAGAACGGTCTTGCGCGGCCAGCGCGCAGTGACCGTGGTCATGAGTGGGGCGCCGACCACGACACCCAGGGCATAGCCGGAGATCAGCAGGCCGGCGGCCGCGATCGAGACGCCGAAATCGGCGCCGACGTTGAGCAGCAGACCCATGATGACGAATTCCGTCACGCCAATGCCAAAGGCACCGGCGGTCAGGGCATAGAGAGCGATAGGCACGAAAGACTCCTGTCTCGGGATCAAGGAAGGTCAGGCCACTCAGGGAATGGCGATACACGAATGTGCGGAATATAGACGCCCTTGCATTGGTGAAATAGACTGCGCAAAGGAACATGATTTGTGACTTGATGTCACAATGGCCCGCATCCCCTTTCACAGGAACGCCGGAGGACACCGCCGATGGGTCGACAGGACGTCAATCGCTCCGGCGATATGGAAGTTTTCTCGCGTGTGGTCGAGCTTGGCGGCTTCTCGGCGGCGGCGCGCGCGCTGCATATGACGCCGTCCGCCGTGAGCAAGCTGATTGCGCGGCTCGAGGCGCGTCTGGGTGCCCGCTTGTTCAATCGTTCGACGCGCCGCCTGCAACTCACCCCCGAGGGCACGGCCTTTCACGAGCGGGCGATGCGCGTGCTGGCCGACATCGAAGCCGCAGAGCGCGAAGCGGCGGCGGGTGCGGTGCCGCGCGGGCTGCTGCGGGTGAATTCCAGCGTACCGATCGGCTCGCACTATCTGCTGCCGGTCATTCCGGCATTTCTCGCGCAATACCCCGAGATCCGTCTCGATCTGACACTCACCGACACGGTCGTCGATCTGCTGGAGCAACGCGCCGACGTCGCCGTACGGGCCGGCCCGCTGCGCGATTCCCGGCTGGTCGCTCGCAAGCTCGGCGAGAGTCGTGTGCATGTGGTGGCGTCACCGGACTATCTCGCCCGCAACGGCCCATTGCGCACGCCGGCCGACCTGATTCACCACAACGTCATGGCCTTCAATTTCGACCGTCAGGTGCAGGGTTGGCCATTTCTCGACGGCGCCGGCGGCATCACGCACTACCCGCAGGTCGGCAATATGGTCGTGAGCGACGGCGAGATCATGCGCAAGCTCGCGGTCCAGGGGCTGGGGCTGGCCCGCCATTCGCGCTACCACGTCGACGACGATCTGCGCGCCGGCCGGCTCGTCACCGTGCTCGATGACTACAACCCGGGCGATCTGGAGCCCGTGCATGCGGTGTATGTGGGGCAGGGCGGCCATTTGCCCGCACGCGTGCGGGCGTTCCTCGACTTTCTCGTGGCGAACGTGCGTCTGCCGTAGCGGGGCAAGCGTGTGGCACGCGTCGAGCCCATTTCACGCGCTTCCGCCATTGACAGACGTAACGCGCCCGGGGCCTGGCGCCCAGGGCTGCGCGAACGATCAAGCCCGCGCCAGGCCGCGATGCGACCAGACAAAGAGCGGCCATGCCAGCGCGGCACACACGAGCCCGCCGGCCCACACCAGTCCCCAGCCGCCAATCGACAGCAGCAGCGGAATCGCGAGCGGCGTGAGGAACATCGTCATAAACACACCGGTGTTGCCGATACCTAGCGCCGTTCCCGCACGCGACGCCCCGGCAAGCGTGGCCAACTCAGTGAATGCCACCCCATGCCAGGCCGACGCCACCACACCTCCCGCAATCAGCAGCGCGATCATCCACGGCGTGCCATGCGCCAGCCATTCCGGGCGATGCGTCAGCGCCGTCACGAGCAGCGCCAGCGAGGCGAAGACCGCCCCCACCGCCATCGCGCACAGACGCAGATATTGCGGACGGTTGCGGCGCTTGTCGGTGAAGCGCCCGCTCCACACCCGCGTGATGGCGGCCCCCGCCTGTACGGCGCCAAGCGTGAGCGAGATGGTTGCCACGCTGGCGTGCGCCACATCATGCAGAAACACCGTGCCGAACGTGAGCACCGCGATCTGCGGCATCGCAAGGACCGCCATGCCCAGCGCCGTACTCAGCAGGCGGGCATCGCGCAACGGCGAATAGCTTGCGGCCGCGCGTGCGTCGGCGGCCGTCTCCCCGCGTGCCGACTTGCCGGCGTCCTCCTGCAGTGCCTCCGGCGGTTCGAGCAGCCACCGCCATGCTACGACCGCGGCAGCAAACGACGCCGCAGCCAGCCCGGCATAGACCGCTTCGAAGCCGAAGTGCTGCGCCGCGCCGGGCAACACCAGCGCGCCGACCCCGCCGCCGAGCGGCACGGCGCATTGCCGCACACTCATTGCCAGTCCTCGCTCGCGATCGTGAAACCAGCGCATGATGGCGCGCCCGCTCGAGCCATTGACGCTGCCACCGAGGATGCCGATCGCCAGCATCCCCGCCGCAAGCATCGGCATCGACGGGACGAAATGCGCCGTCGGCACACCCCAGATCGCCAGGCCAACAAGCGCGAACGCCGTCACCATCAATCCGACAAGCAGCACGCGCCGGTCGCCCCAGCGGTCGGTGAGCATGCCCCACGGCAGTTCGGAGACGGCGATGCCCAGCCCGATCATGCCGAGCACGATGCCGAGATCGCTATTGGCCAGGGCGTAGGCGCTGCGCATTTGCACTGCGGTGGCGGGAATGCCACCCATCGCAGCGGCAAAGCTGGCATTGGCGGCCACGCCAACACCCAGCACCTTCCAGCGGTGGTTGCGGCCCAAGCCGCGGGGGGCCATCGAGGCATTCGATGCCGGGGCCATCCGACGGGCAGTGGCGGGAGCGGTACACAGACGTTCGTTCATGTGTGACGGTGCGCGGCCCGCAGGCACACGGCTCATAGGGGAAGAGGGGGGGAGTCGCGGCGTCCGACGCGTGCCGATGCACAGTTCGGGCCACCATGAACCGCATCCTACGGATAGACATTGCATCGGAAAAGCGGGAAAATTCGATGCCGTATATCGTGTTTTCCGGATCATCATCGCAAGGGCCACCATGAACCCCCGCGCCTTCGACCTCACGCAGTTGCGTACGTTTATCGCCATCCACGACGCCGGCAGCATTTCGGCGGCAGCGGAGCAGATCTTCCTGTCGCAATCGACGGTCAGCGAGCAACTTCAGAAGCTCGAAGCGCGCGCCGGCCAGCCGTTGCTGGTGCGATCGCGCAAAGGCATGCGTCCGACCCCGGCGGGCACGCGGTTGCTCACCTATGCACGGCAGATCTCGGCACTGTCCGAGGCAGCGTTCGAGGATCTGCAGGGCGTGCTGCTCGATGGCGAGTTGCGCATCGCCATCACCGACTATTACCGTCCGCACGACGTCGGCCGCGTGCTCAAGCGATTCACGAGCCTTTACCCGCGCCTGCGGCTGCATGTGAGCGCCATGCAAAGCGCGCAGATCGAGCGCACCGCCCTGACCGGCGAACACTTCGACGTAGGGTTGGTGTTGCGTCTGATGAACGAGGATATCGGCCGTGGCGCGAAGGCGCTGGGCTACCGGACGTCGGGCACGCTGGTGCGCCGCGAGCGTCTCGTGTGGGCGATGTCGTCGACGCTGGGCGAGCCGCTGGGCGAGCCGCTGCCGCTGGTGACAATGCCGCCGTCATGCACGCTGCAAAGCCTCGTACTCACCGTACTGGAGCGGCACAACGTGCCCTATCGCATCTCCCACTCGGCGGCGGGCGTGGCCGGCATGCAGTTGGCGCTCGGCGCGGGGCTGGGGATTTCGTGCCTGAATGAATCGGCACTCACCCCCGATCTCGTCGTATGTCCACCGTCGCTTGGCCTGCCCCCGCTGCCGCGCGCGGAATTCCACCTGCTGCCCGGACGCGCCGACGAGACCGACCTGATCCGTCACGCCCGCAATGCGCTGCTGCGCCTGTTCGCGTGATACCTTTGCCCCCTGATCCCGATTTTGTCCGCTCATTGCGGTTGCCGTCATGCCGGAAGCCACGCCGATTCGTCTGAATTTCAACACCCGCCGCGCGCTGCTGTTCGCGCTGACGGCCGAGCGTCTGTCGGCCTTTTACGAACATGGGCAGTGGATGACAGACAAGCAGGGCGCGACGCTCGCGCAACTGTGGCTGTCGCGCTCGAAGCTTCAGCTACCGCTCGAAGAGCGCCGCCTGCTTTCAACGTTGAGCGACGATTTCGCGCGCGAACTGGCCGGCACGCTCTCGCGCGAAGCCGGCCTGTATACGGCGCATGAAATGACGGAATCGCTCGACGCGGACTATGCGTTTGCGTCGGCGGTGGCGCAGGATCTGTTGGAAGACTGCACACGGCGCCTCATCGAGGCGGGAATTCCGGAGTCATGACGGCGTAGCGAATTCGAGGCGTTGACGGGGTTTATCAGCGCGCGCGTCACGCCATCACGCCATCATGCAACGATGCCACGTTCCTGTACGAGCACCCACGGCGCGACAACCACTGCCCAAAGCTCCGGCGTGCGCGCGGAGAAATCGGCGGCTTGCTCGGCCTGCATGCGCTGCACCAAGGCCGACGATAGCCATTGCGACACGGTGGCCTTATCGTCGTTGGCAACCGCCTCGGCGACCGATACGAGGTCGACGCCGGGCGCCACATACAGCAGCACACCGCGCGCGAAGAACGATTCCAGATCCTTCCAGTCGATCTTGGCGGTTTCACCGAGCAGGCGCAAATAGACGTCGCTGGCACCGGACGCGGCGGCTTGGGAAGCTTGAACTGATTGGGCGGACTTGGGCGAATCCATGACAACGGGCTCCAGAGGGCGCGGGTCGACGACAACGACTGCGCCGGGCAAGCGTAAATAACGAAAACCCGCATTGTAATGTGCCCCGGCATGCGCGACGGTGGTAGCATCGGAACCCCACGTAGCGCGCCGGTGCCGCAGCGACATGGCACGACCGCCGCGGGGTGGCTAACGTTTTACCGAGGAACCGCATGTCCAAACAAAAAACCGATCCCAAGCTGGAACAAGCGCTGACGCGCGGCGATCTCGCCATGCGCCAGATCAACTCTGCCCGTGCGACCGCGCTGCTGCGCGCCCTGGGCGAGATGATCGTGGCAGCGTCGGCAACGATCGGCGTCGAAGCGGTGGTCGACGTGCCCAATGGCGACAAGGTCTACGACCCGGAAGAGGGTGTGTGGCCGCAGGCGCTCATGCTGTCATTCGACGGCCCCATCGAAGAGGCCGACGAAGAAGAGCTGCGCACCGTGCGGTTGAGCGCTGAAAAGTATCCGGAAACCTTCGAAGTGGTGTGGCACCGCGCCGATGGCAAGATGGGTCGCCATGAAGCGCGTCCGCTCGCGATGGTCGCGTTTCTGACCGACGTCGAAGTACCTTGGCTCGACGACGAAGCCTGATCCCGAATCGGTCCTGACACTGTCGCTGTCGCTGACGGTACGAGGGGGCGGCATCGCCGCTGTCGCTTGTGCTGCGTGCCGGTAATCCGCCGCCCGAGGCTCACACCTGGGCGGCGGTTTCGTTTGCGCAGGGGCTACACGTCGTAGCGTGCCGACGTTGCGCCATCCCCCGGTCGATCCCAGACTGCAATCACGAGTCCGATGGCGATGAAGCCTGCGCCGAGCATGCCTTCCTGACTCAGCCGGTCGCCGAAGAGCGCGAATCCGAACAGCGTCGCGAACAGGGGATCGCTGGTCTCGATGATCTGCACTTTGCTGGCCTGGCCGCCGGCTACCGCCCGCGTGGTCAAGTAGAAGCCCCCGATTGTCGGCAGCAACACCAGCGCGCATAGCGTCATCCAGGCCGCGCCGCTGGGCATGGCGAATCCCTCGCGCATCAGGGGTATCGACAGAAAGGCACTGCCGAACCCGAACAGCCAGACGAGCTGCGGCAATCCCGAGCCGATCCTGAACCACTTGGCGAGGAAGATGAACAGCGCGTAGCCGCATCCACCGGCCAGCGCCAGGGCGATGCCCGCGGTGCTGCCGTCGATGCCGCTTTCGAACAGGCCCATCACACCGACGCCGAGGACGATTGCCAGAAAGGCGGCCGTCTTCCGACGCGTTGTCGTCTCCCCGAGAAACCGACCGGACAACGCGAGCGTCGCGCCGCCCGCCGCATACGTGAGGAACGAGACGAGCGGAATCGATGCGTGCGAGAACGCCGTCGTCTCGAAGTGGTAAAGGCTGAAAATGCCGAGAAACGCGAGACATGCAAACTGAGGCCAGCGACGGGCCAGCCGAACGGTCTGCGTGCCGAGATCGTGACGACAGGCACAGAGCAGCGACACCACGACGAAGGCACCGAAGCATTTCCAGAAGGCGATCATCGCGGGCGTGGCCCCTTGATCGAATCCGGTTCGCGTCAACACGCCGATCGTGCCGTTCAGAACGGCGGCGACCAGCGCGCAAATCTCCGGCCCGTAGGCTGTGCGATTAAATACGCCCATTTTCCGATGTGAACTTAATAGATAGGCAATAAGCGACGCACTCATGGCGTTTGAGGTGCTCTGACGAAGTCGACAAAGGTCACGCGGCCGCTTTGATCCGACGAGAAGATTCCTCCCCACTTGTCATCCCATTCGGAAAACGCGGTGTCTGCTCGAAGAATCCGGGTGGCGGCAGCGAGATTCCAATGCGGGATCCCCGGCAACAGATGATGCGTAAGATGGAATGAATCGCCGTGCATCCCGATGAAGATGCGTTCAACCCAGCACGAATAACGGTTTCGGGCGCCGAAGCACCACTCACTGGATGCGTCCATGAACGGGTAATGCTCGGACAATTCACTGAACCAACCAATTACTGGAAAAACCAGGATCAGCGGAATCCACCAAAAGAACATAAGATTCGCCAGCCATCCCTGCGAATAGGCAATCACAGCCATCGACGCATGAAAGGCAAGAATCAACCAGGATTCTGCTTGGGATTCGTTTGGGCGCACAGAAAAAGACAGGCGACTCAGAATCAGGGACTTGATATAGCGGAGTGTGAACCGGCCATATATCGCGCTCAGTACGAATCGCCGGAAGAAGTCTGGGCCTCGTTGGGTCTCATATATCCCTGCGCCCAGCAGCTCCCGATAATCGGGATCGTGATTGGCATCGCCGAGGTGTGAGTGATGCAAAATTACGTGGGATTGCCGATAGGCAAACATGGATTGCATGATTGGCCAACCGCAGAATACTCGGCTCACAACCCGATTCAAAGCCTTGGATCTGAACAGCGTCCCGTGCGCCCCATCATGGAAAAGACTTGCTAATGCACGCTGTCTAGCCCCGATGATCAGAACTGACAACGGATACAGCAGCGGCTGCACCTCTAATGACAGCAGGCAGCCGGCAAGAATCCAAACGTAATCGAGAACGATAGAAAAAAGCCCTCGATGGTTGTTTCGCTCGCACAATGCCTTGATGCGGCTCTTTTGATCTCCGGTAAGCGCGAGACTCGTGTATTTCCGTACCATGTTCCCCCTCCGCCAAACGTTCCGATGACGGAAGGGGACATCCCCATTTTTCCGTCAACGCTCATCACGCTCCGAGGGGGAAGCGCGCACCAAATTTGATTTCGCATTCTGCCAGCGGAAATACACCTGCAGAATGCAATTGGGTGCGAAAAGTCAGATTTAAGAATTTTCGGATATTCGATCCGGCCCGAAGCCGGCCGTCATCTGCGCGACGGCACAATGCCCGCGCGTATCAGATCGACGCCAGCGCAAACGTGCGGCCCGTCGCGAGCTTGTCCACGACACCGCCCTGCTTGAAATGCAACGCGTCGAATTCACCGAGCACGGTGGCGTTCGCGCCCTGCACATGCAGCGCCGTACCCTCTGGAATGGCAACGACGCGTTCGTCCGGATTGATCGCCAGATACTCGGCCAGACGCTCCTCGCGCGATTCACCGTTGTGCCCCGTCGGCTTCCCACTGATGAAATGCGGATTCACCTGGAACGGAATCAGGTTGAGCGCTTTGAGCGTCGGCGGCTCGACGATCGGCATGTCGTTGGTCGTGCGAATGGTCGGGCACACCACGTTCGCCCCGGCGCTCCACCCCACGTAAGGCATCCCCGCGTTCACACGCTCGCGCAGCAGGCCCACGATGCCCGCGTTGTACAGGCGATCGAGCAGCACGAACGTATTGCCCCCGCCCACCACGACGGCCTGCGCCTGCTCGACGGCGGTGCGCGGATCCTTGTGATGATGAATCGACTCGAGGGCATAGCCCAGCCGCTCGAACGTCGGCTTCACGCGCGATTCATACTCGTCGTAGCTGTACGTGATGCCCCCGGCGTACGGCACGAACAACACGTGTTTCGCGCGATCCCTGAGCACCGCATGCACCTGATCGTCGGCATGCGCCAGAAAGCCCTGGCTGCCCTTGCGGGAACTGCTCATCATCAAGATCTGTTTCACGACTCATGCCTCCAGGGCAGATGTTTTCGGGGGAACGGCCCGGCGCGGGCGCGTCGCGCACCTTCGGCGCAAACGGTGAGTGTACCCGTCACCTCAACACAGGCACGACGCACCTCGAACCGCGTAGCGGTCGCCGCCGCGTACGGCGCCCCCATTTCTCATGAAGTGAAATGCCATATCGAATGCTGCAAACGCACCACCCGCTTTCGGTATCCGACGCAAAGCCCCGTGGCGCCGGCCTCATACGCAAATCCTTATGCCGCCTATAAGTTGCGGGAGTATCACGACGCGAAATCCCGGGTTTCCGAGCGCCCGGAGAAGGATTACACTCAGGGTCTTATATAAGACTGCCCCTTATCGTCAACCACCCGGTCGTCATCCTCACGCCAACCGCGTGGGTGTCTCGGCAAGGTCACTGGACGAAATCGCGTCAACCTGGTTTTCAAACTCGAGTACAGCATCATGACTTCCACTTCCCAGCGTGGCGGCCTGACGGTCGCAGACAATCTGATCGCGTTCATCGAAAAGGAAGCCCTGCCGGGCACCGGTGTCGATGTCGATGCGTTCTGGAAAGGCTTCGACGCCATCGTTCATGACCTCGGCCCGAAGAATCGCGCCTTGCTCGCCGAACGCGACCGCCTGCAAAGCGAACTCGACACCTGGCACCGTGCCAACCCGGGCCCCATCGCCGACGCCGCAGCCTATCGCGCGTTCCTCGAAAGGATCGGTTACCTGTTGCCCGCGCCTGCCAGCGTGCAGGCCACCACGGCCAACGTCGACCATGAAATTGCCGAGCAGGCCGGTCCGCAGCTCGTGGTGCCGCTCTCCAACGCCCGCTACGCCCTGAACGCCGCCAACGCGCGCTGGGGCAGCCTGTACGACGCGCTCTACGGCACCGACGCCATCCCTGAAACGGACGGCACAGAAAAGGGCACCGGCTACAACCCGAAGCGCGGCGAACGCGTGATCGCCTTCGCACGCGGCTTCCTCGATCAGGCCGCACCGCTGGCCGACGGCTCGCATAAGGACGCCACCGGCTATCGTGTCGAGAACGGCAAACTCATCGTCACGACCAAGACCGGCGAGACGGGCCTGGCCACGCCTGCCCTGTTCGTCGGCTATCAAGGCGACGCCGCGGCGCCGACGGCCGTGCTGCTCAAGCACTACGGTCTGCACTTCGAGATCCAGTTCGACGCCAGCCACCCGATCGGCAAGACCGACGCGGCGCATATCAAGGACGTGCTCGTCGAAGCCGCCGTCACGACCATCATCGACTGTGAAGACTCGGTCGCCGCCGTGGACGCCGACGACAAGGTCGACCTCTATCGCAACTGGCTCGGCCTGATGCAAGGCACGCTGACGGAAGCCGTGGAAAAGGGCGGCAAGACGTTCACGCGCCGTCTGAACGCCGACCGCGAATACACCGGCGCCAACGGCCAACCGGTGACGCTGCACGGCCGCTCGCTGCTGTTCATCCGTAACGTCGGTCACCTGATGACCAACCCGGCGATCACCGATCGCGAAGGCCGCGAGATTCCGGAAGGCATTCTCGACGGCGTGGTCACCGTGCTCGCGTCGCTGCATGACCGCAAGCATCGACTGAACTCGCGCACCGGCTCGATCTACATCGTCAAGCCGAAGATGCACGGCCCGGCCGAAGTGGCCTTCGCCGATGAACTGTTCGGCCGCATCGAAGCGCTGTACGACCTGCCGCGCAACACGCTCAAGATGGGCATCATGGACGAAGAGCGTCGCACGAGCGTGAACCTCTCGGCCTGTATCGCCGCCGCCGCGTCGCGCGTTGCATTCATCAACACGGGCTTCCTCGATCGCACGGGCGACGAGATGCACACCGCGATGGAAGCCGGTCCGATGATGCGCAAGGGCGACATGAAGTCGTCGGCATGGATCACGGCCTACGAGAAAAGCAACGTGCTCGTGGGTCTGGCCGCCGGCCTGCGGGGCCGCGCGCAGATCGGCAAGGGTATGTGGGCCATGCCGGATCTGATGCAAGCCATGCTCGAGCAGAAGATCGCGCATCCGAAGGCCGGGGCGAACACCGCCTGGGTGCCGTCGCCGACCGCCGCCACGCTGCACGCCCTGCACTATCACATGGTCGACGTGCAGGCCGTCCAGCAGGAACTCGAGAAGATCGACTACGCGAAGGAACGCGACACGCTGCTCACGGGCCTGCTGACGGTGCCGGTCGTGGCGAAAGCCGAATGGTCTGCCGACGAAATCCGCAAGGAGATCGAGAACAACGCGCAGGGCATTCTGGGCTACGTCGTTCGCTGGATCGACCAGGGCGTGGGCTGCTCGAAGGTGCCGGACATCAACGACATCGGCCTGATGGAAGACCGCGCCACGCTGCGCATTTCGAGCCAGCATCTGGCGAACTGGCTGCGTCACGGCGTCATCACGCGCGCGCAGGTCGAAGAGACCTTCAAGCGCATGGCCGCCGTGGTCGACAAGCAGAACGCAGGCGACGCGCACTATCGTCCGATGGCGCCGAACTTCGACGACTCGCTGGCGTTCCAGGCGGCAAGCGCCCTGGTGTTCGAAGGGCTGACGCAGCCCAGCGGCTACACCGAGCCGCTGCTGCACAAGTACCGTCTGGAACTGAAGGCGAAGCAACGCGGGTAATCGCACGACGATAAGTCGATCGGTTCGCGGCTTATCATTGGACGCTCGACGGGGTAACCTGTCGGGCGTCTTTGTATTTTAGGAGCCGGCTGCGCATGGACCCCGCCATCGCCCTGCAACGCGCCGAGCGTCGCGCCCTGTGGTTTCTTGTGGCCGCGCTGGTGATCTTCGTCGCCACGCTCTTCATGCCGGAGCACTTCGTCACGGGCTGGATCCGGGCAGCGGCCGAAGCCGCGATGGTCGGCGGACTGGCGGACTGGTTCGCGGTCGAAGCGCTGTTCCGGCGCATTCCGATCCCAGGGCTCGCGCGGCACACGAATATCCTGATTCGCAAGAAAGACGCCCTCGGCGACGGTCTCGCCCGCTTCGTGCGCGAGAAGTTTCTCGACACCCCCTCGGTCGTTCGGCTCATCCGGCAACAAAACCCGGCGGACGCCGTCGCGCACTGGCTCGGCTCGTACGAGAACACGCGTCAGTTGAGCGCGGTGCTGGTGAAAGTGGCCAGCGGTGTGCTCGACGTGATGGACGAGCGCAACGTGCAGGCCTTTATCCGCCGCGCGCTCGACACGATGATCGACCGGCTCGACCTGTCGCAATCGGCGGCCGCCATGCTCGACACGCTCACGCGCGACGGCCGTCATCAAGCGCTGCTCGACGAGACGCTCGACTACCTCGTCGAGCTCCTCAATGAGCCGCAGACGCGCGAATTCATTTCGGCGCGCATCGTCGACTGGCTCAAGAGTGATCATCCGAAGAAGGAGAAGGTGCTGCCGTCGGAGTGGATCGGCAACAAGGGCTCCGACATGATTTCGGCGGCCGTCACCCGCCTGCTGGCGCAAATGGAAGCGGACGAATCGCATCAATTGCGTCAGGCGTTCGATCGCGCGGTCGCGGGACTGATCGAGCGGCTCAAGCACGACGCCGACTTCCAGGCGAAGCTCGACGCTTTCAAGACCCAACTGAAAGGCGACACCGCGTTGAACGCCTATGTCGGCGGTCTGTGGAACGAGTGGCGAAGCTGGGTGAAGCGCGACCTCGCGCGCGACGACTCGGTGATCGGCGCCAAGATCACCGGCGCGGCCGCGTGGATGGGTCAGGAGCTGGCGCGAAGCGACTCGCTGCGCAAAGCGCTCGACGCGCAATTGCTGGATGCCGCCGAGCGCATGGCACCGGGGTTTGCCGACTTCGTGACCGAGCACATCCGCGCCACAGTGCATGGCTGGAATGCCGAACATCTGTCGCAACAAATCCGCCTGAGCGTCGGACAGGACCTGCAGTACATCCGCATCAACGGCACACTCGTCGGTGGACTGATCGGCGCCGTGCTCTATTTGATTGCCCAGGCACCGGTGCTGCTTTCGCGCGGCCACTGACGAGCATCGGCGTCGGACCGGGTAGCAAACGCGCACCGCTCAACCGGACTGAATCTGCCGCCGCCCCCCTTTTGCTGCGTTGCGCCGACCGTTGCACAAATACCGGCCAACCCTAGGGAAAACCCGTGGTTTTTTCGCAACGCAGCGGCGTTGGCACCTCGCGGATTGCCGAATTCCAAAAAACCAATGAAAATCAATCACTTAATACGAGCAATAGGGGTGGATGCCACCGGTCTGACGCGGATCACAGCACGAATTAGAGGGAAATGTCGCGGCGCGCAACAACTTGTTTGATCTGACGGGGTTTATCGCGAAGTGCGACAGCAGTAGAGTGACAACATGATGAAGTCAGTCGACGTCGTGGCTCGCAGGGTGCACCGCACCGCGGACGACGCCGGCTCGTACAGGAGCATTACCATGGCTGCCCTCGGTTCTTTCCTTCTGCTGGCGAGTGCCTCGCTGCTCACCGCGTCGTATCTGCGCAGCCGTGCCGCGCGTACGCGCCGTCAGCAAGCGCGCGTGACGCGTCGCTGAACGCTTCGACGCCAAGCGATACCGGGCGCATCACTGCGGCGCATAGTGTCTGAGCTCGTTGTCCTGCACAACGAATCAGGCTTTTCGACGTTTGATTGTTTCATTTTCAGCAATACTCCCTTCTCCGGGAGCGCATTTTTCTCCTTGCTGCGTGGGCGTAGATTGGCGCCAATGATGGCGCCCATGGTGGACGTCTCGCCAGACAGGAGAAATGAAAATGAAGTCCATTCTGATCGCTTCGGCCTTCGCTGCCGCGCTGTTGAGCGCAGGTGCCGCGAGCGCCGCCGAGAATGCCCAATCGGCTGCCCAACCGCAGCAACCCCAGACGCAAGCGCAAGTTCAAGTGCGAACGCAGGCCCAGCCGGGTGCCGTGGCAGCCACCACGCAAACGACGACCGTCGCCCCGGCCTATGAAGTCCCGGGCCGCGTGAATCGCGCCGGTTCGATCTACTTCGGTCAGTAAGCTGCGCAATAAAACGGCAAGCCGGGGCGCTGCCCACCGGCCTGCCGAATTCCCGATGCTCGGGCACCCCCACACGCCTCCCCGTCCCGTCGTTCCCCCTCAGTAGGTTCGCTTCATCGCTGCCGCACACGCGGCGGACAGGCATCCCACCGCCAGCACATACACCGCGATCCACCATGGTTTGTGACCGCCGTATTCGAGCAGCGTCGCCGCCACCAACGGTGTGATCGAGCTGGAAACGATTCCCGACACTTGATACACGACCGAGATGCCCGTGTAACGAACCCGCGTGTCGAACAGTTCGCAGAACATCGACGCCTCAGGACCATAGACGAACGCATATACAACGCCCAGCGGCACAATCACCGCGAGCGACACCCACCAGACGCTCGTCGCATAGTGCATCACCGCCAATGCCGGAATCGCCGACACGCCACAGGCCAACGCACCCCAGCCGAACACTCGACGGCGTCCCACGCGGTCCGACAGCTTTGCGGCATACGGAATCGTGACGATCAAGACCATGGCCGCGAGCGTGACCGCCAGCAGGATCGGCGTCTTCGGAAAGTGCAGCGTGCCAACGAGATACGAGATGGCGAACACCGCATAGACATTGAACACCACGCCATCGATGTAACGCGCGCCCCAGCCCAGCAGCACGTTACGCCGGTAATCGCGCGCAATCTCCGAGAGCGGCACATGCGCGACGCGCTGACTGTCCTTGATGCGCGCGAACTCGGGCGTCTCCAGCACGCGCAGCCGGATGAACATACCCACCGCCACGAGCACCACGCTGAGCATGAACGCCAGACGCCAGCCCCATGCCATGAACTGTGCATCGGTCAGTGTCGACGAGAGCAGCGCGACCACACCGGTCGACAGGCACAACCCCACGGCGAGCCCGATCTGCGGATACGCCGCGAACCGCCCGCGCCGGTCGCGCGGCGCGTACTCAAACGCCATGAGCACCGCGCCGCCCCATTCGCCGCCCAATCCAATGCCCTGCAACAGACGCAGGAACAGCAGAATCAGCGGGGCCGCCATGCCAATACTGTCGTAGGTCGGCACCAGTCCGATCAGGAACGTCGACACCCCCATGATGGAGAGCGTGACAATGAGCAATGGCTTGCGTCCCAACCGGTCGCCGAAATGGCCGAACAGGATGCCCCCGATCGGCCGCGTGGCGAATCCCACCGCGTAGACCGTATAGGCGAGCGCGGTGGCAATGAAGGCATCGCCGCTGGGAAAGAAGAGCTTGTTGAAGACGAGGCCTGTCACAGTGCCGTACAGGAAGAAGTCATACCATTCGACGGTCGTGCCGATCAGGCTGGCCAGCGCGACCGTGCGCACCGCTTTTTCGGCGGAGACGGCATCGCTGCCGCCCACGCCCGTGAGAACCTGTTCCATTGCGCCTCCTGTTGATGCGCCGCGCCGTGGCGGCGCGCTGCGACGCACCGGTCTGCGCCGGGCGTCTGTCTCCTGGATGTCTCGGTGCCGCCTTTGGATCACGCGGCTATGTTTTGATGATGCGGATTACGGGGACTGCGGGTAAGACGCGAAAACACGCATGCGCGCGAACGCATACGACCGTAGCGGCCACCTGACGATCAGGCGGTGGCGCCGATGAAATTGCGTCCGCGCGGACCGTCGAGCGCGGCGGCGATCATCGCGCTCGATTCCGGCTCGGACACGCCATAGGCCGAAAACTCGGTCGCCACGCCCAAACCGTTGAGAAACGCGGTGAGCTTGTCCGGGGCGCGGCCAATGTCGCCGTCGAACACCTGCGCCAGCACCGCGTCGCGATCGACACGGCGGCCTATCGCCAGACGCATCACCGCCGGCAAGGTGAACGAGCACGCAATGCCGTGCGGGAGTCCATGTCGAATCGTCATGTCGTACGAAATGGAATGCGCCAACGCGGTCTTCGTGTTGGAGAACGCCATGCCCGCTTGCAGTGCCGCGAGCGCCGCCTGAGCGCGCAACGTCTCGTCGTCCAGTGACACCATCAGCTGCGGCAACACGCGCATCATGTCGCGCGCCGCCGTCACGGCGAAGGTGTCGGAAATCGGATTGGCGTTGACATTCCAGATCGCCTCGAGCGCGTGCGAGAGGGCGTCGAGCCCGCTTTGCAGCGTGATGGCGTGCGGCAGCGAGCGCGTCAGTTGCGGATCGACAATCGCCGCCTCCGGCCACGTCTCGGGTAAATGCAGCGAGTACTTCTTGTGCTTCACATGACGATCCCACAGCGTGGCCCACGGGGTGACTTCGCTGCCGGTGCCGGCCGTCGTCGGAACGGTGATGAGACGCTTGGTCCGCGATGGCCGGAAGTCGCCCCCCGCATCAAGCGCATCGACGAGCGTCGCAAAGCGATCATCCTCGCCCGCGACCATCAACAGCTTGGCCGTGTCGAGCGCGCTGCCGCCGCCCAGCGCCACGATCACCTCGCACTGGCCGTACCGCCGCCAGAAATCGCTGTACATCGGGGCGAGTTCGCGCACATCCGGGTTCGGGCTGACACGATCGATCGTCCCCGCCAGCCGTTGCCCGAGCAGCGCTTCGACGCGTCCCGTCATGCCGAGCGCCCGCGCTTCGGGCATGGTGACGAGCACAACCCGCCGCTCGCCGACCAATTCGGGCAACTGAGCAAGGGCACCCGCACCGAAGCGAACATCGACCGGATTATGGAAACGTGAACATGCAGTCATGGTGAGGAGGTGCCGCTGCACCCGCGGGCGCTGCGATCGATTGACGAAGATTGAGCTGGATTATGGTGAGGACCGTTCTATACTTCCAATTCACAATTTTTCGTTAAAGTATTGATAAAACCTATACCTCGTCACGGGAGCGTCATCGATGCGGATTACCCAACTGCGCTCGTTCCATGCGGTGGCGCACCACGGCAGCGTGACGCGCGCGGCCCAGGCGCTGCATGTGAGCCAGCCCACGATGACCACGCAGATTCGTGCGCTGGAGGAGACCTACGGTGTCGAACTGTTCTACCGGCACGGTCGTGGACTGACGCTCACGCCGACCGGAAAATCGTTGTATGCGGTGAGCCTGCGTATCTTCTCCGACGAAGCCGAAGCGCTTGGTCTGCTCAAGGAGCACGGTGAGCTACGCACCGGCGAACTACGCCTGGGTGCCGTCGGACCGCATCACGCGATGGAGATCGTGGCGGCATTCCAGCCGCGTTACCCCGGCATTCGCATTTCCATGCGGCCGGGCAATTCCGAAGAGATGATCGAGAGCCTGCTGGCCTACCGCACGGACGTGGCGGTGCTCGCGCGCTATCACGACGACGCGCGTCTGCATGCCGTGCCCTATCGCACGCATCCGGTCGTGCTGTTGGTGCCGCGCGCCCACCGCTTCGCCAAGCGACGCAGCGTGCCGCTCGCGGCGCTGGCTGACGAGCCGATGCTCATGCGCGAGCCGGGATCGACCACGCGTCACGCGCTCGAAGCGGCGTTGCAAGCGGCGGGGGTGACACCGACCGTGGCGATGGAGATCGGCAGTCGCGAAGCGATTCGCGAGGCGGTGATTCTGGGGCTGGGAATCGCTGCAGTGTCGGCGCGTGAGCATACGCCCGACGCGCGACTTGCCACCGTATCGATCAGCGACGCACGCGTGGAGACGACAACGGTCGTTGTGTGCCTGGCGCAGCGGCGAGCGTCGCGAGCGATTGCGGCGTTTCTGGAGGTCGTGGCGGGACTGGTGTAACGCCCGTGGGTATGGCGTGGGCAGTGCCTGGCACGCCGCCCACGCAAGACGTCACCTGACCGATTACAGATATTGGCTCGCCGCCAGCACGACGCCCGAGGCCACGAGGCAGTAGATGCCGAACAGATACCAGCGGCCGTGTTCGAGCCAGCGCGACAACCAGCGCAGCGCCACCAGACCGGCAAGGAAGCTGAACACCATGCCGACGAGGCTCGGCGTGAGCACCGTCATGTAGTGACCGGAGAACGATTGCGCGCCGCCCGACTTGTACAGGCGGTAAGCTTCCTTGGCGATCACCGGCGGCGTGAGCACCACGGCCAGCGCGAAGCTGAATTCCTCGACACGAATTTTATCGAGCCCGCGCATCATCCCCGTCGAGATGGTCGATCCCGAGCGCGAGAAACCGCGGAACGGCAGGCACAAGCCCTGCACCGCGCCGATCCAGGCCGAGTCGGCACCGCGCAACGGGCGATCGCCCATCGGCGGACGCTTGCTGCCCGAAATCAGAATCAGGATGCCCGCCATCGCGAGGCCGCCGGAGATGATGTACAGATTGCCGAACAAGTGCTCGATCTCGGCGTGTTGGGAGCCACGCATCAAGACCTTCTCGATAAACAGCATCAAGGCCAGCCCGATCACGCCCGTGAAGCCCGTCGCGATGACGACTTGCTTCGCGTTATGCATGAAATCGTGCTTCGACGAGAAATAGCGCTCGCGCCACGACTTCCAGAAATAGACGATGACGGCGAGCATCGTGCCGGTGTGCAGCATGACGAGCAACAACGTCATGGCGGGCGCCGACGGGTCAAGACCCATCAGTTTCTCGGCCATGATCACGTGTGCCGAACTCGACACGGGAAGCAACTCCGCCACGCCTTGCACAATCGCGAGCACGAGCACTTGCAGATAATCCATGCGAAATCCTTGTGAAATGGGCAAGGAGCCTACGCCGGATACATGACACTTTCGTGACGGTCACATGACGGCGGCGCCGGTTCCCTGCCCACCACCGGCTGCCGCGCATGATACTCCAACAGACGTGTCACGAAGTGAGCAAGTGAGCCGTTTCCGACGGACACCTTGGGTCAATGCGGCGCGACTTGCCCACCGGAAATCCACAGCTTGGTCACAGGTGCGCCACAGCTTACCCACAGGGTTATCGACAGATTTGTCCACAGGGCGCGACGCATCGCAAAGGGGGACGCACAAAACAAAATCGGCCACGCGAAGTGGCCGATTTGTGATCGGAGGCGCCGCCCCGGAGTCCCGACGCGCCGCACAGGCGCTGGCTCACGGGAGGTGCCGCCAGTACTGCGATGGGTGACGCGAATCAGCTACCGAAGTACGTGCTGCCGGCAAGGGCAAGGTTGATGATCGACCCCGGGGTCGCGGCTACCGCTGCAGCGCCCGAGTTGGCGATCGACTTCGGATAAACCGAATCGTGTTGCTGCAGCAGACCGGCTTGCTGGGCTTGCGCCAGTTCCTGACCGACCTGAGCGCGGGTCAGCATGCTGGTTTGCGGCACCCACGAGAATTCCGTCGGGCCGTCGAAGGCATCGCTGGCAAAGGCCGAACCGGCCGACACGGCCAACATTGCGGAAACCAGGGCTGAGGTAATAAGAGCGCGCTTCATGATGTTTTCTCCTGTCTGTTTGAGTCGCGGCGATGTTCAATTCATCGTCGACAATTGCAGTCTATTGGCATCGACATGCGCAATAAAGACGATATTCGTCCATATTAAATTGCTGAATATGAAATAATCGGGTTGACTTTGGGCGATTCTGCCCATCTCGGTGCGCGCACACTTACGCGCCCAATGAAAACGGGACGCCATCAGGCGTCCCGCGTGCGTCAGCGCATCGGGTGACGTCGCGGCGACGACCGTCCCGCCGTTCTTGCCGCCCTCCGGGCCCATATCGACGATCCAGTCGGCTTCGGCAATCACATCGAGGTTGTGCTCGATGACGACGACGGTATGCCCGCCATTCACCAGCCGATGGAGCACATGGATCAGACGCGCCACGTCCGCCATGTGAAGGCCGACCGTGGGCTCGTCGAGCACATACAGCGTGTGCGGCGTCTTTTGTCCGCGGCGCGTGACGTCGTCGCGCACCTTGGTCAACTCCGTCACCAGCTTGATGCGCTGTGCCTCACCCCCCGACAACGTCGGCGACGGCTGCCCCAGCGTGAGATAGCCGAGCCCGACGTCCTGCATCAGTTGCAGCGGATGCGCAATGCTCGGCATCGACGCGAAGAACTCGACGGCTTCGTCCACTTCCATCGTCAGCACGTCGCCTATGCTCTTGCCGCGCCACGTGACGGCCAGCGTCTCGGCGTTGAACCGCTGCCCGTGACAGACGTCGCACAGCACCTTCACGTCGGCGAGGAAGCTCATGCCGATGGTGCGCACGCCCTGCCCCTCGCACGCCGGACAACGGCCTTCGCCGGTATTGAACGAGAAGCGCGACGCCGCATAACCACGGGCGCGGGCTTCGAGCGTATCGGCAAACAAGCGGCGAATCGTGTCCCAGAAGCCGATATACGTGGCCGGGCACGAGCGCGGTGTCTTGCCGATGGGCGTCTGATCGACTTCGAGCACGCGATCGATCGCCTCCCAGCCGGCCACCGACGCGCAACCGTGCCACGCGTGCACCACAGGACTGCGTGGCACCGCCGGTGCCGCCGACGTCGCACGCGGCTTACCGTCCGCCTTCACCGCGTGACGCACCGTGCCCTTGCGGGCACGTCGCTCGGCGGGTGACGACAGCACCGAACGCCCCACCGCGTCGAGCAGGTTCGTCATCAGCACGTCGCGGGCGAGCGTCGATTTTCCCGACCCCGACACGCCGGTAATGGCCGTAAGTCGCGCCAACGGCAACGACGCCGTCACGTCCTTCAGATTGTGGAGCGTGGCGCCATGCACCGTCAGCCAATTCGGCGGCACCGCCTCGACGCCGGTCGCAGGCGCAATGACTTCACGGCGTGGATGAATCGGGTGTTGCAACGGTTGCGCCAGGAACTTGCCGGTCAGCGACTCGGGGTGCGAGGCCAGATCGGCGACGCTGCCCTGCGCGACCAGCATGCCGCCACGTTTGCCCGCACCGGGACCGATGTCGATGATGTGATCCGCGCGGCGAATCGTGTCTTCGTCGTGCTCGACCACCACCAGCGTGTTGCCCTGATCGCCCAACTTGCGCAACGCGCCGAGCAGAATGCCGTTATCACGCGGGTGCAGGCCGATGGTCGGCTCGTCGAGCACGTAGCAAACACCCTGCAGATTGCTGCCGAGTTGCGCCGCCAGTCGAATGCGCTGCGACTCGCCGCCCGAGAGCGTCGGCGCCGCGCGATCGAGCGTGAGATAGCCGAGCCCGACTTCCTCGAGAAATGCCAGACGCCCCTGAATCTCACTGATCAGATCGCGCGCGATGCTCGCTTCGCGACCGTGCAATTCGAGGCCTTCGATCCACTCGCGCACATCGGTCACGGTCCACTGCGCAACGCCAGAGATGGCGTGCTCGTCGAACGTCACCGCGCGCGCGACGGTATTGAGCCGCGCCCCGTGGCAATCCGGACACGGCTGATCGCCCACGCCCTCCGGCTCCTGCTCCTCCGACGGCAACGAATGCTCGCGCCCCCGGTTGTCCTGATTGAGCACGGTGTCGTCGAACGCTTCGCGCTGCTCGCGCGTGAGCGCCAGGCCCGTGCCCACGCACGTTTGACACCAGCCATGCTTGCTGTTGAACGAAAACATGCGCGGATCGAGATCCGGATAGCTCGTGCCGCACACCGGGCAGGCGCGCTTGACCGAGAACACCTCGATCTGGCCCACGCCTTCGCCCGGTTGCTCGTTGCCCATCGCGTCGCCGAGACCGTCGAGCGGCGCGAGCAGATGCATCACGCCCTTGCCTTGCTCGAGCGCCGCCGCCAGCAGCGTGCGCAGCAAGCCTTCGGTCTCGGGCGTGACGATCACGTCGCCCACCGGCAGTTCGATGGTGTGCTCGCGGAATCGATCGAGCTTTGGCCACGGGTCGACCGGCAGGAACACCCCATCGACACGCAGATGCGAATGCCCGCGCGCCTTGGCCCACTTCGCGAGATCGGTGTAGATCCCCTTGCGGCCCACGACCAGCGGCGCGAGCAGCCCCACATGCTGGCCGCGCCGATCGCGCATCAGTTGCGCGACGATGGAATCGGGGCTTTGCGCCGTAACGGGCGAACCGTCGTGAATGCAGTGTTGAATGCCGAGCTTGACGTACAGCAGACGCAGGAAGTGCCAGACTTCGGTCGTGGTCGCCACCGTACTCTTGCGTCCGCCGCGCGAGAGGCGCTGCTCGATGGCGACCGTCGGTGGGATGCCATACACCGCATCCACTTCCGGGCGCCCCGCCGGTTGCACGATGGATCGCGCATAGGCGTTGAGCGATTCGAGATAACGGCGTTGCCCTTCGTTGAAGAGGATGTCGAAGGCCAGCGTCGACTTGCCCGACCCCGAGACACCCGTGATCACACTGAACTTGCCGCGCGGAATGGCGACGTCGAGCGCTTTCAGGTTGTGCTCGCGGGCGTTGACGATACGAATGTCATTGCCGCCGGCCGGCTTGCGCTGCGCGCGTGCCGCACGCAAGGCCGTTTGCAGCGGCATACCCGGATCAGCGACGGCATCGGCCGCCGCCGCTGACCGGCCGGGCGCCACGATATTACGTTCATAGTCGGCCAGGGCGCGCCCGGTGTGCGACCCCTCGCACGCCACCACCTGCGCGAGCGTACCCGCGCACAGCACTTCACCGCCGCCCTCGCCGCCTTCCGGCCCAAGGTCGATGATCCAGTCGGCCGCGCGCACCACATCGAGATTGTGTTCGATGACGAGCAGCGAATTGCCGCCGTCGAGCAGCTTGGCGAACGCGCGCATGAGCTTGGCGATGTCGTCGAAATGCAGCCCTGTTGTCGGTTCGTCGAAAATGAAGAGCCGACCGCGATGCGCTACCTTCTGTCCGCTCGCCGTCTTCTTCTGCGCCGCTTCCGCCAGGAAACCCGCAAGCTTCAGGCGCTGGGCTTCGCCGCCGGAGAGCGTGGGCACCGGCTGACCGAGCTTGACGTATTCGAGACCCACGTCGACGATCGGCTGCAAGACGCGCAACACTTCGCGATCCGACGAGAACAACTTCACCGCCTCGTTGACGGTCAACTCGAGCACGTCCGACACGCTCAGCTCGCGCATCGCTTCACCGGGCACGGCGCGCTGAATCTTCACGTCGAGCACTTCGGCGCGATAGCGCTTGCCATCGCAATCGGGGCAACGCAGATACACGTCGCTCAGGAACTGCATCTCCACGTGTTCGAAGCCCGAGCCGCCGCATGTCGGGCAGCGCCCGTTGCCGGAATTGAAGCTGAAGGTACTGGCGTTGTAGCCCCGTTGCAGCGCCGCTGGCACGGCTGCGAACAGTTTGCGAATCTCGTCGAACGCGCCGACATAGCTCGCCGGGTTCGAGCGTGCCGTCTTGCCGATCGGCGACTGATCGACGAACACCACGCCCGACAATTGTTCGGCGCCGATGAGTTCGTCGTGGGCCCCCGGGGCTTCGGTCGGGTCGCCGAAGTGGCGCGCGAGTGCCGGGTTGAGGACGTCCTGCACCAGCGTCGATTTGCCGGATCCGGACACGCCGGTCACGCACACGAGCCGCCCAAGCGGAATCTCGACACTGACCTGCTTGAGGTTGTGTTCGCGCACGCCGGTGAGCGTGAGGCGCGGCGTCGCGGCGTCGACCGGGCGCGCGCGCCAGTTCGACGCGTTCGCCACGTGCTTGCGTCCGCCCAGGTAGCTGCCGGTCAGCGTATCGGCATGGCGCACTTCCTCTGGCGTGCCGTCGAAGACGATCTGGCCGCCGCGCTCCCCGGGTCCCGGCCCCATGTCGATCACGCGGTCGGCGGCCAGCATCACCGCCGGATCGTGCTCGACCACCACCAGCGTATTGCCCGCGTCACGCAGGCGATGCATGGCGGCGACGATGCGGTCCATGTCGCGCGGATGCAGGCCGATACTCGGCTCGTCGAGCACAAATAGCGTATTGACGAGCGACGTGCCGAGCGCCGTCGTCAGATTGATACGCTGCACTTCGCCGCCCGAGAGCGTGCGGCTCTGACGGTCGAGCGTGAGGTAGCCGATGCCCACGTCGCACAGATACTTCAGCCGCGTGCCGACCTCTTCCTGCAACAGCTTGAGGGCGTCGTCGAGCAGGCTCGACGGCAACGTGAGCGAATCGAAGAACTGACGCACACGCGAAATCGGCATGAGCATCAGGTCGTGCATGGTGAGGCCGGGCAGCGCTTCGAGCGACTCGCGCGACCACGCCACGCCACGCGGCATGACGCGCTGGGCGGGCGGCAAAACCGCGTCGGCGTTCTCCTTCGAGCCGAGCCGCCAGAGCAAACCCTCCGTCTTCAGGCGAGCACCGCCGCAGGTCTCGCACGTGGTGTAGCTGCGGTACTTCGAGAGCAGCACGCGAATGTGCATCTTGTACGCCTTCGACTCCAGATAGCCGAAGAAGCGGCGGATGCCATACCACTGCTTGTTCCACTCGCCTTTCCAGTCGGGATCGCCTTCAATGACCCACTCGCGATGCTCGGGCGAGAGTTTCGACCAGGGCGTGTCGCGCGGAATGCTCGCCTTGCCCGCGTATTCGAGCAGGTCGTCCTGAATTTCTTTCCACGCCGGCGTCTGAATGGTCTTGATCGCGCCGCCGCGCAGCGTCTTGCGCTCGTCCGGGATCACCAGACCGAGGTCGACACCGATCACGCGGCCGAACCCGCGACAGGCTTCGCAGGCGCCATAGGCCGAGTTGAACGAGAAAAGCGCCGGTTGCGGATCGGCGTAGTGCAGGTCGCTGTCGGGGCAGTGCAGATCCTGCGAATAGCGCCAGATGTCGGGCTCACCTTCGTCGGCCAGCACGTAGACATTCACACGGCCGCGCCCGCGCTTGAGCGACGCCTCGATGGCTTCCATCGCGCGCGCCTTCTCGGTGTTCTGCAGGCGGAAGCGGTCGGCGACGACATCGAGCACCTTGCGCGCGCCGTCTGCCGATGCGACTTCGCGTTCGGCCTGCACGCGCGTGTAGCCCGATGCCGAGAGCCATTGTTCGACCTCGTCGGCCGTGACACTGCCCGGCAACTCGACGGGGAACGTAACGACCAGACGCGGATCGCCGGGCGCGGTGCGCGCCATCAGGTCAGCGTAGATCGTCTCGGGGGTGTCGTGTCGCACCGGCTGTGCCGTCTCGCGATCGAACAGCGCCGCCGCGCGGGCGAACAGCAGCTTGAGGTGGTCGTTGAGTTCGGTCATCGTGCCGACCGTCGAGCGCGAGCTGCGCACGGGGTTGGTCTGATCGATGGCGATGGCCGGCGGCACGCCTTCCACGTGATCGACCTGCGGACGATCCATGCGGTCGAGGAACTGGCGGGCGTAGGCACTGAAGGTTTCGACGTAGCGGCGCTGGCCTTCGGCAAACAGCGTGTCGAAGACCAGGCTCGACTTGCCGGAACCGGACGGGCCGGTCACGACGGTCATTTCACCGGTCTGGAGATCGACGTCGAGATTCTTGAGGTTGTGCTGGCGGGCACCACGAATACGAATGGCGTGGTTGGACGACGGGTCGGGTTTCGGGGATGAGGTATCCACTGGATCAGGGCCGCTTGGTTGACAATGAACAGCGTGACGTCTGACAGCGCGCGTGCGCGCCTCGGGGGAACTACTGTATCAGGCCGATGCGACAGTCGCTGACAGCATCCACGCGTCGCTCGGCTTGACGTGATTGTACTGTATATTTGTACAGCATTCACACCACCCCCGAAGGCACGGCAGCGCCTCGTTGCATGCCTCGCCGCGCGCTTCAATTTCACGCCTGTGTCGATGGAGTAGCATGACGACATCCGGACTCTCTTTCGCATAACATGGGTGCCCTCCTTGCGGCGCGCGGCGTGATCGTGCGTGCCACGTCTTCCGTCGCGCATGTCATGCACATCACTCGGCGCAACGCCTCGAACGCCCCGCGGCGCCCCGTTACCCGCCTTGCCGGCCTCACGTCGCTGCTGCCGCTCGTCGTGCTCGCGGCGTGCGCAGGCGCACCGCAACCGCCCACGGCGTCTCAGTCGGCGGCGGCTGGCACGGCAACGCACTACAACGTCGGCCGCTTCCCCATCGAGCATTACGATCAGAACGTCGATCACTGGATCCGGCCCGATGCGCCCGACTACGATCGGCCGCTGCTCTCCGCGCAGGAGCAAACGCGTCGGTTCGAGGCCTTCCGCGCGCGCTACTTCGGCATCTCGCCGCGCGACCCATCGCCGTGGAACGGTACGTGGCTGTCGACATCGCTGCTCAACGCCGCCGGTGCGCAGCAGATCGCGGATTCGCAAGCGCGGCGCGCCAGACGTTTCGATAACGGCGTGCCCGGCGTTGCCAAGACCTATGGCGAGAACTTCCATGCGCACACGTCGGCGTGGATCCGCGCCATCGAAACCAACATGGCGCTGGCGCAACTCGACGCCGATCAGGCCGGTGGGCAATACGATCCGCGCCGTCGCGGCATCACTGTCGATAACGCGCTGGTACGACAGCTCCCCACGCACGACCCGGCCTTCTACGATTTTCATCAGGCGGGCGAAGGCTATCCGTTCGATGCCCTGCAGGACTCCGCGCTGCGTCCCGGCACACCCGTCTACACGCTCGCCCGCAGCGCCGACGGCGCGTGGCTGCTCGTCTATTCGCCGGATCTGATCGGCTGGGTCGATGCCCGCACCGTGGCCTCGGTCGACGAGCATTTCATCGCCACGTGGCGTGACGCGGCACAGCGCCGCCTCGGCGCCATCGTGCGCGCCGACGTGGCCTTGGCCGACACGCCGCCCGGCGCGACCGCGCCCATCTACCGAACGTTTGCACCGATCGGCTCCGTGCTGCCTGTGATGCTGCGCGACGGGCAACAGGTCGCGATGTTCCCCGTGGCCGATCTTCGGCGTCAGGCACACATTCGCACGACCGCGCTCGACGCCTCGACGCTGGTGCCGATGCCATGGACAATCACGCCGCGTCATATGGCGCAGGTGATGAAGCAACTGATCGGGCGTCCGTACGGGTGGGGCAACACGCTGTTCTACAACGACTGCTCGGCAGAGACGCGCAGTCTCTTCGCCCCGTTCGGCGTGTGGCTGCCGCGCCATTCGTCGGATCAGTTACGGGCGGGCGTACGCACCGACCTGCGCGCCGCCGATATCGACACAAGGTTGCGCACGCTGGCCGAGCGCGGCCGGCCGCTGATGACGCTCATCCATATCAATGGCCACATCATGCTGTACCTAGGCAATGCGCAGCGCGACGGCGAAAGCGTGCCGATGACCTATCAGAACGTGTGGGGCTTGTCGCCGGCGGATAACAGTCGTCGCAATGTCATCGGTGGCTCGGTGATCCTGCCGTTGCTCAAAACTTACCCGGAAGATCCCGAGGCTCGCTCGCTCGCGGGCAAGTCGCTGTTTGAGATCAGCGTGATCGGCAGCGAGACCTCGGCAAACGGGGACGCCACGCGCGTACCGAGCACGGATACTCCGGAGGAGATGCCACAGTAAAACGCTCGCCGGCGCGGTGCCGCAAAGCCTATAAGACGCTTGCGCACCGCCTGCGCCGGCGGATCACTGCCGAATCAGCGCCATCGCGCAGTCGAGCACGGTGCGCTTGAGATCGGCCATGCCTTCGGGCGGCAGGAACGGTCCCATCATGTGGCGATACGACACTGTCTTGCTGATGGCCGACGTCAGCATGAAAAACATCACGTCGGCGTCCTGCCCCGGGCGCTTCTGCGCTTCGAGCCAGTCGGCCACGAGCGGCACCATCGCGTCGCGATACGGGCGCACCAGTCGCTGCATGATGATGTCGAGCCGCTCACCTTCCTCGGTCGCGGCCGTCGAGAAGAACATACCGATGTCCGGATTCTCGAAGACGACTTCCACGAACCCTCGTACCGCCTGCTCGATACGCTCGGCAGGTTCCAGCGGCGCGTGCCGCAGCGCCAGCGTCTGCTCGATCATCGAGCGCGTGAGCGTCGCGATCTGATCGACGACCGCGATCCACAGGGCCTCCTTCGAGCCGAAGTGGTGCGAGATCAGGGCGGCGTCGACCCCGGACGCCTCCGCGATCTGCCGCACGCTGCTCGCATAGAAACCGCGCTGCGCAAAGATACGCCGCGCGTTAAGCAACAACGCGTCGGCCCCATGCGAGCAGTTGCACGTGGGACGCCCACGTGTGCGTTTGCGGGGCGGTTCAGCTTGCGAGACGGCTTTGTTCGGAGTCATGGAGCAATGGGTGGGTCGAGTTCGCGACAGCAATGCGCCAAGTCTACCCGACCCTAACGCCTCTGCCTGCCCAGGCAATTGCCATTTGACACGCCGGGGCCACGCTCGCTATTATGCGCTTATTCATCACTTGTTGAATTTGGCATTTCCCCCAAATGTCTCGTGCAAACCGAATCGTGATTGTCGGTGGCGGTATCGCCGGCCTGAAGCTGGCAACGCGGCTGGGCCGCACGCTCGGGCTGGCCGGCACGACGCATGTGACGCTGGTCGACAGTCACCCCACCCATCTTTGGAAGCCGATGCTGCATACCGTGGCGGCAGGCACGCGCGATGTCACGCATACACAAGTGACGTATCTCGCCCATGCGTGCGGCAATGGCTTTACGTATCAGGCGGGGCGCATGTGCGGGCTGGATAGAACGCGCCGGGAGGTTGTGCTCGGGGAGATGGACGCGCCCGACGGCTCGCGTTTGTTGGGCGAGCGTCGTGTGCCATACGACGCGCTCGTGCTGGCGCTCGGCTCGCAGGCCGACGATGCGTGTCTGCCCGGTGTGCGCGACGTCTGCCATTTCATCGACAGTCAGCCGCAGGCCGAGGCATTTCAAGCGGCATTGCGATGTGAAGCGCTGCGCAGCGCCGTGAACGACGACGCGCTGCGTGTCGTGATCGCCGGTGGCGGCGCCACGGGCGTGGAACTCGCGGCGGAGCTGAGCCGCACGTTCGCGCTGGCGGCCGGCTATGGCGATCCGCGCATTGGCGAGCGGCTGAAGCTCACGCTCGTCGAGCGTGGTCCGCGTGTGCTCGGGGCGTTTCCGCCGGAGGTGTCCGAGTCGACGCAGGCGGGGCTCGAGCGCCTGGGCTTTCGCGTGCTGACGGACACCCGCATTGTGTGCGCCGACCGCGACGGTTTCTATCGTGACGACGGTCAGTTGATTCCCGGCGACCTGCTCGTGTGGGCGGCGGGCGTGAAAGCGCCGGACGTCTTGCAGGGCATTGGCGGGCTCTTGACCAACGATGCCAACCAGATCGTGGTGCGTCCAACGTTGCAGACGGCACAAGACGAGCGAATCTTTGCGCTGGGCGACTGTGCGTCGCTCGTGCCCGCGAAGGGCGAGTGCCCGTTGCCGCCAACGGCCCAGGTCGCCACGCAGCAGGCGGCGCATCTGGGCCGACATCTTGGCGCGTGGTTTGAGGGACGCGCGATTCCGCCGTTCGTCTATCGCGATCCTGGCGCGTCGGTCTCGCTTTCCGGCTACAACGCGTTTGGCGCCCTTGGGCGATTCGGCTTTTTCAAGGGTGGCATCGTGCGCGGACGCTTCGCGCAATGGAGCCACGCCATGTTGTATCGGCGCCATCAGCATGCGCTGCACGGGTTCGCCCGCGCGACGGTGCTGTTGGGCGCGGAAAAACTCGGCGGCCTTCGCGGGCCGCGCACCCGGCTGGCCTGACCATGCGAAGCGACCGAACTCACTGCCCCAAACGAAGCGGTACCCACCGCGATGCCTGCACATCCCCGACGTCCGCGACGTCACGGACTTCGCGCACGTCGCGCGCCGCGCCGCGCGATCAAGGCGTGTGGCAACACACCGTGGCGATGCTCGATGCCGAACCGGTCGTGTGCCGGCCCGTCATTCCCTACACGCGCCGCGCGCCCATCGTGCGTGTGCTGGAGATCTCCAGCGAACTGACGATCACCGTGTCGTGGAACGACGCCATGGGCGGCAACTACGGTGCGCAGATCTGGCGCATTCGCCGGGCGAATCATCCTGGTGTTTGCGCGTTGACGGGCGAGACGATCGACGTGGGCGACTTCGTCTATCGGCCGCTGTTCGGCGATGTGCCGCCGCTCAATGTCGACGCGATGATATTGGCCGAGCCCATTCGTGCCATGCGCGAATCCAGCAGCCGGGAACTCGAACCGGCATAACACCGCGACTGACAACCCCGTATGGATCGGCCGCCGGGGTATTTGGCGCGAAGTCCGCGCGCGCCTCAAACACGGTGCGCGCACACGCCACGAGCCCGACACTCGATCCTTGATTCGTCGCGGTCGACAATCTTCCTGTCCCGTTGAACGACGCTCCGCACTCAGCGGAGCTTCGCCGCCCGGCGAAGCGCACAACGCCGTTCGCCCCCCGTTCCGCGCGTCCTCCCCTCATTCCGCCCTTCGTCAACCGAACGCCGCTACCACCGCCGCCTTTCGGGCGACATTGACGACCGACGCGTTCTGACGTCGCGCCCGACGCATCCAGACTCGAAAATTCCCGACCAGAACAAGAAGTCTGTTTTTGACTTAACCATTAGTCTTGCTAACGTTTTTCGTTGAACCACCGCCGCACTACCGCGGTGAAGTCCAACGTCTCAATGCCCCCTCGTCACGTTCAGTGACATCCCACTCCGGCATCGCCGTTATCTCCCTACGCTGCGTAGATCGATTGCGCGTTGGCGCGAGTGGCTGCCGTTGATGACGATCCACACGTCGACCGTAATTCGCTCAATCCGCACTTTGAAATCGCCGCAAAGCCCTGATGCCGATCACCAAAACGAAAGCCGTGCTGCTGGCCTGTTCGCTGTTCGCGATGGCGGCGCAGGCGCAGCAAACGTCCGCACCCACCCCCGCCGACACGGCGGCCGCCGCCCGAACAGGCGTCGAGCAAGACCAGTTGATCCAACAACAGCGAGAGGCACAACAACGCGAGGCGGCGGTCAGCGCGCCATCGGTACGCTCAACACGTGACGATGCGCCTGCCTGGCCTGCGCTACCCAACGAGACCCCATGCTTTCGGGTCGACACATTCGTCTTTGAAATCCCGACGACATCGCAAGAGACCCTCGGGGCAACCGCTGCCGAGACGCAGTCGCTGGGCCGATTTACGTTCGCCCGGGATTGGGTCGGGCGCTATGCCGGCGCCTGCATAGGCAAGCAGGGATTGGACGCGCTTGTCAAAGGCCTGCAAAAGGTCGTCTTAAGTCGCGGCTACCTCACGACGCGCGTGCTACTGCCTGAACAGGACCTCGCGAGCGGTACGCTCCGATTCGCGTTGATCCCCGGCGTCATCCGTCAAGTGCGCTTTGCCGATCCAGCGCTGCGGGGCACGTGGAAGAGCGCCTTCCCGACGCGTGACGGCGAGTTGCTGGATCTGCGTGATCTCGAGCAGGGTCTCGAGCAGATGAAGCGCGTGTCGAATCAGGACGTCTCGATGCAAATCGTGCCGGCGGATCTGCCGGGCCAGAGCGACGTTGTGCTCGATGTAAGGCGCACCAAACCCTGGACCGTCGTGGCGTCTGTGGACAACGCCGGGTCACGCGCAACGGGTCAACTGCAAGGCAGCCTCTCGGCCGGTGTGTACAACCCGCTCGGCCTGAACGACATCTTCAATGTCGGGGTTTCACAGGATCTGCTGTTCAAAGACCACGATCTGGGCTCGCGTGGCTGGCATGGGAGCTACGCGATTCCGTGGGGCTTCTGGAGCGCAACGCTCGCGGCCTACACCAGCCGCTACTACCAGCGAATTGCGGGCGTCAACGAGACGTTCATCGCAAGCGGCAACTCGAAGACGCTCGACGCCACGCTCAGCCGCGTGCTCTCCCGCAGCCAGAACCACGTGTTTGGCACCCAGCTCCGGCTGTCGCGCCAGTTCGGTCAAAGTTTCATTGAAGACATCGAGATCACACAACAGCGACGTAACAACACGCTCGTCGAGTGGGGCCTGACGGATCGGCACTATTTCGGTGCCGCGCAACTCGATGCGGCGCTTGCGTACCGGCAAGGAATCGGCGCGCTCGGTGCGCAGGATGACCTTCTCGCGGCCTCGGGAGGCCCGACTTACCGCTATCGCATGGCCGTGCTCGACGCGAACCTCGCCGTCGGCTTTGCCGTGGCGCAGCAGCCGATTCGCTACGTGACGACCTTCCACGGCCAATACACCGGCAACACGCTTTACTACATCGACAACCTTTCCATCGGCAGCCGCTACACCGTGCGGGGCTTCGACGGCGAGACGATGCTCTCGGCCGCGCGCGGATTCTATTGGCGCAACGAGCTTCAGGTGCCGCTCGGTCAGACCGGACAGTCCGTATACGCGGGACTCGATTACGGCCGGGTCTGGGGACCGCAACCCGTCGCGCAAGACGGCACACAGCTCGTCGGCGCCGTCATCGGTCTCAAAGGGAGCGATGCCACCCGCTTTGGCGGCTACGGCTACGACGTGTTCCTGGGCACACCGATCTACAAGCCATCCGGTTTTCCCACAGCGCAAGTCACGGTCGGATTTCAACTGACCGCCCAACTTTGAGGCTTCCAGCGCATCGGGGTGGCAAGCCGATCCGCATCGCGATGACGGTATCCGCATTCCATGACCGCCTGGCGGATCCCCGCCGCGGCATTTCTCTTCAGGTCGTTCACGAAAATGAATAAGAACCTTTTCCGATTGGTGTACAGCCGGCCACGGGGCATGCTGGTGGCGGTAGCTGAAACGGTCAGCGCGGGCGCTCAGGCGGATGCCCGTCAGACACGACGCCTCGGTTCGGCCCGACAGGTTTCGCGGCGCCTCTCGTGCGTCTCGCCTTTCTCGATGCGATGCGTGGCCTTCGCCACCCTCGTGACATTGGGGGCAGTCCCCGCGCGGGTGCTGGCGCAAGTGACGGGCGCGGGTGAGCGAGCTCCTTCCGTTGTGCAGACCCCGAACGGTCTCCCGCAAATCAACATCAACACGCCCAGCGCGGCGGGCGTGTCTCAGAACACCTATTCCCAGTTCGATGTGCCGCGCGGCGGCGCGATCCTGAACAACGCGTCCGCGATGACGCAGACGCAGCAAGCCGGGATGATCAACGGCAACCCGAACCTTGGCCCGGGCCAGTCCGCGAGGATTATTCTGAATCAGGTCAACAGCACCGCGCCGAGCCAGCTGAGAGGCTTTCTAGAGGTCGCGGGCAGCCGGGCCGAAGTCATCGTGGCAAACGGGTCGGGGATCGTGGTCGATGGCGGCGGCTTCATCAACACCACGCGCGGCATTCTTACGACCGGCACACCGATCCTCGACGCCAACGGTGGGCTGCGCGGCTTTCAGGTGACGGGTGGCAGCATTGCCGTTCAGGGCGTGGGGCTGAACGCGAGCAACGTTGACCAGGTCGATCTGATCGCCCGTGCGGTGCAGGCCAATGCCGCGATCTACGGCAATGCGCTGAACGTCATCACCGGCACGAACCAGGTCGATCACGACACGCTTTCGGCGAGCGCCATCAGCAGCACTGGCGCCTCCCCGGGGGTCTCGATCGACGTCAGCGCACTCGGCGGCATGTACGCCAACCGCATCATGCTGGTGGGGACGGAGAAGGGCGTCGGTGTGTCGAACGCGGGCGAGATCGCCGCGCAAGCCGGCGACCTCACGCTTACCAGTGCGGGACAGCTTGTGCAGTCCGGCAAGCTGAACGCGAGCGGCAACGTCGGCATCGACGTGGGCAGCGTTGCCAACAGCGGCACGATCTACGCAAAACAGAGCACGAGCCTCCGCGCGTCGGACATCGTCACGAACGACGGGACGCTGGCGGCGCAACGAGATCTGTCTGTCATGGCGAGCCGCCTGACATCGACCGGTACGCTGGGCGCCGGCGTGAACGGCGACGGTTCGGTCGGCAGCGGCGGCGACCTGTCGGTAGCGGCATCGGCACAGCTCAACGTGAGCGGCCTTGGCGTGGCGGGCGGCAACGCGATGTTCACGGGCGGCGGGCTCAATCTCGCGGGCAGCGAAACGTCCACCAACGGTGACCTGACGTTGATAGCCAGCATAGGCGACCTGAACCTCGCTGGCGCGACCACGCGCGCAGCGGGGCAAGTGACGGCTCAGGTCGCGGGAGCGCTGATCAACGATTACGGCACGCTCGCGGGGGCTCAAGGCGTGACGCTCAACGCGGCCTGGCTCTCCAATGCGGCGGGCAAGATTGCGTCACAAGCCATGCTCATTGCGCGGACCTCGGGGCAATTGACGAACCTGGGCGGCGAAATCGTCTCTGCAGGCACCATGCAATTGCGTGGCGGCACCATCGCAAACGACCGCGGCACCCTGCAGAGCGGCGCTGCGCTGTCCCTTGTGGGAGATTCGCTGGACAATACGGCGGGCCGCATCACCTCCCTGAATGGCGATGGCCTGACGGTCACGGTCACGGGTGCGCTCACGAACACGATCGGCACGACCGCCACCGGTTCGCAGGGGGGCGTAATCGGCGGCAATGGTGCTGTCACGCTCATGGCGGGAAGCGTTGTGAACCAAGGCAGGGTGAGTGGGCAGACGGACCTGCAAGTCGGCACCGGGTCGCTCGATAACAGCGATGGCACGCTGCAAGCGGCGGGGAATACGACGATCGACGCCGGCACGCAACTGACCAACCACCGCGGCAATATCGTCGCCGGTCAGGCCGCGACGGTGAGTGCCGCGACACTCGACAACAGTGCTGGGACTCTGCAGGCGACACAACTGTCGCTGGGTGCCACCAATCTCGTCAATCACGCGGGCACGATCACGCAGACGGGTACCGGGTCGATGCGCGTCGCCGTCCTGGGCTTGCTTGACAATTCGGCGGGCGGCACGCTGCAGACGAATAGCGTGGATCTCACGTTGGCGCCGTCCATGCTCGATAACCACGGCGGCACGATCACGCACGCGGGCGCCGGCGCGCTCACGGTGAATGCCGGTAACGGAACCGGCACGATCTCGAATGCGGGCGGCAAGATCACCAGCAACGGGCAGGTCGTCGCGCGGGCGAGGAGCCTGGACAACGCAGCGGGTCTGATCATGGGGCAGACCGGGCTTACGGCGACGCTTGGCGGCGCGGTCGATAACGCAAACGGCAAGCTGCTGTCGAACACCGACCTGACGCTCACGAGCGACACGCTGGCGAACGATGGCGGCGAGATTGGCGCAGGCACGAACGAGACGATCCGCACCGGTTCACTGACAAACAAGGGCGGCGCCATCGTGGCGCCGAACCTGAGCTTGACGACGAACGCCACGTTGAACAACAGCGGCGGCAACGTGAAGGCGAATCAGTTGGCATTGTCCGCGACCCACCTTCTGAATCACGGGGGAACGATCACGCATTACGGTGCCTCGCCGATGACCATCGACGTCAGGCATACGCTCGACAACTCGGCGGGCGGCACGATCCAGAGTCACGCCCAGGATCTGACGCTTGCGCCTACCCTTCTCAACAACAGCGGTGGCAAGATCCTTGCGTCCGGCACGGGACGGCTGACGATCGCGCCGGGCAACGGTGCGGGGACGCTGCTGAACGCAGGCGGCGAAATCATTGCGGGTGGGCAACTGGCGCTGAACGTCGGCAGCCTGAACAACTTGGCGGGCATGCTTGCCGCACGGGGCAACGCCACGGCGAAAGTGTCGGGTGACGTGAACAACACGCAAGGGGTCGTGCGCTCGCTCGCCTCCCTGTCCGTCATCGGCGGTAGTGCCCTCGACAATACGAACGGCCGGATCCAGTCGGGAGCCGACGGCGACGACAGCACGCTCGCGGTGCAGGTCGCGTCCATCGACAACACTCGCGGTCTCATCGGCAATCTCGGCACGGGCGACGCGACGATTCAGGGCGGCACGCGGGTCGTCAACGGCGCCGGCGCGATCACGGGCAACGGTCGTGTGGCCCTCAGCGCATCGACAATCTCGAACACGTTGGGCGGACAACTGAGCGGCGCGACCGTCTCGATCGACGCCGACACGCTCGATAACACGGGCGGCGGGATCGGCAACTTGTCCGGTTCGCGCGGAGACGTGGCCATCAAGACGGCGGGTGCGCTCACGAATACCAGCGGCCAGATCGGTGCGACGAACGACCTGAACGTGACGGCGGCAACGCTTGCGGGCGGCGGCGCCTACGGTGCGGCCCACGATGTAGCGGTGAACGTCGAGGGCGACTTCGCGATGACGCCGACGTTGAAGCTGGCTGCGGGGCACGAACTTGCGATTACGCTGTCCGGCACGTTCACGAACGACACACGGGTCGAAGCGGTCGAGAACCTGAACATCACGGCGGGGGATATCGCCAACAGCGGCGCGATGATGGCTGGCGGGACACTTACGACGCACTCGAACACGCTGCAAAACACGGGCACCCTGGTGGGCGGCGACGTATCGCTCAATGCGACATCGCGACTATCGAACGTCGGTCCAACGGCGCTCATTGGCGCGACAAACAGCGAAGGGACGCTGGAACTGCTGGCGCCGATCATCGAGAACCGCGACGACACGACGGCCACCGATACGCAGGCGACCGCCGCCATTTATGGTCTTGGCCGCGTTGTCCTCGCCGGGGGCAAGGACGCGAGCGGCAACTATACCCAGGCAAAGCTGATCCGCAATCAATCGGCCCTGATCCAGTCCACACGCGAAATGGCGCTGCACGCCAATCAGGTCACGAATACGCGGCGACAGATGCAGACGTCGGGCTTCACGTCGTCGGTCTCGGCGGATCTTCTCGCCAGTCTTGGCATCAGCCTGAGCGGACGTACCGGGAAAATCAATACGCGAGATCCTAACGCTATTGGTGGTGTGTACGTCGAACCGCCGCACGGGGGTGAATGGAACAGCGACTACATCTACACGAGTTACACGGGCGCAGCCGTGGCGAATACGGTGACATCGATTAGCCCGCAAGCGCAGATCGTGTCCGGCGCGGACTTGAATGCTTCGTCGGTGGGCCTGTTCCAGAACTACTGGAGCGCGGTGTCGGCCGCAGGCGCGATCGCGGCACCGCTGACGCTCGACCAGAATAGCTGGCAAGGCCAGGTCGCTCCTGCCGTACGCGTCAGGTACTCGGGGCAGTATCACTACAACAATTACGACAATAGCAAGCACGACTGGCAATTGCCGTTCGGCGATGCTCGCTTCGTGACGATGCGTCCCGGCGGCTTCACGCAGGTGGCACCTGCAGATACTCGAACCTACGCTCTGCCCGCCTACGAATCGACCTTTGTTGCAGGCGGCACGCTGTCGGGGACGGGAGTGAGCATCGACAATACGGCTGGTAATGCAGGCGTGATGCCGCTCGGCCTTGCGGCCGGCCAGTCGGTGACTGGCGTGAACATCAGCGCGTTGGACGGCAAGGCGAGCGGTACGAGGGCGGTCACAACGTCCGTTCAGGGCAACAGGGTGCAGATCGATGCGGTCATCGCGCGGGCCACGGCGGTAGGCGTGATTGCCAACCTGACAATCCCGCAAGGGGGGTTGTTCCGGCCAGCCACCGCGCCGGACGCGACATACCTGATCGAGTCAAACCCTGCCTTTACGAACGTCAAGACGTTCCTGTCGAGTGACTACTACCTTCAGCAGATTGGGATAAATCCGCAAACGACCGCAAAGCGTCTGGGAGATGGCATGTACGAGCAGCAGCTTGTGCGAAACCAGATCACGGCGCTCACCGGCAAGGCAGTGCTCGGTCCCTACGGCGATACACAGGCGATGTATGAAGCGATGATGAACTCGGGCGCAGCCCTTGCGAAGTCGCTGAACCTGTCGTTAGGCATGAGCCTGTCTGCCGAGCAAGTCGCGGCACTCACCCGTCATGTAGTCATCATGCAAACGCAAATCGTCGATGGACAAGCCGTGCTGGTGCCGGTGGTCTATCTTGCGCAGACGGAACAGCAACAGATGAGCGGACCGCTGATCGCGGCGAACGACATCGACCTGAAGCAGGCGCAGACGTTCACCAACAGCGGTACGGTGCAGGCGACCCGCGCGCTCACCATCGATGCTACGTCCATCGACAATGCATTTGGTGGGTTGCGAAGCGACGGAGTGATGTCGCTGACGACAAAGGGCGATGTCGACTTGAGTTCGGCCACAGTGAACACCGGAAGTCTGACACTCAGCGCCGGGGGCGACCTGCTGCTGAGCACGATCACGAGCCAGGTCAGTCAGGTGAGCACCACGGGTGCCACGCGCGTCTCGACGACGCTCGGTCCCATCGCAAGTGTGACGGTAAGGGGCGATGCCGCGATCGTGACAGGTGGCAATGTCGAGCAGAACGCAGGCACGCTGAACGTGGGCGGAAACCTCGGCATGGCCATTGGCGGCAACTGGGAACTTGGCACGGTACAGACCGGCGAGCGGAAGGTCGTCGAGCGTGCGAACGGTGTATCGGATACCAACTTCAACGCGGCGACGGGGAGCGCAGTCACGGTGGGAGGCGTATCGCAGATAGGCGTGGGAGGTAATCTGACGGCCACGGGAGCGGCCCTCAACCTGAACGGAGGTGGCGCGCTGGCGGCGAAGGGCGATGTGACGTTGCGAGCGGCAGTGACGACCTCAACGTTACAAAGCAACAGCGCGGATAGCGACAGTAGCGGCAGTTACTCAGAATCGAAGCGGCAATCTGACGACGCGGTGATCGGCACAACCTTGCAAAGCGGCGACAGTCTCACGATTGCCTCAGGCAAGAATATCAACCTGGCGGGCAGCGGCATAACACTCGCCCAGGGCGCGGCAACGCTGGCGGCAGCCGGTGACATCAACATCGGTGAAATCACCGAGACGCACGAATTTCAAAGCCGGCACGACGGTAGTCGCAGTGGAGTGGTGAGCGGAAAAAGCACAACGAGTACGCTGGACATGAAAGCCACCCAAGCCAACGGCAGCCTGATTTCGGCGGACACCGTGGCGATCGCTGCGGGCAACGATTTGAGCGTTCGGGGGAGCACGATTGTCGGAAACAAGGATGTCGTCCTACAGGCGGGTCACGATTTACGGATCGATTCGACGCAGAGCGTTAGCGAGACCCGTTCATTCCACGAGGAGACGAGCACGGGTCTGGGTTCGTCAGGTGGTGTAGGGATTTCGTACGGCACTAATGAGCAGAAGGACTGGGCCAACGACAGCAGCGTGACCCAAACGGGTAGCCTTATCGGCAGCGTTAGCGGTAACGTCAGTATGGCGGCCGGCAATGACTTGCTGGTTCGTGGCAGCGAAATCGTCGCGGGTGGGAACATAACGGGCATCGGGCAAAACGTCACCGTCGAATCCGCGCTCAATCGTGAGCATCACGACGAAACGCACGAGATGAAGAGCTCTGGCTTCACGTTGGCGGTTAAGTCGCCGGTGATCGACGCGATACAGAACGTTGCTGGGCAGGTGCGCGCGGCGGCGGATTCCGGCGGCGATACGCGTGTTTCGGCGTTGCGCGGTTACGCTGCGGCCAGTGGCGCCGTCGGCGCGCTTGGCGAAGGGAAGGGAGCGCTCGATGCGCTCGCCAGCGGTGCCAAACCGGAAGCCAAGATCGAGTTGAGCTGGGGGACGTCGAGCAGCAAGTCGACCTCGTCGTCCGACAGCGCGCAGAATATTTCGAGCAACATCAAGGCGGGAGGCACGGCGGCGTTCATTGCGACCGGGGATGCGGCGTCGGGGAAAGGCAACGTCAACATCATCGGCTCGAACATCGATGCGAAGGACGTTCTC
>NZ_MKVU01000011.1:371-57182 GCF_001899225.1 Pandoraea sp. 64-18 | reverse complement strand
AGCCATTATCTCTAGATTCCTTTGGTACGAAATTTCCCGGACAGGTCACGTCTCCGAGAGCGGCACGCCGTGCACGCCCGCCAGTTTCGCCACGATGTCCTCCAGCGCCCGGTGCGGCGCCGTGCCGCGCCCGTAGGTCAGGATCGGATGCTGCAGCACCTGCTTCGCGAGCCCGCTGCGCGTGTTCGGAAACATGCCCGTGCGCGCGATCCAGTGCACCGGATAGTTGGCGAGCGCATCGCACACCACGCTGCTGTCGTCGCTGCCCTCCACGCGGATGATGAGATCGAGCTCGTCCGCGATCAGGCGGCGCTGCAACTGCACCGAGACGTCCACCGTCAACTCGACTTCCAGCGAGGGATAGTCGGCCGCCAGGCGTCGCAGATAGTGCGGCAGCCAGCTATGCACGACGGTCTCGATCACGCCGAGACGCAACCGTCCGCGCAAGGTGCTTTCGCCCGATGCCGCCGTCTGCAGACGGCGCGCCGCCTCCACCACCGCCTTGGCATAGCCCAGCAGGTATTCGCCGTTGGGTGTGAGACGAAATTCGCGACTGTCGCGATCGACCAGCACGGTTTTCAGCTCCTCCTCGAGCGCCTTGAGCCGCTGTGAGATCGCCGCCGGCGTGGCGTGCAGTGCCGCGGCCGTCGCACGGAAGTTGCGCAGCTTGGCCAGCGTGACGAACGTTTCGAGAAATCGCGTGTTCATGGGACTCGGCGGGTCGGGAGCGTGCCCAAAATTTGACCTCGGATCGGAGAAGAAAAAAACAACGAACCTCGGGAAAACCCGTGACGTTGTTAAGAAATTCTATACGGCAGCGCGTAGAAAAACTCGTTAGCGACAACTTTTTTTTCTTTCTATGCTTCAGCCATCCGATGCCACCGATGCATCCCCCTCAATGCCGGAGCTGTCATGAACCATCCCGCCGTGCTCGACGACCTCGCCTCGCAACGCGACGCCATCACGCCCTTCGCCTTCCGTCAGGCCGTGCGCAGCGGTCAGTTCCGCAAGCCGACCGCCGGGTACTGCGGCGACTTCGCACAAGCCAACCTCGCGATTCTGCCGGAGGCTTACGCACACGACTTCCTGCGCTTCTGCCAAAGCAATCCGAAGGCGTGCCCGCTGCTCGGCGTGGGCGAGCCAGGGCAATGGCACGTGCCGGCGCTGGGTCGCGAGGTGGATATCCGCACCGACGTGCCGGGTTACAACGTTTACCGCGACGGCAAGCTCGCCGAACAGGTCGATCACCTGGCCGAAGTCTGGCAGGACGACTTCGTCGTCTTCGCCATCGGCTGCTCGTTCTCCTTTGAGGGCATGCTGGCGCAGGCGGGCATTGGGTTGCGTCACGTGGAAGAGGGACGCAACGTGCCGATGTATCGAACCAATATCGCCAATCAGCGCGCCGGAAAGTTCGGTGGCGAGCTGGTCGTGTCGATGCGCCCGATGAAGGGGGCCGATGCCATTCGCGCTGTGCAGATCACGAGCCGGTTCCCCGGCGTGCACGGCGCGCCGATCCATATCGGTGACCCGGCGGCGCTCGGCATCGCGGATTTGAATAAGCCGGAGTTTGGCGACGCCGTCACCATTCGCGACGGCGAGCTGCCTGTCTACTGGGCCTGTGGCGTGACGCCGCAGACCGCAATCATGGAGGCCAGGCTGCCGATCGCCATCGCACACCGGCCGGGCTACATGCTGATGACGGATATCCCGAACGCGTCGCTCGCCGTTTTCTGATCGCGCGCGACGTGCGTTGCACGGCACCCTGGCATCACGGCAATACCGGCCAGCGACGCATGACCTGAAGCACCCCGCAAATTTCACGCAAGCAGCACGCATCACTGAAGCTTTACCCGAGCACCAAGCACGACAGAAACACCGCGCCATGACGGGAGGCGGCAGGGGAAGGATCGCCTGCCGGTGACCGCACACGCCCATCGGAGAGCGCGGCCCGAGGGCACATCACACGGCAAGTCACGACATCACCGGAGCCTTTTTTTCTCATGGAAAGCAAAACCCCTCTCGCGCCCCCGGCGGCGGCAGTCTCCGCCGGCACGGCCGATACGTCTGACAAAGGCGGCAGCCTGTTCGGCTGGTACGGCGACGCCACCCCGCGCCAAAAGCGTGCCTTCTGGAGCTGCAAGGTCGGTTACATGCTCGACGGCATGGACACCCAGATGCTGAGCTTCGTCATTCCGACGCTGGTCGCGACGTGGGGCATCAGCCTTGCCGACGCGGGCTTCATCGGCACGCTCACGCTGCTCGCCTCGGCGCTTGGCGGCTGGGCGGCCGGCATTCTGTCGGATCGCATCGGTCGTGTGCGCACACTGCAGCTCACCGTGCTGTGGTTCGCCGTCTTCACCGGGCTGTGCGGACTCGCGCAGAACTACCATCAACTGCTCGCCGCGCGTGCGCTAATGGGCTTCGGTTTCGGCGGCGAATGGACGGCCGGCGCCGTGCTCATCGGTGAAGTGATGCGCGCCCGCGACCGTGGCAAGGCCGTGGGGCTCGTGCAGTCCGGCTGGGCCATCGGCTGGGGCCTGACGGCCATTCTCTACTCGGTGCTGTTCTCGCTGTTCCCCGCCGAAATGGCCTGGCGCGGACTGTTCCTGATCGGCCTGCTGCCCGCGCTGCTCGTGCTTTTCATTCGTCGCTACGTGCAGGAGCCGGAGGTCTATCAGAAGGAGAAGGCCAAGCAGACGTCGGACGACGCGCCCGGCCTGGCGGCCATCTTCAGCCCGGCATTGCTCTCGACGACGATTCGCGCCGCCCTGTTGACCACCGGCGCACAAGGCGGCTACTACGCCATCACGACGTGGCTGCCCACGTACCTGAAGACGGAGCGCCATCTCACGGTGATGGGCACCGGCGGCTACCTCGCCATGATCATCTTCGGCTCGTGGGTCGGCTATCTGGTCAGCTCGTATCTGACGGACCGGCTCGGCCGCAAGCCGAACTTCATTCTGTTCGCCGTGGGCTCGATGGTGATCGCGTTCTCGTACACGTCGTTGCCGCTGACCGATAGCGCCATGTTCTGGCTCGGCTTCCCCCTCGGTTTCTTCGCCTCGGGCATCTTCAGCGGCATGGGCGCATTCCTGACCGAGTTGTTCCCGACCCGCGTGCGCGGTTCCGGCCAGGGCTTCTGCTACAACGTCGGCCGTGCCGTGGGCGCCCTGTTCCCGTTCCTGATCGGCATGCTCTCGAAGCAATACGGCCTGGGCACGACCATCGGGATCTTCGCCGGCGTGGCCTACGGCGTGCTGATTCTCGCGGCGCTCACGCTGCCCGAGACGCGTGGCCGTGATCTCGATTCGCTCGAGGCGCACACGCAGTGACACGCGACACCCTGTGCCAATGAAATACCGCGGCAGCCGTCGCTGCCGCGTCCGATGACTTCTCTTTAATTCTCCCGGTAGCGAGATTTGCGAGTGTGTGGCGCGGCGGACGACATCGGCCGCGCCACACGCCGGGACACGCGCGCCCCGCGCCAACACAGCATGACGACGGTGCCCCGGCACCGTCACCCCGTCGATTCACGTTTGACCATTGCTTTGCGAGTGACCCCATGACGAACGCCCTCACGCCCTCCGCTCAAAACCGCGCGCCTGCGCACCAGACCGCTTCACGCTGGCAGTTCTGGATCGACCGCGGCGGCACCTTCACCGACATCGTGGCGCGCCGCCCGGACGGCACGCTCGTCACGCACAAGCTGCTCTCCGAGAACCCCGAGCAATATCGCGACGCCGCCGTGGCCGGCATTCGTCACCTGCTGGACCTCGCGCCGGGCGAGCCGATCACGCCCGAGCGGGTCGAGATGGTGAAAATGGGAACCACCGTGGCCACCAACGCGCTGCTCGAACGCAAGGGCGAGCCGCTCGCGCTCGTGACGACGCAAGGGTTTCGCGACGCGCTGCGCATCGCCTATCAGAACCGCCCGCGCCTGTTCGATCTCGATATCGCATTGCCGGAGGCGCTGTATGCGGAGGTCGTCGAGATCGACGAACGTGTCGGTGCGCATGGTGAAATCGTGCGCGAACTCGATGCCGAGGCGACGCGCCGCGCACTGGAAGCGGTCTACGCCAAGGGGATCCGCGCACTCGCCATCGTGCTGATGCATGGCTATCGTTATCAGGCCCACGAAAAGGCGCTGGCGACGATGGCGCGCGAGCTGGGCTTCTCGCAAGTGTCCGTGTCGCACGAAGTCTCGCCGCTCATGAAGCTCGTCTCGCGCGGTGACACGACCGTCGTCGACGCGTATCTGTCGCCGATCCTGCGACGCTACGTCGAGCAAGTCGCGCAGGAAATGCCGGGCGTCAATCTTCAGTTCATGCAGAGTAGCGGCGGCCTCACCCGTGCCGACAACTTCCAGGGCAAGGACGCCATTCTGTCCGGCCCGGCCGGTGGCATCGTCGGGATGGTGCGCGCGTCGAGCGCGGCAGGCTTCGAGCGGGTGATCGGTTTCGACATGGGCGGCACGTCGACCGACGTCTCGCATTACCACGGCGAGTTCGAGCGTGTGTTCGAAACGCAAGTCGCCGGGGTGCGCATGCGCGCGCCGATGATGAGCATCCACACGGTGGCCGCGGGTGGCGGGTCGGTGTTGTCGTTCGACGGCACGCGTCTGCGCGTGGGGCCGGATTCGGCCGGCGCCAATCCGGGCCCGGCGGCGTATCGACGCGGCGGCCCGCTCACGGTCACCGACTGCAACGTCATGCTCGGCAAGATTCAGCCCGCGCATTTCCCGAAGGTGTTCGGCCCGCACGCCAACGAGCCGCTCGACCGCGATGTCGTGGTGGCGAAGTTCACCGCATTGGCCGCGGAGATCGAACAGGCGACCGGCCGCCATCAGACGCCCGAAGCGCTCGCCGAAGGCTTCCTCGAAATCGCAATCGGCAGCATGGCCAACGCCATCAAGAAGATCTCGGTGCAGCGCGGTCACGACGTGAGCCGCTACGTGCTGACGACGTTCGGCGGGGCGGGCGGTCAGCACGCCTGCGGCGTTGCCGATGCGCTCGGCATGACGAAGGTCTTCGCGCATCCGCTCGCCGGCGTACTGTCGGCCTACGGCATGGGCCTCGCGGATCAGACGGCGATGCGCGAGCGCATGATCGAAGCGCCGCTGTCAGACGACGGTCTGGCGGCGCTGGACGACGCGCTTGGCGCGCTCGCCGACGACGCAGTGAATGTCCTGCTCTCGCAGGGCGTGCCGCCGTCGCGCATCGACACGGTGCGTCGGGTTCATGTGCGTTACGCGGGCACCGATTCGGCGCTGGCGGTGCCGTTCGGTAACGTCGCACAAATGCGCGCTGCCTTCGAGGCGGCCTATCGTCAGCGCTATTCGTTCCTAATGGACGGCGCGGCGCTGATCGTCGAGGTGGCGTCGGTCGAAGCCATCGGCCGCTCGGACGCCCCCGTCGACATCGCTTCGCTCGATGCCCGCACGTCGGGCGCACCGCAGGCGGGCGATCGCGTGAAGCTCTACGCCGGTGGCGCTTGGCACGAGGCAGCGCTGTTTGCCCGCGATACGCTGCTCGCGGGTGACACCATCGATGGGCCCGCCATCGTTGCCGAGAAGAGCGGCACGACGGTAATCGAGCCCGGCTGGCAGGCGCAGATGAGCGCGCAGGGCAACCTCGTGCTGGCGCGCGTGGTGCCGCGCGCCACGCAACGCGATGCCGCTGACCGGGACACGCAAGCCGATCCGGTGCGTCTGGAGATCTTCAACAATCTCTTCATGTCGATTGCCGAACAGATGGGGCTGCGTCTGCAGAACACGGCGTATTCGGTGAACATCAAGGAGCGTCTGGATTTCTCGTGCGCACTGTTCGACCGTGACGGCAACCTCATCGCCAACGCGCCGCATATGCCGGTGCATCTGGGCTCGATGGGCGAGAGCATCAAGACGGTGATCGAGCGCAATCGCGGCGAGATGCGCGACGGCGACGTCTTCATGCTCAACGACCCGTATCACGGGGGTACGCATTTGCCGGACGTCACGGTCATCACGCCGGTGTTCGTGGGCGCGGACGGTGCCGCGAACGCCGAGCCGCTCTTCTACGTCGGCTCGCGCGGCCATCACGCGGATATCGGCGGGATCACGCCGGGATCGATGCCGCCGGATTCGACGCACGTCGAGGAGGAGGGGGTGCTCATCGATAACTGGCAACTGGTCGCGGCGGGCGAACTGCGCGATCGCGAGACGCGCGGGCTGCTGGCCGGTGCGCACTACCCGGCACGCAACATCGACCAGAACATGGCCGATCTGCGGGCGCAGGTCGCGGCGAACCAGAAGGGGGTCGATGAACTGCGTCGCATGGTGAGCGAGTTCGGGCGCGACGTGGTGCTCGCCTATATGGGGCACGTGCAGGACAACGCCGAAGCCGCCGTGCGCCGCGTGATCGGCGCGTTGGCCGACGGGCACTATCGCTACGCGCTGGATAACGGTGCGGTGATCGAGGTGGCAATTCGCGTCGATCACGCCACGCAAGGCGCGACCATCGACTTCACCGGCACGTCGGCGCAGTTGCCGAACAACTTCAATGCGCCGCGGGCCGTGTGCATGGCCGCCGTGCTGTACGTCTTCCGCACGTTGGTCGACGACGATATTCCGCTCAACGCGGGCTGCCTGAAGCCGTTGACGGTGATCGTGCCGCAGGGCTCGATGCTCAATCCGGTGTACCCGGCGGCGGTGGTGTCCGGCAATGTGGAGACGTCGTCCGCCATCACCAACGCGCTCTATGGTGCGCTCGGACGCGTGGCGTCGAGCCAGGGCACGATGAACAACTTCACATTCGGCAACGAGACGTATCAGTACTACGAGACCATCGCGGGCGGTAGCGGTGCGGGTGAGGGATTCCATGGCGCCGACGCGGTACAGACGCACATGACCAACTCGCGACTGACCGATCCCGAAGTACTGGAGTGGCGCTATCCGGTGCGCCTGGAGAGCCACCGGATTCGCGTCGGGTCGGGCGGCGCGGGGCGCTGGCATGGCGGTAACGGGGCCGTGCGACGTATTCGCTTCCTTACCCCGATGACCGCGTCGATTCTCTCCAACAACCGCGTGCATGCGCCGTTCGGGGCGCAAGGCGGGGCGGTGGGGGCGCTCGGGGCGAACTACGTGGAGCGCGTGGATGGCACGCGCGAGACACTGGCGCACATCGGACGCACGCAAATGCAGCCGGGCGACATCTTTGTCGTCGAGACGCCGGGAGGGGGCGGGTTCGGCGTCGCGTGAGTGAATCGTGAGCGATAAACACGCCGCGCGAATGGGAAATCACTGAAGCGCGGCGTGATACCGGAAGGGAATGCTGCCTTTGCAAAGGCGAGCGTCGAGTGTCTTTGTACGATGCGTTATGTCTTTCGACTGACCGCAACATACGGAGGCGCTTCCATGTCTGACCCGTTGCAACATCCCACCCTCACGCCCCCCGCGTCCGTCGCTCCAGTGCAGGACGCGGCGGACGATCTTCTCGTTCAGTACGAACGCGCATGCGCCGACATGCAGCTGGCCGGGCGCAAGTTGCACCGCCAGATGCAGGACTACCACGCGGTGCTCGACGAAGTGGCGCGTCTCGAAGCGGCCGGCACCCCCGACGCCCGCGAGAAGCTCAAGCGTCTTGAGGCACTCGTGCGGAGCGAGGCATTTCAACGTGACGAACGTGAAATTCGTCGCATGACGGCGGCCCTTGCGCACACGCTCGACCGGATGCGCGCCGATGCGCCCGTGCCGCTCGCCGCGGCGTCAACCGTTCCCGCGAAGCGTGCGCCCGCCGTGCGCCGCGTCTGCGCCTGAGACGAGATTCGGCATGATCGATCGAATCTCCGGCACCCCATCCCCATCGCGCGCGTACACCGATGTCGCTGGCCAGCTTCGCGCCAAGCCCACCGATTCCCAAAATCCGCTGCTCTCGACGATCGCCGTCGCCAGCGATCAGTTGACTACCCTGCAATCGATGGCCGACGCGTGGCTGGCGCAGGCGCAAACGCGCATCAACGTCGCTCGCGACGCCCGCGATTTTGCAACGGTAGTGGGGGACATGGCGCAGCGGGCTTCCCTGGGCACGACTCCCGAAGGGTTGCCGCCAGCGCTGCGAGACTTCGCGATTCGGCACGAGTTGCTGTCGACTCAGGTCGCCGACACGCCGTTAGATGCGGCCGCTCTGAAGGCGCTGGAATCCCGGCTTCAGTCGCTGGCCCTGACCGACGGGGCGTCAAGCACTAGCGAGCAGATCCAGCTCAAACGTTTCGTTACCCGCTACGACAACACCCTCACGCTCTACAACGCGGTGATCGCCAAACTTGGCGAAATCATGAAGAAGATCGTGACCAGCATCTAACCCGCATCCAAAGATCCAAAGGGCCGCGCAGGTCTGCCGTCGCGCGTCGATATTGACGCGCGTTTGCCCGCCCCGATTTCACCGACTTCAGGAATCAAGTGTCATGACGCCTATCCAGTACGCCTCTTCCCGCCTCGTACCCTCGCAAACCGGACTCACGCGCGACATCAATGTCGGTGGCGTCACGAAGTCGCTAGATTTTCACGGAACGCTCGCGCAATACGCCATGTTGATGATGGAGATGAACAACGGCGAGGCGCAGCACATGATCCAGGAAATGCAGCGACGTCAGAAAGAGGGACAAGAGGCGCGCGAGGTCGGGAACCTGATCGAATCGCTGATCAACGACATCGGCTCGGACACGTCGAAGAAGAAAACCGTCGGTGACGGCATCCGGGCGTTCTTCGACAAGCACAACATCCAGATCACCGTGTACGGCGACGGGACGAAGAAGACCATGATGGAGTGGGAGTCGCGCACCAAGCGGGTCGGCGAGCCAGGCTACACCACACCGACGGGAGGCAACGCGCAATACAACGCGTCCGATCTGCGCACACTGAAGGCTGCCGCCGAGGGCTTCACCGAGCAGGCCTCTGACAGCCGCACGGTTGACCAGATCAAGATCAACAAGAAGCTGCAGGAGTACAACGGCGCCTCCACGCTGGTGAACACGATCTACAGTTCGCAGGGCTCGCAGCTCAACCAGATCAACGGGTCGATGCGCACATGATGGCGGCAACGTCCCTGGACACCGCGCCGCCGGCCCCGGGCGCGGACGACGCGCCAGCGATCCTTTCGCGATTCTTCGAACGCGGGGGCGCGCTGCGCATGCTGGCCGATCTGGACGAGGCGGACCTCGCGCGTGTGCGCGCCCATGCCTGCCAGCGGTTCGCCCAAGGCCAGATCGCGGCGGCGCAACGGGTGTACTTCGTACTCGCCACGCTCGACCAATGGTCGTTTGACGATTGGTTCGGGCTCGGCCTGTGCTACCAGCGACTCGGGCAGCACGAACAGGCGCTGCCGTGCTTCGCGAAAGCCGGCCTGATTCACGCGTCGGACCCGCGCCCGCCGTATCTCGCCGGGATGAGCTACGAGCACGCAGGCAACCGGGAATTCGCTCGCAAATCGTTTGGCGCAACGCTGCGCATCTGCGGACAACTGCCTCAGCACGACAAGCTCGCCCGCTCGGCACGGGCGCGGCGCGACGCGCTGAATGCCACTTCGGATCCTAAATCAACATGACCGCCATTTATTCCCCACGAGCCGCGTACGCGCCTGCCTGGACCGGCAACGTCGGCAACGCGCCCGCAGCTGCCGTCGCCGTTGCGAACGACGTCATCGAGTCGCCGGATGCCGCTCGTCAACGACGCGAACGCTTGGACTGGCTGCGCACCGAGGACTTTGCGCCAGACCCGTCGACCGGCGTCGACTGGCAAGACGCCGACGACGCGTTCGCCCGCCTGCTGAATCGCCTCTTTGCCGTCGGCAGCGGACTGGCGGCGAACGCGCTGGGGGCGTCCAGCGCCGACGGCACTTCGAACGCTGCGAACGCCTCAACGCTCTCTGCGCTCGAGAACGTCGATCCGTCCACGCTGGCGATGATGGCGTCGATGATCGCGATGGACGCGCTGGGCGACACCGCGAAGTCCACGCAGCGGGCGCTGACGTTGATGGGCGAGCGTCAGGAAAAGCTGCGTCAGGAGGACATCAAGAAGTATCGCGAGCAGATGGACGCGAAGACAGAGGATGCCAACAAGGCCCGCAAAGGCGGCATCTTTGGCGTGGTGTTCGACTGGCTCATCGCGGCGGTCGACGTGGTGGTCGGCGCGGTCAAGGTCGTGACGGGCGTCCTCAGCATGAATCCGCTGATGATCGCGGGCGGTGTGGCCGATGTTGGCGCAGGCATTGCCGGGCTCGGCGTGGCGTTCCACAAGACGATGGCGCTCGTCGACCCGAAGAACGCGGCCTATCACGAGAAAGAAGCGACCAAGTGGGGACACGCCCAACTGGCGTTCCAGATGCTCGGCATGGTCATCGGCTTCGGCACGTCGATCAGGGGCTTCATTGCCAAGCGCGCGACGACCAAAGCCGCGAGCCGTGTGTTCAAGGCGGGCGCGGGCGAGGCGCTGGAGCAGGCGGTCAAGTCGGGCGACAAGGCTGCCGTCGCGGCGATCAAGTCTCGCGTGGTCTCCGAGATCGGTTTCGTCGTCGGCAACGAGGTCGGAAAGCGCGTGGGCAAGTCGCTGTTGCAAAGCGGCACGCAGAGCGGTCGCCGACTGGCGAAAGCGGGCTTCAATCGCATGGCCGAGCAGTTCACGCAGCAGATGGTCGAACAGATGGCCTCGCGCGCTTTCGACAAAGTCGCAAAGAACGCCGCGAAGCAAGTCGCCAAGAGCAAGGCGGTGACATCGAAGGAACTGACCAAGTCCTTCACGTCGAGCATGAATATTCAGGGCTATTTTGCCGTGGCGCGTGGCTCATGGTCGCTCTCGGGCGCACTGCGCGGCACGTTCACCGGCGCCAACGCCCTTGGGCAGGGGATCGTCGGCGCACAGCGCGCGAAGCTGCAACTCGAAGCGCGCGATCTCGGCGTCGACATGATGTGGCTGCAGATGCTCATGCAAATGAATGGCGACGACAAGAAACGTGCCGCCAAGCGGATGGAAACGCTCGTGGGTCAGCAGAGCGACATCGCAGTGTCCACGGGCGAGCAAGTGCAGAAAACGGGCGAGATGCGCATTCGTATCGCGGCCTCGTTGTCCCGGGCGTGAGCCCGCGCGGATCTTTCGGACGCGGTTTTCCGCCGCGTCGTCTACCTACGGAGTGATGACATGACTTATGCATTGAGTTCGACGTCGGCGAATCCGCGTCAGGCCGGTATTGCCGCCTCCGACGCCCAGCAACGCGCCGCGACCGACGACGAGGGCGCGCGCGTATTGCCGCGCATTCGCGAGCAGGTCGACGGCCTTCAATCCGCGCAGGCGCTCATCGCCCTGTTTCTCGCCATGCGGGTGGCAGAGCGCAACACCGACCAGGCGTATCGCACGCGTCACGATGCAATGGTCTTCGAGCGCGGCCAGACCGCGCGCAGCGAGAAGTACAACGCCAACAACTTGCATTACCGCGCCGGGCTGTATTCGGCCATTGGCGGTATCGTCTCCGGCACCTTCTCATTGGCCGGCGGTGTGGGATCGGGCGCGGCAGGGTTTGGGGGCGAGTTGGGCAAGTTGCGAGTGGTCGGCACGGCGGTCGGCGAAACGACCAAGGGCGTCAGCCAGTTCGTGAAGTCGCCGTTCGATGTCGTGTCCAACGACGATTCGCTTGCCGGACGCGATAACGATGTGCTTGGCGAGTTCGAGATGTCGCTCACCGAGGAGACGCGTCGCACGAACGATCGGCTGCGTCAGCGCATTGACGCGACCAGTGCGGACATCCGTGAAGTGTCGCGCGCGATGTACGGCATGATCGGCCAGCAAGTCACGAAGATGTACGACACCATCCGATAAGCCCATGACCGTTTGCGAGCGCGCCGTTGCGGCATTCTTCAGAGCCCACCGTTTCACGGCGCGCGTTGAAATCTGCGAGCGCACGCACGTCGAACTGGGACAGCGCGTCGAGAACGGCGAACTGTCCCTTTGTCATCGTCTCGACCGTGTGCCTGCCGGTGTCGTGCTGACGATCACCGACTTCCGCCTCGACGCCGAAGCGAAGGCAAGCGAGCATGCCGTGAGGCGCTTCTGCCAACTGATCCGGACACTGTTGCGCACGGTGCCCCATGTCGGCTACGTGCGCGGCATGATCCTGCCCGGCGTGAGCGACACGCGCGTTCGTGCGACACGTCTTCGCCTCGGTGCGATTCTCGAACGCGAGGGGGCGTTCTGGCGTGAGGAAGACGGCGATCGATGGCTGGTCTTCTGTCGGGAACCCAGCCGCCGATAGGGGCATTCAGGGCAACATGCCGAGCAGGTGCCACCAGAGATAGTCGAGCGGGAAGAGCAGGACGAGGGTGATGAGCGTCATGACGACGGTCAGCCGCGTGCCATCGCGCATGCCGACGCCGCCCAGATGCATCGCAATCATCATCGGCGGGCTCTGATAGGGCAGGAGGACGGTGGAGAACACCGGCACTTGCAACATCAGCACGGTGTAGAGCGGCAGGCCGCTCGCGCTCGCGAGCTGTCCCGCGAGCGGAGTGAGCACCGCCGGCAGACCGGGAAGCGTGGCGACCAGTCCGATGGCCGCGCCGATGGCGATGAGCCATGCGGCATTGATCGCGGGGGTGCCCGGCGTCATGCTCACCGCATCCAGGCATAGCCGTGCGAGCTTCTCGCCCAGCCCCGAATCCGCGACGACCGCGCCCACACCGAGAAAGCCCGCGACGTAAATAAGCGGCGTGATGTGCATCTGCTCGGTGAAGGTCTTGGGCGTGATGATGTGAATCGCGGGGAGCAGGCAGAGGATTGCCGCGGCAACGGAAATCCACGCGGGCGAGATGCCGTGCCAGGCATCGGTCGCGAATCCGGCGAGCGCCAACGCCAGCAATACCGACAGGCGTCGGGCATCGTTTGACAGCGGTGGCGGGGCACCGTTGGTCACCTGGGTGAGGGGGCCGTCGTCGGGGAACAGGCGGCAGATCACCCACACCAGAATGGCGGCCTTGAGCGCACCGAGGACAGGGAAGTGCAGCAGCAGGTAGGGCGCGTAGTGCAGCTTTACGCCGTAGAACGAGTCCGCCGCGCCCATGAGCACACTGTTCGGAATGTTGGCGGGCAGGATCGTCGTAGGCGGCATGTAGCTCGCGGCGGCGACCATCATCACGAGACCGGTGCGTCCGCGCCGACCCTCGGTGAGGCCGATGCGATCGGCGAGCGCGAGCACGATGGGGATCAGCAGCAGAATGCGTCCCGTCGTCGAGGGCATGACGAAAGCCAGACCCACGCAGGCGACCATCACTGACGCCACATAACGCGCATACGTTGGGCGCTTGAGTGCGAACAACGTCGCGGCCAGCCGCGCGCCGAGTCCTGTCGTGCGCACCGCGATACCCGTCACCGCACCCCCAAAGACGAGCCACCACGCAGCCGAATGAAACCCGGCAAAGATCACTTCCGGCTTCGCGACATGCAGCAGGACGGCGAGCAGGAAGAACGTCAGCGTGGTGATCGGCTCCGGGAACAGCCCGAAGGCCCACGCCCCGATGGTGAACAGCACGAGCACGGCGGCCTGTGCCGCGGTGGGCGACAGGCCAAGGGCGGAACTGCCATGGCTGGCGGCCCACAAGGCGGCAGCGAACATCCCGTAAATGACGTAACCGCCAAGGGTGCGCACGCGTGAGCGCAGGCGTTCGCGGCGTAATGCGTCGGCCGCCGAGGGGCGGTGATGGCGGGGATCAGGGGTGTCCGGCGAGGCGGATTCGGTCATGGCGCTTGTCGTTGTGGTGTTAGGCCAGGCAGGCGTGTTACGCGGTCCGGCGGCGATGGGGGGCGCGCTTGCATCGCCGTGGGCATATCGTATGCTAGCGACTTCGACAGCGTCACCCGATCAGGACAAATTCCGTCGCGAACATGCCACGCTCTGTACTCGTGCCTGCCCAGTGCCCCAACGTCTTTGCCATACCGCGCAGATCGCACGACTTCCGCCACGAATCGTGGGCGACGCGATGACGGCTGTCCCACCGAAGCCCTGGTTCCTCTACCTGCTGGAGTGCGCGGGCGGTCGCATCTACACGGGCATCGCCGTCGACGTCGAGGCGCGATATGCGGCGCACGTCGCGGGCAAGGGCGCACGCTTCACGCGCGCCTATCCGCCATTGCGCATCCTGCTCTCGCTCACCTTTGCCGATCGCTCAGCCGCCTCGCGGGCCGAGTACCGCGTCAAGCAACTGAGCGCGTCGCAGAAGCGCGCGCTCATTGCCGGCACGTTCCCTTGCGATCTCGGCGATGTCCGCGCCGCCGCCGACTTCAAGGCACCAGGCGTGCCTGACGAATGATCCGGCGCACGTCGCGCTGGATCGCGCCGAACTGGCCGCGCGACGGAATTGGCGACACCACGAGCGCCCAACTGTCGCCGGGTACGGTCTTCTCCACCACGGTGTAATAGGTCGACTGGGTGCGGAAGAAGTCGGCGATGCCGTCGTGGCTGATGCGATAGTTTCGCTCGCCCGCGCCGGGCACCATGAATACGCCAAGCGTGTAGTAAACGTCGCGATCCGCGCTGACCGGGCCGGACCGCTTGTCGAGCAACAATGTGCGCAGCGTCTTCTCCGTGAGCAGGCTCGGCCGGCGAATGTCGAACACGCGCCACACCTTGAGCAGCGCGCTCGTCGACATCTGCCACCCGGCGAACGGAGCCAGCAGACGCCAGTTGTCGGGCAGGGTGGCGCCGGTGATGCCAAGCGGCGCGAAAATGTGCGTTTCGCAGAAGTGCTTGTAATCGTCGCCGGAAACCGCTTCGATCACCATGCCGAGCAACAGGTACGACACGTTCGAGTAGACGAAATCGGACTTGCCGGTCGAGTGCCCGGCGTCGCCGGCGTCGAGATAGTTGAAGAAGTCCGCGCTGCCGCCCACACGCCGGATCGCCAGTCCGCTGAACAGGCCGTTCACGGGATCGTTGTAGCCGTTCGTGGCAAGCCCCGCGCGATGCGCGAGCAGGCGTCGCACGGTCAGCTCGCGCAACGACGGGTCGAGCGGCTTGCCGTGCTGTTTCGAATAAGTGTCGAGCAGATCGCCGAGTGTTGCGTCGAGCGAGAGTTTGCCCGCCTGCACGAGCAGCGCGATGCCGATGGCCGTCACCGACTTCGACAGGCTGGCGACGGGCAGCAACTGTCGGACGTTGTCGCCCGACGTGGCCGCTTCGAGCCCCACGCCAGCATCGGATTCCGTGCGCAGCCACACATGCGACAGGTTGTAGCGCTCCTTGAGCTGCGCCACGCCCTGCGTGAGCGTCGCCTGGCCGATGGGCACCGCCGGTTGGATCGGTTTGGGCGCGCCGGATGACGGCAGCGCCACGACCACCGGATTCGTAATCGCGGCAACGGGCGACGACGCCGCTGCCGACGTGGACGTGGCCGTCGACGCGGTTTGGGCGAGCGCATGGCCCGCGGTCATTAACATGGCAGTGCCCAGCAAGGCACTCAGGACACCGACGACAGCGCGGCGCACGGAGGCACTCCGTCGCCCCGTCGCGAGAGCGACGACATGCTCGTTGCGCCGCGATACCCGCGGCATTGTCAGACGTGCCCCTGCCGGACGGCTGTGCCGTTCGACGTACATTTTCTATTCCCCCCGCGCACGATGCTTCGAACCACAAATCGACTCTCTTCGGAGACGGAAAGGTTCGGGGTGCGCACGTGTCGCTTTGCGGCGCTCTTCGATATCGAAGTTTAGGAAAAACTTCGTTCAAATAACCAGTAAAAACGCTGAATTCTACATTAAATTGCATTTATGGAGATCAAACACCCATAGTGGCGCACAATCGCGCGGTGGCAACGTCGGGCGGCCGGGGCGGCTCCCGAGCCGTCGCCGACGAGACCTGTAACGCATCGCGGTGTAAGCTATCGCCCTGACAGGCTCTGACTCGCCCACAGGCCATGGGAGCGGCGTCCCGTAGGTGACGTCGTGCCGGCTGAAGGATCGACCGATACATGACTGAACCCTCCCGCGCGCGCCCGAGCCGGCCCGCCGATGCACCTTCCTCCGTGGCGCTGCCGATGGACGCCGTTGCGGCGTCCGCCGGTGGCGGGGCCGCGGGCGGCCCGCCCGAGCCGCCGCCCGCCGACGAAGCCGCCTGGTTTGCGTTGCCCGCGCCCCTGCGCTGGCTCCGGCGCGTGCCGTGGACCGCGGCCCGGCCGTGGCTGATCGCGGCCGGCGTCGTTCTGCTCGGCCTCTTTGTCTTCGACGCGTTGCATCACATGCTGCGTCACGTGCATTACGACGACATCGTTGCCGAGATACACAACACCCCCGTGACGCGTCTGGCGCTTGCCATGCTGGCAACCCTGGCGAGTTACGCGGCCCTCACCGGTTACGACATCTCAGGCCTTGGCTTCGCCGGGGCGAAGGTCAAGCGCTCGACGGTCGTGCTCACCTCGTTCATCGCCTACGCGCTCGGAAACTCCGTCGGTCTGGGGGTGCTCACCGGCGGCACGGTGCGAATGCGGATGTACGCCGCCGCGGGCGTCGATGCATCGAAGGTGGCGCAGGCGGTAGCGTTCAACGCCGGCGCGTTCGGTCTCGGCATGACCGTGTTCGGTTCGCTCGGCATGTTGTGGGGTGCGTCGCGCGTCTCGGCGCTGGTGCCGATTCCGGCGTGGGTGTTGCAGATGCTCGCCTTGCTGCTGCTGGCCGGCGCCGCCGCGTTCCTGGTACTGTGCGCGCGCAAGCGCACGGTGCGCTTGCTCAACCGCTGGCCGATCCCGCTGCCGCCGCTGCGGGTCGCGGTGCGCCAGTTGCTGATCTCGGCCGCCGATCTGGGCATGGCGGCCGCCGCCTTGTGGTGTTTGCTGCCCGCCAACGTGGTGGATCTGCCGACCTTCGTCGTCTTCTATGCCATTGCCATGGCGCTTGGCGTACTCAGCCACGTGCCGGGCGGCGTGGGGGTGTTCGAAGCGGTGATTCTGCTCGCGACCAACGGGCACGCACCGATCAGTCAGGTGGCGGGGGCGCTGGTGCTCTATCGCGGTATTTACTATCTGCTGCCGCTGATGCTTGCCGCCTGTCTGCTCGCCGGGTTCGAGTTGCGCCAGGGCCCGGCGGCGCCGATCGGCCGGGCGGCCGTGCGGCTCTTCCCCGGCCTGTTGGCGGCGCTCACGCTCGTTGCCGGGGTCATGTTGCTGATCTCCGGTGTGACGCCCGCCACGCGCGACGCGGAAGACTTCCTTCGCCACCACGTGCCGCTGTTCCTCGTTGAAGTGTCACACTTGCTCGGCAGTGTGGCGGGGCTGGCCATGCTGTTCCTCGCGCGAGGTCTGCTGCACCGGCTTGATGCCGCCTGGTGGGGCTCGCTCGGCCTGACGATCATCGCTGCCGTCCTCGCGATTCCCAAGGGCATTGCCGTGTCGGAGTGCTTCGTATTGGCCATGCTGGCGACGCTGCTGCTCGTCTCGCGCGAACAGTTCGACCGGCGCTCGTCGCTTTTCACGCAAACGTTCGAGCCGGGCTGGATCATTGCCGTGCTCTCGGTGCTCGGGGCCTGTACCTGGCTGATGTTCATGGCGTACCGGCGCGTCGAATACGCAAATCAGCTTTGGTGGCAGTTCACGTTCGACGGCGATGCTCCGCGTTCCATGCGCGCGTTGATGGTCGTGGCCGTGATCGGACTCGGGCTGTCCTTGTGGCAATTGCTGCGTCAGTCCGCCGGCGCGATCGTGCCCGCGAGCGAGGAGGAACTGGCGCGCGCGCGCGCCGTCATCCGCAAGCAACCGGCCGCCGACGCCTGTCTGGCGCTGATGGGCGACAAGAGCTTCCTGTTCTCGCCGTCTGGCAACGCTTTCATCATGTACGCAAAGCATCGCCGTTCGTGGGTGTCGCTCTCGGATCCGGTGGGCGACCAGAAGGAGTGGCCCGAACTGATTTGGCGCTTCATCGAGCTGGCCGATGCGCACGGCGGACGCGCGGCGTTCTACAAGACCCGCCCGCAGGCGCTGCCGCTCTATATCGACGCGGGACTGCGGGCCTTCAAGCTCGGCGAGGAAGCGTTCGTCTCGCTGCCGGAGTTCGGGCTGCAAGGCGCGCGTCGCGCCAATCTGCGGCATGGGGTGGCGCGCGGTGAACGCGAAGGGTTGACGCTGGAGATTGTGGCGGCGGAAGACGTCGCGCCGCATCTCGCGGAAATGCGGCGCGTATCGGACGCGTGGCTTGCGCGCCAACATACGCGCGAGAAGGGTTTCTCGTTGGGCGCGTTTACCGACGCGTACGTGGCGCGCCAACCCGTGGCGCTTGTGCGCCGCGAGACGCGCCTCGTCGCGTTTGCCACGTTGATGTGCCCCGACGTCCAGCGCATCGAAGCGAGCATCGATCTGATGCGGCAGGTGCCGGACGCTCCCCCCGGCACGATGGACTTCCTGTTCGCGAAGCTGATGCTGCACTTCAAATCGCAGGGCTATCAGCGTTTCGGTCTGGGAATGGCCCCGATGTCGGGCATGGAGACGCATCAGCTTGCGCCCCGCTGGCATCGCTTCGGCCGCATGATGTTCGCGCACGGTGCTCGCTTTTACAACTTCCGCGGGCTGCGCAGCTTCAAGGACAAATTCGATCCGCAATGGGAGGCGCGTTATCTGATGACGCCGGGCGGTATCGCACCGATGCTCACGCTGGCCGACGTGGCGTCGCTGGTGGGCGGCGGATGGAAAGGAATCATGACGAAATGACAGGTCACACGATGGCGAAGCACGACAAGGCGGACGATGGGCAGGCGAGATCGCGCAAGCGCGGGCGCGGCGAGGGCGCGCCGCGCTGGGTCCGCCGCGTCGCGGCGAGTGCCGCGACAGGGGCGGTGATGATGACGTCCGTCGCCGTACTGGCCCAGACGCCGGCACCCGCGCAAGCCCCGGAGATCCTGACGCATGGCCGCTTCGAGAACGTGCCCATCTTCCGTCCGGAAGGGGCGCCGAATGCGACGGTGCTCTTTTTCTCCGACGACGACGGCTGGACGCCGCGCGCCGAACGGATGGCGCGCGCCCTCGCGGACACCGGCGCGTTGGTGGCCGGCATCGACACGGCACGGTTGATGGCGAATTACACCAAGGACGAGATCGCTTGCGTATATGCGGCGGGCGATCTCGACAACTTCGGTCGATGGGTCGAGGCGGCCGTCAAGCTGCCCGGCTACACGCCGCCCATTCTCGTCGGCGACGGCGTGGGCGGCACGTTCGCCTATGCGATGCTTGCGCAGGCGGGTAACGATACGTTCTCCGGCGCGCTGTCCGTCGACTTCTGTCCGGTATTGCCGATGTCCCGGCCGTTGTGTCAGGGCGAGGGGGTGCACTTCGGACGCGGTATCACGCACACGGTCGGCGGCGCGCCGATGCGATTGCTGCCCGCGCCCGTCATGAGCGCACCATGGGTGGCAATGGGCGGGCCGGTCGGCGGACCCAACGCGCGCGCGCCGCGCTGCCCGGATCACGTGGCACAGGCGTTCGCCGCCCGCACGCCGAATTCGAGCTGGCTCGTCGGTGGGCTGGCGGGCAGCCTGGGCGCGATGGAGGTCTCCGGCACGCCCGCCGAGACGGGCACGCCGCCGACGTCCGTGCTGGCAGATTGGGTGACGCAGTACAAGAACGCGTTCCGGCGTCTGAACGCGCACCACGTGGCGGGAACGGCCCGGCCGCCCGCCGCGGTGGCCGATCTGCCCGTCGTCGAGGTGCCGGCCACCGGCAAGCCTGCCCCCAATATGACCGACACGTTCGCCATACTGATGTCGGGCGACGGCGGTTGGGCCGGACTCGACCGCGATGTCGCGGGCGCGCTCTCGGCGCACGGCATTCCGGTGGTGGGCGTGGATTCGCTGCGCTATTTCTGGTCGGCGCGCACCCCGGCTTCCGGCGCGCTCGATATCGACCGCCTCATGCGCTTCTATCAGACGCGCTGGAACAAGAAGCGCGTGATCCTGATCGGCTACTCGCAAGGGGCCGATGTGCTGCCGTTCATGGTCAATCGTCTGTCGCCGGTGGCCCGCGAGCGGGTGGCGCTGCTGGTGCTGATGGGACTCGGGCAGAAGGCGGACTTCGAGTTCCGCATGACCAATTGGGTGATGTCGAGCCAGAACGGCCTGCCGATTCGTCCGGAGGTGGAGCGTCTGCCCGACGGGATGGCGATGTGCATCTATGGGGCCGACGAAGACGACAGCAACTGTCCGGGGCTCGATCCCAAGCGCGTTCAGGTCGTCAAGATGCCCGGCGGGCACCATTTCGACGGGAACTACACTGGGCTGGCCGACGTGATTCTCCAGGGCGTCGCCAAGCGGTGACGGCCGATGGCGGGGCGGCGCCGCTTGGCGCGCCGCCTTGCCTTCCGTGCAGTGGCTCCGTACACTGCCGCCAGTTTTCCCATCGACCCACGTCCCGCACCTTCCGCACCGTTCGGATTTGGCGGCACGACACCCAGGAGAAGATCGACATGGCAGAGGGTTATTTCCCGAAGTGGCGGCAGCAGGACACGGCCTCCGGCCGCGTGATCGCCCCCGATGAGCGCCTGGCGTGGCCGCAAACCATCGCGATGGGCGTGCAGCACGTGGTCGCCATGTTCGGCTCGACCGTACTTGCACCGCTGCTCATGGGGTTCGATCCGAACCTTGCCATCTTCATGTCGGGGATTGGCACGCTGCTCTTCTTCGTGCTCGTCGGCGGACGCGTACCCAGCTATCTCGGCTCGAGCTTCGCCTTCATCGGCCTGGTCATCTCGGTGACGGGCTATGCGGGCAGTGGGCCGAACCTGAATATTCCGGTGGCGCTCGGCGGGATCATCGCCTGCGGCGTGCTCTACGCCATCATCGGCCTGATCGTGATGGCCGTTGGCACTCGCTGGATCGAAGCCCTCATGCCGCCGGTGGTGACGGGCGCGGTCGTCGCCGTCATCGGCCTGAACCTCGCGCCGGTCGCGGTGAAGGGCGTCTCGGCGACGCCCTTCGACACGTGGATGGCGCTGGCGACCGTGCTGTGCGTCGGTCTCGTGGCGGTGCTCGCGCGCGGCATGGTGCAACGCCTGCTGATTCTCGTGGGCCTGCTGCTGGCCTATGCGCTGTACGCCGTGCTGACCAACGGCATGGGCCTCGGCAAGCCGATCGACTTCGCCGTGGTGGCCCATGCCGCCTGGTTCGGCCTGCCGCACTTCGCGGCGCCAGTGTTCAAGCCTGAAGCGATGGTATTGCTCGCCCCGATTGCCATCATCCTTTTGGCGGAGAACCTCGGACACATCAAGGCGGTAAGCGCCATGACCGGGCAAAGCCTCGACCGCTACATGGGCCGCGCCTTCCTCGGCGATGGTCTGGCGACCATTGTGTCGGGCAGCGTCGGGGGCACGGGCGTGACGACTTACGCCGAGAATATCGGCGTGATGGCCGTCACGAAGATCTATTCGACGCTGGTGTTTGCCGTGGCGGCGGTGATCGCGCTGGTGCTGGGCTTCTCGCCGAAATTCGGCGCGGTGATTCAGACGATTCCGGGTCCGGTGCTGGGTGGCGTGTCGATCGTGGTGTTCGGTCTGATTACCGTGGCCGGCGCGCGCATCTGGGTGCAGAACAAGGTCGACTTCTCGGATAACCGCAACCTGATCGTCGCCGCCGTCACGCTGGTGCTCGGCGCGGGCGACTTCACGCTGAAGTTCGGTAGCTTCTCGCTGGGGGGCATCGGTTGCGCCACGTTCGGCGCCATCATCCTCTACGCGTTGCTGCGCGGGCGTGGGGCGTCGGCACCGGCGGCGATGTAGGTCGACGCGCTCGCCTCACCGGTCACACCGGACGCGCTGGACCGGCTGGATTCGCCGGCATTGACGGCACAAGCGATCACGGCACGATGATTACGTCGTGCCGTTTTCGTTAGTGGGGGCGGGCGTGGCCTGCAGCCGTTCAAGCAATTGCCGCGCGTAGACAGGCAGGGCGTCGCGCTCACGCACGCACAGCACCAGCGTGCGCAGGGCCCAAGCGTCGGAGAGCGGCACGATGCCGAGGCCCAGCGTGGCGGCCGAGCGTGCGGCGGCGCTCAGCGGCACGACGCCCAGCGCGGCCCCCGCCGCCACGGCGCGGCACAGACTGTCGAAGTCTCGCAGGCGCACACGGTAGTGCAATGGCCGACCGGCTCGCCTGGCGTGCCCGTCGAGGTGCTCGGCCAGTGCACTGTGCTCGGGCAGGCCGATGAACTCCGAGTCCAGTACGTCGATGAAGGCCACCTGGGCGCGCGAGGCCAACGGGTGCCCGGGCGGCGTGACGACCACCAGCCGGTCCTGCCGGAATGGCACCGTCTCGAGCCCCGTCAATTCGATCCAGTCCGAGACCACGCCGATGTCGGCGGCGCCTTCCAGGACCGCTTGCACGACGGCCGGGCTTGTCTGTTCGCGCAGGGAGATCTCCACATTCGGATGCTCGGCGAGGAACGCCCCCAGCAGATCCGGCAGAAACTCGGACATCGCCACGGTGTTCGAGGCAATACGCACGTTCCCCTTGAGCCCAGCCGCGTATTCGCCGAGTTCGCCGCGCATCTGCTCGATTTGGGCGAGCACGCGCCGGGCGTGAGCGAGCAGGGCGCGGCCAGCGGGGGTGGGCATTACGCCCTGGCGGTGGCGCATGAAGAGCGCGACGCCCAGCGCCTCTTCGAGCCCGCGGATACGGGCGCTGGCAGACGCCAGTGTCAGATGGGCGCGCTCGGCGCCGCCGGTGATGCTGCCGGCTTCGGCAACCAGCAGGCACAGTCGCAGGTCGGTCAGGTCGAATCGCACGGGGCAGGCAGGCCGGGAGGCTTCGGGGGCAATGACGCCAGTGTAGCGGCTTGGGCGATAGGCGCGCAGACACCCGGTGGAACGTCCGAATTTCGGACCCCGGGGAGGGCAAATGGCGATGCCGACTGACTTGGGAAAGGGCACATGGTAAACTACGCGCTTCCAAGACACGGCCGTACCCGCGACGGCCTCGCCCGCCAAGCCGCTTGATTTCATTCGCCGGCGGGTCGTCTTGCAGGCGTCTTTCGGCGCATCGCCCTAGTGAGCGCGATGCCTGTCGCACGCCCTACGCGGGCATTCCCTCAAGAACACACAACATCGATACGCGCGGGGACACACTTCGTGGAGTCCGCGCATTGGTCCATATATGTCTTTTGAAAAGCTCGGCCTGTCGGCCGACATCCTGCGTGCCGTGGCCGACCTTGGCTACACGCACCCGACGCCCATTCAACTGCAAGCGATTCCGGCCGTCCTGCAAGGCGGCGATCTCCTCGCCGGTGCCCAGACCGGGACCGGCAAGACGGCGGGCTTCACGCTGCCTATCCTGCAAATGCTCTCCACGCGTGCGCGCGCGGCGGCGGCCAACGGCAAGCGCTCCGTGCGCGCGCTCGTGCTGACGCCCACGCGCGAGTTGGCCGCCCAGGTCGAGGAAAGCGTTACGCAATACGGCAAGTACCTGCCGCTCACGTCCATGACCGTGTTCGGCGGCGTGTCGATGGTGCCGCAGGTCAAACAATTGGCGCGCGGCGTGGACATTCTCGTCGCGACCCCTGGCCGTCTGCTCGATCACATGCAGCAGAAAACGGTCGATCTTTCTGGCGTCGAGATTCTCGTGCTGGACGAAGCCGACCGCATGCTCGACATGGGCTTCATTCGCGATATTCGTCGTGTGCTGGCGGTGCTGCCGTCGAAGCGCCAGAACCTGCTGTTCTCGGCCACGTTCTCCGACGAGATCAAGCAACTGGCCGACGGCCTGCTCAAGTCGCCCGCGCTCATCGAAGTGGCGCGTCGCAACACGACGGCGGAAACCGTCGCGCAGAAGATCCACCCGGTCGATCGCGACCGTAAGCGCGAGCTGCTCGAACACCTCGTGCGCGAGCACAACTGGTTCCAGGTGCTCGTGTTCACGCGCACCAAGCACGGCGCGAACCGGCTCGCCGAGCAGCTCACGAAGGGCGGCATTCCGGCGCTCGCCATTCACGGTAACAAGAGTCAGGGCGCCCGCACGCGAGCGCTCGCCGAATTCAAGAGCGGCACATTGCAGGTGCTGGTTGCGACCGATATTGCCGCGCGCGGCATCGACATCGACCAGTTGCCCCACGTGGTCAACTTCGACCTGCCGGAAGTGGCGGAGGACTATGTCCACCGCATCGGCCGCACCGGACGCGCCGGCGCAAACGGCGAGGCCGTGTCGCTTGTGTGCGTGGACGAGCATCAACTGCTCACGCAGATCGAACGTCTCATCAAGCGCACGATCGATCGCGAAGTGATCCCGGGCTTCGATCCGGATCCGCATGCCGTGGCGCAACCGATTCGCAAGGCGCAACAAGGCCGTGGGGCCGGTGGTGGACGGGGCGGGCGCGGCGGCGACGACGACGACGCGCGCCAACCGGCCCGCGCCCCGCGTGAAGCGCGTGAGCCGCGCGATGGCGGTCGTGGCGCACGCCAGGGCAACGAGCCGAAGGCGCGTCGCGAAGGCGAGCGCGGTGGCCGAAAGAACAGCAGTGCCGTGAACGGCGGAAATGCGGGGCACGGCGCGCAGGTCGCGAACGCGGGACAAGGCGGGCAGCAACGCCATCAGGCGCAGGCGCCCAAGCGTCAGGGCGATGCCCAACGCGCGGCCACACCGGCGGCCGGTGCAGCACGCCAAGGTCGTGACGGCCGCACGGGGCAGACCGCCTCGCGCGGGCAAGGAGGCGGCGCGGAGCGCAGCGATTTCGCACAGCGCGCGCCGCGTCCGGCGCGTCGCGACGCGGTTGGCGGCGCCTTGCTGATGGGCAAGGCAAAACGCGACTGAACGGCTCAGGAAGGGCATCGGGCGCAAATTAAGTAAAATATTAAGCTTTTGCGCCCGGTGGCCCGGGCGTGGCAGGGACAATGAGGCGTCAGGCAAGGCGGCCTCATCGGCTCACCCGCGCACGTGCCGCATTCCCCTTCCCTGAGGATTTCATGATCGCCCGTATTACCCGGCTGTTCCCGTTGTGGGCTCTGCTGCTGTCCGTTTCCGCTTATTTCTCGCCGGGCAGTTTTTCCAGCGTTACGCCGCACGTCACGGCGCTCCTGACCGTGGTGATGTTTGCGATGGGCGTCACGCTCACCGTCGACGACTTCAAGCGCGTGCTCACGCGACCCGCGCCGATCGTCGCCGGGGTGGTGTTGCACTATCTCGTGATGCCGCTGGCCGCCTGGGTGATCGCGCGCGTGCTGCACATGCCGCCCGATCTGACGGCCGGCATGGTGCTTGTGGGCAGCGTTGCGAGCGGCACAGCCTCGAATGTCATGATTTATCTCGCCCGCGGCGACGTGGCCCTGTCGGTGACGATCAGCGCAATGTCGACGCTCGTCGGCGTGTTCGCGACCCCGCTGCTCACGCGCTTGTACGTCGACGCCTCCATCGTGGTCGACGTCGAGGGCATGCTGCTGTCGATTCTGCAAATCGTGGCGCTGCCGATTGGCGCGGGCCTGCTCATCAATCGCTATTTCGGTCGTGCGGTGCGCGCGGTCGAAGGCTATCTGCCGCTCGTGTCGATGATCGCGATCGTGCTCATCATCGGCGCGGTAGTCGGCGCGAATCAGGGCAACATTGCCACGGTGGGCCCGTTGGTGATGCTCGGTGTCGTGTTGCACAACGGTCTGGGCCTGCTGGGCGGGTACTGGGGCGGTCGTCTGCTGGGCTTCGACGAATCGATCTGCCGCACGTTGGCCATCGAAGTCGGTATGCAGAACTCCGGCCTGGCGGCAACACTCGGCAAAATCTACTTCACGCCGCTCGCCGCACTGCCGGGGGCGCTCTTCTCGGTCTGGCACAACTTGTCGGGCTCGCTGCTCGCGGGCTACTGGCGGGGTCGTCCGACCGGCACCGCCAACGATGCGCCGGCGGTGGTCACACGTCCGTCTCACTGAGTGTTTTCGTGCGCCGCATGCGAGTGTGTGCGGCGCGCAACGGCCGCCCACACTGTCATCGCGGGCATTTGCCTTTCTGACGCGCATCGCCTACAACTTCGATATACCGTCGCGCCCCGGCATGCGAAGCGGCGCGACCGGTGGCAGTCAATGTTTTGGCGGGAGTGCGTTATGTCTTTGCGAGTCAACGGAATTGTCATCGACGCACGCCGCGTCGCCGATGAGATCGATCAGCATCAGGACGAGGCCGATCCGGAAGTCGCCGCACAGCACGCGTTGGTGAGTCGTGAATTGCTGCGCCAGCGCGCATTCGACTTGCGTTTATTCGACAAGAACGACGCGATGCCCGCGAGCGACGACGCTATCGTCGATGCACTGTTCACGCGGGACGTTCAAGTGCATCGTCCCACCGACGCCGAATGCCGGGCCTACTTCCACGAACACGCCGGGCAGTTCCGTGTGGGCGACCGGGTGCAGGCGAGTCATATTCTGTTTGCGATGTCGGCGAGTGTGCCGCTGTCGACGACCTTGGAGAGGGCGCAGTCGGCACTGGATGCCGTGCGCTCCAATCCCGATTCGTTCGAAGCGGTGGCGCAATCGATGTCGGATTGCCCGTCAGGTCGCACGGGCGGAAGTCTAGGTATGCTCGCGCGTGGCAGTGGCGCACCCGAGTTTGAGTTGGTGCTGTTTTGTGGCGACCGACTCGGCGTGGTGCCGAGACTGGTCAACACGCGCTACGGTTTCCACGTTGTGCGGATCGAACGCCGGGTGAAAGGACACATGCCGCCCTACGAACGCGTGGCCGAGCGTATCGCCGCGCAGTTGTACGAGCAGGCGCGTGCGCGGGCACTGCGGCACTACGTGGCGCTGCTCGCCGGTGTCGCCGAAATTAGCGGCGCCAACGACGATGACGGACCGGTGCGTGTGCAATAGCGGATGGTCGGCTGTCGGAACGGCGTGCGTGTCCAGCCAGATGCGGCAGGGCGCGCGAGTGTGTCGATGGACTGATCGGGCAACGTCGTAGCGTTCAGTGTAGTGTCCCAAAGGGCTGGGTTCTGTGTCAGGCAGAACCCAGCCCTTTCGTTTTTCCGCGCCACGCAGCGCGTTCGGTGAGGCAGCGCACCGCGCCCGCGTTGCCGTCGTCATGTGCCATCCAATGATGGAATTGAGATCCAACGCGTTGCGGAGTTCACGTTTGCGATCGCTCGTGTTGAGCACTATCGGTGACCGCCCGATGAGATGCGAACGATGAACCGCGTTCGCCTATCCTTAGGATGTCGTGATATTCAGGTGTCATTTTCACGATACTTAAAGCATGCCTAATGAACATGCGGGGGATCCCTGATGGCAACCACTGCGACGTGCGCCGTCGTTGGCGGCGGCATTTCCGGCATTGCGGCTGCGCATTATCTACGCGACGCCGGCCTTCATGTCGAGCTTATCGAGCAGCACCGGTCCCCCGGTGGCCGGATCACCACTGCGACGCTCGACGGCGACCGAATCGATCTCGGCGGCAAGAACATCGGCCGGCACTATCTGCGCTTTCGCAAGCTCGCGCACGCCCTCGGACCCTTCGCGTTCGAGCCGTTCGGCATCAACACATCGCGCATTCGCGACGGAAAGATCGTCACGCTCGATAGCACGCGCCGCCTTGGCAGCACGCTTGCGTATCTGCGCGGTTGTCCTGCGGCGGATGCCATGCGCCTTGCCGCGCTTTGCGCGCGCGTGTGGCTCGACGCGCGCAATCGGTTCCTGGACGGACCGTCATTTGCCCGGCTGGCGCGAGATGCCGACGATGCGCCGCTGGCTTCGCATTTCAGCCCGGCGTTCTGTCGCGCTGTGGTGCGGGCAATGTCGGTGCGAATGAACGGTGCGGAGCCCGACGAAATTCACCTCGGCAATTTCGGCACCCACCTGGGCATGTGGCTCGACACCTATGATCAGCTCAAGGCGGGCATGGGGGCGTTTATCGGTGCGGCGACCGCGCCGCTGGCGGTGCGCTTCAATGCCCGCGTCGAGCGGCTCATGGTGCGTCACGGACGGGTTTCCGGTTTGCAGGTGCGGCAATTCGATGGGCGAACCGATCATCCGGAATACGACCATGTGGTGCTCGCCACGCCGGCAGGGGTGAGCGCGGATCTGCTGCGCGAACACGACGCGGCACTCGCCGCCGCACTCGACGAAATACGTTATTTTCCGGTGCTCGTGGTGGTGGCCGCTTACCGCCGGCCGATATTCTCTGCGAACGTGCGCGGGCTGTCGTTCGGCCCGGACAATGCGCTGAGCAACGCCGGCGCCTACGGCATCGACAGACTCGACCGCGTGCGCTACACGTTCAGTGGCCGCAAGGCGCGCGCCGTCATCGCAAGTGCGCGAAGCGCGGGCAGCCTTGCCGGGCCGGAAGCCGAAGCATTGCTGGATCTCGCCGAGACGACCCTGCGCCAGTACGTTCCCGTGGAACGGGCCGACCGGCGCGACGTTGTCGCGCATCTTTTCGATCCGGGGTTGTGTGCGTACGCGCCGCATCACTATCGGCTGCGCGCATGGCTCGACGATCGGCGCCATGGCATCGACGGTCTTGCGTTCGCCGGCGATTATCTGCGCGGCGCGTCGATTGAGGCCTGCATGCTCTCTGCGCAGGAGGCGGCGGTTCGCATCGCCCAGTCGCACCTCGCGCACGATCTACGCGCATCGCGCGCCATCGATTACGGCTTGCACGCATCGTCGTAAGTCCAGCATCGATCCCCCAGGCCGGCTCGCCGTCAACCCGGTGGGCCAGGTTCCGTCCCCCCCATTGTCTGAACGGAGTCGCCATGAACCTTCAAACGCCCGTGACCGGCCGCCCTGCCGGTACCTCCGATGTCACCACCGCTGACGCCTTTGCCATGCCGGGCAAGCTCGACCGGGCGATGGTTCACAAGACCAATCCCGTCAATGTCTTCGTCGCGTCGATCGAGCGGGCGCAAGCCACACCCGAGGGGCACGATACCTTTTCCGCTGTGCTTGCGATCGATCCGCACCACGCGTTCTTCTTCGAACATCCACTCGACCACGTTCCCGGCCTGATGATGATCGAAGCCACTCGCCAGACCGGCACTGCGATCTCGCACCGCTTCTACGAGGTGCCGCACGACCTCGTCTTTGTGCTCAATTCGCTGGAAGTCACCTTCGAGCATTTCGCCGAGCTGCACGCGCCACTGTCGGTGCGATTCGTGATCGTCGCCAAATCCTATCGTCATGACCGCTTGTCCGCGCTGGCTTGCGAAACGCAGTGGCTGCAGTTCGGCCGCCCACTGGGCACGATGAACGCGCGCTGGAGCTTCTCTTCGCCGGCGCTGCTTGCCCGCTTGCGTCACTCGGCCAAGGCGGACGACATCCATTGAATCGCATCGATGGCGATGAGCCGTGCGTTGCAGGGAGGCATCATGAGACATCTCGCCCGACTTCTGGGTCTGCGTTACACCGAAGATCTTGCACCGCTGGCGCTGGTGGCCGGTGCGGCATTGTTGCAGTGGGCCGCCTATTTTCTCGTGCACGATCCGTGGGTGGCGATCACGTGCGCGACGGTGCTCCTGTTGCCCCAGATCGCCGTTTCGACCGCCGTGCACAACCAGTCGCACATGGGCATGTTCGCGGGCACCTGGGCCAATCGCGTGCTGGAATGGGTGATGACCCTGGAGACCGGCATGTACGCGGCAAAGTTTCGCCTGCATCACAGCCGGGGACATCACCTGCACTACACCGAACCGGAGCGGGATCCGTCGCGCTGGATCGATGCTGGCGGTTGCCGGATGTCGCGGCTCGCTTACGTTGCTCATTATTTCCTGACATACGATTATCACGTGCTGCGCATCGGGCGGACCTGCGCGCGATTGCGTCGACGCTGCCTCTGGCAGGTCGCGGCCAGCAACCTCGTATTGGTCGCGTTGCTGTTTCACGACCCGCGCAATGCGCTGCTATTTTTCGTCGTGCCAAGGATCCTGGTCTGGCTCAACTTCATTCACATGACGTACGACGATCATATCGATCTCTACGCCAGCGATCCGTTCAAGGCATCGCACACGAAGGCCAACCGGTGGCTCAATCTTGTGTTTTTCAACAACGGCTACCACCTCGCGCATCACGTGCGGCCGGGCTTGCACTGGAGCCGGCTACCGGAATTCCATCGGCAGATCGCCCACCGGATCGACGTGCCGCCATCGTCGACGCCATTGAATCGCTGGTTCCGATAATCCGGGGGAGATCATGACGGTTTCATCGACACGGGCGCGCTGCACGCCCACCGAAGCCCCATCGACCGCCTGGCGTGCCATCGTCGTCGGCGCAGGCATGGCGGGCTTGCTCGCCGCGCATGCACTGGCGGGGCACTTCGATGAAGTGTGGCTCGTCGAGCGCGACGCGCTGCCCGATTCTCCAGCCCCGAGGGCGGGCGTGCCGCAGGGGCACTATGTGCATCAACTGCTGATGCGGGGGCGCCGAACGCTCGACGCGCTGTTTCCCGATTTGGGTCAGGCCTTGCTCGACGCGGGCGCGGTGCCGCTCGACTGGTATCGGTCCGTGCGCTGGTTCGGTGCCGCGGGTTGGATGCCGCCCGCAGGCGAGGGCTTCGTCACATGGTCGACGAGCCGTGGCCTGCTCGAGTTCGCGGTGCGCCAGCGCGTGCTCGCCAAGCGGAACGTTCGTGTTCTGACCGGCTGCGACGTCACGGGGTTGCGCTTCGATGCGGCGCTCGCACGCGTTTGTGGCGTGGCGATTCGGCGTCGCGCGGGCGGATCGCGCGGACAAGCCGAAGATGCCGAAGATGTCACGACCGTGCCGGCCGCCTTCGTTGTCGACGCGAGCGGGCGCAACTCGCATGCGCCGTCGTGGCTGCGAGCGATGGGGCTGGACGCCGTACGCGAGACGGTCGTCGACGCCCGTGTCGGGTACGCGAGCCGACTCTATGCGGTGCCGAAGCCGTCGGTCTGGCGCGACTGGCAAGCGCTGGTGGTGCACGGCCGGCCACCCGAATGCCTGCGCAGCGGCACGATCTTCCCCATCGAGGACAACCGGTGGATCGTCACGTTGACGGGGGCGGGCGGCGATTATCCGCCGGGCGATGCCGACGGCTTCCTGGCTTTCGCGAAAAGCCTGCGGGTGCCGACCCTCCACGATGCGATTGCCCACGCCGAGCCGGTCTCGCCGATCCGTCAGTTTCGCCGGACGGAAAATCGGTTACGCCACTTCGACGAAATGCGGCGCTGGCCCGCAGGCTTCGCGGTGCTTGGCGACGCCGCATGCAGCTTCAATCCGGTGTACGGACAGGGCATGACGATTGCGGCATTGAGCGCGGTGGCGCTCGACGCCCATCTGCATCTCATTCGTCGCGCCAACGATGCCCCGGGTGGATTGGCCTTGCAGCGTGCCCTCGCCCACGTGGCGCAGCGCGCGTGGATTTTCGCGACTGGCGTCGATTTACGTCAGACGGGGGAGCGGGGCGCCACGCATTGGCGGGCGCGGCTCATGCAACATTACGTGGAGTCGCTGCTCGGTCTCGCCGTCGACGATGCCGCCATCTACCGGCGCTTTCTGCGCGTGATGCACATGGTCGAGCCGCCGTCCGCGTTGTTCGCCCCCTCGGTGACGGCGCGGGTTGCCTGGCGGATTGCCTCGCAGCGCGCGGCGCTCGCATTTGCGCCGCGACGTTCCGCATCGCGTTACCCACGGGATTTGGCGGGTGTGAGGAAAAACGGACAAAAGTGACCGCTCATAAAAGGAAAGCGGGCGCGTCGCTACGACGGATCGCGCTCGCCTGCCTCTACCTCCCGACGCTCAACCGGCAATCAGTTCGAGCGTCAGCGTGTCGAGCGTGAACGAGCCGTCGTCCTGAATCCTGAAATGACGACGCACGTCGTCGGCCATGGCCGTTTGCAGCGCGCGAATGGCTACCTGCATCGGCGCTGGCGTACGCATGCGCGCGATCCACGTCTTGAAGTCGAGATCGAGCGTGCGCGGCGTGAGCGACGCCACCGATAATCCCGCCCCAGCGGCCATCGTCAGCCATTCGCTCGCGGCGTAGTTGCGCACGTGCGACGTATCGCGCAACACTTCGACCGCTTGCAGATACGTGTCGAACAGCGGCCGCCCCGTCGAGGCGACGTCGCAGATCACGACGCGTCCGCCGGGCTTGAGCACGCGACGCATCTCGCGCAGCGCGGCACCCACGTCGGCCCAGTGATGCGCACTGTATCGGCTGAAGACGAGATCGAAGCTGGCATCGGCGAACGGCAGCGATTCGGCTGCGCCCAGTTGCGTGTCGATGTTCGTCAGGCCGCGCTTGGCCGCTTCGCCTGCGACCACACCGAGCATGTCGGCGGACAGATCGTACGCCACCACGCGCGCGACGTGCGGCGCTGCGAAGAAGCTCACGTGTCCCGCGCCGCACCCCAGGTCGAGCACCTGCGCACCCGGATGCGCGCGAGCGATCGCGGCGAGTTGCTCCAGATCGGCGCCCTGCGCGTGATTGGCACTCGTCAGATAGGCCGATGCCTGCGGGCCGAACTGGCCGGTGACGACGGCGTTATGGCCATGATGCGCGTGGTGGGTGTCCTGCGCCCCTGCGGGGGCGGTGGACGAACCCGGGCGGGAAGGGTATGACGGGGTTTCGCTCACGGTGAGTCTCCTACGTGGGTGGGGCAGGGCGCGATGCAAGGGGAGTCGGCCCGCCTGGGCGCTTGCGCGATGTGGGTAAGTCTCACGATAATGGCTCGTTGATACCGGTACAAGTTACCTATTTATCCTGGTATGAAAACTACCCCTATCCCTAAGCCCGAATTGGCGTCTGACGCGCCAGCCCCTCACGGTGACGATGCGCGCCAGCGTCGCGCGCTCGGCGACTTCTTGCGCGCGCATCGCGAGCGGCTGACCCCGGCGGCCGCCGGACTGCCGCCTTTGGGGCGGCGTCGCACGCCGGGATTGCGGCGCGAGGAAGTGGCGCAGTTGTGCGGCTTGTCGGCCACCTGGTACACCTGGATCGAGCAGGCACGCGACGTGTCGATCTCGGCGGGCGCACTGGCGGCCGTTGCCGGCGCGCTGCGGCTTTCGCGTGCCGAACGGGCCTACCTGTTCGATCTGGCGGGCAAGCGCGATCCGGAGCGCGGTGCCGTGCCGTTGCCGCACCATGCGTCGGCACAGGTGCAGGCGGCCGTCGCCGCCGTGGCGGCTCCGGCCTACGCGCTGGATCGATGCTGGGACGTCCTGGCCTGGAACGCGGCCGCCGCCGACATCTTCCATGGCTGGCTCGACGCGCCGGGCGCGAAGAATCTGCTGCGCTACATCTTCCTCGATGCGGGTGCGCCCACGTTGATTCAGGATTGGGAGCGTCGCGCGCGCCGGGTGGTCGCGGAGTTTCGCGCCGAATGCAGTGCCTACCTTGACGATACGCCCGTGCGTACCCTCACGGACGAATTGCAGCGCGACAGCCGCAGGTTCGCCTCGCTCTGGTCGCAGCAGGATGTCGTCGAACGCGAAGGCGGGCGGCGTGGTTTTCATCACCCGGCGCGCGGCGATATCGATTTCGCACAGGTCACGTTCCGCCTGTCGGGGCACGACGACGTCAAGCTCGTGATGTTGCTGCCGTAGTGCGGTCGCTCAGAGGGCTGGGCGCAACCACTGGATGAGCAGCGTGATGCTGGCCATGCCAAGCAGGGTCATGATGAGCGAGCCCCCGACGTGAACCGCCACGGTGAGCGCTGCCCAGCCCATCTGCCCTTCGCGCAGCAGCGTGGTGACTTCGGCGGAGAAGGTGGAGAACGTTGTGAGGCCACCGAGAAAGCCGGTCACGATCAACAGTCGCCACTCGACCGGAATCGACGGAAAGTGGCTGAAGAGCGCGACGGCAACACCGATGAGATAGCCGCCGACGAGATTGGCGACGAGCGTGCCGAGCGGGAGCGTCGGCAGGATCGCATTGAGCTGTACGCTCAGTGCCCAGCGCAGTAGCGCGCCTAACGCTGCCCCGAGGCTGATGGCGAAGACCGACGCAAACATGGTTGACTCCTCTGCCGAGCGGATGCGGAGAAAAAAACGGCCGACCTTTTCAGGCCGGCCGCTCTCGCCTCTCAAGCGAATACTGCGGGCGTTGCCACGAGACTCAGTCCTTCGGGAACGACGTGGCGCCACCGTGCGCGCCCGACCACTCGGCCGGTGCGTGCAGGAATTTCTCGACTTCGTCGAGCGTCTTCGTGTCGAAGTGGTTCTGCTGCTTGGCAACGCGCAGCACGTCCCACCACGTGGCGAGCGAGTGCAGCTCGACATCGATGTCCTTGAGCACCTGGCGGCTCTCCGGGAAGATGTCGTAGTGGAAGACCACGAACACGTGATTGACCTTCGCGCCGGCGTCGCGCAGCGCCTTGCAGAAGTTGATCTTGCTGCGGCCATCGGTCGTGAGGTCTTCGACGAGCAGCACGCGCGAGCCTTCCGGCAGATCGCCTTCGATCTGCGCGTTGCGGCCGAAACCCTTCGGCTTTTTGCGAACGTACTGCATCGGCAGCATCAGCTTGTCGGCGATCCAGGCCGCGAACGGAATGCCTGCGGTTTCACCGCCGGCGACCGTGTCGAACTGCTCGCAGCCGACGTCCTGAATGATGACGGCTTCGGCGAAATCCATCAGCGTACGGCGCACGCGCGGGTACGAGATCAACTTGCGGCAGTCGGTGTACACCGGGCTGGCCCAGCCCGACGTGAAGATGTACGGCTTCTCGGCGTTGAAATGCACCGCGCCCACTTCGAGCAGGATCTTGGCGGTGATGTCGGAAATCGCCTGGCGGTCGATGCCAATCATGATGCGGTTCCTAAGCGTAGCTGCCCGCCGTGCGGCGCGCAGCCAGGAGTCATGGGTGAGTCGGCGGGGACCGTAGCGCAAGGCGCTGCGGCAGGACGCCGTCTAAGGCGGCGGGTCGGCACGTCTGGCAACGACCGACTGGCGCTTAAGCGCGAATTATGCCACAAGTTTCAGCAAACGCGCGGTCAATTATGCACGGAGCGTATATTTTCCATTCGACCACTCCGCACAATGTTTGCGCACGGCGCATATTAGAACCCGCCGCCGACAGATGAATCCAAAAAAAGAGACAGTTGCCGGCGCTTAATGACAGGCATACACTCACGCCCAAAATTCCGACCTGACGAAACGCGCCCATGCCTAACGATGCCTCGCCCTCGCTTGCCGCACCGGTGGTGCCGCACGATACCGCCTACGCGAACCGCGCCCTGTGGGCGTCGGCCATCGGCTACGCCATGGACGGTTTCGATCTGCTGATCCTCGGCTTCATCCTGCCGGCCATTGCGGCCGATCTCGCGCTCACCGGCGCCCAATCGGGCGCGCTCGTCACCTGGACCCTCGTGGGCGCGGTCGTTGGCGGCATTGTCTTCGGCATGCTGTCCGATCGCTACGGGCGCGTGCGCGTGTTGTCGTGGACGATTCTGCTGTTTGCGGTGTTCACCGGCCTGTGCTCGCTTGCACAGGGCTATTGGGATCTGCTGGCTTACCGGACGATTGCCGGTATCGGACTGGGCGGCGAGTTTGGCATCGGCATGGCGCTCGCGGCGGAAGCTTGCCCGCCGGCGCGCCGCGCGCGGGCATCGTCGTTCGTGGGGCTCGGGTGGCAGGCCGGGGTGCTTGCCGCCGCGTTGCTCACGCCGTTGCTGCTGCCGCACATCGGCTGGCGTGGCATGTTCGCCGTCGGCCTGCTGCCGGCGGTCGTCTCGTTCATCATGCGTCGCGCGCTCGGCGAGCCCGAGATGTTCCTTGCACAACAGCGGCAGCCGCGCGAACACGCGCCGCTCAAGCTGCTGGTCAAAGACGGCACGACCACGCGCGCGAGCCTCGGCGTGGCGATTCTGTGCTCGGTACAGAACTTCGGCTACTACGGCCTGATGATCTGGATGCCCTCGTATCTGTCGAAGACGTTCGGTTACTCGCTCACCAAGTCGGCCATGTGGACGGCGGTGACGGTGCTGGGCATGGCATTCGGCATCTGGCTGTTCGGCCGGCTTGCAGACCGCTTCGGACGTCGGCCGACGTTCATCGGCTACCAGATCGGCGCGGTCGTGATGGTGTTCGTCTACGCGCAATTGCACACGCCGTTCTCGCTGCTGATCGGCGGCGCGGCGATGGGCATGTTCGTGAACGGCATGATCGGCGGCTACGGCGCGCTGATCTCGGAGCTGTACCCGACCGCGGCGCGTGCCACGGCGCAGAACGTGCTGTTCAACATCGGCCGTGCCGTCGGCGGTTTCGGGCCGCTCACCGTCGGTGCGCTGGCGGCGGCCTACTCGTTCAAGCTGGCGCTCGTCTTCCTCGCGAGCATTTATGTGCTCGATATTCTCGCCACGCTTTTCCTGATTCCGGAGCGTCGCGGCGAAGCGCTGTCCTAACCTCTGTTGCCCGCTACGCCGGCCGCGCAGGCAGCGTCGAGCTTTCGGCGCAAGGTGTACACTTTGCGTCCTGCGGTGCATCCGGCGCACCGCAAGCCCCCACGGTCCGACGCGCGCGAGCGCGGCATGCAGGATCGGGGGACGCGCGGCGGCCATCACGCTGCCGCGCGATGAAGAACCCCGTCGACGACACAATCGCCGAATCCCTCCGGTTGGCTCTTCCCCCGCCGTGATCCGTCAAAAGACGGCTGAGTCCACGCGCTGCCCGCATGCGGCACGGACCCCGGCCGTCGCCCTGTCCTTAGGTATCGAGATATGGATGAACAACTGAAACAAAGCGCCCTGGCGTACCACGAGAATCCGCGTCCGGGCAAAATCTCGGTGACGCCGACCAAGCCGCTGTCGAACCAGATCGATCTGTCGCTGGCTTACTCTCCCGGCGTGGCCTACGCCTGCGAGGCGATTGCCGAAGATCCGCTCGCTGCCAATCGCTACACGTCGCGCAGCAATCTCGTCGGTGTGATCACCAATGGCACAGCCGTGCTCGGCCTGGGCAACATCGGTCCGCTTGCCGCCAAACCGGTGATGGAAGGCAAGGGCTGTCTGTTCAAGAAGTTCGCCGGTATCGACGTGTTCGACATCGAACTCGCCGAGCATGACCCGGACAAGCTCGTTGAAGCGATCGCCATGCTCGAGCCGACGCTCGGCGGCATCAACCTCGAAGACATCAAGGCGCCCGAGTGCTTCTACATCGAGAAGAAGCTGCGCGAGCGCATGAAGATTCCCGTCTTCCACGACGATCAGCACGGCACCGCCATCATTGCCTCGGCCGCGATCCTCAACGGCCTGAAGGTCGTGGGCAAGGACATCGGCCGCGTCAAGCTGGTGTGCTCGGGCGCGGGCGCTGCCGCTATCGCCTGTCTGGACCTGCTTGTGAATCTCGGCCTGAAGAAGGAGAACATTCTCGTTCTCGATTCGAAGGGCGTGATCCACACCGGCCGCGACAAGCTCGACGAGAGCAAGGCGCGCTACGCCGCGGCGACCGATGCCCGTACGCTGGCCGACGCGAGCAACGGCGCCGACGTCTTCCTCGGCTGCTCGACCGCCGGCGTGCTGACCGGCGACATGGTCAAGACCATGGGCACGAAGCCGCTGATTCTCGCGCTCGCCAACCCCGAGCCGGAAATCCGTCCGGAAATCGCGAAGGCTGCGCGTCCGGACTGCATCATCGCGACCGGCCGTTCGGACTACCCGAACCAGGTCAACAACGTGCTGTGTTTCCCGTTCATCTTCCGCGGTGCGCTCGACGTTGGTGCGACCACCATCACGGAAGAGATGAAGCTCGCCACCGTGCGCGCCATCGCCGAGCTGGCGCAGGAAGAAGAGCAAAGCGAAGAAGTCGCGCGCGCCTATGAAGGCCAGTCGCTCGAATTCGGGCCGGAATACATCATTCCGAAGCCGTTCGATCCGCGCCTGATCATCAAGATCGCACCGGCCGTGGCGCAAGCCGCGATGGACTCGGGCGTGGCCACGCGTCCGATCGCGGACATGGACGCCTACCGCGAGCAACTCGGCACGACCGTGTATCGCACCGGCTTCATCATGCGCCCGGTGTTCGCTGCCGCCCGTGCCCGCTTCGGTAACGACGCCGCGCGCATCGTGTTCGCCGAAGGGGAAGACGAGCGCGTGCTGCGCGCTGCCCAATTCGTGCTGGCCGAGCGCATCGCCAAACCGATCATCATCGGCCGTCCGGCCGTGGTGGAAATGCGTCTGCAGAAGATCGGCTCGAAGCTCAAGCCGGGCGTTGACTTCGAGATCGTGAATCCGGAAGACGACGCGCGTTATCAGCGTTGCTGGCAGGCGTATCACGACCTCGGTGCGCGTCACGGTGTGACGCCGGAAGTCGCCAAGGCCGCCATGCGCAAGGACAACACGCTGATTGGCGCGATCCTCGTGCATCTGGGCGAAGCCGACGGCATGATCTGCGGCATGATCGATACGTACCACCGCCATCTGGATGTGGTCGATCAGGTGCTGGGCCGTGCCGCCGGTGTCGAGAACTACGCGGCGATGAACCTGTTGATGCTCGAGAAGCGCAACCTGTTCATCAGCGACACCTACGTCAACGAGACGCCAACCTCGGAGCAGCTCGCCGAGATGACCGTGCTCGCCGCGAAGGAAATCGAGCGCTTCGGCATCGCCCCGAAGGTGGCGCTGCTCTCGAACTCGAACTTCGGTAGCGTGAAGTCGGCTTCGGCACAACGCATGGCCCGCGCCTGCGAACTGCTCGCCAAGCGTGCGCCGTCGCTGGAAGTCGACGGCGAAATGCACGGCGACGCCGCGTTGTCGGAGTCGGTGCGTCGTGCCGCGTATCCCGCGTCGCGTCTGTCGGGCGAAGCGAACCTGCTCGTCATGCCGAACGTGGAAGCGGCGAACATCACTTACAACCTGCTCAAGATGACGGGCGGCGAAGGCGTGACGGTGGGCCCGTTCCTGCTCGGCTGCGCCAAGCCGGTTCACATCCTGACGCCGGCCGCGACCGTGCGCCGCATCATCAACATGACGGCCGTTGCCGCGGCCAACGTCATTCGTTGAGCCTCGGGACGGAGGTGTCGCCGCGGAGAATGCGGCGCGCACGTCCGCCGAGGGTGCGCTAGCGCATAAAAGAATCCCGCCAGACGCTCACGCGCTGGCGGGATTTTTATGGAACCGACGGATAACGGGTCAGGCGCTCAGGTGGTCAAGCGGCAGCGCGATGCGAACCGCCGTCGCGGAACTGCGTGAGCAACTTCGTCCACTTGATGCGGGTGGCGGCGAGGTTCTGCTCCTTGACGTGCCCGAAGCCGCGAATCTCCTGCGGCAGTTCCGCCAATTGCACGGCCAGCGACAGATTGTGCTCGCCGAGGCGCGACAACAACTCGTTGACCAGCGTTTCATACTCGCCGATCAGCGCCCGCTCCGTGCGACGCTCTTGCGTCCGGCCGAAGATATCGAACGCTCCGCCACGCAGCCCTTTGAACCTGGCGAGCACGCCGAACGCCTTCATCATCCACGCGCCATAGGTCTGCTTGATGAGATGACCCTTGTCGTCGTGCTTGGCCAGCGACGGCGGCGCCAGATGGAAGCGCAACGTGAAGTCGCCTTCGAACTGCTCGTTGAGCTTCTTCATGAAGGCCGGGTCGGTGTACAGGCGGGCCACTTCGTACTCATCCTTGTAGGCCATGAGCTTGTAGAGCCCGCGCGCGACCGCTTCGGTGAGCGGCATCGGCATGCCCTCCGGCGTGAGTCCGGCTTCGGCAGCGCGCACGCGATCCACCGTTTGCTTGAAGCGTTCAGCGTAGGCACGATCCTGATACGCCACGAGTTGGTCGTAGCGACGCTCGATCAACCGGTCGAGCGCATGCGGCGTGTGCAGCGTGATCAGCTTGCCACCGGCGGCCGCCGGCGCCGGTGCCTCGTTCTGCTGCGCAAGCTTGCGTACGCTCGCCAGATCGTGCGCGGCACGACGTCCCCATTCGAACGCCTGTTTGTTCTTCTCGACGGCCACCCCGTTGAGCTCGATGGCGCGCGTGAGCGCAGCGTACGAGAGCGGTACCCAGCCCTTCTGCCATGCGTAGCCCAACACGAATGGGTTCGTGTAGATGGTGTCGCCGAGCAGTCGCAGCGAGAGGTGATTGGCGTCGACGAAGTCAACGTTTTCACCGGCGGCCGCGCGGATGTCGTGCTCCGTGCTCGTGCCGGGGAAGCGCCAGTTCGGATTGCGGATGAAGTCGGCCGTCGGCGTATGGGCGCTGTTGACCACGATGTTTGTCACGCCGTGCTGCACGCGTGAGAGCGTGTCGTCGCTCGCCGTCGTGATGGCGTCGCAGCCGATGACGACGCGGGCGTCGCCCATGGCGATGCGCGTGGCATGAATGTCTTCCGGCTGCAGGGCGATCTGCACGTGGCTCGTCACCGCGCCGCCCTTCTGGGCGAGGCCGGTCACGTCGAGCGTGGTGACGCCCTTGTTCTCGAGGTGCGCGGCCATGCCGAGCAACGCGCCAATGGTCACCACGCCCGTGCCGCCCACCCCCGTCACGAGAATGCCGTACGGACGCGCGATGGCGGGCAGCGCCGGTTCCGGCAGCGGCGGCAGCTCGCTGCTGTCGACCTGCGCCGTCTTGGGCTTGCGCAACTGACCGCCTTCGACCGTCACGAAGCTCGGGCAGAAGCCGTTCAGGCACGAGTAGTCCTTGTTGCACGTCGACTGATTGATCTGACGTTTCGTGCCGAATTCCGTCTCCAGCGGCTCGACCGAGAGGCAGTTCGACTTCACCGAGCAGTCGCCGCAACCTTCGCAGACCGCTTCGTTGATCACCACGCGCTTTGCCGGATCGGGGAATGCACCGCGTTTGCGACGGCGGCGCTTCTCGGTGGCGCACGTCTGGTCGTAGATCAGGATCGACGTGCCCTTGACCAGTCGCAGTTCGCGCTGCACGCGGTCGAGGTCGTTGCGGTGGTAAACCGGCACATCGCCGACGAGCTTCACGCCGTCGTACTTCTCGGGCTCGTCCGTCACGATGACGATCTTCGTCGCGCCTTCGGCATCCACCTGCGCCACGATCTGCGGCACCGTCAGCGTGCCGTCGACCGGCTGGCCACCGGTCATGGCGACCGCGTCGTTGTACAGGATCTTGTAGGTGATGTTGACCTTCGACGAGATCGCCGCGCGAATCGCGAGCAGGCCCGAGTGGAAGTACGTACCGTCGCCCAGGTTGGCGAAGATGTGCTCGTCGCACGAGAACGGTGCCTGACCGATCCAGGGCACGCCTTCACCGCCCATCTGCGAGAACGTGTCGGTGCGCCGATCCATCCACACGGTCATGTAGTGACAGCCGATGCCGGCGATGGCGCGCGAGCCTTCGGGCACGTTGGTCGACGTGTTGTGCGGACAACCCGAGCAGAACCACGGCTTGCGCTCGACGGCCACGCGCGGCTTGGCGAGAGCTTGCTCCTTCGCGTCGATCACGCGCAGGCGGGTCGCGATGCGCTCGCGCACGTCGCTCGGCAACTCGAACTTTTCCAGACGCGTGGCAATCGCCTTGGCGATCAGCGCGGGGGAGAGTTCGTAGTGGGCGGGCAGCAGCCAATTGGCCATCGGCACCGACCATTCGCCGCCGGCGCCATCCTTTTCGTCGAACTTGCCATACACGCGCGGGCGCACGTCGTCGCGCCAGTTGTACAGCTCTTCCTTGATCGCGTATTCGAGGATCTGGCGCTTTTCCTCGACCACGAGAATTTCCTGGAGCCCTTGTGCGAACGCGCGCGCACCCTGCGCTTCAAGCGGCCACACACAGCCCACCTTGTACAGACGAATGCCGATGCGCTGACACGTGGCTTCGTCCAGCCCCAGATCGGCGAGCGCCTGACAGACGTCGAGATACGCCTTGCCGCCGGTCATGATGCCGAAGCGCGCATGGGGCGAATCGATCATTACGCGGTCGAGCTTGTTGGCGCGTACGTACGCAAGGCCCGCGTACCACTTGTAGTCGAGCAAACGCGCTTCCTGCACCAGCGGCGGGTCGGGCCAGCGAATGTTCAGGCCGTCGGGCGGCATGATGAAGTCGTCCGGCAGGTGAATGTCGACGTTGTGCGGATCGATCATCACCGAGGCCGACGACTCGACCACATCCGTCACGCATTTCATCGCGACCCACAGGCCCGAGTAACGGCTCATGGCCCAGCCATGCAGGCCGTAATCGAGATACTCCTGCACGTTCGACGGATACAGCACGGGAATGCCGGCGGCCTTGAAAACGTGCTCGGACTGGTGCGCGAGGGTGGAGGACTTGGCTGCGTGGTCGTCGCCCGCGAGCACCAGCACGCCGCCGTGCTTCGACGAGCCGGCCGAGTTACCGTGCTTGAGCACGTCCATCGAGCGGTCGACGCCGGGGCCCTTGCCGTACCACATGGAGAATACGCCGTCGTACTTGGCGGGGTACAGGTTGACCTGCTGCGACCCCCACACGGCGGTCGCCGCGAGGTCTTCATTCAAGCCGGGCTGAAAAACGACATGATGGCTGGCGAGGTGCTGCTTCGCTTTCCATAGCGACAGATCCAGCCCGCCCAGCGGCGAGCCGCGATAGCCCGATATGAAGCCTGCGGTGTTGAGTCCGGCCGCAGCGTCGCGCGCCTGCTGCAACATCGGAAGCCGGACCAGGGCCTGAATGCCGCTCATGTAGGCGCGACCGCGCTCGAGCGTGTATTTGTCGTCGAGCGTGACCGATTCCAGTGCGGCCAGCAAGCTCGGATTGACGGGGGCGTTCATGGGGTGTGCTCCTCACTCTCACTGATTTTGGGATCGCCAAAACTTCCTGCCCCTCCCGCTCTCGTGAAGCAGGACGGCAGCGGTGAATGCCGGCCTCTAATGGTTGCGTGCCCGGGGACTCACTTGCGTGATGCCACCAGGCGAGCGGGGGCCTTTTTTGTATTGCGCTCACCGGTCGAACTCATGGTAGCACCGGTGTCATGGCATTGCCTGACGGGGACGGTGGCGTCTCATCGGTGACCGATCCAGCGAAGTATAGCGATCATTGTGACGTTTACGTAAACGTCAGATAGCTCTCGTATACCCTCGTCGATGGGTTGGGTGTGCCGTGCCTCGTCGTGTCCACCGATGCGGCATCGCGACGACGGGCGGCTTTCGGATTTCGCTTCGAAATGGCGCGATTGTGTCGCGATGATGTCGGCAACCGTACGCTTGTCAGCATCTTCTGACGCGCGGGTAACAACGTGTAACGGTTGGCGGCGGGAGGGAACGGCGCGGGCAGAATGGTTACTAACGCTTTACCCGACACGTTGGGTACGTACTTTGCGCACAGTCAGTGCGCGTTGCAATGCCGCAATACGTAAGAAGGAGTCACTGTGAATCAACGAAACATCGCCAAATTCCTGTTGGTTTCCGCTTCGTTTCTGACCCTGGAAGTGAGCGTCGCTCGCGCCGACGAAATGGCGCGCGACACGACGGCCGAACCCATTCCGATCGTTTCCCCGGTTTCCCCGGTGGCCCCGATCACGCAGCCGCGCTCCACGCAATCGCCGCAGCGTTACGAAGGCCCGCTCGACCAGCGCACGATCGATCCGCGAGAATTCCAGCGTCGCTGAGGCGACCCGATGTCCCAAAGGCGTCGCCCACCCGCGATGCGCCCCGATACCCCAAGGCGCCACCTCACCCGGTGGCGCTTTTTTTGTCCCGAGCGCCTTTGCTGTAATCTCCCGTAATCATCGAATCGGGGGAGATGGATTCCTTGAGATTGGAATAATACGCAATAATATTGCGAACTATTAGCAATAACGGGAAATAATGTGCCAAAACTCGAACTGGACAAAATCGATCGCCGCATTCTCGCCTTGCTTCAAAGCAATGGCCGGCTGTCCAATCTCGAAATCGCAGAGCAGGTGAGACTCTCGCCGAGCCCATGCCTGCGACGCATTCGTCGCCTGGAGGAAGCGGGCGTCATTCGCGGCTATGTCGCCTTGCTGGAGCCCACGCGCATCGGCCTCGGCCTGCTGGCCTACGTCAATGTACGGCTAGACAAGCGCCATCCTGGCGATGGGCAGGGTGGCTCGGTCATCGAACACTTCCGCGCCGTGGTCGATACCTGGACGGAGGTCGTCGGCTGCTATGCGATGGCTGGCGACATGGACTACCTGCTGCGCGTGCACGTGCGCGACATGGCGCACTTCTCGCGCTTCATGCAGGCGCAGTTGCTCGTGCATCCGAGCGTGGTCGACGTCAAAACGAGCTTCGTCCTCGATCAGCTCAAGGAGACGACAGCGCTGCCGCTTCCGTAAATCGGCGGTGGTCGCTATTCTGACGCGAACAAAAAACCCGGCCAACTGACCGGGTTTCGTTTTTTCGGGGGGCGTGGGTGCGCGGCTCAGGCGGCGCGCTGGTTCGGCAGGAGTGCGCCGAACAGGCGGCGGGCGGTGCGAAGCTGACGCTTGACCGCATAATCGAAGGCGGCGACCTGCTCCTGCATCATTTCCGAGAGCATCGACTGCGTGTCGGCGGGGGGCAGGCTCAAATAGCCGTCGGCCTCGCCGTAAGCGTAGTTGATTTCCATGCCGGCCTTCTTCGCGATGCGCATCATGCGGGCATTGCGCGACAGGCAGTGCATGTAAAGCGTGTCGACGCGCTGGTTGCGGCAGTGGATCGTGGCACGTTCGAACAGACGCGAGCCAATCCCGCGGCCACGGGCCGATTCGAGCACCGAGACCCCGAATTCGGCGACACGCCCGTTCTGGCCTTCCGGCAGATGCGCAACATGAGCGACCGCCACGAGAGCCAGATTGTCGTCGTACACGCCAAAAACGCTGTCGCGCGAGAAGTCGAGGCTGGCGACGTAACGAGTGATCACGTCATCGGTGACGATCTGGCCGAAACGCAGCAGACGGTCTTCTTCGCCGAGGGCCAGGAAGTGGCGCTGGAGTCGATGGATGTCGCCGGAGGTCAGCTCACGAATCAGCACGCTCGACCGCTCGTTGGCGGCAACCGTCGCGCGTGCGACGTCGGGCGTGGGGTTCGGGGCAGTCATGGCGCAATCCTTGGGTATTCTTTAGTGCGTGCACTGGATTGTGCGACGCAAAAGAATTATACCTGATTGGCTAGGTGAAAACCCTAGTTTGTGGCGGGAGTGTCTGGAGGAAAGTGTCTAAGTTGCTGAAGAGCCGCGCCGTTTCTCGATGTCGCCCCCAATGACGTTCGACGATAAGTTGCTGCGAGGCAACAAAAAAGGGCGATGCATCGCCCTTTTTTTGAAAGTGAGTGACTACTGGCTAAGCGCGCGATGGCGCCGCTGCTGCGGGGATGGCGGCTTCGATCCCGCCCGGCAGCGGGGTGACGAGGCCGTGCTCGAGCACGGCGATCACCTCGTTGGCGAAATCGCGATATCGCATGCGACCGCCGGGCTTGAGCCATGTGAAGGTCCAGTTGATCATGCCGAACAGCATCATCGTGAGTGCCGTCTGGTTGTGCTTGGTCACCCGGTCAGGGAACGCTCGCGAGAGTTGACGGGCAAACGCCGCGACCACGTCACGCTGACGATTGAGCACGATCTCCCGTTGCTCGTCGTTGAGAAACTTCACGTCGTTGAGCAGTGCAATATGACGCGTCTGCGACGTCTCGTACTCATCGAGAAAGGCGCGGATCAGTTCATGGAACGTATCGCGCTCGGACAGCCCGCGGCGTTGGCCGAGCGCCTCGACCTCGGTGACGATCAGCATCAAGCGCTTGGTGTAGCGCTCGAGCAGATCGAACAGGATGGCGTCCTTGCTCGCGTAATAGTGATACAGCCGGGCCTTCGACGTGCCGCACGCGGCGGCCAGTTCGGACATCGAGGCGCTCGGATAACTCGCGTGTGCGAATGCTTCGGCGGCGACATCGAGAATCTGTTCGCGCTGCGATTCGTGATCGGGCGCTTTGGTACGTGCCATAAACGGGGGTTACTCCAGTCGTAGATCGCACGCGGCGGGCGCCGTGGTGTCGCCGCGCAACGCGAGCCGGCCTGCCGCGCCGAGTTCGCGGCAGCGCCACAGCAGAAAACTGTCGGTCGCAAAAAAACCTTCGAAGCGCGGCATTGCCTCGCCCAGAAAGGCGGCCATGGGCGTCCACGCGACGGGCGCCAGGCCGAGAATCTGGTCATCGATTTCGGCGAACGTCGCGCCTTCGAACGTGTTGTTCACCCAGCGGCGGACCTGCGTGTTCGCCTGCTTGAGCGCGCGCCATTCCAACGACAGACGGCCAATGCGCAGCAGCGAAATCGGGGCGATACGTGCAAATCGCTCGGCCAGCACCTCTGGCGCGTACATGCCGACGCTCGTCCGTCGCGTGGCGTCCTGCGGGGACCCGGGCGTCGCCAGATCGCTGCCACGCAACACGATCTCGTTCAGGCGTGCGGGCGTATTGCGCAACATGAAGGCCACGCGTCGCAGCGTGAGCTGGTCCGACGCACTGTCCCCATGCCAGCAGACCACCGCACTGTCGCCCTCGACCAAGCGTTGCAGCGACGCCAGTTCCTCGCGCAATTCCCCCGCGTAGTCGCGCCCGGCAGACGGCAGCACGCGTTGCCAGAATGCCGCCCGCTGCCGCTCGTTCTCGTCGATCTCGCGCAGCGGACCAATGGCCAGATCGTCACGCAGAACAAGCACGGGATCGGCGCGAAGCGCTTGCGCCATCGCCGCGCGCAACTGCTGCGCGGCGATATCGCCACAGACGACATGGATGGTATTCATGCCCGCTAGTTTACGGTATTCCCGCAACCTCGGGTTGACGCTCCCGTAATGCCCGAAATAATCGGGACATTGGCGGGATTTCACGCCTGTTCCCGCCGTGTTGACGTAGTGTTCGCACGACTTGGCAAACAGGCGTTCGATCCGCCGGCCCCGCTGTCGCGGCTCCGGCGAGTCGAACGCTCAACGCAGATTCAACGCAGATTCAACGCAGATTCAGCGCGGGTTCAGCGCTCATCGTAGCTCACCACAACGCGTTCCGTGAGGGGCCGTGCCTGGCACGTCAACACGAAACCTTGCTCGACTTCGTAGTCTTCCAGCGTGTAGTTCTTGTCCATCGCCACTTCGCCCTCGAGCACCTTGGCGCGGCACGTGCAGCACACGCCGCCCTTGCAGGCGTACGGCAGCGACAGACCGGCGGCAAGACCGGTATCCAGAATGCTCTGGCCCTCATACGGCTGACGCAGGCGGCGCTCCTTGCCGTCCATGACGACGACCAGCTCCGCCATCGGCGTATCGTCGGTGATGACGACCGGCTTCGCAGCGACCTGCGGCGTCGGTACGCCGAACCGTTCGACATGAATCTTCTCTTTGGCCACACCGGCGGCATGGAGCGCGGCTTCGGCGGCGTCCATCATCGGGCCGGGGCCACAGATGAACGCTTCGTCGATACTCGATGCCGGGATCAGCGTCTCAAGGAAAGCGGTGCACTTGTCCTGGTTGAGCAGGCCGTTGAACAGTTCCACCTCCTGGGCTTCGTCCGAGAGTACGTGATACAGACGCAAGCGGCCCAGATAGGTGTTCTTCAGGTCTTCGAGCGCTTCGGCGAACATGATGGCGGGCACCGCGCGGTTACCGTAGACCAGAGTGAACTGGCTGTGCGGCTCGGCGGCCAGCGTCGTCTTGATGAGCGCGAGCATCGGCGTGATGCCCGAACCGCCGGCGAAGCCGACATAGTGCTTTGTGTGGTCGGCCGACAGACGCGTGAAGAAACGGCCATCCGGCGTCATCACGTCGATCTGTTGCCCCGGCTTCAACTGATCGTTCGCGAAGTTCGAGAACTTGCCGCCCGGCACGCGCTTGATGCCCACGCGCAGTTCGCCCGTGGCATCGTAGTCGGGCACGCCGACGCAGATCGAGTAGGAGCGACGCGCTTCTTCGCCGTCGATCTCGGTCTTGAGCGTGAGGAACTGCCCTTGCGTGAAGCGATAGGCGTCGCGCAATGCGTCCGGCACCGTGAAGGCGATGGAGATGGCGTCGGCGGTCTCGGGCCGGATTTCGCGGATGGTCAGCGAATGGAATTGCGGGGTCGTCATCGTGGGCTTCCTTGATGCTCGGGTGCGATTGCCGCCGGGCAAAGTGTCGGCATCGCTACGCGCGAAGCCGGATCAATCGGGTCAATCAATAGGGCTTGAAATAGTCGAACGGCTCGCGGCACGTACGGCAACGGTAATGCGCTTTGCAGGCCGTCGAACCGAACGCGGATACCACTTCGGTGTCGGACGAGCCGCAATGCGGGCACGTCACGCCGTCTTTCGGGCGGCCGTAGAACGTGATCTTGCGGGGCGCGTCGGCGGCCACGGCGTGCGTGCCCGTGGGCGGCGCAATGCCATAGCCGCGCAGCTTTTCGCGCGCCTCGGGGCTGATCCAGTCGGTCGTCCAGGCGGGGGCGAGCACCGTCGTGACGTGCCACGGACCGAGGCCCGCGCGCGTCATGGCGGCGTCGATGTCCTCGGCGATCTGTTGCATCGCCGGGCAACCCGAGTACGTCGGCGTAATCACGATCTCAAACGCCGCACTACCGCTGGCGTTTGTGACGACGCGCACGTCGCGCAGGATGCCGAGTTCACGAATCGACACAACCGGAATCTCCGGATCGGGCACCGCTTCGAGCGTCTGCCATGCGAGCGGCAGCGACGCCTCCGAGGCCGGCGTGAGCACGTCGGGCGCAACGGGGGGAGTGAGCGGCAGATTCATGGTCGTATCGGCGAAGTGAGCGACGAAGGGAGTGGCGAGCGAATTCATCGTAGGCATGACGTGCGCGGCGCGCGGCGGCTTACCAGGTCGCGCCGGGATGCTGGCGAGCCAGCCCCTGCATCTCGCCGAGCAGATAGCTCATGTGCTCGGAGTGATGACCGAACTTGCCCGTGCTCTCGAACGCGCCGCCGACCGGTGCGTCGAGCGTTGCTTCTTGCAGCGCGTCGCTCACCGTGGCTTGCCAAGTGTCCTTCAGGCTGGCCATCGCGACGCCGGTGCCGGCGGCGGCCACGGCGTCTTCCAGCGCGTCCGGCTTGAAGATCTCGTTCATGTACGGCATCAGATAGTCGAGCGCGGCTTGCGCGCGGCGGTGCGATTCCTCGGTGCCGTCGCCGAAGCGCACCAGCCAGTCGCGCGCGTGGTGCAGGTGGTAATGCGCTTCCTTGACCGACTTGGCGGCGATGGCGGCGAGGTCCGGATCCATCGACTGCGTGAGGGCTTGCCACACTTCGACCATCAGGGCCGAGTAGAGGAAGTTGCGCACGATGGTCACGGCGTAGTCGCGCTCGGCGGCCGTCGTGCCGGCGGTCGGACCGTAGTGGGGCAGTTCGACCAGCGTCCAGTTGCGGAACGCGAATTCGTCGCGCCAGAAGGCGTAATCGTCTTCCTGTTTCGCGATGCCGGTCAGCGCGGTGTCGATCTTGGCGGCATGCTGATACAGCATGCGTGCCTGACCGATGAGATCGAGGCTCAGGTTGGTGAGCGCAATGTCTTCTTCCAGCACGGGGCCGTGACCGCACCATTCCGCATTGCGCTGACCGAGGATCAGCGCGTTGTCGGCGAGGCGCAGCAGATAGGACAAATGTTCCTGCGTCGGTTTCATGTTCTGGGGTCTCGCATGGGGCGCGCCGATCAACGCGGCGCGCTGCCGCTTACATGTGGTTCACTTCTTCCGGCAACTGGTAGAAGGTCGGATGGCGGTAGATCTTGTCGGCGGCCGGATCGAACAGCTCGGCCTTGTCTTCGGGGGCCGACGCCGTGATGGCGGCGGACGGCACGACCCAAAGGCTCACCCCTTCCTGGCGGCGCGTGTAGACGTCGCGCGCCATATGCAACGCCATCTCGGCGTCCGCGGCGTGCAGGCTACCGCAGTGTTTGTGTTCGAGGCCCATCTTGCTGCGCACGAACACTTCCCAGAGGGGCCATTCCTTGCTGCTTGCTTGCGTCATGATCGTTCCTGATGTCTTGTAAGGGGCTGCCGGTGACTGGGCGCGTGCGGGCTCAGGCGGCTTGCTTCTCGGCACGCTGGCGTTGTTTGGCGGCGTGCGCCAGGGCGGCGTCGCGCACCCAGGCGCCTTTTTCGTGGGCGGCCACGCGCGTGCCGACACGTTCCTTGTTGCACGGGCCGTCGCCGCCGACCACGCGCCAGAATTCGCTCCAGTCGATCTCGCCGTAGTCGTGTGCCTTGCGGGCCTCGTTCCACTTCAGATCCGGATCGGGAAAGCTCACGCCGAGCACCTTGGCCTGTTCGACGGCGGCGTCGACGAATTTCTGACGCAGATCGTCGTTCGAAATGCGCTTGATGCCCCACTGCATGGTTTGCGTGCTGTGGATCGAGTCCTTGTCGCTCGGGCCGAACATCATCAGCACCGGCCACCACCAGCGGTTCACGGCTTCCTGAACCATGTCGCGTTGGGCTTGCGTGCCGCTCATCATTGAGAGCAGGGCGTCGAAACCCTGACGCTGGTGGAACGACTCTTCCTTGCACACGCGGATCATGGCCCGCGCATACGGGCCGTACGAGCAGCGGCACAGCGGTACCTGGTTCATGATGGCGGCGCCGTCGACGAGCCAGCCGATCACGCCGACATCGGCCCAGGTGAGCGTCGGGTAATTGAAGATGCTGGAGTACTTGGCCTTGCCCGAGTGCAGCGCGTCGATCATCTGGTCGCGCGACGTGCCGAGCGTTTCGGCGGCGGAATACAGATAGAGGCCGTGGCCGGCCTCGTCCTGCACCTTGGCGAGCAGGATGGCCTTGCGCTTGAGGCTGGGCGCGCGCGAGATCCAGTTGCCTTCCGGCAGCATGCCGACGACTTCCGAGTGCGCGTGTTGCGAGATCTGGCGCACGAGCGTCTTGCGGTACTCGGCGGGCATGTAGTCCTGCGGCTCGATCTTCTGATCGGCGGCGACGCGGGCGTCGAAGCGGGCTTGTTGTGCCTGCTCCGCCTCGCTCAGGGCGCGCACACCCTTGGGGCTGTTGCCGGCCAGGTCGATGGCTTGCGTATACATAGAGGAAGGTCTCCGCGGCATGTAGGGATATGGAACGCATTATAAACCGACCGGCCGGTCGGTCAATAAATGTTTTCCATGAGATGGCGGAGATTGTTTGTTGCAGAGTATGGAGCGCCAGCGAAGGTGGGATTCGCCGCGCGCCGAAGGGGGGCGGGCGCGCGTGAGCGACTGGGGGGGGCGTGCGGTGACGCCGGAAAGCGAGAAGCGATGTCTCAGCGTGCGGATGCCGAGGCGCACCGCTTCAACGCCTCGACAAACGCCGCGGCGAGCGGCGACAGGGGGTCGCCGCGGCGCCATGCCACGCCCATCGGCGCGGGCAGCGGTGGAGGGCGCAAAGGCAGAATCGTGACGTCGCCCTTGTCGCGCAGGGCATGGGCCAGGCGGCTCGGCAGCACGGTAATCGCGTTGCAGGTTTGCAGCATCCCGAGCGCGAGGGAGACGGAAAACGCCTCGACGATCATGCCGGGCCCCGGCACGCCGTCCGCGAGAAATTGCGATTGCAGCGCGTGGCTGATCGGGGACTCCTTGGGCGGGAGCAGCCAAGGATAGCCGGCAACGTCGCGCCAGCCAAGTGCCGGCACTTGGGCAAGCGGATGCTCGCGACGGCAGATGACGAGCAGATCCTCGTGGAACAGCGGTTCCAGTTCGACCGCGCTGCGAAAATACTCCGGCACCAGACGTCCCACGACCAGATCGAAGCTGCCATCGTGAAGCCCCGCGGCCAGCCCGAAGGAACCACTCTCGCGCACGGTGATGACGCAACGCGGATGGGACTCGGCCAGCAATGCGATCGCCTGCGGCAGGAGTTGAGGCATGGCGATGAACAGGGCGCCGACGACCAGGCTCTCGCGGTGCTCGTTCATCAGGTCTCGGAGTTCGTCCTCGGCCGAGCGGAGATTGCCAAGAATCATGCGGGCGTGGCGGGCCAGCGTCCGACCGAACGTCGTCGGCACCATGCCGGACGCGGTACGCTCGTAGAGCTTCACCCCCAGTAGGTCTTCCAGCGCAGCCAGTGTCTTGGAGAGCGCCGCGCGCGTGAGATTCAGGCGATCGGCGGCCTTCGTCAAGCTGTGCGTTTCATCGAGCACCGCCACGGCCTGGAGGTACTTGAGCTTGAGGCGCGACGGTGGCGCCTGACCGGTTCTGACATTCATTTTCGATCTCCATCAACGCGTTACCGGTAACGAGGCGACGGGCCCGTTCTGTACGTAGCGCACCCATGAGTCTCGCGCTATTGGCTCACCATCGGCGCCCCCGACTGCGTCAGCCGTGCGTCAACCAATGGTTGATGGCTGATTCCAACAATTCACCTTCGCGGCAATGACCTGAACCTACACTGTCCTGCCAGACACCCGATGCGGTGTCGGGCGCAGGCGGTCGAGGCCATGCCCTTTCGTCTAATAAGTTTAAGTATCAATTATATAAGCATAAAAAATAATCGCATTCACGCGTCCCGAACACAACTCGGGGAGATGGCGGATGCGAAGCGGGCTGGCCCTATCGGGCAAGGGCCTGCGCAAAACCTGTCCTTGCCACGCATCCAGTTCAAATCAAGGGAGACAACGTGAATCATCACGGCATTTGGGTACGTTCATTCATCGCCGCAGGCCTTCTGGGCGGTGCGCTCGCCAACCCTGCGCAGGCGCAGAGCCATATCGAGATCAGCGGACTGCTGGGCGCTGGCGTGGGCTACACGAGCAACGTTGGCGGGGGCGTTGCTGTGACGGCAAACCCTGGCGTTCTGCGGCCGAACGCCCTGATCTTTCGCGGCGATGAAGACCTCGGCGGCGGCAACCGTGCCGTGTTTTATCTCGGCTCGCTGTTCAGCATTGTCAACGGCAACGTGTTCGGCGGTCCGGGCAGTCTGTTTTCCCGCGAATCGTATGTCGGACTGGCGAATCGATACGGCACGGTGACCGTCGGGAATCAACGCGACTTCATGTTCGACAGCCTGACGTTGAACCGCTACCCGGGGAGCTTCTTCGAGGGATCCTACGCCGCCCATCAGGGGCCGTTCGCGAAGTTCGGCGTGTCGTATTCCTCGCAAGGGTCGTTCGACTTCGATCGCGTGAATGGCGAGGCGATCGCCAACACCGTCAAATTCAAAAGCGCCGATTTCTCGGGCCTGACGTTCGGCGCGATGTACGGCTTCGGCGGCGTGCCCGGAAGTTTCGGCCGATCCTCCGCCAGCAGTTTCGGCATCAATTACGACTACGCGAATGCTGGCATCGGTGCGGCGTACACGATGGTCAAGTCGCCGCAAACGAACAACGGCAACGATGGCATCCGCAATATCGGTCTCGGGGTCCGCTATGGGTTCGGCAAGGTGTTGATCTCGGCACTTGCCACCCTGTCCCGAAACACGGCGACCGGGGCGCAGATCAACGCCTTCGACGTGAGCGTTGGATACGACTTCACCGCCGCGTGGTACGCGAGCGCGACGTATACGCACATGCGCGGCAACGCCCAGCTGAACGACAACCGCGCCAATCAACTCACGTCCCTTGTCGGCTACCGGCTGTCGAAGCGTACGACGCTGTACGTCGACGCCGCGCTGCAAATCGCTTCAGGCAACGGTGCGATGGCGCAAGTGAACGCGTCGGCCGGCCCTGCGAGCGGCGGTCACCAGTTCGTCAGTACCGTCAGCATCCAACACACCTTTTGACGCGTTGTCGCCCCCAAGGAGGTCTGATATGAACAACGAGATGCAGCGAAACCGGCGCAATCTTCTCAAAGCCTGCGGCGCCGTGGCTGGCAGCATGATGGTTCCCGCGCTGCTGGCGCCGGTGTCGGCGGCGTTGCACGCGGCGGAACGGCCTTCGCAGCCTGCCCAGCCAGAGCGAGACGAGTTCATCTTGCGCGGTGGGTACGTGCTGACAATGGATTCGTCACTCGGCGAATTCCCCGTGGGCGACGTGCACGTAAAGGGCGGTGCCATCGTCGCCGTGGCCGCGCGCGTTGATCTGCCGAACGTGCGAATCATCGACGCGAGCCGTACGATCGTCATGCCGGGGTTCGTGGACACGCATCAACACATGTGGACGAGCCTGTTGCGCGGCTCCCTGCGCGGCGACGATCCGACCTTCGGCTATTTCCCGAGCAAGGCCCGTGCCGGTGCCGTCATGACGCCGGAGGACATCTACCACTCGGTGCGTTTCGGGTTGGCGCAGAACCTGATGTCCGGCATCACCACCGTGCACGACTTTTGTCACAACGTGCGCTCGCCAGCGCATGCGCGGGCGGATCTACAGGCGCTGGAGGATCTTGGCGTTCGCGCCCGATTCTCATACGGGCGCTTCGGCGAGCCGTCATCGCAGCCTATGGACTGGCAGGATGTCGAGCGAGTCCGGCAGGCGATATTGCCGAAGCGTCCGCGGCTGACATTGGGCGTTGTCGTCGCACCGGTGACGGAAAAAGACGGTTCGATGCGCGCCAGCGTATTCGATGATCTCAGCACGTCGATGGCGCATGCCCAGGCCATGCAGCTTCCTTACACGCTGCACTACGGGAATCTGACGCACGGCATTATCGACGTGATGGCCAGGCATCAATGGCTGAATTCGGACCTGCTGCTGGTGCATCCGCAAGGGTTCACGGCGGCGGAGCGCCAGACGCTCGCGGCATCGAACGTGCGCATCAGTATCGCGCCCGCCATCGAGCTGCAGTACTCCACGGTGAGAAGTGGATATACCCAATTTGCGGAAATGGAAGCGCTTCACGCGCAAATGGGGCTTTCGACCGATTCTTCGGCGGCATCGGCCAATGCCAACTTCTTCAACGAAATGCGGGCCCTGCTGTGGGCACACAAGTCGAGAAGCGACACGAACGTCAAACTTACGCCGCGCCGGTTGGTGGAACTCGCGACCATCGAGGGTGCGCGCACGCTCAATCTTGCCGATCGCACTGGGTCATTGTCCCCGGGAAAACGCGCCGACATCGTGCTTGTTCGCATGGATGACCTGGATATCGCCCCCGTATTCGACCCGTTCAATTCACTGGTGTATTCGGGGCAGCCGGAGAATGTCGATACGGTGATCGTGGACGGCCGCATTTTGCGGCAAGGCGGCCGGTTCCTTACGTTCGATGTTGGCGAGGTCGTTCGTAACGCCACCCGTTCGGCCGTGCGTTTGCGACGCGAGGCGGGATTGGCGTAGCGCGCTCGGCAGGCGGCTTGCGCATGCCGGTTTTCCGTCCAGGCGGACGACGGGCGTGCGCCGAGCCGACTGCGCGTCTTGGATGGGGGGCGAAGGTGAGGTTGAGGGCTAAGAGGGAAGGGTGATGCGTGAGAGGTGAGAGGCGAAAAGCGAGAAGTGCGAGGGGAGAGGGAGGATGGGTGAGGGGGAGGGGGAAGGTGTGGGCGGCGCTGCCGCCGAAGGGCGCGTTTCACGGCGCGCCAGCGTTAGATCGGGGCGCGGATTGGGGGCGCTACGGTTCAGGTTTTCGTGGGGGGGCGCACCGTTTCAAAGCAGGTCGTCGCTCGGCAGCAACGTGACGGCGCCTGCCACCGCATTGCGCCAGAATGACGCATAGGGTTCAACGTCGAAGGTGCGCGGTTGACCATTCTCCTCGCCGATCCAGCGCAGCGCCGGAAGCGTCGGCGGGGTGATCGGCGGTGGCGTGGCGTGGTTGGCGGGTGCCAACTCGACGCGAAAACTGGCATGGGGTGACGTCGCCCGGTCGAAAATCCGTGCCATGTGCTCGGCAAAATCCGGGCTGTGGATCACGATCGCTAATTCCGTATTCAGACGCACCGACCGCGGGTCCAGATTAAACGAACCGAGGACGACGTCACGCCGGTCGATGACATAGACCTTGCCGTGCAGGCTGGCACGCGACGTGCTGCCGAACGAGACGCGTCGCAGCGAGCGGGCTCCGTTATTCGTGCGCATCGGCTTGAACTCGTATAGCGCGACGCCGGCTTGCAGCAACGCCGTGCGATAGCGTGCATAGCCGGCGTGGACTGCCACGACGTCGGTCGCCGCGAGAGAGTTCGTCAGCACGCGTACCTTGACGCCGCGCTGCGTGAGCGTCGACAGAAACCTTACGCCGCCGTCCAGCGGGACGAAGTACGGGGAAATGATCAGAACCTCTTGCTGGGCATTCGCCGCCAACTGGCGCAGCTTGTGTCCGGGTGCGCTCTGGGTCTCGGCGGCAGGGGTGTCTATTTTGTCGGGACCGTCGGCCGCAAGCTCGGCGGGCGCCCAGAAGAGCGGGAGCTTGCCGTTGTGCAGACGCTCGGCGAGCGGGGGCGGGTGAAGCGCCAGATGTCCCGCGGGCGTTCGGTCGGTGTCGCGCCAGTGGCGTGCCAACGCGTCGCGCGTGGCGTCGAGCGTTGCTTCGTCGATCTTCGACTGAACCTGCTTGAGCGGATAAGACTGTTGGCTCGTCCAGAAGTGGTCGAAGCTACGGGAGACGGCGTCGACGATCGGGCCGGCACAGAGCAGATCGAAGTCGCGGAAGGACAATTCGGGATTGGCGTCGAAATACTCATCGCCCAGATTGCGGCCGCCCACGATGGCCAGCTGATTGTCGGCGACCAGCGCCTTGTTGTGCATGCGGCGGTTGAGCTGGTCGAACCGGGTGAGCAGATTGCCCGCTCGTTCGATAAGCGTGGTGTCGCGGGTGCCGAATGGGTTGAAGACGCGGATCTCGATGTTGGGATGTTGATCGAGCGCCGCAAACGCCGGGTCGGTATGGCGACGGTTGATGTCGTCGACCAGCATGCGTATGCGTACGCCGCGGTTGGCGGCGTCGAGCAGCGCCTGGAGCAGGAGGCGGCCGGTGACGTCCTCGCCGGCGCTGTAGTACTGAACGTCCAGACTGTGCTGTGCGGCCTGAACCAGTGCGAGGCGGGTGGTGAATGCGTCGGAGCCGGTGGCGAGGAGTTGGAAGCCGGACTGGCCCGAATGGGCGCGGACGGCCGTGGCCAGGGTGCTGGCGAGCGTGCCGGGCGTAGCGGCCGAGGTATG